>JAIRVH010000092.1 GCA_031253985.1 Sphingobacterium sp.
ATCAGCCTGTTTGGCCAATTTACCTGTAGACAATTCGATCTGGGTGCCATTACCCATATCGATGGTTGTTTTAATTTCGTTGTAATTCATTTAATCTTGTTTGCGACATGCTTTTCATCTTGTTGGCAGCATGCCAATATTTTAAATACATTAGATTTCAGCACAAAGGTAAATTAAAATATTAATATTAATGCAATTAACGGCAGGCTAAATCATCAAACAACCGGAAGACAGGAACAGATGCCTCCATCTATAACCCAATAACTAGCTCGAAGTGCTTTAAAGTCCCTTCGAACCCCTTCAAGTCCCCTCAAGTCCCTACAATCTTCGGAGATGCTCCGGAAACGGTTCGAGACAACGTAGGGACAGGGTCGGGGCATCTTCGACCCGCCTTCGGCTACGCTTCGGCTGTTGCTCGCCAATATGCCGAACCGCAGCCAAACAACAGCCGAACAAGAGGTGACGCTATCCCGCCTCTGTCCCAAAGCAGAACCAAAGCAATCCCGAACAATTGCCGAAGACAACCCGAACAGCCTATACCTTTTTTGGCGTAAAACCATACAACATGCTGGCTCCGGAAAAGCACAATAAAAAAGCCATCCAAAAATTGGATGGCTTTCTTAACACCTTTGTATAAAAGCTTATTTGATGATATCACGTAAACCTAGACCTTTAATGATCGCACGGTAACGGTTGATATCTTTTTTGTAAAGATAAGCTAATAATGAACGACGTTTACCTACCAACATTTGTAGGGCACGTTGTGTACCGAAATCTTTTCTGTTTTTTTTCAAGTGCTCAGTTAAGTGAGCAATTCTCTTAGTGAATAAAGCAACTTGACCTTCAGTAGATCCTGTGTTTGTAGCTGATCCAGCAAATTCTGCGAAGATATCAGCTTTGTACTCTTTACTTAAATACATTTCCTGAATAATATTAAAGCGTTAAAAATTTTATTAATTGGCTGCAAAGATAGCAAAAATCTTTGAGTGGCAAAATAATTTAACAATCGGAGATCCAGACGGGCTTATACCTTTACGTAGATCTTTTTCTTATCCAACCAATAGCAGATTACCCACATTAAAGTCAGGAAACATAAGGAGTAAACAAAAGAACCGACCTCCGGTATTCCTGGTATTTTCGCACAAACGTATTTATAGAACCAGGCAAAAGCATCGAGATATTTTTGTGTACCATCCTCTTTTAATCCATCAGGGATACGGAACAATCCCAAAAAGCGTGGTAGAATACCGCTCAATACAAAGATGAATAAAGGATTTTTACCAAAAACATCAAAAAACTGCGTCAATTTATTTTTAACACCCTGCACTTCGATAAACCAGATCATACCACCTAGGGTCATTGTCGCCAAACCGGTTGTATAAAGCACATAGGAACTTGTCCAGATCTTTTTATTAATCGGGAAACCCAAGGCCCATATCCAAGCCAATACGACCAAAATAAATCCCGTCACAAACATCCCTGCCAATAATTTAAAATGCGGCTCATTAGACGAAGGCACCTTCGTCCATAACCAATCGACCTGGCCCTGTTTTTTAATAAATACACCAACTAAATACCCGAAAACCACCTGAACGATGGTTGGCAAGGTACTCATCAGGCCTTCAGGGTCAAACGGTACCCCCTCACCTTTGTAAACATGCGGTAGACCCAAAATGGCAATATCATACTTTGTACCGAACCAGCCTTCTAAGCTATAAGGATCTGCTCCTCCAGCTATTGCACAGATCGCCCAATATAACAAGAGAATACCTGTTGAGATCCAGATAATGGTTTTCTCTTTAAAATAGTAGGCTAGAATCGAAGCAAAGCAGTAAGCGACAGCGATGCGTTGAAGCACACCGAAAATCCGAATTCCCCTGCTCGGATCAGTTCCGTCCACCCATTGTTTAAAAACCAGTTCCGCACCATCCCATTTCACAAAAGGCCACCAATTGATGAAAAGCCCAATGGCAAAAATCAAGATCGTCCGTTTAACTACTTTTTGCCAAAATACTGCAGGGCCGGCCTCCTGTAATCGAGGTATAACAAAAGACATGGCATTACCAACTGCGAAAAGAAAAAAAGGAAAAACCAAGTCTGTAGGTGAACATCCATGCCAGGCTGCATGTTTTAGCGGTGCAAACATATGAGCCCATGTCCCCGGATTATTTACCATAATCATCAGTGCCACAGTAGCTCCACGAAAGACATCCAAGGAGTAATAGCGTTGTTTCATAATCAGATACTATAATTAAGAGGTAAATATAAGGTATTTGTCGTTCATTTTTATGCCTAATCCATAATATAATGGCATAAACAGGAAGAACAAGCGGTAAGATTGTTACAATAACAAACGATTGCATGGATTTGAGGGTTAAGAATCAAATACTTTTTAAATATTTTTAAAAAGTATTTGGAACTTAACGGTAAATAACTAATTTTATCCAACAACTTTTATACTAACCATATTTTGTTGTTTAAACGAAACAGTCAGAAATAACCGTCTGGCCAGAAAAAATTATTAACGCAAGTACCTTAGATTAACAGAAAAACTAGTTTAAATCCCAAGTAAGGGTACCACCTAGTACTAAACAATTTTTATTAACCTTAAATAATAGAAAATGAATTTATTACACAAAAAAAGACACGAACTCAGAAGTACGTGAAGCTATTTAATCCAATTTCAAAGTAAGCACAACAAAATTTCTTAATACACCGAGAGACATGCATGCTATTCAACCCATCAGGTTACTTAAATGAAGTCAATTCTATTTTTAAGTTGTCTAAAAATGCAAAATGGAATTATTTAAATAATCTTAAACTGCGGAAAAGAGCTTTGACATTTATCAAATCATTCTGACAGTCAATATTTTGATAAAATCCTGAATGAATTTGGATCAGGCTATACAGTAAATCATACAACTCTAACCTTGGGCTGAATGTAGAAAATAAGAGCCTTAAAATTAGATATATGTTATTTAATAGCCCTACATATCAACCGTTAGTAAATAGCGGTAAAGAATGAGAAACCATATAACAAACTTAAACAACTTTAGAAGTTGTAAATAAAAACTAATCATTATTAATACTAAATATTATCAACATGAGTCTATTTTACAAAAGATCTGCAGGATTGGCGATATGTACTCTTTTTAGTGCATCGGCTCTCTATGCGCAGCAGACTATTACCGGAACGGTAAAGGATGCCAATGGACCAATTGCTGGGGTAACGGTTGTGGTAAAAGGCACTACCAGGGCCACACAAACCACGGTAAATGGATCCTTCAATATCCAGGCAGCACAAGGCGAAACGATTCGTATAACACGAGTTGGTTACACTCCACAAGAAGTTGCGGTTGGTACCAATACAAAAATTAGTGTCACATTATCAGAAAATGCATCCGCATTAGATGAAGTCGTTGTGACTGGCTTAGGTGAATCCAGAGAACGTCGACAACTGGGATACGCAATGACACAAATCAGTGGAGAAGATATTGCGAAAACAAACGCTATCAACCCAATTGCTGCTTTACAAGGAATGGTTCCCGGTATGCAAGTTAATGTTGGAACTGGTGGTCCTCAATCAACTCCGCGTTTTCTTATTCGAGGGGCAAGCTCGCTCGATCCTTTTGGCAATACACCTTTAATTGTCGTAGACGGGATAATTATGGATGATGATGTCGTTATACCAAATCGTGGTGGAGAACAAGATTTCGGTAATATTCTTAAAAATTTCAACTTGGATGATATCGAATCTATCTCTGTTTTAAATGGAGGTTCTGTTACCGCTCTTTATGGCAGTAGAGCGAGTAATGGGGTGATATTAATTACGACCAAAAAAGGTTATTCTCAACGTGGACTGGGAGTTTCTTTTACACACACACAAGGATTCGATGATCCTTATGCGACAGTAGACTTTCAAGACAAATATGGTACCGGAATATTACCGAACTACGTTTATCCTAAAGGAAATGATGGTTTAGAACAGATTCCCACGACTTATTTTGGCTATAGTTTTGGGCCTGCCTTTGACGGACGCACGCTGAAAGATCCTGCCGGACACGAAATAAAATTTCAGCCAAACAACAACATCCTTGATCTGTATCAGACAGGCCAATATAGAAACTCTAATATTGCCCTTTCAGGAGGAAACGAACAAACTACATTTCGTATTTCCTATTCAAATTCGTATGCAAAAGGAGTGGTTCCACAAAATAAATTTGATAGAAATAGCTTTGCATTAAGAGCTACACATCGCATTAGAAAAGCTGTCGTCATAGATGCTGGCGCAACATATGTTGGGAGCAACAGTTTCAACCCAAATCGTTCTTCCGGAGGAAACAATTTAATGTATGGTCTCACATGGGGAATGCCTAGAGAGTATGACCTAATGTATTGGAAAGATCAATATCTTAACCCTATCAATGGTGGCGTTAGTGATCAAGATCCTACCGGTTCACAAGGTGTATTTTTCACGTTGTACGAACAAAAACAACTTCAAAAAGAAGAAAACTTCCGTGGTAATATCAATGCAAAGATTAACTTCACGGATTGGTTACAAATGGAAAATATCTTCAGCGTAAATCTATTCAATGCTAATAACGAACAGAGAAACAGGGGACAAGAATCTAATTTTAACGGAGGTGGCTATCGTACAAACCAATATCGAGTACTCCAAACAAGATATCATAGTAATATTAACTATAGAAAAACTTTCAATGACTTTGAAGTCACTGCATTAGGAGGTGCTGAAGTAAATCGCTCCGAACGTAAGGGTTTAGAAGCTTGGACCAACGGCATGCGAATTCCGGACATATTCCGTCTTTCCAATTCGACTAATGCTATTGGCTATTCTGAAAGCAAACCATATATTAGTCAAAGTTTTTCTTTGTTATTTCAAGGTGCTGTCACCTACAAAAAGTGGCTCACATTAAATCTCTACGGACGTAATGACTGGGACTCATCTCTTCTATATCCTGACCAGACTGGCACATACTCCTATTTTTACCCGGGCATGGATTTAGCCTGGACATTCCATGAAGCGTTGAAGTTACCTTCCACTATATTCAGTTTCTCCAAATTAAGATTTTCTTACAATATTGTAGGAAAAGGAACTGATGCATACAGAGCTATGACTGGATTCTATCTTCCTACCAGTAATTACATCAGCGCAGAAAACGGCGAAATAACGCGTTATTATTTCGACTCAGATAATTTAGGAAACAGGCATCTTGTCCCAGAAAAAAGCTCCACCTGGGAAACAGGTACTGATCTAAGATTTTTAAATAATCGTTTGGGAATTGATTTTACATATTACCAAAAAAACACCAAAAATCAGATCATCAACCTTCCTGTTTCACAAGAATCAGGCGTACGCAATGCGCTTATCAACAGTGGTCATATCCGAAACCAAGGAATCGAAGCTAAGATATATGGTACTCCGATTAAAAAAGAAAATTTCTCTTGGGATGTAGCTTTTAATTATACACGTAATAGAAGTAAAATTATCGCTTTGGCACCAGGTGTACCAATCGCATCACTAGAAGGAGATGACGGAATTAGGGCTATCGCGGAAGTGGGGGGAGAATATGGCGTTATGGTTGCCTCTTATGGTCTAGCTCGTTTTCAGGCCAGAGATGGCTCAGGAAATCCAATAGATCATCCAAGTAATGGTAAATATGTTATGTCACCTACAACAACTGGAGCATCATACATACGGTCGCAAAACTATGCGCAAGGATTAAATAAAGAAATTAAAATTGGATCCACACAACCCAAATTCCTCGGAAGCATTATTAATACCGTGAACTACAAAGCCCTATCATTAAGTGTAATGCTCGATTCCAAATTTGGCGGATACGTATATTCTCCAACATACAATTATGGTTCTCAAACCGGACAAATAGCAAGTACATTATACGGTCGAAAAGGAGAAGCTGGAGGAATACAATTTAAGGATGCAAATGGAAACGAAGCCTGGGGACTTATTCCCGATGGCGTTTTTGCCCAAGGAACTATGTTAGGCGGTAAAGATGTTGGGGGCATGAGCTATCAAGAGGCAGTAGATCAGGGATTAAAAAATCCTATGCTCACCTATGCATACTATAATAATACCTACGGTTGGGGTGCTGGTATCCGCGAAAAATCTGCATTCGAATCCTCATGGGTAATGGTAAGAGACGTCTCAGTAAGCTACGATTTGCCTCGTACAACAGCGTCAAGATTCAAGCTTAACAATCTGCGCATGACACTTTCTGGCAGAAATTTAGGATATCTTTACAATAGTTTACCAGACAATATCAATCCAGAAGATTATCGTACGACTGGATCTGCATCTGCATTTTTAGGTGGAGGAACTCCACTAATAAGAAGCTTCTCTGTCACGTTAAACACCAATTTTTAAGTTAAAAAGTTTGATCATGAAAATATTATCAAAACACTTAAATAGAATTACTATTCTATCTATATTTATCACTACACTAAGTGCGTGTAGCAAAAAAGATTTCGCAGAATATAACACGGATCCTGATGCGGTTATCAATATCTCTTTACCCCCACTATTTGCGCAAGCCATCACATCTGCGCACAATAATGATTTCGAAGCGTTTTATGATAATTACAATTTCATTTCAAGATGGTCTCGTACTTTTCTGTCACGAACGGGAAATGGCATAACGGTCTCAGAAAATGCTGCCAATACAAACAATCGGTACGGAAGATTTTATATTGGTGTGGGAAATGTCCTTGTCGATATCCAAAAAACGGTCGATAAAATGAGTGAAGACGAAAAGGCCAGATATGTCTATATGCGCACCATTCCAACAATACTAAAAGTGTATAACGCATGGTATGTCTCTGACGTAAACGGCAGTTTAGCTTATACCGAGGCATTTGGAGCGCGATACGGCGGCACCTTAACCCCTAAATACGAAACACAAAGCGAATTATATGCAATCTTTGATCAGGAACTAAAGGCAGCAGTAGAAGTGCTAAAAAAAGAACAACCCGTTGAACAATTTAGTTATGGCAACAGTGATCTTTATTTCAAGGGCGATGTGTCTCGATGGATTAAAGCAGCTAATTCGCTCCGCTTAAAAATTGCCTTACGTTTGTCAAAACGCGACCCACAACGCATGGCAACGATTGTTAAAGAAGTACTTGCCAATAACAGCAATGTAATTAATAGTGCAGATGAAGAATGGGTATTTTATCCAGGAGCTCAGTTTACTGGTGGTGGCAATTGGAATATTACAGGTAACGGAAGGGCTTTTGTAGGAGATCATGATGTGATTGACTATATGTGGAATAATCAAGATCCGCGCTTACGCTTCTTCTTTGTGAAAAATATGTGGAGTGAAGATAATTTCGCCTTAGCTAAAGCACAAGGCAAAATACCGTCCTCATCCATTTTTGATACAAGGCGTTATTATGGTCAGTACTCTAGCCCTTCGTCTCCAAACGATCCAAAAAAATCAAGATTCTTTACGCCAATTCAGATAAAAAATGGGCAAAGTACGATTACACTAGATACAGTTTCTAGAATACAGGATAGATTATTCCAGCCCGAAAATAACGGTGGCACAGGATTAGGCACAATGCCATTGATAACGTATGCTGATGTATGCTTTATGCGCGCTGAACTAGCCCAACGAGGAACAACGAGCGAAAGTGCTGAAGAATGGTATTATAAGGGTATTGAAGCGTCTTTAAAGTTTTATGATAAAGCAGCAAAAAAAGCACTTATTTACGACTACTCTCCTTTGACAGATACTGAAATAGCAACGTTTAAACAACAGCCAGACATTAAATTCAAAGCAAGCAAAGGATTAGAACAAATTGTATTGCAAGCTTATTTAAATTTCTTCAAAAATTATAATGAAGCGTGGGCAATAGTAAAAAGAACAAATATGCCAAATAATAATACGGCAATTGCTTTTGAGCCTTGGTTCGTTGAAGGTCAAGCAATAAAAATGCCACGGCGATTCGTAATAAACTATCCATTAGCAGGCGACTACAATTATCAAAATCGTTTCGATGCAATCGAAGAAATGAGAAAAGATCCTGATTTCGGAGAACCAACAAGCATATTGGGACGTGTCTGGTGGGACAAAAGTGAATAATAAAACACAATGCAACTTACCTGATCCTATATTGAATCAGGTAAGTTCTTTATTTTAATAAGCTGGAAAATGTTATGCCTATAATAAATATCCAAAGATTATCCGGAAAAGGACTCATGATGGCTCTTCTATTCATGTTATTTTTTCCTTCGAAAGCATTCTTACAGACCGTAAATAAAGAAATATTTAGGCTGACAGACATCAATAAAAATTCAGACACTTCATTTGTGCCTTCTGAATTGGCTACAGTCTATATCTTTTTATCTCCTGAATGCCCATTGTGTCAAAACTATACAAAAGAAATAAATGCCCTAGCGAAACAGTATGGTGATAAAATATCATTTATTGGTATTTTTCCTGGAGAATTTTATGAGTCTTCGGAAATTCAGGCTTTTGCAACGAAATACAAACTTAACATACCATTATTCCAAAATAATAACTTAAATCTAACCAATTTTCTTCATGTTAAAATCACTCCAACTGTTACCTTCGTCGAAAAAGGAAAAGTAATTTATTTTGGAGCTATTGATAATTGGGCAGTTGATTTGGGAAAAAAAAGGACCGTGACAACAGCACACTATTTAGCGGATGCTTTACGACAATACCTGAAAAAACAAGCGATTACTATAAAAAAGACTGAACCTATCGGGTGTATCATTAACTGATATTGACTCGCTCAATTAATATTGCCATGAACAAATCAGCTATTTATAAAGTTATATCAAGTGTATTAAAAACAATATTTATAGTGGTGGGCTTTGTAGATACAAATTCTTATGCTCAATCCTATTACCGAGATGTCGAACCTATTATCATATCAAAATGTGCGCCCTGTCATCGACCCGGGGAAGCAGCTCCATTTCCACTTTTGACCTACAACGACATTTCTAAACGAAGCAATTTCATAAAAAAAGTAATCACTTCAGGGTACATGCCTCCTTGGACCGCAGATAACAATTATGTCCATTTTTCTAACGATAGGTCACTGACTAAAAAAGAAATCGAAACAGTCGTCAATTGGATCGATAACGGAGTAAAAAAAGGCAAAAAGTCAACTACTGAAATAAGTGAACTGTATAACATCACCGGATATGGGCGAACTCCAGATTTGACACTGACAGCTTTAGATACATTTACCATCAAAGGAAATAACAAAGAACGTTTCGTAGAATTCAAGATACCTTTTGAACTGGATCAAGAACAAGCTATAGAAGGAGTAGAATTCTTTAGCAACAATAAACGCCTAATTCACCATGCTAACTATTCAGTACAGGTTATTTCAGATCCAGCAATAAATATCTATCAACAACCAAAATTTGCCAATCATACCGACGGCAATACTATTTATACAGATCCATACAGAATTTTCAAGCGTGATATGGCATACTATGGTGGATGGATCCCAGGTTCGTCACCTGAATCTTATCCCGAAGGAATAGGATGGACAATGCCTAAACGTGGTATCATATTGCTATCTATCCATTTTTCTCCCACCCCTATTGATGAGCAGTCCGTTAATGGTATACATTTATTTTTCACAAAAAAACCGATAAAAAGAAAAGTTACAGTTGTAAGCTTCGGCTCCGGTGGTTTAGGAGAAAGAGATATTACTCCTACCTTTTTTATGATCCCAGCTAATCAAGTAAGGAATTATACATTGAAATTTAAAAATCCCGCTGAAGATCTTTCTTTGCTTTATATATGGCCACACATGCATTATATCGGGAAATCGTTCAAGGCATACTACACCAATAATCTGGGAGATACTATTCCTCTCGTAAATATTCCAAAATGGGATTATAGATGGCAAGAGATGTATCGATATAAAAAATTTATGAAGATACCCCGCGGCTCTACTATACATATGGAATGTACGTACGATAATACGGAAAAAAATCCATTCAATCCGTTCAATCCACCACAAAATATCTATTCTTACTCGAATATGCAATCCGACCAGGAGATGATGACAATGCTACTTATCTATGTACCATACAAGGAAGATGACGAAAAGCTCAGCACTTCGCCTGACTAACAATATTCGTTATTAAACTTGATAATAATTAACAACTTTTAGAAGAATCAAAAATGATGATACAAAAAATCTTCTCCTGCGCAGTTAGTAAATTAATTATAATACCTTTTGCTTTCTTACATTTTGGTTTATTTGCCCAAAACAACTATCGTTTTGAAAAAGGACTGTATCTACAAATGACGCACTCCTATGGTAGAGAAGCGGTCTATTCAGACGAATTTCTTTGGAACTATTACAACGGAACCTTTGTTGTGCCAAAAGAAGGGAAAAGCATAGGCGGAAATCAGGTTGATCAGGCAAAGTGGACTGCTATCCAGACTGACACGTCTGGTTTTTTTAGGCCGTCGCCAGGTATGGGGGGGAACCTACGAAACCCCAATAACCCAGCAGGTCCGGGAAGAATCGAAAAAATAGCTAATTCTAACACTATACAACAAAACACTACCCCACGACGTGGGGTAGGCCCCACATATTTGTATCTGACTTATAACGCAAAAAAAGCGCAAGCTGCTATTCTTAATATCAAAGGCAACAGTGCTGTTTTAATCAACGGCGAACTCCATTCTGGTGACCCCTATCGCATGGGCTGGCTAAACATTCCTGTACAACTAAAGAAAGGGTTGAATGAATTTTATGTACGTGGTATATTGATACAGGCAGAGTTATCATTTCCTGCTCAGTCAGCGATATTAGATATTAACGATGCTACACTTCCTGATATCGTTTTGGGTAAAAATAACAGTAAATTACTGGCTGGTATTGTTGTGATCAATAATACTTCCATGAACATGAATGACCTTGAGATCAAAAATACTATAGAAGGATTGACAAGTACAACCCCTCTCCCTGCTATCCCTGCACATAGTGCTAGAAAAATTAGCGTGCTGATAGATGCGTCAAAAATAGTAGACATTGGTTCACCCATAGTGAAACTTGGTTTATTCAGAAAAAGAAAGTTGATTGATCAGAAAAACATCAACTTACGTAGCGTATCTGCAAGCACACCGTACCGCATTACTTTTAACAGCGAGATAGACGGTAGTCTACAGTATTTCGCGGTGAATCCCGCGACTGGTGGCGAAAAATCAGGTGATGCCTTATTCTTCTCCGTACACGGTGCGGGTGTGGAAGCATTGGGACAGGCACAAGCATATCATCCAAAAGACTGGGGCACATTGGTAGCTCCAACAAACCGTAGACCTCGTGGATTCAACTGGGAGGACTGGGGACGCTTAGATGCACTAGAAGTACTTGAATTAGCAAAACAGACATTAAAACCAGACACGCAGCGTGTATATTTAACCGGACATTCTATGGGCGGACATGGGACTTGGTTCTTGGGCGCCACCTATCCAGATAAATGGGCTGCTATTGCTCCTTGCGCCGGCTACCCAACACTTAAAGGCTACGGCTCGGCAGACGGATTAATTCCCGAAAAAGGTCGCAATGAAATGGAGAATATCTTACTCCGTTCGAGTAACCAAAGTGACGTCATCGCTTACGCATCAAACTACAAGCCAATGGGAATTTATGTCCTGCACGGCGATGCCGACCGTACAGTACCGATAAGCTATGCACGGCAAATGCGCAAAGTTCTTGGTGAATTCCATCCTGATTTTAGTTATTACGAATATCCCGGAGGATCGCACTGGTATAGTAATGAAAGTGTAGATTGGAACCCCATGTTTGATTATTTCAAATGGCATAAACGTAAAGTCGATAAGGATGTTAATAAGATTGATTTTAAAACAGCAAATCCAGGCATATCGGCTTCTTACTATTGGGCCACAATTTATCAACAGGAAGAAGCACTGTCCTATTCACACATCCAGCTCACTCGTGACCTAGAAAACAATATAATCCAAGGTCAAACAGACAATGTAAAAACTCTGGCCTTAAATCTAGCAGCCTTTCCCGAAGGTCAAAATATTAATATCATGTTGGATACGTTGTCACAGGTTAGCTACCGAAGATCAGCAAAAGACGCTATGATCTATTTAAAGAAAACGAAACAGGGATGGCAAATCATCCAAAAGCCTTCGTCTGCCGAAAAGGGACCGCACAGAAACGGAATGTTCAAGGAAGCCTTCAACCACAATATGGTATACGTTTATGGTACGAAAGGTACACCTGAGGAAAATAAATGGGCAATTGAAAAAGCGAAATATGATGCGGAGTCATGGTATTACCGCGGTAATGGCTCATTTGACATCATCCCTGACAGTGAATTTGACACCGCACAATATGCCAACAGAAATATTATCCTTATAGGTAACAGCGAGACTAACAGTGCCTGGAACCTCCTCTTGACAGATTGCCCTATTTCCGTAACATCTTCAACGGTGAAGTTGGGAATACATAAATATGAAGGTAATGATCTAGGCGGTTACTTTATCTGGAAAAAACAAGGAAGTAATTTTCATACGATCGGCATTATTACAGGCACCGGTATCAAAGGTATGAGAGCCGCTACTGCAAATCAATACTTTGCGGGTGCAAGTGGTTTCCCGGACTATATGTTTTTCAAGTTGGATATGTTGAAATATGGACCAAGTTCGCTTGTTGATGCGGGCTTTTATACAAGTGATTGGCTTGTGAAATAAGCAACGTTCTAAAATGAAGGAATTGTAATTCAAACGCATGGATTAAAAAGATTTTACAATTTTATATTACCTATGAACAGGCTCAATTACTCTATTTCAATTAAAATATCCGATTACATCTACGGCTATAATTGTAATCGGGAAAATTGATAACTAAGAATTCTTCACAAGCAAGTAAGGTTATAGGAATAATCACCATATTTGGAAAATCGTTTTTTCAATAAAATAAAAACATTCCTAAAATCATAAATTCAAAATTCTAGTAGATAAATTTAGATTTATAACTTCGATCTCTACGTTATCAACTTTTTAAACAATTTTAAAAAGTATTTTGAACTTACGATAAAAATACTTTATCTTTATCATACAATTATAACCATTTCTTTCACAAGCCAATTACACCGATGAAAGCTGAAATATTACGATTATTATATTATAACGAGATGCAGTCTATTGCGGAAATCTCCAAACAACTTTCTAAAAGCACTCCAATTGTTACAAAAACGATTAATGAACTTGTCAGAGAGGGGCTCATCCTTGACAACGGCCTTGGAGAATCCACCGGAGGAAGACGAGCTTCACAATATGGTTTAAATAAGAAGCTCCCGCATTTAATTGCAAGTATTGCAATTGACCAGTACTATAGTTCCTTCACTATATCCGACCTAGCCCACAATATCATCGCGCAACAGAAAGATATCGCTATTAACCTGAAAGAACAGAATGCCGGAGAATTAATTCTCCAACATTTAGAGCAGCTCATTGCAACAAATCAAATCGACGTAAAACATATCATCGGTGTAGGCATCAGCATGCCCGGGTTCGTGAATCCTGAAGAAAAAATAAATGACTCCTACCCCAAAAATTCTTCACTCCACCATCTTTACAAACAGATTGAAGAAAGACTAAATATCACCACCGTTATTGATAACGATTCACGGTGTATCGCGTGGGCCGAAAAAGAATTTGGACATGGTGTTGATATTGCACATACATTGGTCATCAATCTCAACTGGGGTGTCGGTCTCGGGATCATCATAAATGGGGAAATTTTTAAAGGAGCAACTGGTTTTGCCGGCGAATTCAGCCACATCCCACTTTCAGACAAAAACACCCTATGTTCCTGTGGCAAACGAGGCTGTTTGGAAGTTGAAGCCTCGTTAAATGCGGCGATACAAAATACAGAATCTGACATCGAAAATGGGGAATATTCCATCTACTCAACCTTCGCAAAAGCAGGTCAAAATAAATCTGATGCTTTAATTGAAGCTGCGAAACTTGGCGACCAAATTGCCATTAACAACCTCGGAAAGATTGGTTATATGCTAGGTAAAGGAATCTCAACATTACTTCATATTCTCAATCCGAACAAAATAATAATCAGTGGACGAGGTGCTGAAGTGGGAGATATCATTGCACCGCAAATACAAGTAGCCATTAACGAATTCAGTATACCAAAAATAGCGAGGATGACAGCCATTGAAATATCTTCACTTCATAAAGATGCACAGCAAATGGGAACTGCTGCGCTGGTTGCGGATCATTTGATCGATAACATTATAAACTAAATCAATTTCATATAACACCTATTCTATGAGTCTATTTCAAAAAAAAGCTGCAGGAATAGCACTGTGCACTGTCTTTAGTGTTACATCGCTATACGCACAGCAATCTCTCACCGGTACGGTAAGGGATGCAAACGGACCTATCGCTGGAGTCTCTGTTTCAGTAAAGGGATCAAACCGGGCAACGCAAACCAGCGATAACGGCACTTTCTCAATCCGAGCTAGTCAAGGTGAAACCTTACGGATCTCAATTGTAGGCTATAAACCCCAGGAAATCCAAGTGACAAACTCCACAAATTATGATATTATCCTCTCCAACGACGACTCTACCTTGGACGAAGTTGTCGTTACAGCACTGGGAATCAAACGCGAAGCGAAATCGCTCGGATATTCCGTTCAAAAAGTTGGTGGAAAAGACTTAACACAGACAAACGCACCGACTGTAGCTACTGGACTCATGGGAAAAGTATCCGGTATGAATATTAGCATGTCAAATGGTGTTGAAGGTGGATCTCAACGTGTAGTTATAAGGGGTGCTGCCTCCCTTACGGGCGCGAACCAGCCGCTATATGTTATCGACGGTATGCCCATAGACAACAACCAAATTACCAGTAAAGGCAATGATATCACCAAAGCAAATGGTTCTTATCAGGATTGGGGATCAATACTAAACTTTATCAATGCAGATGACATCGAAGAGGTCAGTGTCCTCAAAGGTCCTACTGCCGCTGCATTATATGGAGCACGTGGTGGTAACGGCGTTGTTTTGATTACCACAAAGAAAGGTAAGCTTAAAGAAGGACTTGGAATCGACTATAATTACTCGTTTCGTTCCAATGATCCCTACCGCTACCAAGACATGCAAAATAAATATGGCTATGGTGGTGCAATTGCGCTCTATTCTGCCATTCCAACACTGCCCGTCGATGTCAAAGGCCAAGTTAGGTATCCTGGTGCAGACCCCTGGTCCGGCACCAATATTACCGATCAAAAATGGCTCAGTCAAGGCGCTGTCCCTGGCGGGAAGAATACTTGGGACTATTTCAGCTGGTATGGAACGGGAGCCTCTTGGGGAGCGGAAATGAAAGGCCAAGAGATCCTATGGTGGGACGGAACAAAACGGAACTATTCTCCGCAACCTGATAATATAAAATCATTTTATCGAACTGGGAATACCCAAACGCATAATGTAGCCTTCAGTGGCGCAAACGATCTTGGAAGCGTCCGATTATCGTATACTCGTCAAAATAATACCTCAATCATTCCTAACAGTAACTTTAACAACAATACTTTCAATTTAGGAACCAACGTCAAAATATCTAAAAAAGTTACCGCAGACGTATCAGCGAGTTATATCAATTATTACCGTCTCAATTCACCCGATGTAGGAAATAGCAACAACTCTTGGGGTAAATTTTCAACGTATGGTATGTCCAGAGATTATAAAAATCTTGAAAAAGACATTTACCGCAATGCTGACGGCAGTAAGAACTTATTGGATGGATCCGTTTACAATATGGGCTACCCTTATGGCGGATATGGCAAAGATTTATACTGGAATATTTTTATGAACAACACGGAACTGAACCGTGACCAACTCTTAGGTACCGTCAAGTTAAATGCAGAACTGACCGACTGGCTAACTTTAATGGGTCGAGCTTCCGGCAATTTCTCCTCAGATGAATTTGACAAAAAATCCTACCCAACCGATAAAGAAGGATTACAGGGGAAATATGGGCATGAATTATATAAAACCACAGACCGAAATCTTGACTTTTTGGCTACAGCACATAAGGATAATTTAAATGGATCCAAATTCAGTGGAAGTATTTCGGCAGGCGCCAGTTCATGGAAATCAAATTACCGTGGAATCCAAGGGTTTAACGATGGCCCCTTCAATGACCCATTTTTATTCTATCTCGCAAATATAAATAAGACAGGTTCTGCGGCTGGATTTCTTCCTGTTGAAGAACGCATGGAACAACAGATCAACTCTCTTTTTGGTATTGCCAACATTTCTTATGATAACTTCCTTTTCTTCGAAGGAACATTCAGAAATGATTGGGCTTCAACGCTACCGAGCAAAACTAGGAGTTACAACTATCCAGCGGCCTCTTTGAGTTATGTTTTTACAGAAAAATGGGATAACAAGCCAAGCTGGTTAGATTATGGAAAATTACGTGCGGCATTTGCAAAGAGTGCAATCGGAACCAAGCCGTATCAAACATCCTACATCTATTCGACCGGAACTTTCAACGGCCAGTCTTTGCGCAAGATTTCAAACAATCTACTCCCTGTGGATTTATTAAAACCACAGCGCTCTACATCGTATGAAGTAGGAACAGACTTAAGTTTCCTGAAAAATCGCTTAGGTCTAACTTTTACCTATTACAAAGTCAATTCAACAGACCAGATTATTGACCTGAATGTCGCTCCATCATCAGGGGTTACGGGAGTACGGACAAACTCCGGAGAGCTTCAAAACCAAGGTTATGAATTTACGCTACGAGCTACTCCGATCAAAACACAGGATTTCTCCTGGGATCTAACCCTTAACGGTGCGCACAACAGAAATAAGTTGATCAAATTAGCGCCAGGTATCGATGAATACTATTTGGACGAGATGTTCGGAAATGAGGGTGTAACGATGAAAGTTAAAGTTGGTGACAATTTTGGAACTATCTATGGCACCGACTTTACTTATGATGATCATGGCAATCGCATTGTTGAACGCGTATTAGATGGCCAAGGTAATCCCACAGGTACACGCTACAAAGTTACTACCAATCAAGTGCCAATTGGAAATGCAAATCCCAAATTAACAGGGGGACTAGCCACAAACTTACGATACAAAGATTTTTCACTTTATGCACTAGTCGACTTCAAATGGGGTGGAGATATATGGAGCGGAAGCTATTCCACTGCAATGGGCAACGGACTAGCTCCGGAAACCTTATTGGAAAGAGATGGTGGTGGTTTAGCATACACCTATCCTGACGGAACCAAAGCGAACCACGGTGTTATATTGGACGGGGTTTTTAGCAATGGTGAACAAAACAAGGACGTAGTTCACTATATGTGGAAATATGCGGGGTCTTATGCCGCATGGTCTAATATACCCATGCCACGTAGTCTAGCCGTGTTAGAAAATTCATGGGCAAAATTGCGTGAGGTTAGATTGACCTATCAAATTCCAAAATCTGTTGTTCAAAAAACAAAATTCTTCCAGGGAATGTCCGCCTCATTGATCGGCCGTGATTTATTCTACCTATACACTAGTCTACCGGATAATTTAAATCCAGAAGCTGTCAATGGTATAGGGAACGCACAAGGTATTGAATTTGGTGCTCTTCCGGGAGTCCGTTCTTTAGGATTTGGCATTAGTGCATCATTTTAACAATCGGAAATTATGAAAAGAAAATATTTTAAAACAGTCGTATATAGTTCATTAATCCTTGGAACAGCAATGGTATCATCATGCACCAAGAATTTCGATGAAATGAACGCTCCCTGGAAAGATGCACAGACAGCGGATGTCAAAAGCCTATTTAACGGTGTTGTAGCCAGCATCGAGCTGGGTGCGCAAGAACAAGCAACGGCCAATACGTGGATCTATCCCATAGCACAATTGGGCACAACAGTGGGTAATTCTGGATATTCCATGCAAAATGCATCAAATGAATTGTGGGAGAATTACTATAGAGCGCTGATCTCCATTCGTCTGACCGAACGCATGATCAATGAATCGCCAGACAAATCGAAATATCAAAATGTACAAGCTATGTTAACGATTTTGAAAGCTTACAAAACTTTTAAGATCACGGATATATTCGGAGACATCCCTTATTCGGAAGCAGGTATGGCAGATCAAGGTCCAACTAATTATAGGCCTACCTACGACAGCCAAAAAAGCATTTATGAAAGCCTTTTGAACGATTTAAAAACTGCAGTTGCAGCCCTGAGCAGCTCTGCAGACCAAATCAATATCGGCTCCTCAGAATCTATGCTCAATAGTGATATTAATCTCTGGAAAAAGTTCGGAAACTCCCTACGCTTACGTTATGCGCTCCGGATGAACGATGCCAACAGTACTATTGCGGCTACCCATATTAAGGAAGCATTGGCTCTGCCTTTGCTGGAAAATATAGAGAACATTGGATTGACGCCGGCTGTTCAGAACTTCACAGGCGAATGGCGTGAGTGGTCATTTCATGCCGGCATCTATTTACGCATGGGCAGTACAGCCTGGGATATGCTTAGCGACAACAATAATGTAAATGGTTCGGGCATATTTGACCCACGTGCAAAGATTTACTTTGAAACAAATGCAAAAAATGAATGGGCTCCTAAAGCACAGAATCAAGCAATGTCAGACGGAGGTGAACCTTACAATCGAAGAAGAGATGATGACTGGTCGAATAAAGGCGCGGGAAATCTAATTTCAAACTTCAATTACTATTTCGGCCGGGATAAAAATATCCCAGAACTTATTATCACTGCGGCGGAGGTTTATTTTCTTAAAGCCGAGGCTGCCGTAAAAGGTCTCGGTACAGCAACAGGTTTAGCAGCGGCGAAAACCGAATATGAAAACGGCGTAAAATCTTCAATCAATTTTTGGACAACAATGGCGATGAAAAGTGCGGTATGGAAAGAGAACAAACCAACTGCTCTCCCAACTGCTGCTCAGTTAAATTTGATGCTATCCAATCCAAAAGTTGCTTTCTCAACAGCGTTAAACAACACCAATGCTTTGAAATTGATTTATGCGCAACGCTGGTTAGATAACTTTAGACAACCTTATGAAGCCTGGGCATTGGCAAGACAAACAGATGCAACACCAAAGTCCGCAACTAATAATAATCTTTATGAAAATGAATTCGGTCATATTAAACGACTTAACTATGCAGATAAGGAGTACCAATATAACCGTGAAAATACTCTAGTAGCGACTAAAGGCGAGACAAACAGCACCGCATGGCAAAAAAGCAAGATGTGGTGGGATGTAAATTAAATCCAAAAACTTTTAAATACAAAAGCGCTCCAATACTGGAGCGCTTTTTTTTTGACCAAACTAATTACTATTTAAAAGATAATTATCAAAGAGTAAGACTTTTTAAAAATTTTAAAAAGTTATTTTATCTTAACATAAAAATAATATATCTTTAGCACACCCTACAAGGGTTACACTAACGAAATACTTATTATTACATGGAACTAAAGGAGAAAATCCTTACTTATCTATATTATTTAAAAGAACAGTCTATTGCTGGCTTATCTAAAAGTCTTGCAAAAAGTACGCCTATTGTTACAAAAGCAATTAATGAATTGCTGGAGCAAAAAATCATTGTAGATAAAGGGCTAGCGGCATCTACTGGAGGTCGAAGAGCTGCATTATATTCTTTAAATGAGAACCTCGACAATTTCATCGTTAGTATCTCAATCGACCAATTTTATACTTCTATATATCTTAGCAATTTACAACAAGAGATTTTACAGGAAGAGATAGATATTCAACTGGATCTTGTTGATCCGCTAGCCGGACTCAATATTCTTACACAGTTAAAGAGTTTTATTGAAAAACATCATATCAATAGTGAAAAGATTATAGGTATTGGTATAAGCATGCCAGGATTTGTGAATATGAATACAGGTGTTAACAATTCATATACAGAAGAAAACCCATTGCACTACCTAAAAAAAACTATTGAGACAGCACTAGACATACCTACCGTTATTGATAATGATTCGCGAAGTGTTGCTTGGGCTGAAAAAGAATTCGGCGGTGGAATTGATACTACTCATACCTTAGTGATCAACCTCAATTGGGGAGTAGGATTGGGTATTATTATCAATGGAGAAATATTTACAGGAGCAACGGGCTTTGCCGGTGAATTTAGCCATATTCCATTATCCAACACAAATAGTCTGTGCTCCTGTGGCAAAAGAGGTTGCCTTGAAGTCGAAGCCTCTTTAAAATCGGCTATCGATCAAACTGAAATTGCGATCCAACAAGGTGAATATTCAATTTATAGCACGTTGATGAAAACGATGAGTAATAAGAGTGACGCCCTGATAGAAGCTGCAAAAATTGGTGATCAATTAGTTATCTACCAAATTGGGAAAATTGGATTTATGATTGGAAAGGGAATATCCACTCTATTACATATACTCAATCCAAACAAGATCATTATAAGCGGAAGAGGAGCTGAGATCGGAAATATATTAATGCCACAGATCCAAAACGCAGTTAATGAGTTTAGCATTCCAAGGATTGCCAGGATGACCAAAATCGAAATCTCAACGCTACACAAGACAGCTCAACAAAGAGGGACAACGGCCTTGGTTGTTGAACATCACATTAATCGTTTATTAGATGCTATTTAACTACCTGAAAAAGATGCCAGAGCTAAAAATACCATATAATCTGCTAGGAACAATCACTGATTTATTCAGTAAAAACTGAGTTTTAATCATATCCTTTGTTACAATTAACATTGATATTAAAAAAGATATACCAACATTATAGCTAAAAATAAATATCTGAGTAATACTTTTTAAAAAATTTAAAAAGAATTTTGAACTTAACAGAAAGACTACATATCTTTAACATCATAAACGCTATTACTGAATCACATTAAGAAAAGTACCTTCATGAAAATTCAGGAGAAAAACATACTAACGATGATATTATAACATATCATTAAAAATACCGAGGAATAACTTTTAAATGCAATCATAAGATATTATCAGTACAAAGAATAAATACACGAAATGCGCAACCGATTGCGAAACATAAATTATATAAACTTTTACATCTATTATAAATAAACACGTCAAGTTTAAAGCACATTGCATTAAGCCATGACAAATTAATAAACAGTACAATTAACTGACACATTTACACAAATACCTAAAACATGAGTCTATTTTACAAAAGAACTGCAGGATTAGCGTTATGTACACTCTTTAGTGCTACATCACTCTACGCGCAGCAAAGCATTACTGGGACAGTTTCAGATGCTAATGGACCTATTTCTGGTGCAACGGTTACAATAAAGGGTACAACTAGGGGCACACAAACAGCAGCAAACGGTTCATTTACCTTACAAGCTTCTAAAGGCGAAACTTTAAGAATATCCATTATTGGATACAAATCACAAGATATTGTAGTTGGCTCGACTAAAACGATTAATGTTACTTTAACTCCTGATGCCGCCGCGCTGGACGAAGTTGTCGTTACAGCGATGGGTATTAAACGTGATTCCAAAGCATTAGGATATGCTGTAAGCACAATCAAAGCAGAAGAACTCACAAAAGCAGGAAACACCAACTTTGGTTCTGCGCTCTATGGTAAAGTTGCTGGTCTAAAAATTACGACTGCACCAGGTGGCGCTTCCAGTGCCGTAAACGTTCAAATCCGGGGTATTAACTCCCTAAATTATCAACGTCAACCGCTCTATGTGGTCGATGGTGTCATTATCCGTAATGATGAACAAAACGGAACTAAAGGAGCCAACAACAACAACTATTGGGACGATCAGCGTATCCGTGGTAATGGTATGTTAGATATTAATCCGGCAGATATTGAAAGCATGTCCGTTTTAAAAGGATCTGCTGCGAGCGCGTTGTATGGATCCGATGCAGCAAGTGGGGTTATTGTCATCACAACAAAAAAAGGAATTAAGGGTAGAGGTTTAGGCATTGACTTTAACTACAACGGTTCTATCGAACGTGCTGCATTCTTACCTAGATTCCAAAATATTTACGGTCCTGGTTATGATGCTGCTACAAACATCGCCAATGGTGCAGATGCCGAAGGTTGGATCGCATATAAAGATTCTCCATCAGGAAGACGTCCCTACTTTCGTTCATATGGTAACTTTGGGCCAAAATTCACTGGCGAAGAGGTAAGCTGGTGGGATGGTACGACCAAAAAATATGAAGCGCGCGAAAATAACTTTAAAGATATCTTCGATACTGGTTATAATTCGAACATTAACTTTGCGATTTCCAATCAAACAGACAAAGTCAACTATCGTCTGAGCGGTACGCGCATGGATTACAAAAGTACCAGTCCAGGTTCAAAACAAAGCAGAAACACATTTAACCTAAATAGTACGGTGAAAATGCATGAAAAACTATCTTTGGATCTCGTAGCGAACTATACAAATACAAAAACACATAATCGTACGGCATTACTCGGACAAGTCCTAGGATCCTATGGAGGCTTCTTTAGCCGAACAGAAGATATGTCGGTATTAAAAGAAAAATATCAAACTTCCGATGGCTATAAATATTCGCCTGCGACGACTGGACGCGATGAAGATTTCAAGTTTGCAATTCGACCGTACAATTTGTTAGACTATTTCTGGTCTCAATATAAAAACAATTACGAAGAGACAGAAAACCGTTTATTAACCAGTGCTACCTTAAATTGGGAAGTCGTAAATCACCTTAAGTTGAGAGGTCGTATTGGTAACGATTTTACTTCGGCAGCAATTACAAATCAACAATTTAATGAGTACGCAACTCGTTATAATTCCACAACCAACAGTTCAGGAGGATTCAGCACTTCAAAGGGACTATACTCAATATTATATGGCGACGTATTAGCGACTTACGCCAACAAAATAAATAGTGATTGGGATTATAGTGTAAGTGCTGGTTTCCAATCTCGTGAAGAAAACTATGACGATCAAACGTCTACCACACAAAGTGGGCTTGTAAAAGAAAACTGGTTTAGTCTCAACAATAGCTACGCGCCAGCAACCACCACAAATGAGCGTAAGAAAAAAATAAAATATGCCTATTTCGGAACGGCCAATATCGGTTATAAAGGATTTGCTTATTTAGATGGTACATATCGCTCGGAATATTCCTCAACTATGCCTCCTGGCAACAACAACTACAAATACGGTTCAGTTAGCGGAAGTTTTATTTTTAGTGATGCTTTGGGGCTAAAGTCTGAAAAATTCAATTTCGGTAAATTACGGGTATCTTATGGTATTGTCGGAAATGATGCGGGAATATATGCTGCCACTATTGCAAACATTCAAACTCCTCTAGCTACAATCAATGGATCTGTGCCTTCACTAACATATAGTTCGAAGTATGGCAACTTAGCACTTATGCCTGAGATGAAATATGAATGGGAGTATGGTTTGGAATTGAAATTTCTAAAAAACAGATTAGGATTAGATGTCAGCTATTATGACAACTACATCGACAAACAGATTCTAGATTTAACGAAAGAAGCATCTGTAGGTGCTACTCTCCAAGCAGACAATATAGGCCGTATCTCTAATAATGGTCTCGAAGTTTCATTAACAGCAACACCTATCCAACATGAAAATTTTAGTTGGAATACCCGTCTAAACTATTCCTTCAATCGTACAATGGTGGATAAATTAAGTACTGGCGGAGACATGCTAACGTTCTATAGTGCCGATGAAAACTCACTAAAAGTCGTAGCCGAAGTGGGTAAAAAATTAGGAAATATTTATGTCTATGATATTGCTAAAAACGACCAAGGAGATAATCTGATCTCTGATGAGGGGTACTATGTCATCGATAAAACAAAGTACAAATATGTAGGAAATATATTACCAAAAGCAATTGGTGGTATGACCAATACATTCAATTATAAAAACTTCTCACTAGATTTCACCGTAGATTACCGTTTCGGAGGCAAAATGGTCTCTGAAAATCAAAAATACGCTATGGGTACCGGTGCGTATGAAAATACTTTGGAATACCGAGAAACGGGTATTACCTTGGATGGTGTAAATGAGAAAACCGGAGCTAGAAATGATGTACACCTAAGCGCGGCTGAATATTACATGAATACCTTCGCTTGGGGAGCGGATTCATGGACCGAGAAAGGCGCGGTATATGATAACTCTTTTGTCAAAATGCGAGAACTATCCGTTAGTTACCGAATCCCATCTTCTGTGACTCAAAAGCTCAAATTAAACAATGTAAGAGTATCGCTATTGGGTAGAAATCTATTTTACTTCTACAGAACCCTTAAGAATATTGACCCAGAATCTCCAGTTGGAAACCAATGGTGGTCACAAGGGGTAGATGTTGGCTCTAATGCTGCAACAAGAAGTTTTGGATTTTCATTGAATGCTAATTTTTAACCGTAATTAATCATGAATAAATCATTTTATATATTCTTATTTTTAACACTATCTACCTTTGGATTTACAGGATGTAAATCACAATTGGAAGATGCGTTTAACGATCCCGATAAAACCACTGAAGCTAGTATCCCTGGCTTTTTCACCGATTTGTTAAATAACGATCGAGTTCGCCCTTCGTATTGGCACTATAGAACATTTATACTATCGAATCAAGCGATATATACGCAAACCGCTTCTTTTATACCAAATAATACAATGTACCAGCCGAATGATAGTTATTCCTATGGCTATTGGACGGATTTCTATGCTCCCGGTGTACTGGGTGTCTACCGAAAAATGCAAGCTGCTTACGCGGTACTAACCCCAGAAAATCAAGCTAAAGAAGAAGTTTTTCTTCAGGCCGGTAAAGTCGTCATGTACGATGAAGCATCAAAACTCATCGATAATTATGGTGATATTCCTTTTTCAGAAGCAGGGAATTTACCATTAACAGGTATTTCTAAAAAAGCAAAATTCGATGATCAAAAAGAGTTATACTATTCTTTTATAGATGATCTAAAAGCAATCAATACATATTTTACTAAAGCTGCTACAACAGGTGATTTTTCAAAATTCGACATCTTAAATAGCGGAGGTATTGACAAATGGAGACGTTATGCCAACTCTTTGCGTTTACGTTTATTAATGCGCATCTCCAATGTCGATGAAAGCAAAGCTAAAACAGAAGTGTTAGAAATGTTGAATAATCCCGGTACATACCCACTAGTAGATGGTTCTGCTAATGCAAACTACCTCCCTGGAACTACAGACATTTTGCTTCAACCATTAACAACGTACACAGGTACGTTGCGTCAAGCTTTAACAGAAGGAAATAATCAATACGCAACGGATTACATGTTAAATAAAACAATGAAGCCCGCAAATGACCCCCGTATTCCTGTGTTTTACGATAAATTTGGTGTAACGAAAGATGGTGTATTTACCCCAAATAAGGAGTATAATGCGATGCCAATTACCTTCACTGAAAATGACATTTTAACAAATTATCAAAAATATGCGGTGTTGGATTCGGCAACTTTCTTTGATAACGCAAAACTGCCAGGAATCGTTGCGACTGCATCTGAGACTAACTTTGCTAAAGCAGAAGCTTACTTAAGATGGGGTAGTGATGCAGATGCAAAAACTGCTTATGATCTAGCGCTTAAACAGTCAGTTACGTTCTATTATTACCTGAATAATTTAAATACATCAGGCTTGAAAACTGAGACAAAACCTACTGATGCCGTCATCACTAACTTTGTTGACAATTCAACAGCGAAATACAGTGGGACCTCAACTGCAAAATTAGAACTGATCTTGACCCAAAAATGGCTGCATTATGGATTCTTACAGGCGCAACATGCATGGTCAGAGTATAGAAGAACGGGTTATCCAAAAATTACGATCCTAACAGCTGGAGCTGCAAATTATTCTACTCTTCCATTAAGATTTTTATATCCTACAGGAGAGATTTCTGTTAACTCCGAAAATTACGAAGCTGTTCGTTCAAAAGACACTAGAACAACAAAAATCTTTTGGGACGTAAACTAAACATATTAAACTACATCTATCTACAAGAAGGCCACCTCAGGTGGCCTTCTTTTTGTCATTTTCATTATCTTTATCTATGCAAAAACTAAAAACCATTATATCCACCGCGCTTATCGCTTCAAGCACAACGCTGGCATTTGGCCAAGCACACAACGTATCTAATGGCTATCAAAAGCCAACAGATCCCTTAGTGATAGAAAATCTCGAACAATGGCAAGACATGAAGTTTGGCCTTTTTATGCACTGGGGCACCTACAGCCAATGGGGAATCGTAGAAAGCTGGAGCATCTGCCCTGAAGATGAAGGCTGGACCCAGCGCAAACCCGAACATGGTAAAACCTATTTTGAATACCTCAAGAACTACGAAAATCTACAGACCACCTTTAATCCAACAGATTTTAATCCACAAAAATGGGCCGACGCTGCAAAGGCTGCCGGTATGAAATATGTCGTCTTTACAACTAAACACCACGATGGATTTGCCATGTTCGATACCAAGGAGTCGGATTATAAAATCACCTCTTCCAAAACACCATTTTCGACAAATCCAAAAGCAAATGTAACCAAAGAGATCTTCAACACCTTCCGCAACGATGGATTTAAAATCGGTGCTTATTTCTCCAAACCGGACTGGCACTCTGATTACTACTGGTGGTCGTACTTCCCGCCAAAAGATAGAAATGTAAATTATGATCCTAAAAAATACCCGGAACGCTGGCAAAAATTCAAAGATTTCACCTACAATCAAATCAACGAGCTGACTTCCGAATATGGCAAAGTCGATATCCTTTGGTTGGATGGCGGACAGGTTCGTCCCCTTGAGACAGTCGATAAATCTGTTGACTGGCAACAGACTATCAAAATGGACCAAAATATTGACATGGACCGCATCGGCGGAATGGCAAGAAAAAATCAACCGGGTATTATCGTCGTTGACCGTACTGTTCCCGGAAACTGGGAAAATTATGTCACACCTGAGCAGGCGATTCCTGAACATCCTTTGGATATTCCGTGGGAAAGCTGCATCACCATGGGTAATTCGTTCAGCTACGTTCCCAACGACCAATACAAACCGACCAAAAAGATTGTTGAAACATTGGTAAAGATCATTTCACGTGGCGGAAACTATCTTTTGAATATAGCGCCGGGCCCTACAGGTGATTACGACCAGGCTGCATACGATCGCCTGAATGAATTAGCAGCTTGGATGAAAATCAATCAAACGGCTGTATTTGCAACACGTACGATTGCTCCTTATCACCAAGGTGACTATTATTACACCAGAAGCAAAGACAGTAAAGTGGTCAATGTGTTCCATCTTTCTGAAGGAGATGCTTACCAGCAGCCCAATGAATATGTCTTTCAGGTACCTGATAATTTCAGCGTCAAAAAGATCGCTATCCTAGGCCATAAAGGCAAATTGGACTGGTCTCAACGCGGCAATCAAATTACCTTGAGAAGTCCCAGTACAAGATTTAATTATGCCACAGCAATCCAATTGCAAAGCAAATAAGACAAATTGCCGTTGGAAATAATCCAACGGCAATTGACGATTCAAAGAACTATAGACACTCCTAATAAAGGTGTCAATCTGCCAACATCCGAGCCGCTAAGCTTCTTTCCTAAAAAAATAAGAATAAACTCACTATCCGGTTTTTAAAACCTTAAATTCCAATGAAAAAAATCGCCCTATTTTCAACATTACTAACACTAATACTATCTTCATGCACAACCTATAAACCGCAAATCGTCCAATCAAAACAGATTTTCCAAGCAGGACAGGTTCCCTTCAAACAATGCCATGCATCCACCATCCAACCCATCGGAAAAGACAGCTTATTAGCTGCCTGGTTTGGCGGCACGCATGAATCTAATCCCGACGTCGTTATCTGGAGTTCCCTGTACAGCCATGGACAATGGCAGGCTCCTATACAGATTGCAGACGGCATACTTGGTGACACACGTTATCCGACCTGGAATCCTGTTCTCTATCAATATCCAAACAGTGACACCCTCTCTTTATATTACAAAATAGGCCCCAACCCAAGAGAATGGAAGGGCTATGTCAAATACTCACTAGACAAGGGAAATAGTTGGTCTGCGCCGCAGCAGTTGCCTGTAGGTATATTGGGGCCTATCAAGAATAAACCGCTCACTCTTAAAAACGGACTACTCCTCTCCCCTTCCAGCACGGAGTCCAAAGAAGAAATCTGGAAAGCACATCTGGAAATCAGCCGGGATCATGGCCGAACCTGGTCCATCAGCACAATACGCCCCGACACAACTATACAGGTTATTCAACCAAGTGTGATCCAGCATGCAGACGGACGCATTCAAGTGCTCTGTCGAAGTAAAGAAAATAAGGTGATGGCTGCTTTTTCGACAGATCAAGGCCTCACCTGGGGACCGTGGCAAGCCACAAACCTGCTCAATCCTAATTCAGCCACCGACGCCATCCGTTTAAAGAATGGCTTATTGATGATCGTCTTCAATCCAGCCATCGCTGGCAACGACTGGTGGGAAGGACGTACAAAACTTCATGTCGCCATATCGAAGGATGGCTTACAATGGAAAGATGTCCTAATCCTGGAAGATGGGGTAAAAAACGATGAATATTCGTATCCGACAATTATCCAGGAAGCAAATGGTCTAATTCATATTACTTATACCTGGAATAGAAAAAGCATTAAGCATATTGTGCTCAAATAAAGTCGCTCGCATTAATACCGAACAAATAGATCTAAAATAGTGCTACACCTATCAGGCTATTTAAAAAAGAGCATCCCTAGAAATCAACGTCTAATTCCGTAGGTGTCGGGTAATTGAAATGGAACAAAAGCAGATACAGTTGAATGGAACAAGGCAGGCAGTCCAAAGTGGGCTGCCTGTCTTAAGAATAGTTTGAGGTTTAGGATCAATAGTCCCTCGTTAATTCCATTTCACCTTTCAGGCGGATATCATCGGAAGATGCTCCTACCAAAAATTTAAACTTTCCTTTCTCGGTCTTCCAGGAGTTGCTTGCACTCCATAATTTAAGGTCCTCTTTGCTCAATTGAAAAGAATAGCTCGCTGTCTTTCCTGCCGCAATGTTTTTACGTTCAAATCGCTTCAGCTGCATGACCGGCGTTACGACCGAACTGACCTCATCAACAACATATAATTGTGCGACCTCATCACCAGCCATTTTACCTTTGTTAGCGACATCGAATGACACTGCACAAAGGAAATCATCACCGTTCTCTTTGAGGTTGACCTGTAAATTGCTGTAATCAAAACTACTGTAGCTCAATCCATATCCAAAAGCATATAATGGTTTGGCCGACATTTCCACATAATCGTGGTGTTTGGGTTTTGTGTGGTTATAGTGCACAGGAAGTTGCCCTACCGAACGTGGTACCGAAATAGGTAATCTTCCAGCAGGATTGTAGTCGCCAAACAAGACATCGGCAATAGCCAAGCCGCCCTCCTGTCCGGGGTACCAGGCATTCACAATTGCCGGCACATTGTCAGCGGCCCAATTCAGGTTCAATGGTCTTCCCATAATCGTTACAAGTACAACTGGTTTTCCTGTCGCCTGTATCGCTTTCAGCAGCTTGATCTGATCGCCCATCATATCGAGGGAAACGCGATCAAAGCCTTCTCCGCTTTCCATATCACTTACCGTATTGGGATCAACATTGGCCGCTCCAGTTGCTTGATACGAGGTTTTAAAATCACGCGCACTTGAACCTCCAAGCACTAAGACCACCACATCAGCCTGTTTTGCTGCCTCAATGGCGGCTGCGATATCCGAATTACTGGTATCACGTATCGCACATCCTTTCACATAATCGATCTTAGTCGTCTTGTCTACTGCTGCCCGGATTCCGGTCAATAGGGTCTGCACTTTACCTTCGGCCTGCGGAGCAGTATAGTCGCCCAGCTGATTATAGGTATTATCGGCATTCGGCCCTATAACGGCGATTCGTTTCAACGATTTACTTAAGGGTAAGATATGCTGATCGTTTTTAAGCAAAACAATGGACTCTCTGGCAACCTGCCGTGCCACCGTTTTATTTTGTACGGTAGCAACTTTTTGGGCGACCAATTTCTCATCCACATAAGGACGATCGAAAAGCCCAAGATTGAATTTCATACGCAGTACCCGTGCGACTGCTGTATCAAGAACAGCAGGTTCAACGAGCCCCTGTTGCACAGCCTTGAGCAGATTAGGACCATAGCCCGTTCCGCTTAAGTCAACATCCAGTCCGGCATGTATACTCTGTGAAGCCGCTTCTTCAGCGGTAGCAGCAGTGGCATGCCCCCCATTAAGCCCCGATATGCTCAATAGATCCGACACAACAAAACCGCTGAACACCCATTCTTTACGTAAGATGTCTTTTAGCAGCCATGGATTGGCAGAACAAGGAATTCCATCAATACTATTATAAGCGGTCATCACCGAACCAGCTCCTGATTTTACGGCACGCTCAAAGGGAGGTAGAAAATACTGCCTCAGGCTTCGCTCGCCAAAGGATACAGACTCACCATTGTGACCACCGTCAGGAGCTGCATAAGCAACAAAGTGCTTCAGGGTACCTATTATTTTATCGCGATCGCCTAATTTTTCCCCTTGAAAACCACGGATCATTGCACTTCCCATTTGTCCGATAAGGTAGGGATCCTCCCCATAAGTCTCTTCAGTGCGCGACCAACGAGGATCTCGTGCTAAATCTAATACGGGACCGTAGCCGTTTTTACCACCCACGGCATAAGTCTCCATGGCGATTGTTGATGCCATATCCTGAATCAACTGTGGGTTCCATGTACTCGCCTGTCCAATGGCCGTTGGGAACACTGTTGCACCAATAGCCATATGTCCATGTGGCGCCTCCTCCGACAATAACAATGGAATGCCCAGGCGCGTGCTGTCAACCATATAACGTTGGATCGCATTTGTAGCACGCGCAGCTTCTATGGGACTCAGCCCATTCAGCAGTGTTTTTTGTGTCCAGGGATCGGCACGTAAGGTCGCCCACAATAATCCAATATGTTGTTCTTTTACTGCTTTTCGTAATTTATCGCTGATTGTCACCTGCTTTCCGTTCTTGGAATACATATCCCAGCCCAGCAGTTTACTCAATTGTCCGACTTTTTCTTCCACCGTCATTCTTCCCAACAGGTCAATTACGCGTTTTTCAGTAGGTAAAGTACTATTTTTATAAGGGAATTGCTGGGCGTGGAGCTGTGGACAAAGCAATGAGGTCATTGCGGTCAAAAGTAATATACGAACTTTCATATTAGATTATTGTTTTTCTATTTTCTATTCTTTACCATGATCTGAATATATCACATCATTCGATTTATGCAACCGGTTTCAAAGACACTAAATTAACGATTTAGCAGAAATAATCAAGCTAAATTTTGATTGCTTATTGTTTGGAAACTTATATGTTGATATCTCTGGCTGAAACAGCATACACCAAGCCTATTGAAAATCTTTTCCTTAATGTAAGGAGGAAAAAGCAGAAAAATAAACCGTAAAAATATCGAGTTTTATTTTGAGCACATTGGAGAAGACATGAACGCAACGATCCAATGAAACTGAGGTGACAGGCAAAAAGGCAACCTTGTCCATGCATATCTGAACAAAAAAGAAAGACGGCAAGCCGTCTTTCTTTTGAATGTTAAAGGAAATATACTACTTATTTTTTTGTAGCCGCCCGCTTGCCTTGAAAATAGTATTCAAATGGAGCTGCGTATGCTACAGGATTATTATTGTGAGAAATTAATGTGAGATGATTCCCATCAATCTGTAACTCATAACTTTGGTAAGGGTCGCTGCCAGCAAACTTGATACTTTTCTTCTCTTTATCATAGGTAAATGCGCGATGCTGTTGTTCAGCAAAAATCAAACTTTCAAATGTTAGCTTATCATCCCCACATAGCTCTTTACCACGATTGACAGTGAACTTATTAGCTGATTCAGAAAATATAAACGTATACACATTATCCTTTTCACAATCTTTCGGTTTGTGCTTCAATTGCTCGTTTGTCGTCCCTCTCGCAGACACGATAGGGCTCCATTCAAAACTTTCCAGCTGTTTTTGAACATCCATAGGTACAGTCACTTCATTTTCCTTACTACAGCCCGTCAGTAAAAAGAGAATAGCAAAACTCCCCGTAAATAATTTATTCATTGCGGTTTCTATTAGTTATATCTTTATGACGATCGTTCTAACCATACCGCTACAATAAAATCAGGTATTTTTAACTAAACAGATAAAAATAGACTATGAGCCGGAAAGCACTTCGCGCCACAAACTAGGATGATCTGTTTGAATAAGACGCACAAAAGGATATTTCTCCAAAAAAGATCGATAAGCCTCCTTTCCCTCCTGTTCTGCTTTGTCGTCGTATTCCCCCAAACTATTCATCCAAAAATAAATGCCTTGTTGGCGCAATGCGTTAAGTTTTTCAGTATCAATAAAAGACTCATCAAGATGCACGATCGTCGTTAATTTCATCTTTAGTATGGCCTCTAGATCCTTCATACTACGTGCCCTCGGAAAAAGCGTTATCGTTGGATTGAGTTTGTAAATCTTGGGCATATCTTTGTAATCGTAAAGAAAAAATAGCACCTGGTCTTCCATCCCTTCCTGTTCAACAAGCGCATAGGTTTTCTTAATAAACTCTTTGCGATCTTCCTTGAAGTCGAGATCAACAATAATTTTTCCTTTAGCTGCGCGTAACGCTTCCGATAAAGTTGGTATAACATGATCCGAGGCTTCACCATTTGCCCTTTTGCGTAAGTGGAGCTGTTGAAGCTCAACATATGTTAGTTTAGCAACCTCTCCCTGTCCATTTGTGGTACGGTTCACTGTTTTATCATGCATCAGTACTAATATACCATCTTTGGTTGCCCTAACATCAACCTCTACCACAGAAGCCCCCCGACAAATAGCCTCTCCGATAGCCGCAATAGAGTTTTCAGGCTGCTCCAGATGGGCTCCACGGTGAGCAGCGACATGTAAACTTTTTTGATCGAGCTTTTTTATCAGCGCTATCGACTGGCCATATAAATGGGTTGTAGAACTTACTATCATACTCAACAAGATAGTTGAAAATAAAATCTTTTTCATTGCTGTATAGCTATTTTTTTAAGCAAACTTTTTATTCAGTTATCAGGTAGAAACTCACTGTCTGGCTTCAATTATTTTACAATCGCCTCATTGGTGGCAATCCGTGACTTAGTGATGGAGTACTTCTCTTGCAACCGGAATACTCCATCACTTCATTTTTATTTTTTGGACAACTCGAATGAATCAAATAACTGACCATTCAGCTTGTAACTTGAAAAATACAATTTATTGAACGTCAGCCTGATCACTTGATACAATTGTGTCTGTGAGGTTGCCACATCCATCCAGCGCTCTGAATCAGACTCGTACATCTTGGGGCCTGCCACAGAAAGGAGGTAAATAGGTCGTTTTTTGCCCAGCCCACCGCGAGCGTAAGTATGATCGTGTCCCTGAAGCACCAAATCAACGCCATATTTTTCAAAAATCGATTTGAAACGTTCCCTTAAGATCGTGTTATCACGATTTTTTGCTGTTGAATAAACAGGATGGTGCAGCACAACAATGTTCCATTTTTTGGTTGAGGATGCAAGCACCTTCTCCAGCCATTTTTCCTGCGTTGCTGCTGCTGCCGAGTCCAGCATAATCAATTGTGAATTTAGAGAGATCACACGAAGGTCCTGGTAATCGAGGTAATAAACAGCATCCTGCATACCCTCAGGCCCATTATTCGGCAAGTTGAACTGAACTTTCCAATGCGGGTCCAATACAAGTTTGCCAAGTGAGTCGCGACGGTATTCGTGATTCCCCGGTGTCGGAACAGCGGGGATCATTTGATGAATAAACCCTGCAGCCTCATGCCATTCTGCCCACTCCTCGTCTGCATTCGAACGATTAATCAAATCCCCGGCATGAACAATAAAACGGGCATTTGCATCCTGCTGAAACGCACGACGAATGGCACGTGACCAACGTGAACGTAAGTCATTCTGCGCATCCCCCAAGTAAATAAAGGAAAAAGCGCCCGAAAGCTCCGCTGTCCTGAATTGATTCCAAGGACTCCAATTAGTACCGTCGCCAACGCGATATGCATAGGTCGTACCAGGTTTTAAATCACGGAAGGTTACCTGTCCATAGGTATCCCGTTGCTGTCCTCTATCGAGCGAGATTGCTGCTCCCTGTACCGTTAATGCCTTTGTTTCAAGTTCAGGATTGCTTTGCTCTTCGGCAATCTGACCGATAATTTTGCCCTCCTTAGCATTTACGCGCCAAGACACAGATTGCGTATGGCTTGGATCATCGGACCAGGTCAGCGTAATCCGATCCGGCTGTTTATACACGGTAGTTGTCTGGCTTTTGCTTTCAAATAAAGTACAGCATAAGCCAATGACAAGAAGAAGATGTTTTATTTTCATTGTAGTATTGATTTTATAAGCGATTTGATGGCTCGTTTTAATGACTTCCTATTTAGGATCAGTAATTACCATGGCTTATTTGTTCCTTGTAGTAACCAAGGCTTTGACCATGCACTATTTTCATTATCCGCCTGTGAATACGCTGTCTTTTCAATACGCTTCAAGGCCTCTTCAGCATTTTTTTGATTCACACTCATTTCAGTCTGCATATAGGGTACACGTACAGGAAGCTGTGTACGAATGGCCGCAGGTCCTGCTTTTAGCGCAGGGTATCCCGTCCGTCTATAGTCGAACCACGATTGTGCGGCTGTTGACCAGCTTGCGATCCATTTTTGTTCAATAATTTGCGCTTGACTGTTTTCAAAACTCACCTCTTTCTGAAGGATATAAATAGAATATTCGGCCGTCTTTCCCCAACTGGTTAAAGATTCTTGAATCGCGCGTTCATAGTAGGTACGGGCTGAAGCGGGCATAGTCCAGCCTTTCCATGCCGCCTCTGCCAAAATGAAATTTACTTCTGCAGCCGAAAGCAATCTTGCCTTCAACAGCCCTCCTTTTGCCGAACGATAGCTATCATTGAGGTAAGAGACATGTGGATTGATCGAAGTCTGCCCAGGCGTCGGATTGAGGTTATAAGCCGAGGGATTTTTGGAACCACTCGGAGGTAATCCAACATATTCCTTATCCGTATCAATTGGAATGCCTTTAACGACATCTGGCGACACGATACGCACTCCATTGACAATTTTATCGGTACCCGCAGGTTCGCTATTGCGGATTTCAATAGGGATGTCGACCTTTCTTGCCCATACTGCTAAACGCGGATCGCCAAGTTCCTGTAGCCTATTGATCAAGGTTGCACACATTTTCATCCGTCTATAGTTACTTCCACTGGCATCATATAAGGTATTGGAAGGCCAGGAGTCATTTGCATTATTTCCAACAAAGTCCATCAGCACATCATCGGTCGAACTGGTAATGAGGGGAAATTTATCCACATTGGCCACAATACTTTCAACCCCCTGTTTGGCAAAAGCTGGGGATTTTTCGGAAAGCCGCATATAATACCGTAATGCTAGCGAATTGGCAAACCGACGCCATTTTGAAGCCTTGCCCCCAAAGTACACATCCGCATTAGCCAGCACCTCATAGGAACCATCAGGCCGTGATAGAAGTTCGTTGGCTTCTTTCAGTTCGTCGATAATTCCTTTATAGATAATTTCCTGGCTGTCATATTTCGGAAAATTGTATACCGCGTCTCCCAATTCTGCTTTCAACGCATCTGTATAAGGAGCGTCTCCCCAAAGATCAGTCACCAATCCGAATAAGTAAGCGCGCATCACGAGCGAAACTCCTTTATGGAAATCCAGCCCCAATTTCTCCGCACGTTTACGCATAAGCTCATTGTCGCGTAGGAAACCATAATAGGAATCCCAGCTTAAAATTCCACCAGTCCATTCATAATCATTATGTGAATTGAACCAGGCATCAAACTGGGTATGCTGCATCACTCCCCCGAGATCTGAAAAGCTCAATTCATTGTATCTTTTTGCTGTTCCTGTCAATATAGTCGGCAACAACAGATTGGGATTGGCATCCTCCTCACTTACCCCATTCGGGTTGATATTAAGTTCAGTCAGATCCTTACAAGCTGAAATATTCCATACGATCCCCAAGCCAACTACCGCCATGGTGAATCTCTTCAACTGATTTTTCATGATAATTTCTTATTAAAATGTCACATTAACTTTGAATCCAATCGGCATTGACCAGGGTGTAACGTTATAACGTTCAATCCCTTGCTTAAAACCAATACCAGTTTCCGGCTGGAAGGCCATTTCTGGGTCTATACCCACTTTCGCTTTGGTCCATAAGATCAGGTTACGGGTATATATGCCTACACTACCATTTTCTATCCCGAGACGTTTTAGCCATTTTCCCGATAAATCGTAGCTAAAAGACAATTCCCGAAGTTTAATAAAAGAAGCGTCAAATGTCGCTGCATTCATAAAATCCCAAGGATAATTGTCCGAGTAAGCGATATATTTTGTTCCTTCGCCACCGAGATTCTCTGTATATCCGGTAATGTTGCCTTGCGCATCATATTGGGCAATAACTCCCGGATTAAAAACCCCAAAATTGCCAATCATGCCACCCACACTGATGGGATAGCCACCATACTCTTCTCCTGGCCCACCGACAATAGGATAACGATTGCCCTGTACACGGACGAGGTTATTATCCACCAAATAATTGCGAAGTGTTTCGCCTGTCATTCCATTGGGGTTGATCATCTGATCAAGAAAGCGTTTCGTGGTTAAGTTCGATTCAAAATAGCGGTAAGTCTGCGACATAAATTTCCCGCCAAAACGCATATCTGCAGAAACATTCATTGTCCATTTTTTATAACGGAGACTAGACTGCAATCCCATGGTGAAATCCGGATTGAAGTTGCCAATTTTATTGCGGCTATTGTTGATACGCACAGCTTGCCAGGAACCGTTTTTATTGAGAATAGGAAATCCGTAATAAGGCGATGATTGATCCTCAACCGTCACTAGCTTGGAATCGTACAGATCCCCAATTTCCTCACCAACATAGGTACGTGCTCCACCCCGGCCGTCGGTCCAGAACGTATAAAATTCTACACCCTCGGAAAGTTCATCAATACGGGTACGATTGCGGTGCCAATTGACGCCAACATCCCAGGACCAATTTTCTTTGGCAATGGGCCGTCCAGATAGGGCTAGTTCAATACCTCGGCTGCTCAATAATCCAGCATTGATATTTTTTGAATTGAAGCCGCTTGAGCCCGGAAGCGTTGTCGAAATAATTTGGTTTTTGTTCTCCAGTTTATAATAGGTTCCTTCAAACTTCAGTCTATTATTCCACATTCCTAGGTCAAAACCCAACTCGTAAGAGGTCGCGATTTCAGGTTTCAGATTAGGCACCAGAAGTGAACCCGAGCGTGTCAACCGCAACACATCTCCCCAGCTGCCAGGGTTACTCAGTACATTGGAGAGGTTATAGGGATAAGTATCATTTCCGACACGTGCGATACCGGCTCTCAGTTTGGCTAAGTTGATACTTTTAGGTAGCGAAAAAACCTGATTGGCCAATACACTGAGGGATGCTGACGGATAGAAATAGGACCTATTATTAACCGGTAAGGTACTGGACCAATCGTTGCGGCCCGTTACATCAAGGTAAACCATATCCCGATAACTTAAGTTGATCAGTCCGTAAACACTATTTATGGCTCTTTCAGAAATTGTGCTGTAGAAATCCAGATTGAGTGGACTGATATTAGCCAATGTATAGAGTCCCGGTGTGATGAGTCCAGCACCGTTCTTTGAGGTGTTTTGCACAGATTTACCACGGTTATAGCGCAGGTTTCCACCCAATGAACCTGTGAACTGAAAGGCGGCCAATTTTTTGCTATACGTGGTCAGAAAGTCGATATTCTGTTCCATATTCATTAAATTGACGATGCCATACGCTCCCCTAGGTTCGTTGGTGTAACTATAAGGGATTTTTGTTTCCCTGTTTTCCCAATAGATATCCGTTGCGTATCGAATCATGGCTGTCCAATCTTTTTTGATGGTCCAATCTAATCTTAGATTTCCAAAAACGCGATCTCTCGTAAAAGCATTGTTCACACCATAGGCAAGAAAATAAGGATTATTGTGATTTCCTATTGACTGCGAACGCTGTTGGATCTGTTCCTGTCCCGGCAGCCAATAGTCCTGTAAATCCAGGATATTGATATGAGGTGCAACCTCATAGGCCGCCTGCATAGGATTGGTACCCCGATTGCCTGCGGGTCTGTTGTTGGAGTTATTTCTACTGGCATCAAGTACAAGTCCCAATGTCAGACTGTTACGGAGGCGCATGGTCGAATTGACATTCAAGGTATTTCTGAACAGATCCGAATTGGGTATAATTCCCTTATTGGCCATATTGGAATAAGAAAATCGATAATCCAGTTTTTCACTTCTGTTGCTCAAGGAAATTCCATTGGTACTTGTGATCCCTGTTTGAACAAAATTCTTGATATTATTTGGATAAGATTTTAATTCTGTAGGAATAGGCTTGCCATTCTCATCAAGAGGGCTATTCCATTGGACAGCTTTATAACCCTTATCCAAAGCAGGCCCCACCATCACACTTGATTCCTCTTCAATCACCAGATTACCCGGTAGATCACCCGGTCTCCAGGGCATTGTACCACTTGCAAATTTGTTGTGTAGATCAATAAATTTATAAGGAATATCGAATACCGTATTGCTCGTGACAGCAATCGTCATCTTTTCCGCATTTTTACCGCTTTTTGTCGTAATCAGTACCACACCATTTCCTGCTCGTGAACCGTAAAGAGCTGCCGCACTTGGCCCTTTCAAGATAGAGATATTGTCAATATCTTCGGGATTGATATTGGCGATTGCGTTGCCATAATCGACTTTATTGTCATCGCCAATCTGACCAATATTATTTAAGCTATTCATCAGCGGCACACCGTCGACCACAAACAATGGCTGATTATCTGTACTCAACGACGATGCTCCCCGGATTACCATATTTACACTGGAGCCAGTGGGGCCAGTAGCGCTGATTGAAACCCCGGGTACCTTGCCAGCCATCCCTACGAGAAAATTATCATTGTTGACCCGATTAATATCTTCACCCTTGATTTTACCGACAGCATAGCCTAGTGAACGATCCTGACGTTTGATGCCCAGCGCGGTTACAACCACCTCATCCAATTCATTGTCATCTTCGGTCAAGGTAACCTGATATACTTTCACATTGCTGGCATCGACTCTCAGGCTGTTCAGCTCTTTTTTAGCATAGCCCACGTGGGTCACAGCGACATCATAAACACCTGGAGCTAATTTAATGGCCACCTCACCTTGCGCATTAGACGACGTGCTTTGTCCAGTCAGCGGAATTCGTACGGAAGCTCCGCTGATCGGCTGTTTTTTACGATCGACAAGCTGTAATTTCAAGTCATACAGCTCTTGTTTATTGCCATTTTTCACAAGGACGATGCCACCTGCAACTTTTTTCGACTTAATATTAGTCCCATTTAGAATATAATTGAGCACCTCTTCGAAACTTGCATGCTGGAATGTTTTCTCTGCAATTAAAATCCGCTCCAGTTGAAGCATGTTCCTGTCGTAGCCGATAGCTTGGCCTGTTTGTTTTGATAACTGCAGTATTGCCTGAGCGGCGTTACCCTTCGAGAGGTGGATATTGATATTATCTCCATGTACTGTGCTGATCCTATCCAGTTCCCTGGCATGGCTACTGGTTACAGCACAGGAGACCATAGAACAAAGAGCAAGCCTGGTCGCAAGGCTGGTAAGCTTAATTATTTTATACATATATTTGTATGAATGTTTTAAACATGAATATTCAGGTGCTCACTGGTCGATTTAGCGGTTTGCCAGGTGAGCACTTTTCTTGAGCAGATAAAAGATGCTGATCTACCCTTTCAGCTTATTTGTATAAGATTATTTCATTTTTCTCCCTCCTAAACTTGATTTGATGAATACTGCAAACGATATTCAGCACTTGATCTAATGACTGTACCTGAGGTATTGTCAGCGAATAATTGAATGTGTCGGTAGCTAGATTATTAGCAACCAGTACAACAGCATAGCGGTTATAAATAATTTCTTTCAGCTCCTCGAAACCGACATTATTCAGCAGCACACCGCCATGTGTCCAAAGATTGACGGAGGCGGGATCCTGATCGAAGGTTTCAAAGTGATTTTTAGCCAGGCTATACCGCACAGCCTTACCTGGCGTGAGAATATGGTTCTCCCCATTTTTTTCACTTGCAACACTCACCCGTCCAGTTTTAACCTCGACAGTCACCTGTTTGGCAGTCATCGAATTGTTTACGTTGAATGACGTTCCAAGGACTGCTACGGAAACGCTGCCTGTTTCAATCTTAAACGGATGTAAAGTATCCCTTTTGACCCGGAAGAAGGCTTCGCCCCGATCTAAAAAGAATCTTCTATTTGACGCAAAACTTTTACGATCATAGCGAATACGTGCGTTTCCATTTAAAAAAATAGATGTTCCATCAGGTAGTTGGATTTCTTTCAATTCACCTGCTTTGGTCACCATTTCCGTGAGCACTGTGGTCTCCATCCGCTTCGGAGAAAGAAACAAGGAGTTATGCTGAAACAGTAACAGACTGCCAGCAGCCAGTATCAGAATAGCTGCTGCCGCAGATCGCCAGATAAGTTTTCTAAGCGGCATTTTTTTGGTCCTGACAGATGGAGCGGTTACTCCAACACGAAGAAATAGTTCATGCCTGATGCTGTCCCGATGATTTGCATCTGTGAAGGGATCAATATCTTCATTTGAAATGGACTCATACCAGCCGTCGACACGATCTTTCTCCTCGTCGGTCAACTTTCCGCCAAGGTAATCTGCTATAATAAGTTTAAAGCGCTCTAAATTCACTTGCATTAATTTTTATACGAATACAGGTCAGAACACAGAAAGTACTTTAATTAAATATGTTTTTTATATTAAATAATAATGAAGTAAATAACTGCCGGCCAGCGCTAAAAAGATAGAATCGTGGTTTGCAAATCGCTGTGTTAAGTCGTTACGCATCATCTTCCTGGCTTCGGACAAGTAGTTTTTGACTGTTTGTTCCGCAAGATTAAGTTCTTTCGCGATTTGTGCGATGGAACAATTATCAGAACGCATCAAATAGACAGACTGCATCAATGGAGGTAATCTGCTGATCGAGTCCTCCACAATAGCTTCCAGTGCCTGATATCTGGCGAATGCCTGCGTGTCCAAATTTGAAAAAGACTCCATGCGTTCCACTGATTTCTCCAGTACCTGTTTCCGTACACGTTCGGTGGCGTAGTAATTCAGTATTCTGTTTTTGAGTGCTTTATGGAAATAGAATTTTATGGAATCGTATTCAATGTTGATCAGTGATCGTTTTTCCCAGATATGGATAAAAACTTCCTGCACAAGATCCTTAGCCTGTGCCTCTTCCTGAAGATGGCGAAAAGCAACAATGTATAAATCCTCCCAATACAGTTCAAAGAAATAGGTAAAGGCAGTAGGGTCACCGTCTTTAAAACGCAATACATAGCGGTTATCTACATTGGCTTCGGTAGTTTTCACTTGACAAAGATAGGCCCGCTAGATTATCAAAATGTTAATTTTTGAGGAAACTTTTATTTGAATACACTTTGTAGCCTAATTTGCAAAAAAGCATCGGCATAATTGTTAATAAACATGTTAACTTTCTCAAACAGAGAAGATGTTTTGTTAAAAACATTTGCAATATTTTATTTTTCAAGTTTAGATAACCCTGCTCATGTCAACACAAAAAAAATGTTGACAACTATGTTAATTAACTTATAACCAATAACATTTTTGTTAATAACTATTCATCGGAAAAAGAATCAAAAATTTCTCCTAGGAGCTTTTGAACCAAAGCTGGATCAGTCAGCTCAGCAGAGCGAGAAACAAAAAAATGGAAGAAAGCTAAGGGTAAACAGAAACTCAGCTGTCATAAAGATAAAACTAATCTTTTATGAAACTATCGCCAATCTTACTCATTGCGCTATCGCTTCAGGCAGGACTTACATTAGCCCAGCAACCAGCATCACCGAAGATCAAAAATCAAACAGTGACCGAAACTGTCAAAGGAACCGTAATCGATAAGGAGACCAGACTGCCTCTTGCAGGTGCAACCATTGTGATCACATCCAATGATGGCACAAAATCGGCAAGCACAGACATACAGGGCACATTTCGGCTGCAGAAAGTTCCCGTCGGGCGCCAACAGCTTCAAGTTCGCATGGCAGGTTACAAACCAGAAGAATTCTCCGAATTGCTCATTACCAGTGGCCGGGAGAATATGATCAACGTAGAAATGGAGTCGCAAATAAATTCATTGAGCGAGGCTGTTGTCTATGCCGATGCCGGAAAACAGCCACTCAATCAGATGGCGATGACTAGCGGGCGCTCATTTTCGCCCGAAGAGACAAATCGTTATGCAGGAGCTTTTTTTGATCCTGCCCGTATGGCACAGAGTTTCCCCGGTGTTGCTGCCGGAGGCGATGATAATGAAATTATTGTTCGCGGGAATTCTCCTAAAAGCTTACAATGGCGGTTGGAAGGTATCGAAATTGTCAATCCCAATCATTTCGGAGCCGAAGGCGCTGCAGGTGGTGGGATCAGTATGCTCAATACCATGGTATTGGGACAATCCGATTTCTACACAGGCGGACTTGCCGCAGAGTATAACAATGCGACGGCAGGTGTTTTTGACCTCAGGTTTCGCAGAGGAAATACCGATAAACGTGAATATACTTTCAATGTCGGCATTTTGGGCGTAGGAGCGACTTTAGAAGGTCCATTCAAAAAAGGAAGTGCTGCTTCCTATCTGATTAGTTATCGCTATTCTTCATTGAGCTTATTGGAAAAAGTAGGAGTGAAAGTTTCCGACACGGGGGTTCCAAAATATCAGGACCTCTCTTTCAATTTTGTATTTCCGACAAAAAAGGCCGGAACTTTTTCCCTATTTGGTATTGGTGGCTTAGGGAAACTCAAACAGACTGCCGAGCGTAACTACGAAAAATGGGAAGAACGAACAGATGCCCAGGATCTGGACTTAAAATTCAACGCCGGAAGTGCAGGACTAAAACATCAGTATATTGCGAACGATAGGTTGTACTTTACCAATATCGTTTCTATGTCCGTTAGCCGGAACGCCAACACGACCGATACCTTAACAAGAGACTATGTTTCAAGCCTCTATCACAAGGACAAATTTACGAACACAGCCATCCGCTATGCGGGTACGTTAAATTATCGTGCCAACGATAAAAACACCCTTAGAGCAGGTTTAAATGCAAGCCTATTACGTTATGACCTCTACGCGCTAACCTACGACACCGAACTTGCCACCTTGCGAGAGCGCATTAAAGAAAATGGAAATACAAGTACATATGATGCTTTTGCGCAGTTAAAAACAGTTTTGAACGATAAACTAACGCTAAACACAGGAGTACATACCAATTACTTTGCCTTAAGCAAAACTTGGTCTTTCGAGCCAAGGATCGGCGTAAACTGGCGTGTTGCTGCAGATCAAACCATTTCCTTCGGAACCGGCCTGTATAACCGATTGGAGCCTTTGGCTTACTATTTTGCCAAAAGTGGCAATCAGACAAGCGTTGAGCCAAACAAGCTGCTTTCTCCTACTCGTTCTGCTCAGGCTGTTGTCGGCTATGAAAAGAACCTGAGCAGAACGCTCCGGTTTAAAACAGAAATATATTACCAGCACCTCTATGATGTTCCGGTATCGACTGATCCTGAGGTAAACTTCTCCTTACTCAATGTATCAGATATTGCAGCCATCGGTACCTCAAGCTACCGGCAGCTTGTCAATAAAGGAACTGGGAAAAATTACGGGATTGAGCTCACGCTAGAAAAATCATTGAGCAAGGGCTATTACTTTATGGCAACCACTTCCCTTTTTGATTCCAAGTTCACGGCGCTCAATGGGAAAGAATACAATACCACATTCAATACACGTTATGTGGGTAATCTGCTGTTGGGAAAAGAATGGGCAGTTGGAAAGAATAAAAGTAATCTGTTCGGTCTAAATACCAAATTAATCTATGCAGGCGGAAGAAAATACTCACCGGTGCTGGAGGAAGAATCGCTCCTTCTGGACGAAGAAATTATTGACCAAGATCGCATCAATACACTGACCGCAGCTCCTTATGTACGGGTTGATTTCTCCTCGAGCTATCGGATTAACCGGAGAAAGGTGAGCCACTTGTTTATTTTGGACATTCAGAATCTCCTCAACAGAGAAAATACGGTGGGTATGCATTATAATTTTAGTAAACGCATCATTGAACCTCAAAAATGGACCGGAATTATTCCAACAATTAACTACCGCATTGAATTCTAATACCAGATTGCAACAAATCTAGTCAGAAAGGCTATCTCCGATGGTCTGTCTTCAAACAATAAGCTTGGGTGACAGACCAATGGATTGATCAGACGGGCGAATTCTTCAAACGGCAGCAGCGAATTATTCACTTTTGCACAGTGCTAAAATCGATCACCTACTGAGCTATGCAAAGAGCGGTTACGAATAGCGGTTCCGGCTGTCCCTTCAGGAACTCTATACCCACAAGATCGTGTTCTCTTAAAAAAATAGTCCTTTAAGTACGCTACATCAACTTCCGGATTATTGATCCAAGTAAGCCCCCAGAGTCCTGTAAGGCTAAACAAATATTATCCATAAATCTTTAGGTTTTTAGGCGAGCTGTTACGAAAACGATTGCGAAAAAACACCGTTTTTGTTCCTTACCAATACTGTAAATTCACTTTATAGAAAATTCATTTTTCAGTCCAATTAAATCTAAAAGCCTATGATCAAGATCAAGAACGCATCCGTTTCGAAAAATCGTTGGATGTATCCGGCAATACCATTATCCTGCCTGTTGGTCGTATCCAGTCTGGCAGCGCAAGCTACACCATTTGCACCTGTTATAAGTAGCAGCAAACTTTCCATAGCCATCCAGCAGACAACCATTCGGGGTAAGGTTGTGGACAAAGATGGCAAAGGCATCGCCAATGTCACCGTTCAGATCAAAGGAACCAATGCAGCGACTTCTACCAATGCAAGCGGTTCATTTGAAATCAAGAGTCAGCAGAACGACGTAACCTTGATTTTCACCAGCATCGGTTATAAAAGTACCGAAAGTAGGGCGCAAGCCGGGAGTCCACTTACCATTACCCTTGATAATGAATCTAAGGGACTTGACGAAGTTGTTGTTGTCGGTTTCGGTACACAGAAAAAAGAAAATGTAACCGGTTCCGTTTCTTCCATCCAGATGTCCGAAGTTGTGGAAAGCAGACCTGTCACGTCCTTATCTGCAGGTTTGGCTGGACAAGCACCGGGCTTATATGTTAATCAGGGGTCTGGTAGACCCGGCAGCGATGGGGGTACACTGCGTGTCCGGGGACAGGGAACGCTCAACAATGCCAATCCACTTGTTGTGATCGACGGTGTTATTGGCGACATGAACCTGATCAACCCACAAGATGTAGAAAGTATATCTGTCTTGAAAGATGCTGCCTCAGCCTCGATTTATGGTTCGAGGGCTGCAAATGGTGTTATCCTTATTACAACGAAGAAAGGCAAATCAGAGCAGTTTAAGGTTATTTATAATAATTATTTCTCAAGCCAGAAACCATCCAATACCATAGGAATGGTTTCCAACTATGCCAATTACATGGAGCTGATCAATGAAGGTTACCGTAATGGCGATCCGAATGCCAAGCCTATATTTTCACAGGAGAAAATCGATCTTTGGCGGCAAAATGCAGGACAGGATCCATTGAAATACCCAAATACAGACTGGGTTTCGGACCTTTTTCAGAACAAAATCAGCCAAAACCATAACCTTTCCTTTACTGGCGGTAGCGACAAAATCAAGTTCTTTGGTTCCTATGGGCTCCTCAATAACCCTGGAATCATCGAACAGGCAACCTATAAGCGCCATACCGGGCGCATCAATCTGGAAGCTGATGTAAAACCCTGGTTAACTTTGGGAGCCAATATCAATGGTGTCGTTTCCAAAACCGACATCGGTACCAACATCATCGATGATGTATTTACTTTTGCTGCAGCAAGTACCCCGGGAATGGTACTACGCGCACCGGACGGACGATTTGGTTCACCAAACAATCCGGAAGATGATCCCCAGTCCAACAACGTACTCCACCGTCTTTATGCACAGAAAGGCAACATCAATAAAAACCGTTTTGTGTCACGCTTCTATGGGAAACTGAAACCTATCGAGGGACTTTCCATTGAGGGATCATATACCTATACTTATGATGATGATTTCGTTTATTCCCAACCGGTGTTCAATGACCGCTGGAACTTTTTGACCAATACAATTGCCTCGGCGGGTACGGGCCGTTCTTCGGTTACCAACGAATCCATCAAATCCTACCGTTACTACATGGATGGAATTGCCAAATATAAAAACAAGCTGTTTGAGAAACTGAACTATGAAGTTATGGTCGGTGCTAGTCAGGAGTATTTTAAAGATGGCTGGTTTGCCGCCTCCAAACTGGATCTTGTCGACCCTTCGCTAACCGTGCTGAACGCTGCAACTATGGATGCCTCCGCATCTGGAAACATCACCGATTGGGCGATGCGTTCCTTTTTCGGTCGAATCAACCTGTCTTGGGATGACAAATATCTTTTGGAAGCCAACTTACGTACGGACGGCTCATCACGCTTCATGAGTGGTAAAAGTAGATGGGGCACGTTCCCCTCAGCATCCTTTGGCTGGAAAGTTTCTTCAGAAGACTTCTACGATATCAAATGGATGCCCAGCTTGAAATTCCGTGCTTCCTATGGTGCCTTGGGTAACAACGGAACCACTGATGAGTCTTTCCGTAAAAACGCGACAATAAATAACTATGAATATCAGGCACTTTATAACCCGGCAAACTATGTCTTAAACAACCAGCTCTATGTGGGTTTTGCACAGACGGTATTGAGCAATCCATTCCTAACTTGGGAAAACACCTATATCCTCAATGCAGGCCTAGATTTTGATCTCTTCAACTACAAACTCGGCGGTTCCATCGACGTCTTTAATAAAGTAACGGACAATATCTTAATTAATCTTCCGGCTCCGCTGGTCGTTGGAAATGCAACAATACCGCGCACCAATGCGGCCAAAGTGCGTAATAATGGTGTCGAGCTAAATTTGACTTACCGTGATAAAATTGGTGATAACTTTAAATTTAACATCGGCGGTAACTTTACCTTCATCGACAATAAAGTGGTCAAGTTTAAAGGCAATGACAAATCTATCTCAGGATCCAATCTACTTCAGGAAGGCTATGCTATCAATACACAGTATATCCTGTTGACCGACCGTATTTTACAGACGGACGCGGATATGCAACTGGTACAGCAGATGATCGACAATGCGCCAATTGATCCGGCTACCAATCAAAAAGTCAATCCATTTGCATCTTATGGTACCCCAAAAAAAGGAGATCTTTTATATAGAGACACCAACGGTGACGGTATCATCAATGACAATGACCGTGTTCCTGTTGGTCATGGTACAGCTCCCCGTATGACCTATGGTTTTAACATGGGATTCGATTATAAAGGATTTGATTTCTCTGTTTTCCTACAAGGGAATGCCGGCAACAAAGTGGTTTGGACGGATGGCTATTACACACCTACAGTTCGCTGGGGTTACCAGATCAATCAGGAGATTGCCGATGGCCGATGGACCGAAGGCGCAACAGATGCCAAATTTCCGCGATTGCTGCCGTATACGGACACAAGAAATACCAAAAACAGTGATTTCTGGCTGCAGAACAAAGCCTTTATCCGTGTAAAAAATATCCAGTTGGGTTATACCATTCCAAACGATATCACCAAACGAATACAGGTACAAAACCTACGTGTATTTGCGTCGTTGGAAAATTTCTGGACGATTACCAAATATAAAGGTTTTGATCCGGAGATCAGCGGCACGAATTATCCGACAATGAAACAAGCCGTTTTTGGAGTTAGCTTATCTTTTTGATAAAGCAAAGGGGTATTCCTCTGCTGTAATAGATAATTATGAACAAAAGTTGAAAAGGCTGTTTGAATGCCTTTGAACATAAACATATCATGAATAATTAATTAAACATCATGAAAAAAATTTCACTACTCATAGCCGGATGCATTACATTATCATCTTGTTATAAGCTTGACACCAATTCTTACAGCCAAGTGAGCGCAAGCACATTCTGGCAAAATGAAGACCAGGCCTTAGCTGGCGTACTGGGCTGCTATAATGACTTAAAGAAAGAAGCCACCTTTGGCTTGCAGTTTTCCTACGATGGACTCACCGATATCGGTCTGGGCTATGATCCCCCGGGTTTGGGCGAAGTAATCAGCGGTACATTTACGGACCGCTCTTCAATTATTGTGGATAGATGGCAGGCAGGCTATGATCTTATCCAGCGGTGTAATCATGCGATCGCACACATTCAGCCTATGACCATCGATAAAGCCAAGCAGGAGGGTTTTATCGCCGAAGCGAAGTTCTTACGGGCACTGATGTATTTCCAGCTTACCAATCTCTATGGTGCGTTGCCGATATACGATGAAACTGTCGACTTAAACAAAGACTTTGCAGATCTTAAAAACAGCCGTTCGTCTGTAGAAGATGTCAATAAGTTTATCCTCAATGACCTGAACTACGCCATTGAGAAATTGCCTGTAAGCTACGATGCAAAATATTACGGGCGGATCACCAAAGGTGCAGCCTATGCGTTAAGAGGGAAAGTAGCCCTTTACAATAAAGATTGGGCTGGAGCGATCCGGGATTTTGAAGAGATTGTTTACAACAAGACCAATACCTATGGCTATAGTTTAAGTACAAGCTACTCCGCTTTATTCACCATGGATGGCGATCAATCGGCGGAGATGATTTTTGCGATTCAGAATATGGGCGGCACCGGTTTTCCGTATGGCATGCCAATGGCCTTTTATATGGGAACACGTTCGACCTTTGGTAGTGACTGGAACAACTGTATGCCCAGTACACGCCTCGCTGACCGCTACGAAAACCGTGATGGCAGCCCATTCAACTGGAACGATTATTTCCCCAACTATACCACCGATAATGCGGTCAAAAAACAAGCAATGGAATCTACGCAATCAGGTGGAACGCTGACCAAGGTACCCGATACAGCCAAATTGCGCCAGATCTATGCAAACCGTGACCCGCGAATGAATCAGACACTTATCGTTCCCTATTCGCATTACCTGGGCTGGAATGCCAACAAAGAAAGAGATATGCAACTAATTTTGGCAACCGGTGTGAACGAAAACTTTGGCCAGATCCGCAACAATCGGGGCTGGTATACGTACTTATGGCGGAAATTCGTTCCTGAAGGGAACCTAAAAGGCGCTATTACCGATCGCGCACATACACCGATCAATTTCCCGATCATTCGTCTGGGCGATGTGCTGCTGATGCTTTCGGAAGCGTACAACGAATCCAATCAACTGGATAAAGCCATTACCGAACTTAACAAAGTACGTACCCGTTCTAAAATGCCGGCGCTGAATAGCGGCAGTTCATTTTTGGCTGTAGGCAACAAAGCAGATATGAGCAAACGTATCCAGCATGAGCGTGCGGTAGAACTCGCAGGTGAAGGATGGCGTTATTTTGATCTTAAACGATGGAATCTGTTAGAAAGCGTCTCCAAAGATTATATCGAAAAAAGTATTACGGGAGACAATCTTGTCACCCGGGGTTACCAAAGCCGTCATAAGCTATGGCCAATACCGGGACAGGAAATCGAAATGAATCCGGCCTTACTTCCACAAAATCAAGATTGGTAATCATGAGAATATATTTAATTGTATTATTTTTCCTGAGCAGCTTTTCTTTTCAAAGGCTGCTAGGGAAAGATTTGAACCTACTGACGGGAGCTTTTAAGCTAGAAAACCTGAAAGCCAGTTTAGGGAATGACAAATCTTGGGTCCCCTATCCGGCTTATTCGGACCGTGCGGCCTGGGATAAGCTGATGACCCCCTTTAAAGACCGTGTGATCAAAAAGGGAAATGAAGCCCTGAACTACCAATGGCAGGTGGTCAAAGCGACCGACTATCTCGAATATGAGCGTTCGGGCAACCGTGCCACGATGGAAAAGCCAATGAATGAAAACTGCACTGCGCTAACTAATCTTCTGTTAGCTGAGCTTGCTGAAGGACAGGGACGCTATGTGGACCAGATCCTAAATGGTAGCTGGCAGTTGACAGAAATGGCCACATGGTCCCTTTCAGCACACCTCGGAGCCTTTCAGTCCACCAAGCGGTCTCTTCCACAAGAACGCACACAAGTGGTCGATCTCATGGCCGGTGATGTCGGTTCCCTCCTCTCCTGGATTCATTATTTCTTCCGCGATACGTTCAATAAAATCAATCCCGAAATCAGTATCCGTCTAAAACAACAGATCCAACAACGTATTATACAACCCTATCTAGACCGCAACGATATGTGGTGGCAGGCATTTGAACCCAAGGAAGGGCAACTGGTCAATAATTGGAACCCCTGGTGCAACTTTAATGTACTTACTGCTCTACTTTTGGTCGAGGATAATCCGGATATACAGCTTGCAGGAATTTATAAAACCATGTCTTCTGTGGATCGCTTTATCAATTATGTCAAAACTGATGGTGCCTGCGAAGAGGGTCCCTCATACTGGGGGCATGCTGCTGGCAAGCTGTACGATTACCTGAAAATACTTTCATTGGCAACCCAAGGCAAAATTAATATTTTTGATAAACCGATTATTCGGGATATGGGTGAATATATCGCACAATCCTATATTGGTGGCGATAAATGGGTGGTCAATTTCGCTGACGCTTCTGCCAAAGGAGGTGGCGATCCGCTATTGATCTACCGTTATGGACAAGACGTCAACAGTAGTGAAATGATGCAATTTGCCCGATATATGGAAAATCTCGGTGACAAAAATGCCAATTTCAAACCTTCAAGGGATATTTTCCGTGCTTTCGAAGATCTGAGGTGTTATCCGCAGCTGGAAAACGTGACAGCTGCACTCCCACAAAACAATTTCAAGTGGTATCCCGAAACACAGTTTATTTACCTGAAAAAGGGGGCATTTTTCTTTGCCGCAAAGGGTGGTTTCAATAACGAAAGCCATAACCATAACGATGTAGGGAGTTTTATCTTATATCAGGATCAACAACCGCTGTTTATTGACGCAGGGGTTGGTACCTATACCAAAAAGACCTTTAGCGACGACAGATATAGTATCTGGACCATGCAGAGTGCGTATCACAATATTCCGATGGTCAATGGAACCGATCAATCTTTTGGTAAGGAATATAAAGCCGAAAATGTCGTATTCCTTCCTGCACAGAATAGATTCCAGCTTGATATTGGAAAAGCCTATCCGAAGTCAGCCAATATTGAGTACTGGAACAGAAGTTACACCCTGGTACAAAATGGTCTGGACATTCAGGATAATTTTAAAATCAAAGGTCCAAAGCAGGCCAATATCATCCATTTTCTGGTTGCTCAGGAACCGAAAATTAGCAAAGGAGAAATCGTGCTGAATAATGGACAGGCAAAATTACAATTTGATGCCGGACAGTTCATGGCGAGCTACGATGTCATTCCACAGGAAGATGCCCGTTTAAGCCAGGTATGGGGTAAAGAACTCTATCGTATCAAACTCACCGCTAAAAGCATCAAATCCGCTGGAAAATATACCTTTACGATTCGCCAAGAGGCCATAAAATGAGAAAGAGTTAAGAATATTAGGTAACTTACTAAGAATATAAGCCGTTATGAATAAAAGAAAACCTGGTCTAAGAACCTTATTTGTGGTCGCTTCCAGTCTGATCGCATTGGGTTTTACGAATCAAAAACCAAGCTTTATTGACGCAAGTTTTAAAGCTGCAGAAAAGCAATATCAATTTTTGGAAACAGCCGCCGAAAAGCAGCAAAAGTTTCCCCGTACGCTAAGTCCTGCGGGAAAACTGGTAGGAACAGATGAATGGGATTGGACCGGAGGGTTCTTCCCGGGATCACTGTGGTATATCTACAACCATACCCATAATAAAGAGACCGAAGCTGCGGCCGTCAAATGGACAGAGGCACTTGAAAAAGCCAAAGACCTTGATCAACATCATGATATTGGTTTTGTGATGTATTGTTCCTATGGCAATGCCATTAAATACCTCAAAGATCCCAAAAAGGTTGCCGCTTATAAAGACATCCTTATCCATTCGGCCAATACTGCGCTTAAACGTTATAATCCGCAGGTGGGCGTCATCAAATCATGGAATGAGAAGAAGTCCTGGGACGGGAAGACCTTATGGAAATATCCGGTCATTATCGATAACATGATGAACCTGGAGATGTTGTGTTATGTATCCGACCTGACTGGAGATGCCAAATATAAGGATGTAGCCATCAGCCATGCCACCCAAACCATGAAAAATCATTTTCGTAAAGACTACAGTACCTACCATGTTGTCGATTACGATGCCAATGGACATGCTATCCACCAACAAACGAACCAGGGCTATGCCGATAATTCAACCTGGGCACGCGGTCAAGCCTGGGCTATTTATGGATTTACCATGATGTACCGGGAGACCAAAAAATCAGAATTTCTCAAAACAGCAAAAGCGGCAGCAAATTTTTACATGACCCATCCGAATCTTCCAAAAGATAAAATTCCCTATTGGGATTTTAATGCCGGAAAACCAGGTTATAAATCGGATGCTGATTTTTCTTCGTTAAACTTGAATTTCGTACCTCGGGATGCTTCAGCAGCGGCCATTGTAGCATCTGCACTGATTGAACTCTCGACATTGACCACTGGCACCGAAAGCAACTCCTATTTGACATTTGCTCAGGAAAGCCTAGAAACGCTATCAGGAAGTACCTACTTTGCAAAATATGCGACCAATGGCGGTTTCCTATTAAAGCATAGCGTCGGTAGTCTCCCCCACCATTCAGAAATCGATGTTCCCCTGACCTATGCAGATTACTATTATCTGGAAGGTCTGACTCGGTTAAATGAACTCAAAAAATAAGAATAAAAAGGGGGCAATCTTGATGGATAGCCCCCTTTCTATTTTATTAAACCCTTTTGATTAAGCTATTTCTTACGAACAGTAACTGGTTTAGATACCGTACTTCCAGCGTATTCACCCTGCGGAAGTTCTACTGTTAAGACTTGATTTACACCAATACGTTTATTGACCAGCTGAACGCGTACAGTTTTAGCCTGCTGCGACGGATCTGCTACATCAAGCTGCATGTTGGCTATTGGCTGTGAACTCAATTGTAAGATAACAGGTTGATTTAACGTGATGGACCAATCTCCAATCTGGTAGGTCCCTGGCTGATGACAACTGAGCTGGAGAATTCCATTCCCTGTATGCTCTACCGCCTGTATATCCGATGTATTCTGCCAGATTTTTATACGCTGCATTTCTTTCACATCGATGACCTTTGTCCCCGGCACAACGATATACGCATAGCTCGCATTGTTTGGCGCTACGCCGTGGCTAAGCCAAAGCTTGAAGACCTTTCCATGGACAAGATCTTTGGAACGGGAACGGTTAATCCGATACCAAGAACCAGCCTGATCCTTGGTTGTCAATCCAACGCTCATGGCTACCGGAAAGTAATACAGCACGTTGTTATGCGTTATAAATTCGCCTTGCTTCATGTCCCGTTGTACCGAATCGAGCGTCGACGTGTCCTTTCCGTTCCAGATAACCGGTCCATTCAGCCAGGTCTGGTTCAACGTTGTAACCACAGGTTCTGGCGCTGCGCAATGAATACCGGCACCCAGGCAAACGACTTCCCGATCGAAAAAGAACCAGGATTTTTGAGCGGTGACCCCGTCATACTTGACAGACATCGCTGCGGTCCCTGTCTTCCCGTTGCTCACGCCGCCTGCAAAGTTATTCGCTGCACGTGCTCCCCACTGTTCTTTCAATTCCATATCGCCCACATAATCTCTTGTGGTCGTACCCGGAATTTTATCCCATTCCCAAACAGGCATGATATTATAATATTCCGGTCCAAATACCTGAATATTGGTCACTCCATCAGACATATTACGACCAAGAACATTTTCGCCATTGCCAGATTCCGATTTATTGGTACGGTTGCTGGCCAGACGCACATTAAAATGAAATTGTTTACGAAGATGCGTTGTGTAGTCACCTTTCCAGTAATGACGATGCATATCAACATCATCTGCATCAAAAGCCTGAAGACTGTCCAATTTTGCAAGTGCTTTGTTCCAAACGGCATTTTTTGCTGGATCGATCAGCTTCATTTGCTTTAATATGGCTGTCTCCTCTGTCTTTTTTAAGATATCAGGGCGCGAGATTCCGCGGCCATAAACATTAAAATCGATGTAGCGCGAGCGGATTATTGGCAGATATGTTTCGGTCAGAAAGCGTTCAAAAAGATCCAATCGCTTGCTATCAACTGCATAAGCTGTCTCACGCACGTAGGCCATAACTTTTGAAATCCCTTTCAGAAACTCTTCCCCATAGCCCGCAATATACAATTGTGGACCATGTTGTAAATAGGAAAAATCGTATTGAAGCCCCTCTTTGCCATCCACGAGCTGTATCGGAAAAAGCAGCTGCTCCATCGCTGAGGCCAATAGATTAGCATCTTCCAAAATCAATGCGCGATAAAAGTAATGCATGGCAATATCACTTTTATTCGCTCCTGTTTTTGTGTAAGGATCGCCACGCTTCATCAGCGCAATCAGTGGCGCCTCTACTGCCGGGGGAATTTTTTCCTTTCCGAATTTCATCAGGATAAGACATACTCCAATGGCTTTTGGCGAAGCGATTTCATTATGCCACCAATTGGAAGATTCAAAACGATTATTAGCCCAATATTGTGCTGCGAGCAGAATCTTATCGTAAATTGATTTCTGCTGGTAAGATGTGCTTTTTGGCGATACATAGGCAATAATAAGTGTCCTCAGCCTATCCAAATGCTCCCCCGGAGGCCAAAGTGATATGGACTTGCTGCCATAATCGATATCCGCCCAGGTACCATCGGCACGCAGCTGATTACACAAGCTTATTGTTTTATCTGCATTTGGTAATGGTCCACTCAACTCATCATCATACACATGCTTTTTGATAAGTTCAAAAGTTTCCCGGTTCTGCGCCTTTGCCATAACCAGGGCAAAAGACAATAAAAATATAATTAATCCTTTCATCTGTTTTTAATATTCCTTCCTTAGGGGTATTGACGTTCCGCAGCACGTCCGACAACATCCATGCGATGTTTCATCCGCTGGTTTTGATCATTGTCCAATACAGAACTTAACCATTTTGGACTTTCCATATCCTTTTCCCATGCTGTTAGTTTGAGCAGCATCTCTTTTACACGTGCAGGATATTTGGTAGCCAGATTGTGCTGCTCCCGAAGATCATCTTTGAGATTGAATAATAATATTGGATCATCCTTGACAGCAATTAATTTCCACTCTTTGTGCCGCACAGCCCGAGCAATCCCTCTGCGCCAAAATAGATAATCATGCCCATTTTTTTCAGCGGTATAGGCGGAGAGCAAACTGATACCATCGATTTGCTGGCCAGGGATTTTCTCACCTTTTATTGCGTCGATGCTGGTGGGTAAAATATCCATTCCCGATACCATGGCATCTGATATTATCCCTTTCGGAAGCTGGGCTGGCCATTGCATAATCAGGGGAACCCGAATTCCTCCCTCCCATTTCGATCCTTTTAAACCACGCAGCTGCCCATTGTCTGCCCCATTATTTGTCGCAGCACCATTGTCATTCATAAAAATGATTAAGGTGTTGTCATAAAGTCCTTCCTGCTTTAACTGCTGGACCAAGCGTCCAATATTTTCATCCATATGATCGAGCATTGCCAGATAAGCCCGTCGCAAGGGATCGGCTATATTTTTATACTTATCGATGGTGGCCAATGGTGCTTCAACGGGGGTATGTACAGCATTGAAAGCCAAATACATAAAAAAAGGCTCGTTTCTGTATTGCTGAATATACGAAATCGCTTTATCAGTCAATGTTTCTGTTAAATAATGAATAGAGTCTTCAGGGACGGCAATCCGGTCGTTATAAAGTATCTGTGTCGGTTTTACTGTGCCATGAATGGGAAAATAAGGACGATCCCCGCCAATAAAACCATAGAAATGATCGAAGCCACGTTTAAGAGGATTAAACTGTGGTCCATCACCCTGATGCCACTTACCGATTGCGACTGTTTTATAACCGTTATACTTCATGAAATCTGCAATAGTGGCTACCTGCGTATCCATACCGATATCCTCCGGAGCGACACCCGCTGTGGGGCGTTTGGAAATATTATGTTCGAAACCAAAACGCTGTTGATACCGGCCAGACAGCAGGCCGGCACGAGAAGGAGCACATACCGATGCGGAAGCATAGGCCGACTGAAAACGTATACCATTTTTTGCCAGTGCATCAATATTCGGGGTGTGGACCTCCTTACCGCCGTAACAGCCAAAATCATCATACCCCCCGTCATCACTCAAGATGACAATAACGTTAGGATGTTGCTGTCCGAATACGGGAATCCCAAACTGAAAGAGTATATTCACAAGAGTTAACAGACTATAGCACGCAAATCGGTAGATCATAACATTAGATTTATCCCTAAATGTAACGCTAAAAGTATAGGATTTTTTGTTAAAAACCCGCAAACGATTTCGTTAGGCTATTTCTAACGATTAAAACCAAAGGTCAGAGATGAAAATAGATGAAAGAAAAATTGTAGGTACGCTTGCTCATTTTTTGGTAAACGATTCCGATAGCGCTGAATTTACTGCATTTTTACAATCACTGGATGATAGTCGCCCCAGAATTCGAACCGCCCTTGCTCAATTTGTGGCCAAATGGCAAGATCAAGAAGAGTCTTTTATCTTTCCGAATGAAGATCTTTGGAACGATTTTCGGCAACTCACACAAAGAAATCCCGATCTTGGCATGGCATTGATCGACGGTAGTAAAATTGACAGTATTGTGAGTTTTTATGACGAAATCAATGCCGTCTACATGTCTCAGGAAAGTTGGCAAATAGGAAGCCTGGATGGTCTGAACGACCTATTTTACGGTGGATTTGGCACCTTTAAAGGTGCTGCGTCACATTGTATTGTTTGGAAAGATATTGCCCATACCAGCGCATCGTTGGGCATCAAAACAACTTTGGCCTATTATCAGGGAAAGCTCGGAGTACAATCACCATTCAATCAAACGCATTTTCAAAAGAAACTAGATGAGTTAAAAGCGGTACGGGGAGAAACCTATTTTGACATCGTTGTCGAAATCATCCGTTCTCACCACAAGATCACCTGGATCTACAAAGGACATCCTCATCACAAATCGGTATATTTATAATCACTAAACTTAACATGATGAAGCATCTGATCAAAATAACCTTCCTGCTTATCTTATTATCCAATCAGGTTGCACAAGCTAGTGAACGCCTTAAAGTAGCTGTTGCGGGACTCAACCACGACCATGTATTCTTGCTCCTAAATCTATATAAGGATAAGCAAGTTGATATTATAGGTATTGCTGAATCGAATGAAATCCTGTCCAACAAAATACGGACGCAGTATCATCTGCCAAAGACTATTTTTTATCCGGATTTGCCCAGTTTATTGAAGCATGTTAAGCCAGATGCCGTGCTGGCCTACAATCCAACCGACGAGCACATCCATGTGGCAGAGGCCTGTCTCCCGCTTAAAATCCCAGTGATGGTGGAAAAGCCTCTAGCAACGACCTTATCTGATGCAAAACGTATTGCATTTCTGTCCAAACAGTTTGATACTCCTTTTTTGGTGAATTATGAGACCACCTGGTATAAAAGCAATCAACAGCTGAAACAACTGGTAGACAATGATGAAATTGGAAAAATCACACGAATACTTGTAAAAGACGGGCATGAAGGTCCGAAGGAAATCGGCTGTAGCAGTTATTTCCTCGACTGGCTTACGGATCCAAAGAAAAATGGTGGCGGCGCAGTTATGGATTTTGGCTGTTATGGTGCCAATCTGATGACCTGGATCAAAAATGGTGAAAAACCAATTTCGGTCACAGCATTCACACAGCAGTTAAAGCCCGAAGTCTATCCGAAGGTAGATGACAATGCCACCATTATTCTGAGCTATCGGGATGGTAGCACAGGCATTATTCAAGCTTCCTGGGCTTGGCCATATAGTGTTAAAGATTTGCAGATCTTTGGCACAAAAGCTCAGCTCTACGCTAAAAATGACAAAGAGCTTCTAAAATACAAACAACAGAATGATCCACCGGTGATAGTACCGATTACTGTTCCTTACTTTGAGCACCATATTGCTTACCTTGAACAGGTCCTGAAACAAAAAATGATCCCGGAAAATGATCTTGGATCAATCAACAATAATGTCACTGTTGTTGAAATTCTGGAAGCTGCAAAGCGATCGGCTAAAGAAGGAAGGACGATCGTTCTAAAATAAAAAAAGTCAGTAGATAGCTATCTACTGACTTTTTTTATTTTACGCAGGCTTAGAAAACCCCTACAGCTTACCCTGGTTCACGCATACAGCGATCGGTCATTTTTTCAACCGCATCTATAGGGGCTTTACTGCTGTTTACTATAGCCCATTAATAACCTGGGTTTTGATACATGCGTGCCGGATCCAGTTTATATTCATCAAAAGGAATTGGATAGTATCTATCTTTTGTCGATATATTGGAGATTTTCGCATTACCGTAGTCAGCCTGGCTTTTGGTTTTGAAATAAGTCACCAGTTCCTGTGCATTATAATTACGGATCAAATCAAACCAACGTTGGTTTTCAAATGCTAGTTCCACACGGCGTTCATGCAATATTGCTTCCTTTAAGGTCGGATATTTGCTGCTATAGGCAGTATTTAACATGGAGGTCGCATACGAAGGCAATCCTGCACGCTCACGTACCTGATCCAACAGAGCAATAGCTTCGGCCTCTTTGCCCAGGTGAAATTTTGCTTCGGCCAGCAACAGCATCACATCCGCATAACGGATCAAGATCCAGTCGTTTCCACCCCAACCGTTTGTTCCGGCAGCATCACTATTATCCCTAAATTTGGTTACAAACCAATCGTTAACCTGTGTATTTGTGGCAAACTTCACAGAGAAATCTTTCCGAATGTCGCTTTGTTCGTAATCCTTGACCAGATCTAGTTTTGCCACTTCACCAACACCTGTAGAATTATAGCGTGAATTGATGGTCTCCCCCCGCGCCTGGTAGTTACGGGCAATACTTGAACTATAATTCTGGTCACCTTGTTTGTACTGAATCTGGAAAACGAGTTCTTTACAGCTATTTTTCTTAGTTACATCAAAAACATCGGCGTAGGGTATTTCGTTCAGCTTACCGAAAGTACGCATCTGATAAGCCGCATTGAGGTACTGTTCTGCTTTCGCAAAATTCTCCGCACTCCCGGATGACTGTGTAGCACCCAAAGTTAAGTATACTTGTCCCAGAATTGCATTGATGGCCGCTTTAGACGCTCTGCCGACAACGTAATCTTTCTGTGTATTGGGAAGATTGCTGGACAAAGCCTCGGTCAAATCTTTAATGATCTGTTCGTACACAATTGATTCTTTCTGGCGAAAAGCCAATTCATTTGCTTGCTCTTTGCTTGTTACCTGTACGGTTGCCAGCGGAATATCTCCGAATTTACGTACCATGTGGAAGTATAATAATGCACGTACAAATTTCGCTTCCGCAATATAACGTCCTTTTAATTCTGCACTTGTAAAGGCCACATCGTCGACATGTGAAAGAACCACATTACAACGGCTGATTGCCGCGTACATAGCCGACCAATGTGTCTTTAGATAGGTATTGCTTGGTAGCAACGAAAAGTCATTGAATTGGAAAGGCTCCCCGGCATTGGATTGGTTATCATTACGTCCCGAATTATCCGAACGTTCCTCGTTATACAATGTACTCGATTCCCCGAGTGTACTTCCCGAACGAAGTGACTGGTAGAGACCATTCACAGCCAAAAGCACATCATTTTCCGACTTGAAGTAATCATCGATCGTGACAGCATTGGGATTTTTCTGATTTAAAAAATCTTTGGTACATGAAGACAATGCCAACAAAACAAAGGGTAATATATATCTCTTTTTCATCCTGTTATTTTTTTATTTTTCATCAGCCTACGCAACCGCAAAGAGCAGCCAGTAGGATTAATTTTATCCTGCTATTAGAAAGTTACTTTCACACCAAGGTTATACGATCTCACCAATGGATAAAGCCCATAATCCACACCTGGAGTCAGGTTGCCACGTTGATTATAATCCGGTTCCGGATTGTAGCCTTTGTATTTAGAAATCGTAAATGGATTGTCCACGGTAGCATAGACCCTTACGCCAGAAAGTGTTAACTTTTCCGCCAGGCTTTTGGGAAGATTGTAACCCAAAGCAATATTTGTCATACGCAAGAATGAGCCGTCCTGCAGATAAAAATCGGAAAGGCGTGTACTGTTACTTTGCGTACCACCACGCGATGCACGGTATACTTTACCATTTCCCGGATTTTGAGCTGAACGGTAACGTTGTGCCACATCCGCATATTGATTGCCGGAGCCCTCCATATTATAGAGATAATAATCATAGCCGTCCAATACTTTATTTCCTTGGGAGCCATTAAATGATGCGCGTAGATCGAATGCCTTATAACGTGCGTTGACGGCAAAGCCATAGGTGAAATTAGGATGCGGATTGCCGATCACCCGTTTATCGGCATCATTGACGATACCATTGCCATCTACGTCTTCAAAATAAAGATCTCCAGGCTGTAGCGGAGTTGTTGAAGCTGCTGAAGGTGCGACAGTTTTATAGTTTTCTTCAGTTGCGACGCCTAAAACTTTAAAGCCGTAGAACATACCAATTGGACTTCCTTCTTGCGTAATATGCGTTAAGTAAGAGCGTTCAGCACCATTGGTCAGGATAGTAGAAGCTCCTCCCAGATCAAGCACTTTATTTCTATTGACATTGATATTTCCGCTCAATCCTAATTCAAATTCATTTTTACGAATCAGCGTAGCATCAATCTGTAAATCAAAACCTTTATTCTGCACCTTTGAATTAGGAAGATTGGTTAAGATCGTTGTTGATCCAGACACAGCGGAGAGTGGCTGGTTGAATAATAAATTGAAGGAACGGCTCAGGTAGAAGTTGGTCATAATGTTGAGGCGACCTTTTAACAAACCGAGATCGAGACCAGCGTTGTATTGCGAGGTTGATTCCCAGCCCAATTTTGGATCGAACAGATCACCTGCTGTATAGGATGTCTCCACTTTATCGCCAAGAATAACTCCTGCTGGCGAGTTGATAACGGATAACGCGCGATAATCACCAATATTATTATTTCCACTACGTCCCCAGCTTGCTCTTAGTTTGACCGTTGACTGTTGTCCCAACCAATCCGTATAAAACTCCTCCTTGGAGAGGGTCCAACCACCTGAAACCGATGGGAAGGTTCCCCATTTTTTATTTGGCCCGAAGCGCGATGAACCATCGGTACGGATAGACGCTGAAAGGAAATATTTAGAATCAAAGCTATAGTTTACACGGCTAAAATAAGACTGGAGCGTCGTAATGCGTTTGAATGTATCACCAGGGATCAATTGGAAGTTAGAAGGATCAGCCCCCTTATCCGTAATTTCACCTATGGCATTATTATTAAAACCATTGGCCTTTACACCTTGATAATCATAATCTGTACGTTGAACCGAATAGCCCAGTAAAGCGGATACCTGATGTTTGCCACCAAAGGTCTTATTATAGTTTAGTGTTGCCTCCATCAGTTTATCCAATTCACTTTTTGTTTTGGCTTCTGCGTAGGCCGCAGCTACCGCTTGCGGTGAAAATGGTTTATTATTCCCATCAGAAAGACTGGTAGGACGGAAATAATCATACTTCTCGTCATAAGTAGACAACCCACCGTTAACTTTAAGATTTAGGCCATCAACAATGGAAAAATCAGCAAAGGCGTTGTATAAACCCCGCTTTCCACGGCGGTTGTTTTTAATCTCAGTGACATAAGCCAAGGGATTTTCTGGATTCTGGATACCATAATTATTGGCAGAAAGATCGGCCATCAGGTATTTGGCATAAGTCCCATCTTCATTATAAACCGGCAGTGTCGGCAGATAAATTAGGGCCGCCATAGACGGACTTCTGTCGTAACGCCCTGTAGTGACCTCGTTATTGTCGTTATACGTGAAGGATACATTGGCGCCAACGGTCAGTCTTTTACTCACTTTGCTATCGATATTGGCCCGGAAATTAAAAACTTTCTGATCTGTACCAAGCATGATACCTTGCTGATTCTGATAAGACCCACTTAGGAAATAGCGATTTTTTTCGTTACCGCCATATGTGGAGAGATTATGACGTTGGAAAGGTGCATTACGGTATAAAGCATCCTGCCAATCCGTATCGTATTTCGCTTTTTTTGCTGTACCGGAAGCAAAGTCATAGTAATCTTCAGGAATACTTACTGAACCGGCATTTCCAACATTGGCAATACGTGTTTTATTATCATCAAAGCGTCTACTGTCACTCCAAGCGATCCCTTTCGTAGCCAGCAGGTCTCTGTAGGAATTGTTACGACCATCAATTAAGAGATCAATAAACTGTTCTGAGTTTAAAACATCGATTTTCTTGGAAAGCTGACCAAAGCCACCCAATACTTCGTAGTCTACGTTACTTTTACCTTCCTTACCACGCTTCGTTGTAATCAATACAACACCGCCGGCGCCACGCGATCCATAGATCGCTGCAGAAGCAGCATCCTTTAACACATCGATAGATTCAATATCATTCGGATTGATATTCAAATTGTTGCCTGCTGGATAGCCATCTATAACGTACAATGGATCCGAACCAGCGTTGATTGATCCCATACCGCGGACACGCATTTTGGTCCCATCGTATGGGGCACCACTTGTCTGCATCACCTGTACGCCTGCGACTTTACCAACCAACGCCTGGGATAATTTTGGTGCGCTCAAATTAAGTTCCTCCGCCTTAACGCTGGCGATCGCCCCAGTGACATCCGACTTTCTGATCCGCTGATAACCGATAGAGATGGTCACCTCTTCCAGTGTGTTCTCGTCTGCCTGTAAGGAAAAGATCTGTCCGTTGGATTGGGTGACAGACTGCACGAGCCTGCTATACCCAATAAAGGAAATACTTAGGCTATCGCCCATTTCGGCTTCGATCTGAAAATTTCCTTTTTCGTCAGACTGAACAGATTTTTTACTCTTCAAATTTTGGACGGTTGCTCCTGCGACAGCATTTCCCTGGGCATCGAGGACACGACCTTTGACGATTCCCTGTACATGCGTAAATTGCGATGAGGTTAGTGTGAGCGGTTTGGCTTGAACAGCTGGTGAGCTCGCTGCAATGGCACATAACAACCAAAAGACATTGTTGGCTTTAAATTTCATAAGTAGCGCATTTGATTTATGGGTACAAGATTACAAATGCTATATGAAGGCAGGGTCAATAAAACATTAACAGTTTTTAACTAAACCGAGTTAGCAAGCTACAAAAGCTTAACAAAAGGATAACAAAAAGCCTAAGATTTATTTCTTAAGCTTTCCGCTAAAAAACCTATAAATCCATAAAATCAGAAGATATAAGGTAGCAGCAAAAAAAATATTGCCGATCAATTTTAGAGGTTCAAATTCTTGATAGCCCACCTGCTCATTAAGATCGAGGCTATAGCCGCTTCCCTCCCAATAGAATATCCAGGGAAATCCTACAGTCAAATTGCCATCGACGTACAGTTCATTGTGATAGAAACAAGCTGTTAAAACAGCGAAAACACAAATAGTGCCAACAAGTCCTTTTAATAGACCTAGTACTATTTGTGTTTTACGTTGTTCAGATTTTGCGTACATGCTTAAATATAGCAATTCATTTTGATTGCATCTGATAGACATAATTGTTATCTGACAAACTAATTATAAGCCGGTCGAAAATGCAGATCAGAAAAACTAAGTCTGGTAAGATTTATCCTTAATTCGCCATACGCTCCTTCAAAGGTGCTGGGTCTTAAAAATGAAATCAATGGTTGATAATGAAAATATTCTTCGAGGTCTTCATTTGGGAATAAATTAACAATAATCCATACACTGTCTTTATTCGCATATACTTTCAATTGTTTCGCATACGTTCCATTTGCATGAGATGACTTTAAACGTAATAACTGAGATGTCAGCACTGAATCAATCAACAATAGGTCGTTTTGTTTAATCTCATAAGTTTGATCAAAAATAGAGTCTTTTGGGCTATCAAAAATTGCATAATCCGTAAAACGTGATTTATCAAAATATTGCGGAACCGGAATACTTGCTTTCTTTATTAATAATCTTCTTACAAAGCTATCATCAACATAAAGATCCATGTAACCATTTTTCAAAACAGCTCTATTAAAATTTCTACAGGCAGCATCAAAGAATAAAACATTTTCCTTGATGCTCACCTGACCATGACATGTATTTTTCTCCAATAGTGTTGGATTTTTTTTAGGATCTATTAAAGTAAGATTATTCGAGTCTAACTTTATTGAATAATCTATTATCCGATAAGTCGAATCACCGAATATCTCTACTGAATAATCGGCTACCCCATACATATCACTATTTACGGTGATCGCTTTTACGATTATATTCTCGTTATTCTTTCGATCACAAGCATTAAAAACAAATAGCATAACGATAAAGCCCACGACCTGTAGATCTATTCGAAAATTCATACTGCTACTTTTGTTTATCATATATACTTTCCGTTTTTCGATAAATTTGATCGACGCATTATAGTACATCGATCAAATTTAACATAAAATTATTCTGTAAGCGTTCCTTTATATCCCACCATGATTAATTAAATTTTGCATGCTCCTCCTTTCTATTAACCGGATAAAAAGAAAAACGTCCCTCCATATTTCTCACGACCAATCTATTTTGCTGAATGAGTCCATACAGCACATTTTTCAAGTGTCTTGGATAAATCTGAAGATGTACCTGACCTGTTTCCTTAACTTTCCGAAAAAGTTGCCAAGGAGCTGCACCATCGGAAAAGAATTCTTGATCCAGTAGTCCATCGATCTTTTGCCGTACATGTAACATTGCATCCGATTCAATTTGAATATCTTTTTCAGATTTCCATTCCTCAAATTGCAATTTTGGAACAGCAGGCTTCTTATCTCCTTTTGCAAACTGCCAGGATAGTTCCATCTGGTAGTTCCATTTCACCTCATCCTCTTCAATATGAAGACGGACAAGACGTTCTTCGGTAACTTCATATGTTTCGCGATGAAATTCCATCGGTTCAATGCATGAGCTCATGTATATTCGATCCAGTAAGACCGACTCCTGGGCAAAAAAACTTCGTACCTGATACATTTTTTCAAAGTCTAAATACGCGTGATCAGGCCTACCAAGCAGGAACGAAAGTTCCTCAGGTCTCCAACCCCTTTCTATCCTCCGTTTTAGATAAGTGTACCATAGTTGAAAATCGTGCGAATACATCATTCCCCCATAGGATGCTTTTAGTGCAGATACTTTTTTGATCATTATAGTGTAAAATTGGTTATTCAAATAATTTAAGCAGCTCTTCTTTACTGATCGATTTCATCAGATTCGTTTCATCTAAAATAAGTCCTTCGGATATTCGTTTTTTACTTTCCTGAAGTGCTAAGATGTATTCCTCAACGGAATCCCGACAAACAATCTTGTAAGCCATGACATGCTTGTCCTGACCAATGCGGTAGCATCGATCGATTGCCTGTGCTTCGGCAGCGGGATTCCACCAAGGGTCCAAAATATAAACATAATCAGCCGCGGTCAGATTCAAGCCTGTTCCTCCGGCTTTGAGACTGATTAAAAACACACGGCATTCTTCCTCGTTCTGAAATCTTTCGACCGCATTTTGCCGTTGATCCTGATTCATTTTGCCATCAAGGTAGGTATAAGCTATCCCCTTATTTTCGATTCGTTGCCCCACGAGCTTAAGCATGGAAGTATATGCTGAAAAGAGTAGAATCTTATGATTCGGAGCCACTTCATCCATTATCTCATCAATAAAATCCAATTTGATCGAATCCTGACCGAAGCCACCATCTTTCATTAGAACAGGCGAGTTACAAAGCTGCCGCAGTTTTTGCAATGCCTCAATGGCCAAAAATTTGGATTTTGTGGCATCAGCGCTATTCAGATTACTCTCGATTTCCCCCTTGAATATTTTTCTGACCTTATCGTATATCTTTCTCTGCTCCGGAAGCATATCCATATAAAGAATTGTTTCGGTCTTTTCAGGAAGGTCCAAAGCAACCTGCTTTTTCGTACGCCGAAGTATAAAAGGCTGGATCATCTTCTGGAGGTTAATAACCGTTTCCTGTGCTATATCTTCTCCCTTAATCCCTGAATAGGTTTTGTTGAAACTACTGTAACTACCGAAAAATCCCGGGTTGACCATACTCATTTGCGCGTAGATATCCTCCACTCCATTTTCGATAGGTGTTCCCGTCATCGCTATGCGATAGCAAGATTGTAGCTCAATGAGCGATTTAAATCTTTTTGAATGACGATTTTTAACCGCCTGCGACTCATCTAAAATCATGTAACTAAAGGATTGGGACTTCAGAAAATCTAATTCCATCATCACGGTTCCATAAGTTGTAATCAGAATTGATTCATTTGCTAATTCCCTGATTTCTTTCCTTTTTTGTCCATGATAAATAAGCGTAGCCCGATTAGGCGCAAATTTTTTGAATTCGGATTGCCAATTAAAGAGTAAGGAATTAGGGACGATAATAATTGAGGGGGCTGCCTTTGGATTATTCTGATAGAAATATTCCAGAAGCGTTATTGCCTGTAAGGTTTTCCCTAATCCCATATCGTCAGCCAGGATACCTCCCCATTGAAATTCATTTAGGAATGCCATCCAGCTAAATCCTGTCTGCTGGTAAGGACGCAACTCCGCCTGAATCTCTTTCGGAATACCTAACAAAGTTATTTCGTCCGTATTCATCAGTTTCTTTCGACGTTCTGCTAAGCTGTTTTGGATAATACGGGGGTCAACTCGATCCAATTTTGTCTGGAAAGACAGCAATTGAGCCGAAGTGAATTTAAGACAGTCGTTTTCAACCACAGCATAATTAAACAGCGTCTCAAACAATTCTTTATCCGAAGATTTGATATAGCCGAAGGATTTATCCACTAATTGAATACTGCTATAGTCATTTACTATCTTTTCTTTAAACTCTCCAGGTAAATAGGTATTAGTTCCAAATTTGAAAATTATATAAATGGAAAATATATTGTTCTCCTGATGAATATCCAATACTTGCCATGTTAGTTGGAGTGGATACAGGTTAGTTCCTTTTGAAATATTATTCAGCGCAATTTTATACCCTTTGCTCCGACATTTCTTTATAAATTCGTAAAGTCTATTTCGATGATAATACTCCTGCAGCTTTGAGCGCTTAGTCATTCTATTGGTACTGATTTCAAAACTTGGCAGGTGCTTTTCAGTAAAGTCATTAAACTCATTCTCGCCTACAAGATCCCTCTCGATATACATGCAACTTCCATTCTCAGATTTCAAAATCAGGTTTCCGCCATTTGAAATTACATATTCTTCATTTTCTCTCAGTACACCTTTCAATTCAAAATTTAAATAGCCATCTCCATCTTTCTCCACTGCGACCTTAAATTCATGTAAACGATGAGCTTCATCGGAAACAAAAACAGTATCTTCATCTAAAGGTTCAAGTTCTATGTAAAACGATGTTGACAGTGGTATCAGAATATGCGTAAAGAAATCCTCATAGTCCTTCTTTAACACCGTGATTTTATTTGAGATTTGTGAAAAGGAACGTAACAGAAACTCCTTTTGTAGATTATCAACAAAAAGACATTCATTTTCATTCAGATTGACAAAGAAAAAATTGGACCGACATTCGGATCCGTAGTCTTTTAATTCTTCGCCTTTATAGACAACAATTAAGGACAAAAGCAGGTAATCATTATCCTCTTTCAAGTGAAATTTCAGGCTAAGATCATTATCAGCTAAAATCACATTTTTATAGATCGTACGATACCTGGGCGGATACTTGAAGTTTTCAATCTCAGTCCTCAGATTACTCCTCTCGACAAAGGCGACACGCAGGTCGGGATCTGAACCTCCTCGCAGAATTTTACGCCACGCATTAATGATATATTCCTTTCCAACACTATTACGTTCATCTTTCACTACATCTTCCCCTTCATCCTTCGAATGTTTTTGGGCACTTTTTGAAAAGGCCAAGATCTTACGGCATAAAGTAATTTTCAAAACATCACGATCAGCAATATTGGGCATTTCATTATCAAATTCTTCCAGACAATTTATTCTCTTTTCCGTGTCAAAGGGGATTAGGAAGGGTAGACCTTCCACTTGACGCTCTCTAGGAACGACATATATAAGATCCGAAAAACGGGATTCAAGATTTCCCAACCATCGGTTTTCCGATGCTACATATTGCAATTCCGATTCAAGCTCCTGATGATCGAAATAAGTATACACCTGACCAAATTGATTATGATTTTCAATACAAAATCTATCATTACGGTAGTACAATGTTGAAATAGCCAGTTGAAAGAACTTATGCTGACTTTCAGGCAGGGCAGCAACGTCTTTCGCATATAAATCTTTCAAAAAGTCGTTACTTACCAGAAACTTACGATAAAGTCCAATAATTACATAATCACACAGATGATCATGTCGCTTTTTACAATCACACTTAACCTTTAATCCTGTTTCCAAGATTTCTAAATCAATTTTTACATCCTTACCCTTTTGATTGCCATTTCTTAGAAAAAAGGGCCAAGTGAACTTGTTGACTTTGGTTAGCTTAACTCTATAACTGTAAAGGTGGAAATCTTCCAGTGGTTTGTCTCCTTTATAGAGTTTAACAAAGTAATCTGGCGAAATATATAGATCCTCTTGGTTTTCCCAAGGAATAATAAAGGCATTCTTTTCTTTAATCGGTATGACTGGAGCTACATCAACAGCCATTCTATTCTGATGTTCGGCATTAATTTCCATAAATCCTCCTCATTGTTTATTGAACTTAACCTCCGATTTCAACTCCATATACCGTATGCTCTGATCGCACAGGTCAATAAAGAAATCAGCAATCTCCTTCGCTTTCGATCTGAAATAATCCATATCGAGCTGAGCCAATTGTGAAGGAAGCTCATAGACTCGCCCTTTCATTTGTTTTAATAGCTCTGCATTCAATATTTCCTCGACCTCACTTCTCGCTGTAAAAAATTCTTTCACCTTTTTATCACAGATACAGGTCCAATCCACCAGATCCGCGATGCTGACATTCATTGGCGCATAACCGATTCGGAGGTACAGATAGCTGTATAGTCCAATAGAAGTCAGCTGATTTAAAAATAATACAGCCATTTGTGGGCTAGAAAGACCATCAAAAGAAAAGACTGCTAAAAGATCCTGCATGAGTGTTGAATTTCGAGTCCATGAAATCGATGTCTTAAATAAGGTACTATGCCAATCGACAGGCACAACCGAATAAGTCGGTTTATAACGCGAATGGCGATAGAGGACAACAGACTCATTCCAGATGGTATGAGAGAAACGGCTGCCTTGGTTTAGTTTTGTCTCCAGAAAGTCCGTATTCAAAAAAGCTACAACCGCAGTCACTTGACCGTAAGCGACTTTTCGAAAGTGACAGTGACCCAATTTCTTTTTTATCACAACGAGGTAGACTTCAGCTTTTCCATGGTTCTGCTGCGGAAAATCAAACAGCCCTTTTCCATGGGCATCGCTGACATAATAATTGAGCAACATCATTTGTTCGGGATTATTTTCCTGACGGATCTGATGCAATAACTCCTGTACATCGCCCTGATACCGCGCTGGCCAGGGAAAACCAAGAAAGTCTGCTCCAACGTCGACTTGCTCTTGTTCCTTCATCTTAGCCAACTTGCTCTTTTCTAGCGCTGCTTGAGCAGCGGCTTCTGCTGTCACAAGCGCATCGTATTCGGTCTGTAAGGCTTCCGTAAAGTAGCGGAACAACTTTTCTATCGCAGCCTGCAATACGATACAATGATCATATAGATGCGAGGCATCGACTGCCGAAATATCCAGGTCTCTATTTTCATTAACAGCATTAAAAGATTTATCCAGGAATGCAAAACGCATCTTATCTTCGTCTGTCTCTCCCATAAAGAAAGATTTGAACATCGGAAAATGCGTATGTAGACTCCGAATCCGACTGTCGAGACTATGTACGTTATTTCCCTTCCCCTCTACCATCACCTGAAGCAGTTTCAAATGGCTTTCCAAACTTTGGTGAACCATAAATAAGGCGCGCGGATAATTGGCTATTTCTGCAAATGTTTGTGCTCCCTGTAAAAACTCCGCGGATGCAGCAATCGCCTTTTCATAATACTTTTCCGAGAGATCCAATATGCTACGTATTTCCTTTCTTTTACTGATAAGAGTACTACTTCGTGCACAACTAAAAATCTCGTGCTGAGGCAAGATCGCATAACAGTAAAATAAGCTCCCATGCTTTATTTTATTCTTCAATTCTGGTGAAAAAATCAATTCAAATGAAATGTTCTCCTGATCCATCAAACACAACTCCACAATTGGTTTTAACACTTTGTGTGAAAGCCCACTCACGGGTTTAAGCGCTAAAACTAAATGATGGAATTCCTGATCGAGAAATTGATAGTTAACGACATAGGCTCGATCGAGATCCATCCGCTGGGAAAGCCGATCAATAATTAATTGGCTATTAATTTCCATACTAAATGATTTAAGGTTAAAAAATTGGCGCAATAAAACATCCCAACAGATCAAACTGTTACAGACCATTATTGCAAATAATCAATACTTATTTGTAAAAAAAATAGTATAATATCCAAGGAGACTACATAGGGTTCAACACGTTTTAATACATAGACGTTCGCCCCTTGGCTTTAGGAAATACCAGCACCACAATTAAAAATGTATCGAAACTTTCCATTTCTTGAAAAAGTGATGAGCTACCGCCGGTAATTTGATAACTAAAACACTTTGTAATTCTATTAGAGAAAAACAATAACAATACAATTATATAGTTAATATATACAAATATATAAATTAACAATTTTAAAACAAAATATTTTTTTAAATTAAGTTTGTACGCTTGATACGGGAGAATGTACAAGCTGATTATGATAGCGCCCTTAAATTCACGAATTATAAATAGGAAGAGGCGAATTGTAAATAACTAGCAGATTAATTGTTTAGTTCTGCTATTTTTAGCTAGATTTAACTTATTCATTTTCTAATTGTATCCAATTTTGACGAATATTAGCCATGGCCCATAAAAAAATATTTCTCATTTCCTCCTTTCTGTTCTTTGTACTTCCTATGTACAGCCAGACAAATTGTAACTGCTCGCGCGCACTAAAGCAGTTGATTGCAAAAATCGAAAGCGAGTACCCTGGCTTTCCAGAAAAGACCAAACAGAATAAAGACCTGTACCAAGCTAAAAAAAATTTATTGACGAAGAAAAGCTTGCTAGTTTCAAATGAGTCCTGTAAACAACTTTTACAGGAATATTTGGACTTCTTCCACGATGAACACATTGTCTTAGATGACCTTTCGAAAAAGAAAAACCCTCCTCACACAAATACGGGAAATCCTGCCGGAGCATCTGAAGAGGAAATTAGTTCGAAATCCATTAGTCCCGATATATTTTATATCAAGATTTCAAGCTTCGCCTATGAAAACGTCGCTCCCTTCAAAGAACTTATTGAAAAGAACAGCGAAAAGATTGAAAACAGTAAAGCCCTTATTATCGATGTTCGCAACAACGGTGGCGGGACGGATGATGTATACCAGCCACTATTGCCTTATATCTTAACCAACCCCATCCGGATTATGAGCGTTGAGTTTTTTGCCACACATACTTTAGTCAATGGATTAAGAGATTATGCCATCAAAAATATCAAGCAGGATTCGATCAATGAAGTAAAAAGAATAGATGAAGACCTTAGAGAATATCGGGAAAACATCGGAAAGTTTGTACTGTATGGCGATAAAAAGGTTATGATAGACAGCATTGCCATAAATCCAAAAGGCCCAAAACAAGTCATTATTCTAGCCAATAGAAATGTAGCCAGTTCAGCCGAGAATTTTCTATTCAGTTCGCGCCAGAGCAAGAAGGTAAAAATCATGGGTACCCCCAGTATGGGCGCGCTTGACTATGGTTCGATACGCGAATTCAAATTTGGCTGCGACAACTACCAGCTTCTCTTGCCCACCTACCGGTCTGCCCGATTACCGCAATATCCGATTGACAATATAGGTATCCAGCCCGATATCTATCTCGATGAATCCATTACAGACTGGATAGATTTTGCCGTCCGTTACATCAATGAATAAGTAATAAAAGTGATAAGACATAGCGTTGAGTTATGAACAGTATCTTAAAAATGGGAATAATAAGCGCTTTGATAAGTCTCCTCTTTTCTTGCAAGGAACAAGTCAGCCCTTTGTCGGAAGACTACTACAAAAAGAGCGGTGCGATTTATTTTATACCGGGCGGCAATGGTTTTGAAAGAGGGGCGAGAAAGACCGTTGCCGATATAGCTAGTTTTTCAGTGATTAAAGATGTGTATGCCCGCGATAAGGATCACCTCTATTTCATGGGCTGCCCTCAACAGCTCGTCGACGTAAATACCTTTCAACTGAAAAACAAAATTCCCATCGATCAGCAGCATGTATTCAAGTTTGAAGGTTTTGCCTCGGCTACTTCCGATTGCAGCCAAAACCAGCTTACCATTATTGAAGGAGCAGATCCGGCAACGTATACAACGTTATATCATCAACTGCCGGCACTAGCGAAAGACAAGACACATTACTTTTACAAGGATCAACCTCTTCACGTCGACTATGCGACTTTCAGCGTTGTCAACAGCAACTTTGTCAAAGATAAAAATCAGCTTTATGCTGTTACGGATAAAGGGATTCTTTCGCTTGACTATAAAACAGATCACATTAAGGCGCTCAACGCATTATATATCCTAATGGATGATAAAAAGCTGCTTTATTATGAACCCTATCAAGGAATCGGCCTGCTGGAGATCGAAATCCCTTCGCCAAATAAAATCAGATTCCTTAATGAGAAAACAGTACTCATTGACCAATTGGTTATTATTTCGGGAAAGAAATTTGGATACCCTGAGGTCGATGCGGGCAGCTTTGAATTATTAGAGGGATCAAACGGAAACGCCCTTTGGTCACGCGACAAAAATCATGTCTATTATGAGCAACAGATATTTTCAGAAGCAGATCCAAAGACTTTTGAGGTCCTCAAGTTTGCCGTTGCCAAGGATGCCAAACATATTTTCATTGGCAGTAAAATATTCAACGGACCAGATGTAAAAAGTTTCAAAAAAGTTGATAAATCCCAGGTGAACCATGATTTCGAAGATGACCTTGGCAACAAGTATTGGTACCAGACCAACAAAGGACAGGTCCTATTGGTTCCGGTTACCAAGAAGTGACCGACGGACTGAAGACCTTAAGCCCCTAGTTTAAGAAAGAAGGCGTTCGTACCGTACAGATCTCTCATGTCCCAACTGTTCAACTATCCCCAGTTCCTGCAACCTTTGCAGATCTCTAGTCGCAGTAGCTTTTGAGGTCCTTGTAATAGACATATATTTTTTTGCAGTCAGCCCGCCAATAAAACCTTCTATTCCCTGCTCGAGCATCCGATTGATAGCCTTCATTTGCCTATCATTCAATAGATCACGGTTTCTATCAAAAAATTTTGCTTTTCTTACAGTAAACTCAATGAGCTCTCTAGTTTTCTTTTGTGCCTCAAAAATTACTTTGGTAAAATAGTTAATCCACCCTGTAATATCTAAACTAGCCTGCGCAATTTTTAAATTATCGTAATAAACTTGTTTGTTTTTCTCAATAGTTTTTGATATCGACAACAGGACGGGGGACTTTAATGTATGCGACAGCGTATAGATGAAATTAGACCACTCTTTATATTGCCAGTTATACATATTGAGCCGATTAACCCAATTAATCGGCTCAAAGGAAAAAGCATATTCATTATTGACCTCTCTTGACAATATATTTACGAATCCAGTAAAGGAAAAATTCCTTTACTTTTGAATTTTGATAATCACTGATATTTCGGATAAAAAATACAAAGAATAAAAAAACACCGCTCAATTTCAACAGAAATTCCCAAGATTAATTTTTAGCAGACAAAATATACTCTTTAAGATTTATTAACTTTAAAGGAATACTGAGTTATTAGCTTTGTCCAATTAAAACTGATCTTGTGAGCGAATTATTGATAGCATCATTAAAGCAGGGTGATCACTTTGCCATGGAACAGATTTTTAATCTGTACTGGGAAGCCATATTTGATGCCGCTTTTAAGAAAATAGGTGACGAAAATGTTGCTCAGGACATCACTCAGGAGATTTTTATCTCCCTGTGGGAAAATCGTGAACAAGTCATCATATCTGGCGGTTTGGCAGCCTATCTGCATGGCGCGGTAAAATTTAAGGTGATCAACCATTTTCGGAATACAACGCTTAAAGATGGCCATAAAGCCGAATTAGCGACTTTAATGAACCAGCAATATGCAGATTCAGCCGATGACCTTCTGATCCTAAAAGATGCACAGCAGAAAGTCGAAGAAGCTTTAATGCAACTTCCCGAACGTATGCGGTTGGTCGTCACCATGAGCCGAAAACAAGAAAAATCGATCAAAGAAATTGCCAGCGAGCTAAATGTCTCCGTACAAACTGTCAAAAACCAGATTACTTCAGCGATGAAACTGCTCAAAAAAAGTCTTTCTTAGCTGCCCCCCATCACCTTTTTTTGTTAGTTAACAATAAATTAATATACTCCTAACATTTTCGACTAGTACCATCTCTCATTTGAAGTGACATGTATTCAAATGACGGAAGAAAAAGCAAAACAACTACTGCAAAAGTATTTAAACGGCGAGGCTAACGCCACTGAAATCAAACAAGTTGAGGATTGGTATGCTCAACTGGATAATGCTGACAAAAAAATCCCGCAGGAACGCAAAACTGCACTGCGTGAACAATTGCTGAGCAATATCCAGTCAGCCATTTCAGAAAAGAAAAATAAACGGCCTTCGCTGCTATACTCTCCCTTATTCAAAATAGCCGCTACTATTTTAATGGTTATTTCGGTAGGACTGGCTTATTGGATAGTGAACAATCAACCTATTGCTGCTTCCATGCAGATCGTGACAACGACAAATGCTACCGAGCATAAAAAGATCCTATTGGCCGATGGCTCTGAAATTATCCTGGAACCATCTTCAAAAATCAGCTATCCCAGTAAATTCAAGGGAAAAATTCGCGAAATAACACTTACTGAAGGAGAAGCCTTCTTTGACATTGCCCACGACGAACGCCATCCTTTCCAGGTAAAACTGGCTTCAAAACTGGCTGTCAAAGTATTGGGTACTTCCTTCCGCATCAAGGCCTATCAGGCCTCAAAAAAGGTTGAAGTCACCGTTGCTACAGGTAAGGTCGCTGTACAGCAACAAGATAAGATCTTAGGCATATTAACCAAAAATCAGCGTCTACTTTACAATGAGGAAACCAAACAGTCATCGCGTAACCGCATCGAAAAAAATACAGCGGTAGCCATCGTATTTGATGGAGCAAGCCTCAAAGAGGTGACAAAAAGACTGGAATATATTTACAACGTTGAAATTATCTTAAAAGACACATCGCTTTCGACCTTAAAAACAACAGCCACATTCAATAGCACACAAAATCCAGCAGAAATACTGGATATCATCTGTAGTCTACACCACCTTAAATACAGCACGATAGAGAAAGATAAAATATTTAAAGTCTACAAATAATGTCTAAAAATTTACCTAAAACATCTTAGTCACCATGCGTAATTCATTACCTAATTATTACAAAAAAATGAAAACACCTGCATTCAAGAGAGAATTCTCTTTTTATCGGAT
>JAIRVH010000112.1 GCA_031253985.1 Sphingobacterium sp.
ATAACTAGCAAAAACAAGGGCAAAAAAAAGTAAAGACTTTTTCATGTTAGATGTGATTGTTTTGTTTTTGTGCCGCAAAATTAGGAATTGATTGTCTTTTTAACTAATTTTAACAATACCAATGTCATGCAGTATCTCTATATAGAAAGAATAAATTTTAATCTTCCACAGAAAAACAGCAAATTTCAGCAAAAAGATACAATGAAAATACAGCATACATAAAATAAACACAATACATTCACCCTATTCTTGAAAAAACATTAAAAATAATCAGAATAATATTTTGTCTGTTTTGAATAAATCAAAATTTATCAATTTTACAATTTTTATGAATTGGACACAAGATTTTATAGCCTATCCTCATGAGCTGCTAAAAATTGTTTCTTTCAATCCGCCATTTCCAACGACCTCCTTTTCTTCTCACAACAGCTGAAATAAGCCTATAAATAATTAACTTTAACTAATTTAAAAAATATGTTATCCATAGAACAAGCTTATACAGGCATTCTTGAACCGGAACTAATCGCTGAAATAGTGGAAAACGCGCATATAAAAACGTTCCGTGAAGGTGATCTCATCATTGATACCAATCAATATATCAAGGCTATGCCTCTCCTCTTGGATGGGGCAATAAAAATTGTCCGGGAGGATGAAGATAAAGGCGAATTGTTACTCTACTATCTGGAAAAAGGTCAAACCTGTACAATGTCGATAGCCTGTTGTCTCGGGAATAAAAAAAGTGAAATTCGTGCGCTCGCAGAAAAAACAACGACCGTAGCGATGATCCCAAATGAGCTTGTCAACCTTTGGATGGGAAAATACCCTTCTTGGCGAAATTTCATCATCTCGAGCTATTCAAGACGTATGGACGAAATGTTACAAGCTGTTGATAGTCTAGCTTTTTCCAACATGGAAGAACGCATCATCAACTATTTGAAAGCCAAAGTGAAGCTGAATGACGACCGAATACTCACCCTTACGCATCAGGATATCGCTTCCGATTTAAATACATCCCGAGTCGTTGTCTCCCGAATCTTAAAAAAACTGGAACAGGAAGATAAAATAGTGCTGCTTCGTAACGAAATTAGGGTATTGGTGTAATGACCAAAACATTTGTATCTTTAGCTATACGTAAATTTCAAGAGCAATTAATGTAATTTTTAGATGAAGATAGAAAAATTAGGATTTATAGGATTAGGAAACATGGGATACCCCATGGCTAAAAATCTAGAAAAAGCAGGATTCCCCCTTTCTGTTTACAATAGAAACAAGGCTAAAGCAGCAGGCTTTGAAGAGCAATCAATTATCAGAGAAGATATAGGTGAATTAGTCGATCATAGCGACATTATATTCTCCATGCTCACAAATGATGAAGCAGTAAGCGAAGTTTATGAAAAAATCCTACAAAGGGAGATCAAAGGCAAATTATTTGTCGATATGAGTACAATATCTCGTCAACGCTGTATTTCAATAGCCACTAAGCTAAAAGAAAAAGGCGCTGCTTTTATAGATGCTCCCGTTGCCGGCAGTACCAAACCAGCGACTGAGGGTACGCTTATTATTATGGCCGGTGGTGATCCCGAAGACCTTCATCGCGCCCGAGTATACCTCGAGCAGATGGGAAAATCGATCAAACATCTCGGCGAAAATGGCCAGGGAATTGCCGCTAAACTTGCGATCAACTATTTCCTTTCGACGATCTACCAAGGTCTCGCGGAGACGATCTTATTTTCAGATAAACTGGGAATTCAACGAAGCGATATGCTCGAAATCATCAACGATAGTGCCAGCGGCAGTGGGGCAACAAAAGTGAAAACACCGTTATTGGTGGAAGAGAACTACAGTCCTGCATTCGCGCTAGACCTTATGCTGAAAGATATTCGACTGGCTCAACAAGCCGGTGCTGACTATCCCCTCCTCAAGACCTTACTCGAAACCTACGGGAAAGCACATGACAACGGCTTCGGACAACTAGACGTTATTGGTATCATTGAATCCATCAAGTCGTAGCTTCAAGTTGGCGACAGTGAAAAAAATGTACATTGAAAATTATATTTAATTGAGATGGACTCCAAATTAGGTTCATTTCTGATCACACAAAATAATGAGTGGAACAAATTCTTTACAGATGAAAACAGTTATGACACTATTGATGCTTACTATGGTCACCATGACTACACAAGCCCAACAATTAAAACAGGTTTCTTACCAGGATGGTGAACAAAAACTCAATGGACTGGTAACCCCCAATAGGGCAAAAAAGGGCCCGGCCGTTTTAATTCTTCCTGCATGGAAGGGAATTGACAACGAAGCGAAACAAGCGGCATTGCTTCTTGAAAAAGAAGGGTACATTGCGTTCATTGCCGACATCTACGGAGAGGGAAATATTCCCTCGGACAACACCGCAGCTTCGAAAATTGCCGGCCATTACAAGACAGACTACAAAGCTTATCAGCACCGCATAATGCTCGCTTTAGAACAACTGAAAAAAGAAGGTGCTGATCCGACGAGAATTGCAATCATCGGCTATTGTTTTGGAGGTTCAGGAGCGTTAGAAGCCGCGAGAGCCGGATTCCCCGTCAATGCAGTGATCAGTATCCACGGAGGCCTATCCAAAGCTGCCGATAGACCCAATGGTTCAATTAAAACAAAAGTACTCATTGAGCACCCTGCAGCCGATAAGAGTGTATCAAAAGAAGATTACGATGGGTTGGTCAAGGAATTAAATGAAGGAAAAGCAGACTGGCAAATAATCACCTACGCAAATTCTGGACATACATTTACCAATCCCGAGTCACAAGAATATAATCCAGTGATGGCTAAACGTGCCTGGGACCATACCTTATTATTTCTGAAAGAAGTATTAAATTAACTAACCAACAACAGCAATATCCACCCAAATGAGTCATAATTTGAGGCCATCAATTTCCCCCTTTATCATTCAGTTGCTGCTATTGCTGTTGTTTAGTCCCCTCGCACAATCTCAAACCGTAAAATCGTTAACAATAGCCAGTCCTACACAAGCAATTCTATTTGTCACCAACCAATCTGATAAATCCACTGATTTTATCATGCGTCTACACGAAAAAAATGCTGCTGCGATTTTCAAGCAAGTGCCTTTTAGCACAACAAAGTTACTGGTTACAAAAACGGATGCGACAAAGCTTACATTTGTGGTTAAGAATCACCAATGGACCATCGATGTATTAACATTGAATCAACGTCATGCCATGATTTTGTTTGATGGATTAGGCAAACCCAAGATCATATACGATAGTAATACCTATTTGGCAGCAGCCAACCCCATATTAAACAACAACACACAAGTTGCATCAAAGAAACCTGCGGCACAATATAATGCCCGACATTTCTTTGACTCAATCGCACAAGTCCAATTTATTCCATCCAAGCAATATGCAGCGGCTATTATAGCCAACCCCGCTCTCCCTCTTTATTACAGTCAGCGTAAAAATAAATGCGACGGCACCTATGTCATGCAGCAGTTTTCTGGCGAAAATGAGGCACAATCCGGTGCAATTATGACGACTGTTTATGAAGAAGGCAAAGAGCTCACATCCAACAATCTTTCTGGCGGAAATAATTATTTCAGCAAAAGATGCTATAATCAATTAGGACTTATCGACTCCATACAGTACCTTCAAAATAGTAAATGGAGCAGCAGTACAATTTACATATATCTCCCCAATGCTATTGTGTCCTACGACCCCACATTACAATCAGCGATGATATACCACTTGGACAGTAAACTTCAGGTTATAAAAAGTGAATCCATTCATTTTATATATCAACGGATAGACTGGACCATTTATCAGTATGATGAACAAAATCGAATTGTCGAGGAAATTTCCGGCAGAAATGACCAGGTAGAAAACCGTGTCCACTATCTGTATAGCAACCCGGAAATAAGTGAATATTCACAACGCCTGACCTTTGATCAAACAGGTAGGCTTACAGCTGAGATCAAGCGATCTTACCGTGTTAACGAAACAATTGATGAATTTTATTATGAGGGCGTCTTACAGCAAAAATCAATTGTAAAAGATTTGGGCAACTGTGCCTATGAAAGTTTGATTTATAACAAGGATGGCCAACTCACGGCAAAATACCGACAGGCGAGAAGAACGATGTAAGCACTCACTGAAAAACCGCTATTGTCGGATGAAATCAAGATCCCGGTTTTTACAAAAAAAGATTCGATGAAATCCTCTAAAAAGTAGAAAAAAAAATATTTCAGCATTAATTTTGATAGGGATAATAAAACGCCGAATTGAGAAAACGAAAATTGATCAGTCAACATCACCCAATACTCTATTTTTTAGCGGTATGGGCCAGAAGAATACATAGGAAAGCCCTATGGTTATGTGATAGCAAAAAATATACAGCAGCTAAATCAGCTGAAAAGCTTCCCTTCCGTATCAAAAAACACCAGTCTGTATTATTGAAGAAACTGGGCGAAAATAATATGCAATTGCAGATCAATAAAGTTACCAATCTGAAAATTGCTGCAGCACAGATTAACAACATTCTGATCAGACCGACAGAAACCTTTTCTTTTTGTAAACTCGTTGGTCTACCAACCGCAAAAAAAGGCTATTTACCGGGAATGGAATTATCTTTCGGTGAAGCAAGGGCGGGTATCGGTGGCGGGATATGTCAAATATCCAACCTCATCCATTGGCTTGTTATCCATAGTCCGCTCACCGTCAATGAACGTTATCATCATTCTTTTGACCCTTTTCCAGACGATGGCCGTGTATTACCATTCGGCAGTGGTGTTACGGTGTTTTATAACTATCGTGATTATCAATTCACCAACCATACACCATACACTTTCCAAATAAATCTATGGTTTACGGAGAAATGTTTAGAGGGCGAATTAAGAATTGATCAAGAACTGGATTTTGCGTACCATGTCTTTGAAAAAGAACATCAATTTCTTAAAATAGACAATCAGTTCTTTCGTAAAAATGAGATTTGGCGCGAGAAGTTTTTAAAGTTTCAGGGCGGAAAGATTTTAGAAACCGAACTTTTGACCAAAAATTTTGCCCGGGTTACCTACACTCCCGAGAAATATATCGAAATGCGTACTGAACAAAAATCAGGATCTTAATACAGCAATGTATTCATCTAGCCTGGTCAGGTAACAGCTCTGCGTTTTTTTATATAAAAAGTCCACTTTTTTGTTTAAGTTTGGTCTGGCTTTGGGGGTATTCTGTATAGAATTGAGATAGTCCCTTTGAACCTGATTCGGTTTATACCGACGTAGGGAAAAGCAAGCATCAACTGTACAGCAAACCTCTATACTGCACAGGCTATCTCTTCTCTCTTCTTCCCGTCAAAGCCGCACGGAAACATCTTACGACAAGCAAAAAGAATGGAAGATTCAATAATCAATTTATTAGAGCAGCTGAGGGTTGAAAAACCTCTTATCCACAACATCACCAACCTGGTCGTGATGAACAATACGGCCAATGCACTTTTAGCTATAGGCGCCTCCCCTGTGATGGTACACAGCCCGTTGGAAGTGCGCGAAGTTGTCGATATTGCGCAAGCGCTGGTCATTAATATCGGCACCTTGAGTGAAGATACTGCCGAAGCTATGCTGGTTGCTACCGAACATGCCAATACCATTGGAAGGCCATGGGTACTTGATCCTGTTGGTGCTGGGATATCAGCATTCCGCAATGATTTATTATCCAATCTACTGGATCTCAAACCAACGGTTATTCGTGGAAATGCATCAGAAATCATGACGCTGTACAATTTCAACCAACCGAACACAAAAGGAGTCGACAGCACGACAGCTAGTAAAGATGCCCTCCGATTTGGCCAATTATTGCAAGAGCAAACGGGCTCCATTATCTGTATTTCTGGAGAAGTAGACTATATCCTTTCACAGCAATACCGGGTTGAAGTTTTTAATGGCAACCCTTTAATGACACAGGTAACTGGACTTGGCTGTAGTGCTACTGCGCTTATTGGTGCATTTCTAGGTGTTACAGACCAATATTTTGAAGCAGCTGTTGCCGGTGTATCCATTTTGAGCTTAGCAGGAGAACTCGCTGCCCAAACAGCAGCTGGCCCGGGCACCCTGCAATTGAATCTCTACGATGAACTCTATCAGCTCAATGCAGAACGTCTAAAATCAAAGCTCAAGATCAAACGCTATGCGCATTAATCCGCTTTTCCCGTACCCTTTATATTTGGTGATTTCTGAGCGGGACTGTTATCCTCAAAATTGGCTCCATGTTGCCGAAGAAGCCATCATAGGTGGAGTCGATCTTATACAATTGCGCGAAAAAGCTGACGATCCGGCCACATTTTTGGATAAAGCCATCCGTTTAAAAAAACTGACCGATCATTATGGTATTCCGCTCGTGATCAATGATGCCATAGCAATCGCTGCCCAAATCGAGGCATGGGGAATACATGTGGGTCAAAATGATTTGCAGCCGCTCGCTATTCGCGAAAAATATGGTGATAAAATAACTATAGGCTGGTCCATAGAAGACATGCAACAACTGGAAAGTCAACAAATGTACGCCGTCGACCACCTTGGTGTAAGCCCCATTTTTTCTACGAAAACAAAAGTAGATACGGTTACTGAATGGGGAATTACGGGTTTAAAACGACTTCGGAGGAGGACGGAAAAACCATTGATCGCGATCGGAAGGATGAATTTACAAACAGCAGAAGAGACCTGGAACGCAGGTGCAGACTCCATTGCAGTCGTTTCGGCCATATGCCAAAGTCAAGATCCCAGAGCTGCCAGTGCACAACTAAAAGAACTATTAAAATGACAAAAGATAAAAAATACCGCGTCCCTACCGTACTCAGCATTGCGGGGTTCGATGGTAGCGGTGGTGCAGGTATACAAGCAGATACCAAAACCATATCTGCATTAGGATGTTATGCCATGAATGTCCTAACTGCCCTACCCATACAGAATACACAAGGCGTAAGAAATATTTATGAAATTCCTACAGCAGCTGTCCAGGACCAATTAGATGCTATTTTTGACGACATCTATCCCGATGCAATCAAAATAGGGATGGTACACAATATTGAGCTTGTGGAGCTTATTAGTGCCTATTTAAAAGAATATAAAGGTCCTATTGTATTTGATCCTGTCATGGTTTCGACCAGTGGACACAAGCTGATTCACGATGATACCATTCAGGCTTGCATTGAACTGCTTTTTCCTTTGGCAACCCTTATTACGCCAAATTTAGATGAGGTAAGTGTCTTAGTGAACGAAATGATTGACGACGTCCCGAAAATGGAAAAAGCCGGGAATAAACTGCTGGCCAAAGGTTGCCAATCGGTTCTGGTCAAAGGCGGGCATCTCCAAAGTCAAGAGTTAACATCTCTCTTGTTTCAGCACGGGAAACCTCCGATTGAATTCAGATCGCAAAAAATTAACAGCAAAAATACACATGGTTCCGGTTGTTCGCTTTCTTCAGCAATTGCGAGCCATTTGGCACAAGGAATTGGTCTCGATAGCGCAGTAGACTTCGCATTGGCCTATATACACGCAGCAATAGCTGGTAGCAAAGATCTCGTCGTTGGCAAAGGAAATGGGCCATTAAATCATTTTCACACCCCCCTTAAACTTATTCAATATGAACTGGACTGATCATGCCTGGGAATCAATAACAGCTATTTATTCTGATATACTTACTATGCCGTTTATCATTCAGCTTAGTGATGGCAGTCTTCCTCTGGATAAATTTCAATTTTACATGCAGCAAGATGCCTTTTATTTAGAGGAATTTGGCCGCGTGCTCGCTTTTATAGGTGCAAAAAGCGCCGATAATCAACAAGCCTTGGACTATTTCGACTTTGGTCGCAACGCACTTCTTGTTGAAAGATCTCTTCACGAAAATTATTTCCGGGAATTTGGTTTAACACCCGACGATAACAGCAACAAGATCGAACCAACCTGCCATCATTATGTTCATTTTCTTAAAAGCGTAGCTGCTTTCGAGAGCGTTGAGGTCGCTATGGCGGCAACACTCCCCTGTTTTTGGATTTATAAAGAGGTCGGCGACTATATTGTAGCCACGGCAAATACACGGGGGAATCCCTATTCCAAATGGATAGAAACCTATAGTGGTGACGACTTTGCGCAGGGAGTTATCAAGGCAAAAAACTACGTTGACAAAATTGCGGCGGAAACTACTGCAACAAATCGGGAGAAGATGCGACAAGTATTTATAACAGCTTCCCAATTAGAGTATCAGTTCTGGTTAGCAGCTTACGAACAAAGGATATGGTAAACAAATTCAAACTGTCCGATACCGAACAGCTATTGTTCGGTAATGAGCATTCGCAAAAGTAGATGTAAAACAAAAAAACAGTGATAAACAATCATTTACGATGATTTTAAGTTTTGGCATCAATATTATACTACAGTAGCAGTTAACGATAAGCTGTAATACGGCTGCATAAGAAATGGTAAAAGGGAAATTAACATGAAACTTTCAATAACAATAAATTTAAACTAATAACAGAAAAATAATGAAAAGAATCTTAACCATTGCCTTTATTTCATTTTTATATGTAGCTCAGGCACAAGAACGCGAAACACGCAAGATCACGGCTCCAGATGCCATTTCATCGGCAACTTCATTACGTGTAGATTATATTCATTCTAATCGCAATGAGGTCGTTGTTGAAGCAGATAATCCCGAGCATTTATCCCTTATCGAAACGACTGTAAAAAACGGCACACTCTATGTACAGTATAAAAGAAACAGTTCGATCAGAAATGCGAGAAACAATCGCGTAACTATTTACTCAAGCAAGATACCAACACGTTTCTCCGCATCATCCAGCAGTTCGATCTATACGGATGAAACGATTAAGGCAAACAAAATTACTGTAGACGTATCCTCTTCCGCAAAAATATCCCTTAAAAAATTAATTGCTGATGATATAAGCCTTTCAACAAGTTCTTCGAGTAAGTTAACGACAGAAGTGAGCAGTAAAAATTTGCAAGTATCGGCAAGTAGTTCGTCTAAGCAAGAAATTGCGGGTAGCGCTTCAAATTTAAATCTGAACACCAACTCATCAGCATCGGTTGATATGAGCCGTTTCACGACAACGAATGCACAAGTACAAGCAAATTCGTCCGCCAATGTAACGCTCAGCGTGAAAGAAAACTTACAGGGAAATGTTTCTACATCTGCAAGAATTGCGTTAAAAAATCAACCGAAAAATGTCCAAGTTGACAAATCAACAAGTGGCAGAGTAGTCATGTAATTTTTAGTGTGGTCTTTAAAAAGACTGTTTATTTATGTTTAATGTTTAGTTAGCTTAAAGGTGATACAATCCCCAGTATCACCTTTGCTTTTTTAAACCGATTCTCTTTTCCTACCCTACTCAACTACAACGGCCTCCTATCATTAAAAGCAGTTCTTAACATGAGGTCCAGGTTTTAATAATCGGGTATTCCTCACATTTTCTTATCTTAAGGGTATAAAACCATAAACTTCAAAAGGATGGATAACTTTCTAGCGAGCTGCTTAACAAAATTTCAATATTATAAGTCATTGGGTGATAAAACATTTGCTCAATTGAGTACTGAACAACTACTATGGCAGCCAAATGATTCGAGCAACAGCATCGCTCTGCTTGTGAAACATTTAAGTGGAAATATGCTTTCACGTTGGACCGATTTTCTCAATACGGACGGAGAAAAAGAAAATAGAAATCGGGATCTGGAATTTGAGAATACCTGGACAGACCGCAAGGAGCTTTTGGATCATTGGAATGCCGGATGGAATTGTCTCTTTCAAACCATTGAATCCCTCGAAGAAGGAGACCTCAAAAAAATTATTTATATACGCAATGAAGAGCATACTGTCATGGAGGCTATTTTGCGGCAGATTGCACATTACCCCTACCATATCGGACAGATTGTTTATATCGGAAAAATATGTATGGATGAAAAATGGTCCTCCTTATCCATACCCAAAGGCGCTTCGGCATCCTATAACAAGGAGAAATTCAACAGGGAAAAATAGCAGATAAAATCTCTCTGCTGAGTTTTTAAAGCTAATAAGTGAAATAAGCATTAAAAGGGTATTATACCCCATTTATTCCATTAATTCATTGCATAAGGACGGATAGTTTTAACACATTTTTCACAAACTTTAAGTATATTTGTCATACATACAACTATTTCTTTTTATAAGATTTCGTCGTTAAGTACGTTGTTTTAAGACTATGAAAAATTCGATTAAAATCATCAACAATTACGAGTACAAAAAACTATTTCTACCTGATGTTTCGGAGCATAATCTGTTCAACGAGAATAAAATTCAAGTCTATCGAATTGAAAGCTACCTTCGCAGTATCCTGATGCCCGTCATCCCCTACCGTACAACCTTTAATTTTCTCATTTTTGTTACAAAAGGCACATTGACACAGCACCTGGAGAGTGCCTCTTATACACTGACCGAAAACCAAGTCATCAATATCAAACAAGGCAATATAACGGCAACCCTAGCGATCTCTGATGATGTAGAAGGTTTTTTCGTGGTTTATGAAAATGAAATTGTAACTGATATTGAGCTTGGTATAAACGATATCAAATTTTTCAATTCCCATCCTTTTACCACACTAAAACCGCATGTTGCACATTGGATCCAGCAAATGTTGATACTGCTAGAAGAAGAACTTTTTACAGAGGGCCGTGTGATGGAAGTTTGCATCTCCATGATGCAGTGTGTGTTATTGAAGGTAATAAAATCAGATATCGAGACAAAAGCTCCTATGAGCAGACAGTTAGATATCGCATTCCGTTTTCGCGAACACGTCCAAAAGTTCCATATCGATCATAAGAACGTCTTATTCTACGCTAATTTATTGCATATTTCCGAAAACTACCTCAACAAATGTGTCAAAGAGGCGACAAATAAACCGCCAAAGCAATGGATTAGTGAGATCAGTATTTTACACAGTCAGATTCTGTTGCAGGACGCTACGAGAGATATTGCTGGAATAGCCTTTGAATTGAAATTTCAATCGCCCTCGTATTTCACCAGGCTATTCAAAAAAATCACTGGGTATTCACCCAGTGACTATAGAAAACATAAGTTTATGGCGGACTAATGCTTTTTACGGTAAGGTAGATTCCAAATTAAGTCTATGGCTAGATAATGAACCCCAAAATCTACTTTGTCATAGCCTTTAATTAAGTCGTTCATATACCCCAGATCCAATCGCAAAGGCGTCTTTGGAATATCTGTCATGTAATAGAAACCTAGACGGGTCTCTTTATAGCCAAAGCTTGACCAGGCACTAACAGGTTCGTAGAGTTTACTGATTGCAAAAAGTCCCTCTGCGCTTAAAGCTAATTCTTGCTTATTTTTAGCCGAAATTTTAAAATTTAGCTGCGACTTCAAGCGGGTCCTAAATTGAAAATTCTCTTCTGTTTTTTGAAAATCAGCTGTAAAGAACTTTCGAAACTCTTGCCTTAACGTATTTTTCCATTTCAAACGATCATTAAAGGTAAATGTATACGCATATCGTCCATATAACCTAAATTCTTGCTCGACACCTTCACTATGGTAGGGCACCGCCTCATCGTAAACGTTTTGACGACGATAACTCAATGCATAGCTATATTGTTGATTTTTGGCAAATTTATGGTAGACTTCGTGGTTTAATACCCAAATAGCCTGTTTATGAAATGGATTTGAATCATCGGGAGTGCTTTTGGTACCGAGGCCAATATAAGTCAATGCTTCCTTTGTTCCAGCACTGTCCAATTTCCTACGCAAGCCCAAAACCGACCACGATGCGGTCCTTGCTTTTCCTAATCCCGGCGGACTGACCTGCCCATAGACCGTATTTACATGAATTCCCAATAAGAGCATTATTGGGAATAGTTTTATTAAACGAAATTTAAACATACATAAAATTTTAGTTCACAAAAAGGACTATGAAGTCCCCTCAGCTGATGAAAATTTATTCACCAACCATTTATCGATAAGTTTAACAGGGTGCATAGCCCACATCGCAAAAACAAATGGAAAAGTCAATGTCGTCCATCCGTTGTGAATCAAAAAATGATCAAAATATGTGGCGATAATTGTTCCGATTAGGACATATACACCATCCCGAACACGCGGACCACTCAAGGCTATTCCAACCAAAACCGCGTTGAAGCTAAAGATGCCATTATTGGTCATATCTGCTGATTCATGTCCATGATGAGAAATGTAAACGCTAATGATAACAGCGGCGAAGCCATAGAGCGCACCCATCGGATTGCTGACGAAAACTCCGATGAAAAAGATCAATCCAGCAATTAAACTACCCTGAAAAATAACCTGACCAAAGGCATGGCCTTCAATTAAGAAATCATCCATTTCCTGAATATCAACAAAATGCTCGGGTACCGTCCGTAAGGCCAATTCTGGAATACTCAACACATACAATGCGATCCAGGTAATTAAGATAAATGGAAATGTAAATACCGGCAAATTCTTCTTTAATGTAAAGCCCATCAAGATCGTGGTCAACGCAGATCCTACGATTAAAGCTCCCCATACCCAGACGTTTGTCTGAAAATAGAAAACCAAAGCAATACCATAAAGCGTGGCATTAAATCCGAAAAGTCCATCATTGATATGATCTTCATCAAATTTCATCAACTTGGCAGTCAATACCCCCACGATATTGGCGAGAATTCCTGCAAAGCCCATGAGCGCCGAATCATAAATAATGGCACATATAAATAAAATACCTGTCCAAATGTTACCCTGTAACATAATTTGCCCAAATCCTTTAAAGAAAGCTTTGATAAAAGCTAGGATGTTATTTTTCATTGGAATATAATTAGTTGTTATTCAAAAATATGTTGTCCCATAATGCACTTTGCATTTCCTTAAAAAGAAGATAAAGCTGCTCGGCACCGTAGCCTAAAACGCGAACCATAAAACCGTCGTGTTGCAATTCACTAATCCCAAACGCGACGTCTTTAGTTTCACCGTATTGTTCATGGAAAGTCTCGATCCAGTCGCTCGGATTCAAGCCGGCACTGTTGAGATAGATCAAGGTTCCCTGATGCGTATAACCTTCCAAAATGCCCAAACCTTGTATGGGCATACGATCTGGCTGTAACAATACATTATCTTTTACAACGAGCCTGCCATTGACATAACATTCGGTCAAATTCTGGAAGTGATTGTACATAAATTCCTCACCGGACATTTTCCGCCCACAGGTCACGATTTCACTCAGCAATAAGTGACAATTTGAAGCAAGATGCACAATGTTATGACTCAAAAAATGAGACGAATGCTGCGGTACCACAGGATGGGGTACATAAGAAAAAACCGCATTTTCGCTTATATTCACTTCCATGGTTTGGGACGAATGCCCTTTCATATGGAATAGACGCTGGTAAGCCTGTGTTTGTAATTGCAACTTAGATCCGGGAGCAATATCCACTTGAATACGGTGGTCATCACCGTCCAACAAACCAGGCGATGAACTCATAATCATCAAATACGCGGCATTGTCTTTTTGATATTGTCCAACAGGAACGATACGAAACGGTTGTGTCGCATATGCATCTTTTAAAAAGGATTTTCCTTCGCGATGTGCTATTTTAATATCTAAAGAACAGATCATAATTAACGTAGTAAATTAGGTTCCTCAATATCTTGAAGGAGTGCGTATTTTTTAATCCAGCCCACGATCTCTTCCAAACCATCGCCAGTTTTCAGATTTGAAAACAAGAATGGAGAACCTTTACGCATTTTACGTGCATCATGCTCCATTACTTCTAAGCTTGCACCTACATAGGGTGCCAAATCTTTCTTATTGATCAATAAAAGATCAGATCTTGTAATTGCTGGACCACCTTTACGAGGCATTTTTTCACCTTCGGCAACATCAATTACGAAAATGGTAATATCAGCAAGATCCGGACTATAGGTAGAAGTCAGATTATCACCACCACTTTCAATCAAAATCAGCTCCAAATCCGGGAAGCGGCTTGCTAGTTCTTCCACAGCTTCCAGATTCATACTCGCATCTTCCCGTATCGCCGTATGAGGGCAACCGCCGGTTTCTACGCCGATAATTCGTTCACGGGGAAGCAAACTATTTTTGGCCATATATTCCGCATCTTCCTTGGTATAAATGTCATTCGTAATTACGGCAAGATCAATTTCATTCATCAAACGTCTGCTCAATCTTTCCAATAATGCTGTTTTACCAGATCCTACTGGACCACCAACCCCTATTTTAACATATTTTCTATTTTCCATTTTAATTGTTTTTTAAGAAATATAAACTCTAGAATATAATCGTTCGTGTTGCATGCAACGGATATCAAATCCAATGTTGCATAAGCCCACTAAATTCCGTTCAACTGTTAAAGTCTCTTTACAGAGATCAAGTATATCATCATGTAAACCAAAAAGTATATCTTGGCCATCCAATTGACCTAACGGCACAAGTTTTACAGCATTGGTCACCATCGTAATAGCGGCATTATAATAAAAGCCGTGTAACGCTTCTTCCAAAGGAATTTCTAAAAGTGACGCCAGCATGCCATACATCAAACAGTAATGACTATCTACTTCCTTCTTTTGGATTAATTCACCCCAGGACAGCATAAAATCCTGCTGTTGATACCGACTGAATATTTTATAAATACGTACCCCCA
>JAIRVH010000198.1 GCA_031253985.1 Sphingobacterium sp.
TATAACTGAAAGTCTTTCAATAAAATAAGAAAAATAAAATTTTGCATTTAAAGTTTTTTTGTACCTTTGCAACTCCTACAAAGTAGGAAAAAGGAGAAAATTAATTAATGGCAAAAAAACAAGAAGCAGAAAAAGAATTAGCAGCGAAAAACGCAGAGCTACAAGGTGCTGACACTAAAGTAGTGAAAGACACTGAAAAAATTGAATCAGAAGCTGATTCAAACTTAATCGACGAAATCAAATCAAACACTTGGATCACACCAGAAGGTGAATTTGACTGGGATGCAAATGATAAGGGTTTCGGAAATTATAGCGAAGCTGAACGCGCTAAACTTGAAGCACAATACGCGGATACTTTCAACCAAGTAAACCAAGGTGAAATTATCGAAGGTACTGTAGTTTCTATCAACAACAAAGACGTAGTCTTAAATGTTGGTTTCAAATCTGACGGTTTAGTTTCTTTATCAGAATTCCGTGACTTACCAGAATTAAAAGTTGGTGACAAAGTTGACGTATTCGTTGAATCTCAAGAAGATGCTAACGGTCAATTAGTACTTTCTCGCAAACGTGCTAAAACTCAAAAATCTTGGGAAGCTATCAATGAGGCATTGGAAAATGATGCAATCATTACTGGTTTCGTTAAGAGCCGTACTAAAGGTGGTCTTATCGTTGATATCAAAGGTGTTGAAGCATTCTTACCTGGATCTCAAATCGATATCAAACCTATCCGTGACTACGATGTATACGTAGGTAAAACAATGGAATTCAAAGTTGTCAAAATCAACCACGAGTTCAAAAACGTTGTTGTATCACACAAAGTATTAATTGAAAACGACTTAGAAAACCAAAAATCTGAAATCGTTGCTAAATTAGAAAAAGGTCAAGTATTAGAAGGAACAGTTAAAAATATCACTGACTTCGGTGTGTTCATCGATTTAGGTGGTGTTGACGGTTTATTGCATATCACAGATATCTCTTGGGGTCGTATCGAGCATCCAAAAGAAGTTTTAGCGCTAGATCAAACTATCAACGTTGTTGTATTAGACTTTGATGATGAGAAAAAACGTATTGCTTTAGGCTTGAAACAATTATCTGAGCATCCTTGGGAATCTTTAGATACTGCATTAGAAGTTGGTTCTAAAGTTAAAGGTAAAATCGTAACAGTTGCTGATTACGGTGCTTTCTTAGAAATCATCCCAGGTGTTGAAGGTTTGATCCACGTTTCGGAAATGTCTTGGTCACAAAACTTACGTTCTCCACAAGAGTTCTTAAAAGTTGGTGATGAGATCGAAGCACAAATCTTAACGTTAGACCGCGATGAGCGTAAAATGAGCTTAGGTATCAAACAATTGACTCCAGATCCTTGGAAAAACATCACTGAGCGTTACCCTGTAGGTTCTAAACAATCAGCTGTTGTTAAAAACATGACTAACTTCGGTGTATTTGTTGAGTTAGAAGAAGGTATCGACGGTTTGATCCACATCTCTGATTTATCTTGGTCTAAAAAAATCAACCACCCTAACGAATTCACTAAAGTTGGTGAAACATTAGACGTAGTTGTTTTAGAATTAGATGAAGAAAACCGTAAATTATCTTTAGGTCACAAACAATTGGAAGAAAACCCTTGGGATACTTTCGAAACGATCTTTACTGAAGGTTCTATCCACGAAGGTACAGTGATCAAAGTTGGTGACAAAGGTGATATCGTAGCTTTACAATATGGTGTTGAAGGTTTCTGTCCTTCTAAACACTCTGTTAAAGAAGACGGTTCTTCGTTGAAAGTTGATGAAGTTACTTCATTCAAAATCATCGAGTTCAACAAAGAAAACAAACGTTTGGTAATTTCTCACTCTCGTATCTGGGAAGAAGAGAAAGAAGAAGCTCGCAAAGAAGAGTCTAGCAACCGTAAAAAAGACGCTAAAGCTGAGTCTTCAGCTGTGAAAAAAGTAAAAGATTCTGTTGAAAAATCTACTTTAGGCGACTTAGACGTGTTAGCTCAATTGAAAGAGCAAATGGAAAATGATAAAAACGCTAAGTAATTAGCAATTTCAATCCATAAAAAGCGGCTGTTCCAAAAGGACAGCCGCTTTGTTTTTATAAGGATGCTTTGTAATTTTGTACCAATAAACTTTATTGTTATGTCATTCAAATCAGCCTTAATTAGCCCATCCGAACTTCAGGAATCTTTGGAACAATCTACAGATATTATCCTCCTCGACTGTACCATTGATAAGGTTGGTCAATCCATCAAGGATGCCAAATTCGAAGTCATTCCTAATTCTCAATTTTTTGACATCGAAGGAAAGCTCTCAGATCCAGGTTCCAAATTGCCGCATACCCTCGTAGCAGCAGCGATATTTGAACAAGAGATGCAAAACCTGGGAGTCAATCACAACAGTACAGTCGTTTTATACGATAGATGGGGTGTATACTCAAGCCCAAGGGCATGGTGGATGTTTAAGGTAATGGGCTTTGAACAGGTATTTATTTTAAATGGCGGTGTGCCCGCTTGGAAAAAAAACAAATTTCCGCTCGTAGACCACTATACAACGCCGCTAAAGCCCGGTAACTTTAAAGCACATTTTCAAGAAAATCGTTATGCGGATAAAGAGTATATTTTAACACACTATCGAAATCCCGAAGTTAATATTTTCGATGCTAGAAGTAAAGGGCGGTTTATTGGCTTAGTGCCCGAACCACGGAAAGGTCTCAATGGTGGACATATCCCTCATTCGAAGAATTTACCTTTTGAAGATTTATTCGATGGAATAGTTTACAAACCCCTTGATGAACTGAAACAACAATTTGATCACTTTAATTCTACCGGCGCAGAATACGTTTTCTCCTGTGGTTCTGGTATCACAGCATCCATTTTAGCATTTGCCTGCCATCTTACAGGACACGAAAATATCCGCGTATATGACGGTTCCTGGTCAGAATGGGGACGCGAAGAGTTAAATCTTCCCATCGAAAAATAAGTTAAAACAAGGTATTCCAGGAATAGAGATTATCCTTCAGATAAATTTTTTCTCCATCCAGAAGATCACGAATAATCTCTATTCTTTTCTTTTCCGTACCTATCGTTAAGCTCGCAACCAAATCATGAATATTTTTCGGTGCGGCAAGCAAACTGCTTTTGATTTCGGCCTTTATACTTGTCCGTTGCTTTTCCTGATGAGTTCGGATCAGACACAAATCGCATACTTGGCAGAAACCAGCATTTTTCTCACCAAAATATAACAACAGCGACTGGCTGCGGCAATTGCTGTGTTCAATATAACCGATCATGCCATTGACTTCTGCTTCCTTCACCTGATGGCGATCGCGAATAAAAATATGATCAATATGCAAATGTTTGTAATCGACACGGTTCTGTAAAAAGGTCAGTTGTGGGGCATCGGTCGAAGGTAAATAGCTCGCGATTTCCAACGTCTCCAACGACTTCAATAGTGCTACGACACGATCATAAGACAGGCCTAACTTACGAGCAAATTCATATTCATTGATCAGGATATAGTTTTCAAATACACCGCCATAGCTGCGCAAAATAGCCTTAATGAGCTTATCATATTTAGCATATTGCACTTGAATTTTATACAATTCTGCACTATCAATCTCAAACTTAAAGCGGGAAGGTATTGTTACAGCGTCAGACAATACCAACCAGGTGTCCCGCTCCAGAAATTTCAGCGCATTCATAACGGGGACCAAGGGCAGCTGATATTTTTTGGCAAAGGTAACAACATCAAAATCCACCGTCACTCCTTCCCCGGAACCATAGGGTATTTGAAAATGATTACACAGGTAATGATAAGTCTGCTGAATAAACGGAATATCAGGAAAACTTGCTTCCAAATTATCGATAAGTTTCCGCTCATCGGTCTTCTGGTAAAGAATAACAGGATAGGCTTTTTTTCCGTCTCTTCCAGCTCTACCTGCTTCCTGATAGTAAGCCTCCAAGGAATCTGGTAAATCGAGATGGATCACAAACCGCACATCTGGCTTGTCAATCCCCATCCCGAACGCATTGGTAGCAACAATGACGCGGACGCTATTCGCCATCCATCCTTTTTGTTTCTGATCCCGCTCTTGTCCCGAAAGCCCGGCGTGATAATAATCTGCCGAGATACCATTGTTGATTAAAATACGAGCTATCTCCTGCGTCTCTCGACGGTTTCTGACGTAAACAATACCAGATCCACCCAACTTATGTATGATGCGCACCATGCGCCCCATCTTATCCTCCTCTTCAATAGCCATATAGGCTAGATTATCCCGAAGAAAACTTTTTACAAATACATTTTCCTCCGGAAAGTTCAGTTTTTGTTGTATATCTGTAATGAGTCGTTCGGTAGCAGTTGCCGTAAGTGCCAAAAAGGGCACCTTAGGATGCAGCTCCCGTAGCTTCGCAAGCTCTAAATAGGGCGGTCTAAAATCGTATCCCCACTGAGAAATACAGTGTGCTTCATCTATGGCGAACAAATTGACATTCATAAATCGAATGCGCTCCTTCACCATATCATTGTACAAACGTTCAGGAGAAAGGTAGAGAAATTTAATTTGCCCATAGACGCAGTTATCCAATGTAATATCCACCTCTCTCTTCTTCATACCGGCATAAATTGCGACCGCCTGAATTCCATTTTTTTTCAAATGTTCAACCTGATCTTTCATCAATGCAATAAGTGGTGTGACGACTATACAAATCCCTTCTTGCATTAACGCAGGTACTTGAAAACAAATCGATTTTCCTCCACCTGTTGGCAATAAAGCCAACGTATCTTTACCTGAAATGACAGATTGAATAATTTCCTCCTGCAGGGGTCTAAATGAATCGAATCCCCAATATTGCCTTAAGATTGATATACTATCTTGCGTCATAAGTTCTCCTTATCCCAAACATACGCAAAATTATCTTTCATGAGATAATTCTGTACACCCAAACTATCTAACATACGTTTTGTTTGCAACGATTGTTTCATTGAATTGGATCCGTCCAGTATAACAAGTTTTGGCTTAATTTGCTTTAATAGCCTTGGTAAACCATAGCGTAAATTTTTTCTGACAATCACGAGATCAGCACGTGGCATTGTCCCTTTTGCATGAGACAGAATAGCTATTTTACCTAAGGGAAGCGTAACGAGATAGTTCTCCCGCTCCCGGCCGTTCAAAGCCACAAACTTCACGTCTTCTTTAGCCAATAATTGAATTTCTCTTCCACATGCATATTGCAAGTCTCCGGCTTGTAAAGAATCAAATGTGCTGTAAACGATACCTCGACCATCTTTGAAATACGCCATCGTCAACTCACGTTTCGTATTATAAACCCGAAACCGTTCTGCATACTTATTTTCCAGCCACTTTTGCCCTGATATCAAAAACATTCCAAGCACACAGCATCCCCCTAACCAGACGTATCTTTTATCTTTCCACTGGAAAGCGTATAAAAAAGAAAAGACTGCACCGTAAGCTAAAAATAAAAGCCCCAGTCCCATGGGGGCAATTTTTATTGTTGAAAAAGCCAAATGATCAATAAACTTCAAACAGTATACCATAAAACTAATGAGATGTTCCAGTAAAAAACCCATGAAATCATTAAAGCACTGTACAGGATTAATTGTTATAACAAAGCCCAGGTACATGACTAGGGTTGAAGGAAAATCAACAAGCAGATTGGCAATTAAAAAATAGGTTGGAAACTGTCCAAAATAATACAGGCTCAGTGGCGTTGTTAGGACCTGGGCGGCAATAGAAACCGCCAATGTATCTCTCAAAAGCCGTAATACAGGCTTCTTGACGGGAAGAAGTCCATCGACAAGCGGCAAACATACAATCATACCTAAAACGGCTAGAAAAGACAGTTGAAATCCCACATCAGTAATGGCACGAGGCACCACGAGCAGAATCAATACGGCAGCAATAATCAGCGAATTCAAACTTGAGAAGCTGCGTTTAAAATGTTGTGAACACAAGACAAAACTAATCATGATAGCAGCTCTCGTAATTGGCGGATCGAGCCCTGCAATAAAAGCATATATCCAGATCATACTCCACAACAAAATCAATGGCAGCCATCTGAGATAGGGAGGCCAAGCAATTCGCTTAAAAATAAGAGACAAAAAACCGAATAAAACAGCGACATGCATTCCTGATACACTTAATACATGTATCGTCCCCGTATTGGTAAACGCCTGGATACTTTCGGCACTGATATCGCTCCGAGAACCATATAATAAAGCTGATGCTATCGCAAAATTTTCATGCTCTTTGAGGTGCTTTCGAAGCTTATCCAAAAAATATCGCCTCGCTTGCAAAGCAAGCCCTATCAACGAAAAAGCTCTTGTTTCTTTCGTATTGATTATCTTATAATGACCGCCGACCGCAAAAATCTCATGCTGAATATGATATCTTCTCAAGTACTTCCGATAGTCAAATTCCATTGGGTTAAGTGGTGGGGCTATTTCCTTTACTGAACCTTTTAGCCACAGTGAGTCACCAAACTGAAGGGTATTTTTCCCGCTGGATTTTAGTGACAACATGAGCACGCCTGTAGTTGCTACAAATTCACCTTTTCTATAAGCGCCAACTACCGCTGCAGAAAAACGGATAATATCCCCTTTCACCTTGGGCTCCTCAATAATTTTGACTACGTAACTATCCGCTTTTAAATGAGCGAAATGGTTACTTACAGTCAATGGATCATGGCGCCAAAATTGGCAAATTCCAAATAATGCGACAGACATATAATACCCACAGGTATAACCGTATTTGCGAATTGATCCTTTTAACAAATAACAACAAATCGTTAGCAGAGTCATCACAACCAATGCCTGTTGTACATATTGATATCTCTGGATCGACATTGGCAATCCAGAAGCCAAAAGGAGCATCATAATATATGGGCCAGCAAGCTTAAGAATAGGAATTCGCTCTAATCTTTGCTGAAAACTCAACTCTTTCATAATTGCCACCTCAACTGTACCTTAACTTCCGATTTTCTGTTACCTTCGATCTGATCCAGTCCAGTCCCAATAGTCTCTCTTCCCGGATAATAATAGAGTGCATATTTGACCCATACCTGAAGATGGCGACTTAAGCGATATTGGAGATTAAGATAAGTTCTCCATCCCTTCGTATTGTACATCCCGAAACCGGAGGCATACAATACATCCTGTTCATACGCATAGATTCTATTGTCGTAGCTTGCCGCATCGAAATACGCAATCCGCATATTCGATCTGAATTTTCCAGCTTTAGATTTCCAGAATACATCTTGGTAAATCATATATCCGAAGCTGTTTTCCTGGTACTCTTTTTTGAATATATTAGCTTCTACACGTGAGCGAATAGTCCATATCGAGTTTAGGCGATAATGTAGCTCTATCCTCAATTGCTGTTTCCCTGTACTTACAAGTCCTGTTTCGGTATGTCCATCTCCCTCGTAGTTAACCTCTTTCAGTCGATAGCGATAGCGAAACGAAAGCTGGCCTCTTTTATACCAAATGTAGCTCAGCTGACTAAAAAAATCAGCTCCTGTGGATGTTGTATCGGCTTGATACCTTGCACCAGGAAAGCGGAATATATCGGCATAATTAGACCATACCAATTTTCTCCCCAATTGATAGGTTAACCCAAGATAGCCCCCTTGTTCATTGGATGTATTATCCGATTCTCCAAATCCTTGTCCATAAAAAGTATGAAAATCCCTTTTGTATTCGCGGACCAATATAACCGTAGACAGCCGTGGATGTAAACTTATGATAGATCCCACTAACCATGCTGAACCTCCGTCCATACTGTTCGCAAACTCACCAAATAAATAGGTATTTCGAATAGTATAATTTGCATACAGACTTATATTTCGCAAAAGATTCCCCTCGAAGTCAGCTTCCTGTCGTAATGCCTTTCCTTTTGTTTTAAAGACATCCAATTGTGTCTGATTGAAATGAGCACCTACTTTGATCCGTTTATAGCGCCACAATACATTCAATCCATATGCCATTTGAGATGCAGCATGACGGTATTCCTGTTCAGTTGGAGTGCGATGTAAACCTGTGCTTGCGATCGTTGAAATCGTTGCCGGAGAAATTGTATGGTCAACTTTTCCGTCAATAGATCGATAAGAAAAATAGGGTGTAATTTCAAAGTGCTTCAGCTGTAAGGTCCCCGCAATACCACGCATAAAATTTGCTTCATTTAACGAAGTATAGGATTTTACGCCAATACCTTGTCTCGCTGTATTCTGTACTAATCCCCCTTTTCCGAAATTCAGACCATTCCACATACTGAGTCCCTGACCAAATTGTAGCGCATAATCACCGATCACAAGATTCTTGAAACGGCTAAAGTTCTTTATCGACAAACTCACGCTATAGAAATCAAACCCCATCTTTTGCTTATCCTTAAAAAAGGGTTCCCCTGCATCTTTCTCCATATTGACCGCGAGGTGAATTCTATCATTTAATTGAGCTGTGTATCTTAACGCATAGCGATTGGCATCGCCGAGATAACGGGATCTCGTGGTATCAGCGATACGATACCCCTTTGCTTTTTCAAGTATCCGGGCATATCTTAGGGTAAATTCCTGCTTAAACTTTTTCACTTTAAGGGCTTCAAGAGGAGATTCAGCACCTATTCTTATAAAAGGTAACAGTAAGTTGATCATCCGTTCATTAAAACCATCAATCGATTGTAATTCAAGCACATTGATAAAATTTCCTGAAATGGTCCTATGTTCCAACAATTGCTCAATTAACAAAGGATCTAGGAATTGTAATTCAGTGAGTTCTCGTCCATCGGTCTTGTTGAGATCAATTGGATGTTCAAGATAGTAGTGCCACTTTTCTGTCAGTTCACTCAAATCGGTGTCCTCTGGAAGTTCTTCCGATAAGCTTTCAAATAAATCTTGGAGATCGACCTTTTCATTTGTCTGCGCCATACAGGTTATGCCAATAAAACAACCTATAAAGAGCAAAATCTTGCTACAATATTTCATAATAGGTTTTAATTAATATTGGCTAAATGCTAGGCGATGAAAAGTTTATCCCGGCAGAAAAACGATTCACTCTTATGAAATTAGGAAATATAAAGGAATAAAAAAAGCCTGATGAAAAATTTCATCAGGCTTTTTTTATTCCTTTATGCTAATATTAATTAAATATCAATTTTAGCATAACGTGCATTTTTCTCAATAAATTCACGACGTGGAGCAACCTCGTCCCCCATCAGCATGGAGAAAATACGGTCACATTCCGCAGCGTTCTCGATCGTTACTTGTCTCAATGTACGCGTTTCAGGATTCATGGTTGTATCCCATAACTGTTCTGCGTTCATCTCTCCAAGACCTTTGTAACGTTGTACGTGTACACTGTCCTCTTTACCGGTTCCTTTCAAACGCTGAATCGCATTGATACGTTGGTCTTCATTCCAAGCATATTCATGTTCTTTTCCTTTTTTCACCAGGTATAGCGGCGGTGTAGCAATATATACATATCCTCTTTCGATCAATTCCTTCATGTATCTGAAATAGAATGTTAAGATCAATGTTGTAATGTGGGACCCATCCACATCGGCATCGGTCATGATAATGATACGGTGATAGCGTAATTTCTCAAGATTCAATGCTTTAGCATCTTCGGCAGTACCAACACTCACCCCCAAAGCTGTAAACATATTTTTGATCTCTTCATTTTCGTAGATCTTATGTTCCATCGCTTTTTCGACGTTAAGGATCTTACCGCGTAAAGGCATGATCGCCTGATGCTTTCTATCACGACCAGACTTAGCAGTACCACCCGCAGAATCTCCCTCGACAAAATAGATTTCACATTTTGTAGGATCATTATCTTGACAATCGGCCAATTTACCCGGAAGTCCAGAACCGCCCATTACTGTTTTACGTTGCACCAAATCACGGGCTTTACGCGCAGCAGCACGCGCCTGAGCCGCGATTACAACCTTTTGAACAATAGATTTTGCTTCACGCGGATTCTCTTCCAGATAAACACCCAGGATTTCGCCTACGGCAACATCCACAGCGCCCATTACCTCAGAGTTACCTAATTTTGTTTTCGTTTGCCCTTCAAATTGAGGTTCTGCAACTTTTACCGAAATAACAGCAGTCAATCCCTCACGGAAGTCATCGCCTGTAATTTCTACTTTTAAGTTTTTAAGCAAACCAGACTTATCCGCGTAAGCTTTCAATGTACGGGTCAAACCACGACGGAAACCTGCCACATGTGAACCACCTTCAATCGTATTGATGTTGTTCACATAAGAATGGACATTTTCAGAATAAGTATCGTTATATTGTAAAGCGAGTTCGACAGGAATGCCCTGTTTTACACCTTCAACATAAATGGGTTCAGGAATCAACGACTGACGGTTACCGTCTAAAAATTTCACAAACTCTTTAAGACCACCTTCAGAATAGAACGTTTCTTTCTTTTCGGAGCCATCTTCATTAGTTTCACGCTCATCATTCAAAGTCAAACTCACACCTTTATTTAAAAATGCAAGCTCACGAAGACGGTTTGCTAAGGTATCGTAATTGTAAACAGTAGTCTGCGTGAAAATTGTTGCATCTGGATGGAATGTTACAATAGTACCAGTCTTATCCGAAACACCAACTTCTTTCACATCATACAAGGGCTTACCAATTTGGTATTCCTGTTGGAAGATCTTTCCGTCACGATGAACTTCAGCTTTCAAAAGGGTAGACAAGGCGTTCACACAGGAAACCCCAACACCGTGCAGACCACCAGAAACCTTATATGTATCTTTATCAAATTTACCCCCGGCATGCAATACGGTCATTACAAGCTCCAAGGCTGATTTATTTTCCTTTTTGTTGATTCCTGTAGGAATACCCCGACCGTTATCGCGGACAGAAATCGAATTATCTTTATGGATAGTAACAAAGATATCTGTACAATATCCTGCTACAGCTTCATCGATTGAATTGTCAACTACCTCGTATACCAAGTGGTGTAATCCTTTCACACCGGTGTCACCAATATACATGGATGGACGCTTACGAACCGCCTCTAAACCCTCTAATACCTGAATATTATCGGCCGAATAGGTGGATGCATTTTTATTTTCTTCGCTCATTGAAAACCTCTTAAATGTAATATTCAAAAATACGAAATTTTGGCCGATTTATCAAGTCCGCGAATAAGTATTGAGCCGATATCTTGAATTGGCAATAGCTCCTATAATTTTACTTTTTTATTACTAAAACCTAGAATTTCGATTTTTTTATGTTAGGTTTGTTTTCAGTAATAATTTGCAAATAACAAAAAAATGAACACTATATTTTCAATTGTATCGAAAGTTTCCTTTGGCCTTTTATTGGTTGGAAC
>JAIRVH010000068.1 GCA_031253985.1 Sphingobacterium sp.
CACCCATTAAGGATTCACCGCTAAGTTTTAATAAGATACGTTTGTATTTCATAATTGTTTTTTTGGAAATTTTCCAAAGGTCAAAGATAAAATATTTTTTTTATCCCTTAAGCCTTAAAGTGATATTTATTGTGCTTTTATTGTTTGATTAATGACTTTATGGTAATACTGCTCATATAGCGGCATGATATTGGACAATTGGAATTTCTTTGCATGATTTAATGCCGCTTCTTTAAATTTCTCCAAGCGCTCAACATCTTCTAGGATATATATCGCATTTTTAGCCATGTCATCAACATCACCCACAGCACTGAGAAATCCAGTGACACCATTTTCATTCAGTTCAGGTAAGCCGCCAGTATTGGAAGAGATGACAGGAACTTGGCAAGCCATAGCTTCTAACGCCGCAAGGCCGAAGCTTTCTGAGCTCGAAGGCATAAGGAAGAGATCCGATACTGATAATATTTCTTCTACTGCATCTTGTTTCCCCAAGAAACGCACGTCTTTACATACATCAAGTTCCCTTGAGAGCTCTTCTGCATTTCGACGTTCAGGTCCGTCACCTACCATTAATAATTTGGACGGGATTACATCGTGTACTTTCTTAAAGATACGGATGACATCTTCTGTATTTTTGACTTTCCTAAAGTTAGAGGTATGTACCAATATACGTTCATTGCCTGGAGCAATGGCTTTCTTGAAATGCGAGCGGTCCTTGTTACTGAATCGATCCAGATCAATAAAGTTTGGAATCACTTTGATGTCTCTTGTGATATCAAAATATTGAAGTGTCTGATCTTTCAGATTTTGTGATACAGCGGTTACACCATCGGATTGATTGATTGAAAATGTAACAACCGGACTAAAGCTCTTGTCTTTACCGACCAGGGTAATGTCTGTACCATGTAGGGTTGTCACTACGGGTATATTGATACCATAGGTCGTCAGTAAGATCTGTTTCGCCATAAATGCCGCTGATGCATGGGGAATGGCATAGTGCACATGGATCAAATCCAGCTTTTCGAAACGAACGACATCAACCAATTTGCTGGCTAGCGCAGATTCATAAGGCAGAAAGTCAAAAAGGGGATATTGCGAAACAGCTACCTCATGGTAGTATAAATTTTCAGAAAAGAAATCCAGACGTGCGGGCTGCCGATAGGTAATAAAATGGATCTCATGCCCATTAGCGGCCAAAGCCTTTCCTAGTTCGGTTGCAACTACGCCACTTCCACCAAAGGTGGGATAACAAACAATTCCTATTTTCATTTGCGTATTTATGTCTGAGTGTATGTATTAAACGGTATACCGTTGTACTCGCTATTTAATTTTTTAATCTGTTTAAGGGTTCCCAAGGGAACCAAATGTTAGCATTACGATTGTGGCAAAGGCATGAGATACATATCCATACAATGATGTATGTGGACGAGGTATACATAAAGTCCTTTATCTCAACAATTGTCTTTCTTCAATTATTTCATGTTGAAATGAAATATTGAACGTCTTTATTTCTGAATTTTGTGTTGCAAATTTCGACTTTTTATGCGTAAAATAACAAAAACCAATTGCCATAGTTTTGTGAATTTTTTGATTGGTTAAAAAGCAGTATCTTTAAATAGGCATTTAATCGGTATATGGATAACTTTACAAGTGATATTTCTGGACATCAATTTCCTTTGGAGCAGCGTATTTTGGGCGCCTCAATTCGCCAGCCCATTTTTAGGCTCATAAAAAAGGAATATCCGAGTTTTAGCAAGGACAAATATCTCGCTGCATCCGAGCTGACCCAATTTAAAGAAGCATATATTGCCGAATTTTTGAAAGATGAATCGGGACAATTAAGTCAATTGGACCAGCAGGTAATCGATAGTTTTAAGGAAAATAAGGTAATTAGTGCAAGTTTGGATGGGGATAATAAAGATCCGATCAGTTTAGGGGATCGAGTAGCCGACAAAGTGGCTGAGTTTGGTGGAAGCTGGACTTTTATTATATCCTTTATCCTATTCTTGGTTGTTTGGATTGCCGCTAATATCTACTGGTTAAATAACAAAGGTTTTGATCCTTATCCTTTTATTTTACTTAACCTGATTTTGTCCTGTGTGGCCGCATTGCAAGCTCCGGTCATTATGATGAGTCAAAACAGACAGGAGGATAAGGATCGTGAACGTGCAAAAAATGATTATATGGTTAATTTAAAGGCTGAACTCGAAATCAGGGAATTGCACGAAAAAATAGATCACCTCATTATCCGCAAAGAGCAGGAGCTTGTCGAAGTACAGCGGGATCAAGTGGAGAAATTGAGCTTTCTATTAAAAAAGATGGAAAAAATAGAAGAAGCATTTAAAAATAAATGAATTTAGAAGGAGTAGTAGGAGAACTTACATTCAAGTTCTCGAGATCGGGCGGGGCAGGCGGTCAGCACGTGAACAAGGTATCATCCAAAGTATTGTTACAGTGGGATGTGAATCTTTCAACAGCTGTTTCAGTAGAAGAAAAAGCGATCATTTTCACTGTGCTGACAAGCCGTATAAATAAAGAAGGAATACTGCAATTGGAATGCGATATCGACCGTTCGCAGCTTCGTAATAAGGAAATTGCTATCGACCGCTTTAAACGGATATTGGAAGCTGCACTTGTACCCGCAAAACCACGGAAGAAAACAAAAGTACCGTATTCGAGCATCCTGAAAAGGTTGGACCGAAAGAAACAGCAGTCTCAATTGAAAGCTTCAAGGAAAAAGAATTTCGACGAATAAACATGACATGATTGCCTGTTGAAATAAAAATAAGGTTTTGAATATCAGCTAATTGAAATATAACTAAAAAAATAGTTGTAAAACTAATTTTTTAGTTATAACTTGTTATTGATTTATTGTTATTGTATTTATTTTATTTCTAACGTGTTATGGAAGAGTTTAAAGAGTTGACGAAAGCCGAAGAGCAGATTATGCAAGAGCTCTGGGAAATGGGCCGTGGCTTTGTCAAAGAGATTATTGATCGGCTGCCAGAACCGAAACCTGCCTACAATACGGTTTCGACCATCGTTCGTATTCTTGAAACGAAAGGCTTTGTGCAGCACGAATCTTTTGGTAAAAGCCATCAATATTTACCGAAGATTTCAAAAGAGGAATATAAGAAAGGTATTACAGGTAAGTTATTAACCAATTATTTTGACAATTCACCCAAAAGTATGCTTTCTTATTTTTTGGAGGAGAATAGATTGGACATTAAGGAGCTTGATGACATCTTATCTATTATCGACCGCAATAAATAACAACCAATACTCTTTATAAACTTTTTGATTATGATTTATTTATTGATTGTCAATATTTCATTGATTATCAGTTTTGTGCTCTACAAACTGATTTTTAGAAAACTTACTTTTTTTCAATGGAATCGGATCTATCTGATTGGGACTGTCGTTTTTTCTTTATTGGCTCCTGTAGGGGTTTTTATTGAGCTACCAAAAGCAGAAATCATTGCTTATCATATTCCGCAGGTGGATTTGGAGACCTATATGGATGTAGAAATCGGAAGCCCAACAGCACAGCCTCTCTTTCTTATGGATATTCTCACAAAGATTTATTGGCTAGGGGTGGGGGGTGCCTGCTGTCTTCTTATCTTTCGGATAGTCCATCTTATTCGGATATTACGTTCTTCTCCTAATCACTTGAGCTTTTCATTTTTTAATCGGATTGTCATTGGAGAATCGGTTAAAAACAAGGAAGATATAGCCTGGCATGAACAGGTTCATACTGAACAGGGGCATTCCTATGATTTGATCTTGATCGAGGTATTGAAAATTTTCAACTGGTTTAACCCTGTGGTCTATTTCTTTCAAAAGGAATTAAGGTTTCAACACGAATATATTGTTGATGAAATTTGCTCGATTGATAAGGTGGCCTATGCAGAGATGTTGGTGGCTCATGCCTTAAAAATTGAGCAATTGGCGTTTTCACATGAGTTTTCCAACCATTCTTTTTTAAAACAACGTATAAAAATGTTATTTAAGAATAAATCGGAGGGAAAGCATCGCTTGTTGTATGTGATTGTACTCCCCATGCTACTGGTTGTTGCAGGATCTACTTTGGTGTTTAATACAAGCAGGGCTAAAGACATGGTTTCGGATGTCGAAGTGAGTGTTAATAGTTTAACTATCGCTGATGAAACGCCCCCGTCGAATCAATTAGAAGAGGTAAAAAGCGAACATACTGGCGAGGATAAAAAGATTTATAAAAATCCGGAGATCTTGGCTATACCCGTTGGGGGAATGAAAAATTACGTGTTGCGGCTGGCTGACAAGATTCATATCAGTGATGCGGCGGTTAGCAACAACGTGATAGGCGTAATTGTTGTCACCGCCATCGTAGAGAAAAGCGGTGAACTGAGCCATATAAAGGCTAAAAATGATTTGGGATATGGTCTTGCATCGGCTGTGGAAAATGGAATTAAAAAAAATGGGAAATGGAAACCGGCGATATCCAGAGGGAAAAACGTTAGATCGTTAATTTCCTTACCGATAACTGTCGGCGGGCAAATAACTTATTATTGGGATGAAAGCGACAGTTCGGGTAGAAAAGTTCGGGTGTCATCCCATTTTTTTCCAAGCTCTGAGCAAGATACTTCAAAGAATCAACGATTAAATAATACAAAACCATTAAAAACACAACGTAAAGAAGATGGTCAAGAACTGTCAGTTGCCAGACGGTCAGATCTGGAGGTTTATAATAAAGTTGAAGTGCCGCCAACTCCTATTGGAGGAATGAATTCTTTTATGCTTTGGGTAGCTGATCATTTTGAATTTCCGAAAGATGCTATCAAACGGGGGGTGATTGGAATGATTGAGGTTGCTTTTATTGTTGAAAGGGATGGCAGCTTATCCCATATTGACGTGAAAAAAGATTTAGGCCATGGTACAAAAGAAGCTACCATAGCGTTAATTGAAAGTGCAAAAAAATGGAAGCCGGGAATAAAGGACGGTAAGCCTGTTAGGGTTGCTTATACTTTACCGATTCGTCTAAATTTAACTAAATAGTGGTTATGCAGATCAGATTTATTCAGTTTTTATATCTTATTATCGTTTTTGCCACCCTTTCTTCCTGTAAGTCCTATCAAGTGGTGCCCAATGGATTTGCTGTCGAAGGAGATGAATATTTTGTCAATATCAACAAAGAGCTTACCGTATTCCTAGGAGATGATATTATGGATAGCAAAAATTGGCAAGGTAGCGAGGGCCCAATTAATGCACATCAGGTTAACCGTAGGTTCCGGAAAGTTCTGCGTCACCTGCAGTATTCGGACACCGCTTATCAGGTCCTATTTTCTGGACATTTGGAAGGGAAATATCGCTATGATATGCTTGCAGTAATCAACAATTCGCCAAATGTAAAAGGAAAGAAAAACCATCTACTTGATTTAAGTTCTTTTCAACGCGAACAAAATAAAGAAGGACGATATTTCTATACGGCGACAACATTTAAAGGACAAAAGCTACTTCATTTTGTAATTCCATTTAATGGTCGTCTCTGGCAGGAGAAAATGGTATCGTTGATCTTTCTTTTCCCTGAGGATTTTACCGACATCGCATGGGCGAAGGACGTTGTGATGTCTAATGTTGCGATGTATCGAGACCGCTATAAATTCACACCGAGTAGGACTGAGATTTTATGCCCTGATGATGGGAGTAGCCGTTCGCACCTGGATTATAAAATTCCTGAAGAAAAGGTCAATAAAACTGGCTATATGTTAATGAAAGCCTATGGTGAGGTTGACGGAGAACGGAAACTAGTTGTTTATCGCGTGATGAAGCCTGGTGATTTTTATGGATCCTTTGTGACCTGTAAAGGGGATTACGAAATTTTGTATACGACATTGCAAGATAAGATTGTTTGGCAGACCAAGGTGAATACAGAGCGTGATGTCAAATTCTAAAAAATAAATTAAAAGCCCCGGATCAATAATCTAGGGCTTTTAATTTATTTTTTAGATGCAAAATTTCATTTTGGAGCTGTTCGACTTTTTCCAATAGGTGGCTTGCCACCTGAATTCCTTCGGGATTTACTTCAAGATCATAATAGAGGTTTGAAAAACGTTCCAATTTCTGAAGCTCTTCTTCAGCTATATATTGCTCTTCTTGTTGAATGACAATATGTATGAGTCCATATTCCTCCATAGTTTGCAGAAATGTTGTTTCAACCTTTCTGGATTGGCAGAAGTCTATGACTTTAATAAGTGTCGTTTCCATAAGATTATTGTTTTAGATCCTTCAATTGTTGGAACAATGCCTTTTCTTCGGCAGACAGATTATTCGGCATTTGGATATTCAACGTGACATATAGATCGCCAAATTGACCTTCCTTGCGATATAAGGGGAATCCTTTTCCCTTAAGTCGCATTTTTGCACCATTTTGACTTTCAGCTTTAATCTTCAGCTTTATTTTTCCACCAAATGTATCTAAAGTGGCTTCACCGCCTAGAATAGCTGTATAAAGATCTACATCAAGGGTGCTGTATAAGTCGTTTCCCTGGCGTTTAAAACGAGCGTCGGGCACGATGTTGATGGTGATATAGAGATCACCTTTTGGACCTCCGTTGATGCCTTCACCGCCATAACCTTTAAGTTTGATCTTTTGACCATCTTCTACTCCAGCATGAATCGTAATACGGATACTTTTTCCATTGATGTTAAAGGTCTGTTGATGTGTCGTATAAGCTTCTTGTAAGGTTAAGCTCAGTTCGGCATTAAAGTCCTGTCCACGAAATGTGCTTTGACGGCCACCACCGCGTCTACTACCAAACATTTGTTCGAAGAAATCAGAAAATTGTCCATCATCAAAATTTCCGGTGTATTCATGGGAGCCACCGCTACCAAATGGATTGCCTCCAGCTCCGAACGGATTTCCTCCGGTAGATTGGGACTGGCGGTATTGTTGTTGCGCTTTTTCATATTCCTCTCCATGTTGCCAATGTTCACCATATTGGTCATATTTTTTGCGCTTTTCGGGGTCGGATAGTACTTCGTTAGCCTCATTAATCTCCTGAAATCGCTGTTTGGCCTCATTGTCATTGGGGTTGACATCAGGGTGATATTTACGGGCTAGTTTTCGATATGCTTTTTTGATCTCATCAGCTGAAGCCGTTTTATCAATGCCAAGCACTTTATAGTAATCTACAAAAGCCATAAATTATACTTGTTTTGTATTAAAGATAACAATAATTGTGGACAAAAGGTTTATTCTACAGGTCATTTTACCGCATAAAAAAAGCAAGTAAATAATCATTTACCTGCTTTTTTATGTGCTTACAAAATAATCCTAATAGTAGGCGATAATCAATTCTACTCTTTGTTGCTGTCGACAGCCAGGCGATTTTCCCGATTGGCAATTTGCCATGCTGTGTAAAATGCAAGTTTTTCACGCTTTACCATTAATGGAAAGTCGATTTTGTCATACGTATCTGCTGGCGTGTGGTAGTCTGGATGCAGACCCGAAAAATAAAATACAGACGGTATACCTTTCTTGGCAAAATTGTAATGATCTGATCGGTAGTAAAGACGCATAGGATCCTTTGGATTGTCATACATATAGTCAATCTCCAGTTTCGTATGCTTTTCATTCTCACTTTTATTGATCTGATATAACTCTGAGCTTAATTTATCTGAACCAATCGCATGGATATAATCGTGATTGCCTTTGAGATGCTTGTCGTCGACACGCCCGATCATATCAATATTAATGCAGGCAACGGTATTTTTCAATGGAAATATTGGATTTTCCGTATAAAACTTGGAGCCTAATAAGCCTTTTTCTTCTGCAGCATAGGTGATAAATAGAATACTGCGTCTTGGTCCATTTCCAGCGGCTTTTGCACTAGAGAAGGCCCGGGCTAATTCAAGTACGGCTGTAGTACCCGAAGCATTGTCATCGGCACCAAAGAAGATATTTCCCTTTGAATCCATTCCATCGTGGTCATAATGGCCTCCGATAACTACAATTTCATCTTTCTTATCTGTTCCTTCGAGGTAGCCAAGGATATTTGGATCAGCTAAAGGAGCTGCATTGGTACCAAATTCAGCCTTGAAATTTGTTGGAATTACAAAGGAATTAGGTTGTCCCGAACGATTTATTTTTGAGACAACAGCAGCAAGGCTAGTTCTCGCTAGGTTTAGAATATAGTTCGCAGCGTGATCTGTAATGTTGACTACAGGAATCATCGCAGACTTCTCTGGCGCAGGTTGGTCCACCGCCAAGTTATAGCGGCCCTCAGTAGCACGGTCTCCAGCATCCTCCAGAAGCTGGGAAAGCTGACTATTGATCGCTAATACCATCTTAGGTTTGTGTTTGAGGATCTCTTTGACTTTTTTATTTCTGGTCGTCGCCCAGTCGGACGCAGTCTTTTTGTTGGTAATCCATGAATTGCCTTTCTCATCTGTTGGCTCATTCTCATTGATCAGCATAACGACCTTATTGTGAAGGTCCATGCCAGTGATATCCGAATACTTCGGATCATCAATGCCATAACCAATAAAGACAATTTCGTTGCTCTCGAAAAGCTTGTTTTCATTGTTGCCAATGACAAAAATATCTTTGCCGTGCTGGAAAGGTCTATCATTAATGCTGAATTGCTTTACCTTGAAGCTGTTGCGAATAAGCTGCAAAGGTTGGAAGTAGGAGCCGTTGAAAGGCGCACTAAGGCCATATTTTTTAAATTCATTGGCAATATATTCTGCTGCAAGGCGTCCACCTTTTTGGCCCGTTCCTCTGCCTTCAAAATCAACAGAAGCTAAGGTGCGTAGATGTTTCTGCGTAGATTCTACGGTGATTTCATCTGCATATTTACTGTTTACGTCCTGTGCTTTAGCGCAGCTCATCAACGAACATGCGATCCAAAGCAGGTTATATATCTTCTTCATTGTCTATTTTTTGCTAGTGCGATTTTCTTCGCCTTATTGTGTAAATCTAATTGACCAGATCAGCCAAGATTTCATCTGATTGATATAACTGTTAGCTGTACTTGCACAATATATAAAAAAAGCGGATGAAAAGTGTCATTTACTTTTCATCCGCTTCTTAAAATATGTTAATTTATTAACAGCTACAAGCTATTTTGTTTACGCGATTAGCGTGACGTCCGCCTTCAAATTCGGTGTTTATAAATGTGCTGACGATCTTTTTAGCAAGTTCAAGATCGATAAAACGTGCCGGGATACATACGACATTTGCATCATTATGCTGACGGGCTAAAGCAGAAATTTCCTCCAACCAACAGATAGCAGCACGGATATTTTGATGTTTATTGGCTGTGATGGCAACACCATTTGCACTTCCACAAATTAAGACTCCGGCATCAGCTGCTTTGTTTTCTACCGCTGATGCAACTGGGTGTGCGAAATCCGGATAATCAACTGAATCTGGAGAGTTTGTTCCAAAATCCGTTACTTCATAACCCAGTTCGTTTAGAAAGCTTACCAAAGCTGTTTTGTATTCAAAACCTGCATGGTCACTCCCAATTGCAATTTTCTTTACGCTGCTCATTTTATTGTTATTTTATTTTTCTTGTGCTAATTTTTTTCTTTTAACATCGGCCGAAACCATAATACTTATTTCATATAATAAGAACATCGGTGCTGCAACTGTCAACATGGTGATGACATCTGCAGATGGGGTAATGACCGCTGCTATCACTAGAATAATGACGGTGGCATAGCGACGGCTAGCCCGCATAAATTCAGGTGTCATGATGCCTATTTTAGAGAGGATAAATACCAATATCGGGAGAAGGAAAACAATTCCGCAGCCCAATGTTAATGTGGCTATCGTAGAAAGGTAGTTATCAATAGTAATCTGGTTGACAATTTCATCACTTAAGGATACATTTGCTAGAAAGTTGATGGATAAAGGTACAACAATGTAGTATCCGAAGAGTGCCCCTAAAATAAACAATAAAGAAGAGTAAAACACAAATCCTCGTGCAGACCGCCTTTCTACGTCTGTCAATGCAGGTTTTACAAACAACCAGATTTCAAAAAGTAGGTAAGGAAAGCCCATCATCAAGGCCATCAATAAACAGGAGTTTATCTGAAGCATAAATTGTCCTGCTAGTTCGGTATTGATGATATTAAAAGGGATTTTCTTTACACAGAAGTCCGCCAAATTGAAAGCATCTGCTGCTTTACACATCATGCGATAAGTCCAAAAATTTAGATTTTTGGGCCCCATGATGATATCGTTGAATACGAAATCGTAAAATGTAAAAGCAATACCTGCAAAGATACAGATCGCAATCGCTGAACGAACCAGATGCCATCTTAAAACCTCTAGATGGTCAAAAAAGGACATTTCTGCTTCTATATTTTTCCCTTTATCTTTAATAGCTTGTATTAGATCTTTCGAATTAGGTGTACTCATAAAAATTGTTTGGAAACAAAAATACCATTCTTATTGTAAAGAATGGTATTTTTTATGTGTGTAAAGATAATTTTATTTAATCTTCTGCCGGATATTCAGTTAGGTCGAAAGTTTCCATAAACTTTGTCGTGAAATTGCCGGCTCTAAAGTTAGGGTCACGCATCAATCTCAAGTGCAAAGGAATGGTTGTTTTGATACCTTCAATGACGAATTCGCTTAATGCACGTTCCATGGTGCAAATTGCTTCCTCACGTGTTTGGGCAACAGTAATCAATTTAGCAATCATGGAGTCATAGTTAGGCGGAATTGAATAACCTGAATAAACGTGTGTATCTACACGCACACCATGTCCACCCGGAGAATGGAAATTGGTGATTTTGCCTGGTGAAGGGCGGAAATTGTTGAAAGGGTCTTCCGCATTGATACGACATTCAATCGCATGCATTTCTGGCTCATAGTTTTTACCAGAGATTGGAATTCCTGCCGCAACTTTAATTTGTTCTTTGATCAGATCGAAGTTGATGACTTCTTCCGTTACTGGGTGTTCTACCTGGATACGTGTATTCATTTCCATGAAGTAGAAATTACGGTGTTTGTCAACCAAAAATTCGATTGTACCTGCACCCTCATAGTTCACCGCTTTCGCACCTTTGACAGCAGCTTCTCCCATTTCAGCTCTCAATTCGGGAGTCATAAAAGGTGATGGAGACTCTTCAATCAATTTTTGGTGACGACGTTGGATAGAACAATCACGTTCAGATAAGTGACATACCGTACCGAATTGATCACCGACAATCTGGAATTCGATGTGACGAGGTTCTTCTACGTATTTTTCAAGGTAGATTCCATCGTTTCCAAAAGCGGCTGCAGACTCAACGCGTGCTGAATCCCAAGCCGGTTCGAATTCTTCATCTTTCCAGATAATACGCATACCACGGCCACCGCCACCAGCAGTTGCTTTGATGATAACAGGGTAGCCTATTTCATTCGCTAATGTAATACCTTCTTTTACGTTTGAGATCAAACCATCGGATCCTGGAACTGTAGGAACACCAGCTTTTTTCATGGTATCCTTAGCACGGGATTTATCGCCCATTTTCTCGATTTGCTCTGCAGTCGCACCAATAAATTTAATGCCATACTCTGCACAGATTGCCGAGAAGCGCGCATTTTCCGATAAAAAGCCATACCCTGGGTGAATCGCGTCAGCGTTTGTCAATTCAGCCGCAGAAATAATATTAGGAATGTTTAAGTAAGAGTCTCTGCTCGGTGGAGGACCAATACAAACTGCTTCATCCGCAAATCTTACGTGTAAGCTATCTCGGTCAGCAGTAGAATATACAGCAACACTCTTGATACCCATTTCACGACAGGTACGGATAATGCGCAGGGCAATCTCGCCTCTATTTGCAATTAATATTTTTTTGAACATTGTCTTGAATTATGAAGTTTGCAAAAAATGTAGCCCTTTGGAGGCTACATGTATTCATTTACGTAATTGTAAATTACT
>JAIRVH010000100.1 GCA_031253985.1 Sphingobacterium sp.
ACTTTAGCAGCGCTTTTGATGGGCGTGGGATTGAATTCTTTTGCACAGGAAACAGGCAAGAAGAATGATCCTGAAAAACCGGTCACTATCGATTCTTTTGATGTTGTTCGTGATTATAAACCAATTCTTGCGGATGCAGTGAAGATCCGCCGCAGTCCCGATATGACCAATAAAAGGGAGTATCAGCCCAAATTGTCCTACAACAATATTTTGGACAAAAAATTGGATATCAATACTGGTCTGAAACAATTGAATGTACAAGAGATCCCTTTTGCACAACCCTTTGAGCATAGTAGCAACTATGTCAAATTTGGTATCGGTAACTATAACAGTATATTGGGAGAGGCTTATTTAGCTTCTGAGCAGTTTGAAAACACTAGATTTGGCTTATTTGCGAAGCATTTAAGTCAAAAAGGCAATATTGATGGACAGAAGTTCAGTACACAGGATATCGGTATCTTTGGTCGCCGTGTATTGGATGCCGTGACTGTTAAAGGGACCATCGGATACAACCGTTACGGAACAAATTTCTATGGCCAGACCTTTGATCAATCGGGAACAACCTTGTTGAATGCGACTCCGGATAAACAAACCTTTACAGATATCTATTTAAATGGCGAACTGTCAAGTAATGTTGATCCTAAAAATGAGCAAGCATTAAGCTATTCAGCAAAAGTTGACGGTTACTTGTTTAAAGATGCTTACAAAGCCAAAGAGAATTCAATTGCATTATCAGGTTATCTGAATAAGCGTTTAAGTGCGTTCAATGTTGGAGCGAACTTAAGCGTAACGATGAATAATGCGAAAGACAGTGCTGAAGTGAAAAATCATCTGGCCGTGATTAATCCATATATCCGTTTCAAAGGCGACAACTATAATGTAACCTTGGGAGCGAATTTGACTTCCGAATTCGGTGATAGTACACGATTCAATGTTTTCCCCTCAGTAGAAGCCGATTTTGCCCTTGCGCCAGAATATATCTCTCTGTTTGCGGGAATTAACGGTGGCGTAAAACAGGCTTCTTTCCGGAGTTTTGCAAAAGAAAATCCTTATTTGGCACCCAATGTCAGGATGATTAACTCGATCGAGAAAATGAACGTCTATGCGGGGTTAAAAGGAAATGCCGGTGCAACGTTTGGTTATAAAGTAAAGGTATTCTACAAGCAGATCGAAGGATTGCCTTTGTTTAAAAACAGTACATATGGCGATAGTCAAAATGGCTATGTTCCTTGGGCTTTCGATGTAGTTTATGACGGCGTAATCAATAAGGCTAAGCACATGGGATTGGAAGGAGAGATCAATGTCCGTCTTTCGCAACTGGTTAATCTGGGTGGAAAGGTCTTTATTGACGACTATAAATTGAGCGATGAAGAAGAAGCTTGGGGATTACCTAAATTCCGTATGCAGGCCAATGCGCGTTTCAATATTTCGGATAAATTGTTTATAGATGCTGAGCTTTCTACCCAAGGCAATACCTATGCGTATATTTATGATTATAACACCGATGGCAGCCGTATTGCTAACAGTGGTCATAAAGCAACAATCGCTTCGTTTGCAGATCTTAATGCCGGTGCAGAATACCGAATCAAAAAACAATTTGGTATTTTCGTGAAAGCAAATAACATTTTCGGAAAAGAATACGAACGTTATATGTATTACCCAAGATTGGGCTTTAATGTAATTGGTGGTCTTAATTATTCGTTTTAACGAATTAAGATTATAAATTTGCATCTTAAAATAGTGTGCGATGAATCTAGGCAAAAACATCAATAGTTTATTAAAACGTTATGCGGAAGTATACGTGCCCGGAATAGGTGTGTTCAAAAGAATTCATTCTCCGGCCCAGTTCGATAAACAGAATAATGTGTTTTTGCCACCGATCTCTTATGTTGAACTGGACTATTCCGCCCAACACGGATTTAATATTGTACATTATATCCAGCAACAGGAAAATTTAGTCTTAAGTCAGGCACAGCAAATTTTATCGGAAGCTGTCGATAACTTAAGGGGTGATTTGGGCCAATTCGGACAGGCTAAACTGGATGATCTTGGATTATTGATTAGTTATGGCGCGAGTTTAGTTTTTAAACCGTTGGATCTATCGGGGTTTGACTTCCAGCCGGTTACAAATGTTGTTGCACCGGAGATTGAAACAGTCGTTTCATCGTTGGAAGAAGCAACAGATGAACTGGACGAATCTTCACCTTTGAAAGAAGATTCTGTTCTAGACACTGATGCTGAGCAAGCACAAGCGGAAGAAGAAGAACTTGTATCGGATCCGGAGATTCAGGAAGGATCGATTCCCGAAGAGGAAACTGATGAGGATGAAAATAAGGAAGAGATTGTCGAATCCCTAGATGAATCGGTGCCCCCTGTATTAGTGGATGAACTGACTCCTGAGGCGGAAACAACAAGTGACTCTGTTGTTGTTGAGCCCGAAATAGACACACGAGAAGAAGAGAAAATTGAGGAATCTGAACCTGCAGATGAAACCGCGCTAACGGATAGCAATGAACTCATTGCTGATAAAGTTGTTACGCAGGAAGAACAAGTTCAGAGAAAAGAGCTTGGTGCTATAGCCGCAGCAAATGCACATTCAACGTATGTACCAGATGTCTATGAAGAAGAACCCCGTCATTCCAATGCAATTTGGTATTGGATCACCGGAATCATTGTATTGGCGATGGTTGCTGTAGGGGTCATTTATACGAATCCGAGCGTAAAGGATTCGCTATTTGGTGCAAGTAAACCAGTTGTCAAAAATACGGATACCCTTGTTCAGAATAAACCGATTGCAGCACCTGATACATTGTCCAATACATTGGCGGCAGATAGTTTGAAGAAAGCTGATTCATTGGCTAAACCAGTTGTGAAAGATTCTGTTAAAAGCGCAACGCCACAAACTGTCGCAAAGCCAGGCACCAAAGCTCCTGTGCTGGAGGCAAATCCGGTGATCAAAGAGTCGATTCCGGTTGCGCAACCAAGCTATCAATTGGTCATTGGTTCTGCGAAAACAATGGCTCAAGCGGAGCAGGAGGCAAAACGTCTTCGGGAAATGGGGTACAAAACAGCACGGGCTGTAGAAGGAAAGTTTAAAAGAAATAGAAAAAAAATCATCTTGAATACCTACATGACAAAATCCGAGGCAGACCTCGCAAAGAAATCTGTAGAGAAAAAAATTGAAGGTGCTTGGGTAGAAAAATTATAGAAACTATATAAAACTATTAATAATTATGTCATTAGTACAGGATACAGCAAGAGCCGCTGTGGATTCATTTAATCAAGCTGCGCAACAACCATTACCTGCCGCCGCAAGTACAGAAAACATGAGTTTGATCGATATGATGATCAAAGGGGGATGGATTATGATTCCGATCCTATTGTTATTCTTTATTGGATTAGTTATCTTTTTTGAGCGTTATCTGACTATTCGTCGTGCCGCAAAATATGATAATAGCCTCATGTCACAGGTGAAAGCGAATGTACTATCCGGAAACCTGGACTCTGCGTTGGCCGTATGCCGTTCGAGTAATACTGCATTAGGACGTATGTTGCAAAAAGGCTTATTGCGTGTCGGAAGACCTATCAAAGATATTGAGGGCGCTATTGAAAATGTGGGTAAGCTGGAAGTTGCCAAATTAGAGAAGAATATTAATATCTTGGGTATTATTGCAGGTATTGCGCCGATGCTTGGTTTCGTGGGTACGATTTTTGGGGTTATTAAGATTTTTCATGAAGTTGAGCTAGCTGGTGGTATTGATATTGCATCTGTATCCGGAGGTTTATATGTAAAAATGGTATCTTCTGCGTCAGGTCTTGCCGTTGGTATCTTGGCTTACCTGGGTTACCATATTTTAAATATGATGGTCGAGCGTTTAATCTTACGTATGGAAACCGATGCAGTAGAATTTATTGATTTATTGGATGAACCAGGAAGATAATGAATTTACGAAGTAGAAAAAACAAACCATCTGCGGAGGTCCATACTTCAGCGCTGAATGACATCATGTTTTTCCTGATGTTGTTCTTCCTGTTGGCTTCAGCAGTTTCTAATCCACAGGTCGTTAAGCTTTTGTTGCCAAAATCTAGCGCTGGCGAACAATCTGTTGCAAAGAAAACTGTCACGGTATCGATTACAAAAGATTTGGGCTATTTCATTGATAAAACCCCAGTTCCTATTGAAGGATTGGAAGCTGCAATTCAATCGCAAATGGCTGGTGGAGAGGAGTTAACAATCATGCTCTATGTTGATAATACTGTTCCTATCCAAAATGTCATTTCGGTGATGGATGTAGCTAATCGTTTGAAAGTGAAGGTGGTGTTGGCAACTGAACCAAAAAAAGATAAGTAAGTATCATTAAACTTTTTTCAAGTTTATTGGTCAGCTATTAATATAGGAGATTAATACGATGAGATATCATCTTCAACATGAAGAAAATAATTTCCCTAAAGCATTGGGGATATCGACTTTGGTCATGGCATCGTTGCTCTTGATTGGATTTTTTGTTGTTTTTAAAGCGCAGGCACCTGACGAATATGGAATGGGTGGGATGATCGTCAATTACGGCACTTCACCAGAAGGTATGGGGGATGACTATATGAGTGTTGAGGAGCCTTCGGTGGATCCCAATGCCAATAACGAGCGTCCTGACCGTATTGATCCTGTTGAAACGCCTACGCCGACTCCGACACAACAGGTCGCGGAGAAAGCGGTCGTCACGCAGGATGTAGAAGATGCGCCTGCAGTAACAAAAACTGAAAAGAAGGTCGTTTCAAAAGCACCGGAAACAACCAAGGAGGTAAAAGAAGTGGCGCCACAGGCAAATGCCAAGGCACTCTTTAAAGGCAATAAAAATAACGGTACCGGAGCTGGTGACGGTACAGGAACAACTCCTGGGAATCAAGGTTCCAAACTAGGCGATCCTTTAGCAAGTAATTATGGTGAAGGGGGATCTGGAAATGGGAATATGATGTTATCTATTGAAAACAGGAGCTTTACCCAAAGACCGAGTATTGACGATAATGGGCAGCAGGCAGGAAAGGTTGCTGTAGAATTTAGAGTGAATAAGCAAGGAATTATTACCTATGCACGTGCTGGAGTGAAAGGCACGACGATAACCGATCCATCGTTATTGGAGAAATGTGAGCGTGCTGTTCGAGGTGCTCGGTTGAATCAATTGCCGAATGCTCCCGACTCTCAGACAGGAAGGATTGTATTCAATTTTAGATTAAGATAAAAATCATTCACATGAATGCTTATAATGAGGCAATCGAGTATCTGTATACTCGATTGCCTATGTTTACAAGAGATGGCGCCTCAGCCTTCAAAAAAGACCTAGACAATACCATCAAACTTTGTGCTGCGCTAGATAATCCACAGCAAAAATTTAAAACCTTACATATTGCTGGTACAAACGGGAAGGGGTCCACTTCCCATATGTTAGCGGCTATTTTGGCCGAAGCAGGTTATAAAACTGGTCTTTATACCTCGCCACATTTACTTGATTTCAGAGAACGTATCCGTGTAGACGGACAGTTATGTGAGAAGGAATTTGTCGTTGATTTTGTCAATACCCATCGTGAGCTGATCGAAGAAGTATGTCCTTCTTTTTTCGAGATTACGGTGGCCATGGCTTTTGATTATTTTGAGAAGAATAAGGTTGATATCGCTGTCATTGAAGTTGGCCTCGGGGGCCGTTTGGATAGCACTAATATTATTCAACCAGTATTGTCTGTGATTACCAATATTGGCTTTGATCACATGAATCTTCTTGGGAATACGCTGGCTGAGATTGCCGCTGAAAAGGCAGGCATTATCAAAAAAAACACCCCGGTGGTCATTTCGGAATATGCCGAAGAGACCGCATCCGTATTTTTGAATAAAGCACAAATAGAACAGGCTCCTATCCAATTCGCTTCCGATATATACCACACAAAAATGCTGACGGTAGACCAAGATTACCTTACAGTACAAGCTGTTGATGCTGCAGGTCATTCGGTCGACTATCAGCTCGATCTGAAAGGCTCCTATCAGGTCAAAAATCTGGCTGGTGTGCTATTGGCAGTGGATGAGTTGCGTAAACAGGATTTTGAGATCAGTGAGCAGCATGTCCATCGTGCGTTAACAAAAGTACAGAAGGCAACAGGCATACAGGGCCGCTGGCAACAACTGTCTAAAGATCCATTTGTTATCTGTGATACAGGGCACAATGAGGATGGAATTCATGAAGTACTGAAAAACTTGGCTACGACAGCTTATGATAAATTGCATTTCGTTATAGGAGCGATGCGGGATAAGGACTTGTCTCATATGTTACCTTATCTTCCGAAAGATGCAATCTATTATTTTTCAGCTCCGGATATGCCTCGTGCTATGCCAGCAGATTTACTGCGAAAAGAAGCCTTGGAATTCGGTTTAGTTGGACTTGATTATCCGTCGGTAGATGCTGCGTTTGATGCTGCAAAAGCTGCGTATCAGAATGGTAACCTTATTTTTGTGGGTGGCAGTAATTTCGTGGTTGCGGAAGTGCTGGCTAGTCTATCTACTGAATAATAGAAATTAAAATTTCTCGGGGATTAATTCCTGGAGCACCGATAAAACACAAAAGGATTGTAATCATTACAATCCTTTTGTGTTTTATCGGATCACTTGTAATTAGTCATTGATGGTCAATTCACCGCGAATATCTTTTTCAATCCAATATGCAACTTCTTTTTGATCTTCTAACTCGCCTTGAAGATACATTAATTTGGTGACAGCTGCTTCGAATGTAAGGTCATAGCCATTGAGCACGCCGATGGATTTAAGTCCTTGTGAGGTCTCGTAGCGCCCCAATTCAACAGATCCAACTTTACATTGGGAAATATTAAGGATATTTTTACCTTGTTCAATTGCTTCCTTCAGTAAATCCAGGAACCAAGTATCTGTCGTTGTATTCCCCGATCCAAATGTTTCCATAACAATGGAGCGGACATCGGAATCTAGGACTGCTTTGATTGTTTGCGCAGAGATCCCCGGAAATAACTTCAATACGGCTACCCTGTTGTCCAATTTGGTATGTAGAATAAACTCTTTATCGATATTATTTAATAAAGCATCTGTATTGTATTTGAGGTGGATGCCAGCCTCTACCAATACCGGATAATTGGGTGATCTGAAAGCCTCAAATTTGGCTGAATTATATTTAAATGAACGATTTCCGCGGAACAACTTGTTGTCGAAAAGAATACATACCTCTTGGATGATAGAGACGCCATCCTGCTTTGCGGAGGCAATTTCCAAAGCTGTCATCATATTTTCCCGTGCGTCTGTCCGGATTTCACCAATAGGCAGCTGTGAGCCGGATAAAATAACCGGTTTTTGGAGGCCCTCCAACATAAAGCTCAGTACAGAGGCTGTAAAAGCCATTGTATCGGAACCGTGTAGAATAACAAATCCGTCATAATCTGCATAGTTATCCTTAATAATTTGCGCCATTTCGATCCATATCTCAGGTTTCATGTTAGATGAATCAATAATGGGCTCAAAAGAGTGCACGGTCAACTTATAGTCTAAACGGCTTAAATCAGGGAGATTACGTTTGATCAATTCAAAGTCGAAAGGAACAAATGTTCCTGTTTCATCTTTAACCATTCCAATGGTCCCACCTGTGTAGATAATAAAGATATTATGCATTGAGTTTTGAAATTATATACCAAAAATACGTTTTGAATTTTCTGTTGTGATTTCTGCCACTTTTTCGACGGAAATCTGATGGAGGTCGGCTACTTTCTGTGCGATGTAAACTAAATAGCTGCTTTCATTTTCTTTACCACGGAAAGGGACTGGAGCCAAATATGGAGCATCTGTTTCGAGGACAATATGCTTTAAATCGATTTCTTTAACCACATGATCCAACCCTGCTTTTTTGAAGGTGACTACTCCACCGATGCCTAACGCAAAACCTAAATCAATCGCCTGATCGGCTTGCTCGAGTGTACCCGTAAAACAATGCAGTACGCCAAACAATTTGTCATCCTGCAGTTCTTCTAATAATTCGAACAATTCTGTAAAGGCTTCCCGGCAGTGGATATCGATCGGTAAATTTAATTCCTTAGCCCATTGAACCTGAGTTCGAAAAGCATCTTTTTGAATCTCAAGGGTACTTTTATCCCAATAAAGATCCAATCCGATTTCACCTATGGCATGGACTTTGTGTGTTTCCAAGCTCTTTCGGATGGTTTCTAACTCTTCCACATAGTTTTCCTTGACATCGCATGGATGTAGTCCAAGCATGGGAAAACAATGTTCTGGATAAGCTGCTACGGTATCAAATACGGGTTTTATGGAAGCGCTATTCACATTCGGCAAAAAAAGACGTTGTATGCCATGATCAAAGCAACGTTGTAGGTGTTCTTGCAGTTTTTCGGTTCCTGCATGGTAATAAATGTGTGTATGTGTATCTGTAAGCAACATAGTTTTCTGCGTGGAAGCAGCGGGTTAGGGTAAAAACTTGTTTTTATTATTATCGAATAAAGTGGTCTACTTAATTACCAAAATTTCAATTCGCTCTCCAAAGATAACTTATTAATTAGCAAAAATGAAAATTAATACAGGATTCCTTCTACAGAAACAAATTCCTTTTTTTGTATCTTGGAAAAGCTAACAGGTGGAGGTCAGTCCTTCATGTTATGGAGACATTAGCAAAGATTGTTATTGGCCGTTGAAAAGATACGTTTAATTAAAAAGAGTCAGAAGTCAAACATACCGTAAGATTTGCTGTTAAACAGATAAACGAGGCGGTTGTTGTCCTATTTTTATAAGAATAAATGAATCATATGATGAATAAGAAGTTATGCCTGGGTTTATTGACTTTGGCGTCGGTTATGTTTTTAAACAAACTACATGCACAATCCCTGATTGACCCATCGGTAAAAGATATTATTCAAAAAGCCTTTCAAACAAATAAAGAATTGAAGTTGAAGGCCTACGAAGTTGATAAGGCAAAACTGGAAGCAGAGGGGGTAAAAGCAAACCGGCTGCCCCATGTCTCGGCGCTTGGGTTGTACGGCTATGTGCACAGCAATGGAAGTGTGGATATCCCTACGGTTAATATTCCTTTATTGAATTTGGGCTTGTTTGAAGGAGCAACTGGATTTAGTATGCACGGGCAAGCCGCCTATGCCGGTGTCTCGGTCAAACAAATTATTTTCTCGGGATTGCAGATTCCGAATGGAATAAAGGCATTGCAGGAGAAAGCCCTTGCCCAGCAATATTTGGAATCGGCGAGCCGTGAGACATTATCAAAGGATATTATTGCTTCTTTTGATCAGCTTATGCTTTTGGATGAAGTGGATAAATTAATTGTCGATTCGGAAAAACGCCTAAAGAAAGAGCAAGAAAAAGTGAATAAAGCAATTCAGAATGGACTTGCAATCCCTTATGATCGAGATAAATTGAAGTTGGCCTTGCTTGAACTGGAAGAGAAAAAGGTGGAAGTTTCGGGCAATCGGGATCTGCTATGTCAAAAGATCGAACAGGAAACAGGAGTGTCTTTTCAAGAAGTAGGCGGAATACATTATGGTCTTAAACCCATCTTTTTGTCCGAATTACCTCAGGATGTCGCGCAGCGATCTGAACTTAAAGCATTGGATGCTTCTTCTAAAGCCTATGAATATCTTTATAAGAAAGAGAAAGGGGGAGCTCTTCCCGCGGTCTTTGCCTTTGGATCCGCAAACTATCTGAATGTATTCAACTCTAAACTCACTGTTAAAGATCAACCTCTATTTGGTACCGTCAACCTACCGCTCAATTCCATAAAGGGCAGTCCAAATTTACTCGTCGGAGTGGGGGTCAAATGGGATCTCTATACCGGTGGAGAGCATCACAACAAGATTAAACAAGTTAAACTCGATCAAAATATCAACACCACCAAACGGGAGGATACGCAGGAAAAGTTAAATTTATTATTGAGTAAGAATACGGTGACTTATACCACTGGCAACCAAAAATTGAAAGTAGGGGAACAGCAGCTGAAAGTTGCTGAAAATAACCTTTCTATGGCTGTCAAACAGTATCAAGCAGGGTTGATTGATGTGACAGAGCTGCTGGCTGCCGAAAATGATTGGTATAAAGTTAATTTGAGCTATTTTAACAATGTTTTGCAGCAGCGTGTTGCTGCGGTGGAATTATTACATACATCAGGAAAATTATTACAAACTATACATGAGTAAGATGAAGAATTTATATGGGATATTATTTCTGTCTATTTTTGTTTCTTGTACAGATCAAGTGAAAGAGAAGGCTATTGAAGGAAAGGTAGAGCGCGAGCAAGTGACGGTTGTAACCAAAGTTCCGGGAAAAATTGCAAAGCTTTTGGTGGAGGAAGGGGATTTTGTGCATGCAGGTGACACACTGGCCATTTTGAGTATTCCCGAAGTGGATGCCAAAGAGGAACAAGCAAAGGGTGCTTTACAGTCTGCTGATGCACAATATAATATGGCCGTTAAAGGAGCTACAAAAGGACAATTGGTGCAATTGCAGGCTAAAGTAGACGGCCTGAAGGAACAATATGAATTTGCCAAAAAATCAATAGGTAGGTTGGATGCGCTTTTGCAGGACAGCCTCATTCCGCAGCAGAAGTATGATGAAACTTATGCGAAATACCAAGGGGCGAAAAATCAGTACCTCGCTGCTCAGGCTGAATTGGCCGAAGCAAAAGGTGGCGCTAGACAGGAGCAGCAGATTATGGCCTTGGGACAGAAAGAACGTGCGCTAGGGGCGGTATCTGAAGTTAATGTTGCTGCGCAGGAAAAATATGTAGTCGCCCCACAGGACATGAGCGTGGAGACGATTAATCTCAAGGTAGGGGAACTGGCTATGGCAGGTTATCCAATTATTAACGGCTTTCTTGACCGATCAACCTATTTTAGGTTTACACTGCCTGAAAATCAAATTGGTAAAATCCAAAAAGGCGGATCTGTCGACGTGGAAATTCCTTATTTGAACCATAAAAAGGTCAAAGCGAAGGTGATTAGTATTAAAGCCTTGAATTCTTATGCAAGTATCGCTTCCGCTTATCCTGACTTTGACCCGCAACTTGCAGTATTTGAATTAAAAGTGGTGCCTGAGGATGCCGCGGGGGCAAAGGACTTATTAACTAAAACGCTGGTGGTTCTCCATGCAAATTAAAGGGCTTGACTGTGAAAAAATTTTTAGAATTGATCCAACGGGAGTTTAAGCTCTTCTTCAATAATAAAGTGTTATTGATGCTTTTTCTGGGGGCACCTGTATTGTATGGCGTCTTGGTGGGGCATGTCTATCAACAAGGTAAAGTAACGCAGATGCCCATCATCGTGGTCGACGAGGATCATAGCCCCTTAAGCAGTTCGTTTATTGATATGCTTTCTGACAATGAAAGTATAGAAGTTGCCCGCGTATTACCTTCCTTATTTGATTCAAAAGATATTGCTATGCAATACGAGGCAACAACGATTGTGCATATTCCGAAAGGCTTTGCATCTGGAGTTCAACAAGGGCGTTTACCTGAGATGACGGTTTTTGTCGATGGAGCAAATACGCTGACCTCTAATACCGCCATGATGGCGGTCAATGTCTGTGCTTCGACCCTTAAAGCAGGGATACAGATTCAGGCGCAAATGAAACGTGGTGTTCCAGCAAAGGTCGCTGCACAGCAGTACGAACCGTTTAAGACAACCTTTGTTAAGCAAAATATTCGAAGTGGAAATTACCTTTATTTTATGCTGCCGGGGGTATTGATTACCGTGTTGCAACAGGTTTTGCTTTTGGGGCTAGCTTTGTCCTTTTCGTCTGAATTTGAAAGCAATACATTTCCGGAGCTTGTTAAGAAGATCGCTAATCCAGTAGGGCTTATTCTCGTCAAAATACTACCCTATGTCCTGATGTCGGTAGGGATCTTATTGTTATATTGGGGCTTCGGCCAGTATTACCGTATGCCTTTACATGCCGATTTTGGTCGCTTTGTCCTCTGTACCGTTGTCTTTTTACTCGCTGTCTGTTTTGTAGGTGTATTGGTTAGTATCCTGCTACCTTCACAGTTGAAATCAACGGAAGTCCTGATGGTTATTGCAACACCAGCTTTTATCCTGAGCGGATTTACCTGGCCGTCGAGTCTAATGCCGGAATGGGTGCAGGCTATTGCGAATGTTATCCCATCCACACATTATTTAAGAATTTTTAGGATGATGTTTATTCAGCATGCGGAAAATTACCATACCGATAAGGCACTTATTGCGCTAACCATTATTATGGTTATTAGTTTTATATTGGCCACTGTCGTGCTTTGGCTGAAGATAAGGAAGATTAAAAAACAGGAGAAGAAGGCCGCATAGCGGATCCATCGCCAACAGAATATTCATGATTTCGCAAAGACCAACAGCAATGAAAGCGGAATGAAGGTTCTTTCTGGTCAATACCATCAGACACTCTCCAAAAAAAACGGTTCCATCTCTGATGGAACCGTTTTTGTTAACTGAAATCTACAGTCGAGTTATTTTTTTGCTGCTGGAGCTTTAGTTGCTGGAGCTGTTGTCGCTGGAGCAGTCGTTCCAGTTGGAGCTACCATACCCGGAGTTGTCGCTGTAGGAGCAGGAACTTTTCCTGGTTTGATATCCAATACTTCTACTTCAAATACCAAAGGAGCATATGGAGGGATAACACCTGAAGGGCGATCGCCATAAGCCAAAGACGAAGGAATTACCAACGTTGCTTTAGTACCTTTGTTAAACAATTGGAAAGCTTCAGTCCATCCTGGGATGACACCATCAACACCCAATTGGAATTTCAATGCTTCGTAAGGACGTTGCGCGTTGAAAATTTTCTCTTTTTTAGCCACATCTGGAAGGTTCGTATCAAATACTTTTCCTGTAGTCAATGAACCTACATAATTAACGTGTATAGAATCACCAACTTTAGCATTCGCACCTGTTCCAGGTTTAGTGATTACATATTGAAGACCTGAAGCTGTTTTTGTTGTTTTCAAGCTTTTATCCTTGATGTATTTTTCAAGTTTCGCTGGTTCAGCAGCTTTGTGCTTGTTCAATTCTTCTTCAAAATATTTCTGAACTTGTTCGCCCAATTGTTGGTCAGTCAATTTTCCTTTTTTGAAATGTTTTTTGACTTTGATCGAATAAACAATGAATTTATCTGCAAACTCTGGTTTTGGTTGGTGTGTTTTAGCAGCCATAGAATCTAAGTTGATTTTGAATACTAAGCTATCACCTTCGCCTACATATTTGAATAAGCCAGTAGGATCACCTGGGTTTTTTGCAATGATACTGTCTGGATATAATTGAACGATCTGAGGGACTCCCATGTCATATGTACTTTGCATTGTAGAATCTCTGTCCGTTTTCACAACCATGTCAAGTGCTAATAAATCGCCCGATACTGCTTTTTCTTTGGCATTATCATCAACGATTTTATACTCAAGACCACCTTCAGCCTTTTTGAATTTTTGGCATGACGTCATCAAAAGACCGGCAGCCGCGAAAAATAGAATTGCTTTCTTCATTTTCTAATGTATGTTACGATATCTTATTTTGTTAATATTTCTTTATAATTTGGTAAAACCGATTTGAATTTTGCAATTACGGCTTCAAGACTTTCTTTTGAATTACCACCTGAAGCGTTAAGATGCCCGCCCCCGTTGAAATACAATTTACAGATTTCATTGCAGGGAACTTCTCCAATCGAACGCAAAGATAGTTTAATTTGTTCATTTCTGTCAATAATTAACGCAGCCAATCGAATTCCTTTGATAGAAAGTGCATAATTGACTAATCCTTCAGTATCACCAGTGATAACTTCAAACTGAGTGAGATCCGCTTTGGTTACATGGATGATGGCGGTATTATATTCATGGATAACCTGTAGACGGTTGAGCAGACAGAAACCGAGGAACTTTAGACGACTTTCAGACGAACTATTGTAAATCTCTTCGTGAATTGCCCAATTTTGTGCACCACAATCAATGAGCGATGCGATGATGCGGTGAATTTCAGCTGTTGTAGAACGGAAACGGAAGGAACCGGTATCAGTCATAATGCCTGTATAGAGGCAGGTTGCCATAGCAGCACTAATATGATCCGAATCTTGCATCTCCTGGACTAAGAAACGATAGATTAATTGTGCAGTCGCTGCAGCAGATGGATCCCAAAAAGCGTAATCTTCAAACCCCTCCGGATCTAAATGGTGATCGATCATGCATTTGATTCCTTTTGCCTGACGAATTGGTTCGCCCATTTCGTGGATCCGGGCAAGACCATTAAAATCTAAGCAGAAGATAAATTCGGCAGCATCAATCTGTTGATTGTGCAGTCCTATATTCTGTGTATAAATCTGTACATTTTCTAAACCAGGTAGCCAATCCAAAAAGGCAGGGAAATCTGATGGTACAATGAGATTTACCTGGTGCCCCTTAGCGGTCAGCCAAAAATATAATCCTAAAGATGATCCCAATGCGTCGCCATCTGGTTTGTAGTGCGTTGTAATTACAATACGTTTTGGTTCAGCCAATAATTCTTTTAATTCTTTCGATTTCAGCATAGTCATATTAAGTCTGCAAACCTACTATAAAAAAATTAGATTAGACAAATTTTTTATAAAGATCTTTTAGCATCTTATCGTATTTGGTGTTGATTTTAAAAAATTGATTTTCAGTGCCTTAAAACTTGTATACATAGACCTTGAAATCCCGCTTCATACAGATTAAATAATTGGCATTGTCGCCATAGTTAATCGGACCATAATAGAACTTGGAGAAACCTTCTATAGGGAATCCTTCCTGCACTAATCCATCAGATCCGAACACATAGATCATGCGGTTGTCGGTTCCAACACCTATGATATCAGATTTACCGATCCGTTTAAAAAACAAAGGTCTGTTACTAGCTTCTTCGATGAATTTATATTCAAAGTAAGAGGAGGAGTCTCTTGCGCTATATGCATTCAGTTTGTTGTTGGCTAGAATAACAAAGTCTCTATCTGCTCCGCCGCTAATATCTTCAAAATTAAAGAAAGCATCTTTGCCCCAGTCGCCTAGTTTTATTTTTTTTGTTTCGCCCTCGAAAGGAATTTTGAATACACTGCCTCTATTATCTGCCAGGTAAATGAAGGAGTTCTTTTCATCCGACGCCGCAACTAAGCCTATCGGATTTTTAACGCTTTCGCCATCCGTATCCAATGTTTTTTTGTGGATTATTTTGCCATTTTGATTAAAGAAATAAATGGAAGCTGTACTGGTACCCGCAATAATATAATTTGTCTGACCCAGGGTGGTTGTTTTTAAATCGAATATAATTCGACCATCCACACTATTGTTTTCAAAGCTGTCCACTTTTTTACCATCGAGCGTATAAGCAAGAATTCGGTCTGTTGCCGGGATATAAATACGCTGCTCTTTATTGAAGTTGGCGATTGTAGCTCCATAAGTTGCCGAGTACGGCAGTTCAACGGAGAAGCCGGCCCTGTTTTTTCCATCTGGCATAAAGCGATATAAGCGGCTTTTCGTGACGGCGACAATGCTGAGATCCTGCAATTGGATTGGCTCGCCCAAGATTTCACCTTGGAAGAGATTTTGCCAAAGCTCTTTTCCATCCGGTGAAAAGGCATGTACTGTATGATCCTGTTCTTGAATTAGAATAAACTTAGTCTTACCATCCTGATCTAAGATCCAAGGTTTATTAATGATCCGGCTCTCCAGCTGGGCAGTCCATTCGGGTTTGCCGCCCAGTCTTGTGTCACTCTTAAAAAGTGCGTATAAACTGGATGAAAATGTGCCTTGATTGCCACTTAGCTGATAAGACCATGAGTAGAAATTTTGAAACCCATATTCGTCTTCGTCTTTGAAGTTCTTCGCAAAATCAGATTTTAAGTTATCCAGGATGTTACTTTTACCAGCTTTAGGTTCTAAATAGAAAGTCACGTTACTGCGACTGTTCTGTAATGCCGCATGATTTTTAAATATTGCTGTTCCTGAGAGAAATTGTTTTTCCCGGAACGATTCACGATAGTCTCTTAAGATGCCTGTTCGGCTGGCGACGACCATAATATTGTCCACAATGGTAAAATATGGTCTGCTAAAGCTCTTGAACGGTTCGCCAAAGAGTGCATGCAAGAGATTTGAATATTTAAATTGATAGATCGAATCACCGACAGAGGAGCTAAATTTCTTGAAGTTATCGGCAAATTGTGTCGAATCGGAAATGCTGATCAAACCAATCGCATCCTGATTATCCAACTCAGCGACTGCAAATTCATCGTTGAAAATAGGCGCAATAACACTATCAAAAGATACTTTGGTATCCTCTTCAAAGTTTTTTATGCTCTTGGCCAATCGGCCATCTTCTTTTTGCTGCACCAACAATGCTTTTAGCCCGCTGCGAAAGCTATGCGGATCTGAAATACTGAAGTCTATGTAAGATGCTGCATTTTTGGGAAGGTAGTTCCCCAAAGCTTGAACCTGGGCTGTCTGGGTAGCAAACAACTGGAGGTAACTGTTTTTGCTCGCCGTGAGGTCTGTTTCACCTTTAAAGATAAAAGCATCCTTTTTAAAATTCATATTCCAGGATGTTTGTCCTTTTAAGGAATCGATGAGGTTCAGATAATTACCAAATTTGGATTTCATCAATATTCGAGCGATCTGAGATAACTGCTCATTGAAAAAGTATAGACTAAGGGGTGTGTTTTTATTGTTATGGTTGACGAAGAACTCAATCTGTTTGGCATTTATTTTCTTAACATTTTTGTCAAAGATCTGAGCGAGTACTTTTTTGGAATAGCTGGCAAAAATGATCTCGTGCGAATATGCACAATAAAGTGTACTATCTTTACTACCTTGATTAAGACCATAAAAACGTTGCCCTAATGTGTCGAATGGCTGTACCTTATAGTTTTTTCCGATATTTCCAATCAGTGTTGCCAACGAATTATTATCAATACTCTGTCCAACCTGAACACTATACAACGGGATAATCTGATCTTTTTCCTGATGAAAAGACAGTAATATTTGCTGCCCTGATACGAGAGGTGCTAACTGTTCACTCTGGAGGAGCTCCTTTTTTAGCCGTTCCAGATTGCCGAAATTCCGCTGACCAATAATAGCTTTAAAAAGTTCATAATCGTTAAAGATCGTGTCTACTGTCTGATCATTGGCAAAAGAGGTAATCGCTAACGTGTTTTCAGGTAAGTATTGTAAAGCTTTAGAATCTTGTTTATTGTTTTTATTGAAGTCTCCAAAAAGATAGATCGTGGCCGCGATGACCGCGATGAATAATAGAACAGTGATGATGATTGTTTTTTTCATCCTTTTATTTTTTTTCAATGACTGACTAATCCCGAACGCATAGTTATCGATCTATTGACCAATACGAGTGAATCCGGCTTTCATCAGAACAAATATGTAAGAAGTACTCACTTTTTTGACTTTTGAGCAAGTACACTGAACTCGAATTTTTAAACGGTAATGAAGCAATCATGAGGCAAATGTTAATCAAGGATATACTCGTCCTTATACGTGTTCCAATAGGTCGGTGAGCAGCATGGGACTCATGATAATTCATACGTAAAACAAACCTAATAAAAATATACGGGAAGAGATAGAGAATCGTTCCAATAATGCGCCTTTGTAATATAATTTTAACAAAAAATTCCTTATTTTGTTCTGTTTTTAATACATTTATCGCTAGAAACTCATTTTCAGCATTCACTTTAACATAATGAATAAGAAAATCATTTTAGCCGCTTCTTTGTTGGGAGCATTAGCTGTAATATTAGGTGCCTTTGGTGCCCATGGTCTAGAAGGAAAGATAAGTACATATCATATTGACACTTGGAAAACTGCAAATCAGTATCATTTCTATCATACCTTTGCATTGTTATTTTTATCAACTTTTTCGCGCGCAAAAACATACTCCATTAAGGTATCGTTTATTGCTTTTCTTATTGGTATTCTGTTCTTCTCGGGATCTTTGTATGTATTGAGCGTGCGAGGAATTACAGGCTTTGGCAACCCGTCTATTTTGGGGCCGATCACCCCTTTAGGAGGGCTATCGTTTATTGTTGGCTGGGTGGCACTGTTTATTGCTGCGCTTAAAAATAAATCATAATTTACTCATCGAATATGTCTATGCGAATGCGTATTTGTATCTAATACTAGAGAAGCCTTCCTGAATCGATTTCAGGAAGGCTTTTTTAAGTTGAATTGACCGCTACGCCCCCTCTTCACTCCGCTTTCATTGCTGTTGGTGTATGCGAAGTCATGAAGGTTTTATGGATTGCTGAAACCATGATGACTCTTTGCTTGAAGGTTTTTTGTATTTTTATACCATAATTTGAATTTATGCCCATTCCACAAGCTACGATTTTTAGTGAAAGAGATACTTTGTTTATTGATGTAGTTCTACCGTTAGCATTGGCAAGAACATATACGTATCGTATTCCGGCTGACTGGAACGATCGCGTGCAGATTGGGGTACGGGTGATCGTACAATTTGGACGGAATAAGATCTATTCGGCAGTAGTCAAGTCAATCAGTCAGGAAGCACCAAAGCGCTATGAGGCAAAATATATTTTGGACATCATTGATGAAAAGCCCATTGTCAATTTAGCACAGTTTAAACTTTGGGATTGGCTGGCTGAATATTACATGTGCAGTTTGGGTGAGGTCATGCAGGCGGCGTTGCCTTCTGCATTAAAACTGGCGAGCGAGACCAAAGTGGTTTCTTCTATTTCCGAAGAGTTTGATCGTTCTACACTTTCGGATAAAGAATATCTCATTATCGAAGCACTGGAAGTGGCTGGCGAACTTAAGGTCAACGATATTGTGAAATTGCTGGGACAAAAAACAGTTTTCCCCATATTGAAGCAATTGTTTGATAAGGGTATTGTACTGATTTCGGAGGAGATTACGGAAAGATATAAACCCAAGACAAAAGCATTTCTTCGTTTTGCTCCTGACTTCAGAAATGAAGATGCAAAAAGAGAATTATTGGATAGCTTAAACCGGGCGCCGAAACAACAGGATGCTGTGCTAGCGTTTATGCAACTGGTGAAAAAGACCGAGGAAATTACACGGCCAATGCTGGTTGAAGCTTCAGGCTGTGGAAACGGTGCAGTTACAGCCCTGATTGACAAGGGCGTTTTTGAAATAAAGGAAAAGGTTGTATCCCGCTTTCAAGGAGAAGATATCGAACTGGATGCTAATTTTCAATTTAACGAGAATCAGCAACGTGCCTATGATGAAATACAGCAGTCTTTTGACGGGAAGGAAGTGACGCTATTGCACGGGGTGACCGCCTCAGGAAAGACACAGATTTATATACGGCTTATAGAGCAGGCCATAGCTGCGGGAAAATCTGCGCTCTATCTCTTGCCCGAGATCGCGTTGACGGCTCAGATTACGGCGCGGCTAAAACTTCATTTTGGTGATAAGCTGGGGGTATACCACTCAAAATTTAATGATAATGAACGTGCTGAAGTATGGCATAAAGTGATGAAAAATGAGTTTCAGGTTGTTATTGGAGCGCGTTCTTCTGTCTTTTTGCCTTTTCAGGATTTGGGAATTATCATCGTTGATGAGGAACATGAAAGTTCCTATAAACAATTTGATCCGGCTCCCCGCTACCATGCCCGTGATACAGCTATCTATCTTGGTTTTTTACACCAAACGAAGGTCCTTTTAGGCTCGGCAACTCCCTCTTTGGAAAGTTATTACAATGCAAAGGCAAAGAAGTATGGCTTTGTCCAGCTTCTTGAACGCTATGGTAACGCGCAATTGCCGAGTATTGAATTGGTTAATATCCCCGAAGAAGGAAGAAAAGAAAATATGTTTTCCTATTTTTCGGGGACATTGTTAAAAGCAATTGAGGAAGCTGTAAAAAATAAAGAGCAAGTTATTTTATTTCAAAATAGACGTGGACACACGACCATGATCCAGTGTAATACCTGTGGATTTGTTGCGAAATGTGTCAATTGCGATGTGAGCTTAACCTATCACAAAAGCTCTAATATGATGCATTGCCATTATTGTGGCCATGTGGAACCTCCGCTACGTGTCTGTCCGGCGTGCGGTATGCCGCATATCGAAAGTAAAGGGTTTGGGACCGAACGGGTAGAAGAGGAACTTGAACTGTTGATGCCTGAAATTCGCATCGGTCGGCTAGATCTTGACTCCACAAAAGGTAAGTACGGTTTTGATAAGATTATCACAGCTTTTGATGAGCATGAATTTGACGTGCTGATCGGCACGCAGATGGTTGCAAAAGGACTCGATTTTGGACGTGTAAGCCTTATCGGAGTTGTCAATGCAGATACAATTATTAACTTTCCGGATTTCCGTTCATATGAGCGCTCCTTTTCTCTATTTTCTCAGGTAGCGGGCCGCGCAGGACGCCGGGAAGCAGGTGGAAAAGTTATTATTCAAAGCTATACCACAAATCACCGGGTGCTAGAACAGGTCGTCAACAATGATTACGAGGGGATGTTTATGACCGAGATTACTGAACGGAAAAACTACCTTTATCCACCTTTCTATCGTCTTATCCGCATTGATATTAAACATGCCGATTTTCAGAAATGCTACGATTCGGCCAATCGTTTCGCTTCGGCACTGCGACAGCAGCTGGGAGCAAGGGTCTTAGGGCCAGAACCGCCTTTAGTTTCACGCGTGCGAAACAATTTTATTCAGACGATTACTTTAAAGATAGAACGTACAAATATCAGTATTGCCAAAGTCAAGGAGTTGATCCGTTCTGTGTTATTGGATTTTGAAATAGATAAAAGCAATACCGGAGTGCGCGTACAAGTAGATGTTGATCCGTATTAAACCAAAGGAATTTTTTTGAGAAGCTTCAAACTCCATGAACGGTCAGTGCTGATCTTATCGATGTCAATTTTTTCTTTTTGAAAGAGGTTGCTTCATGCAGGGCTTTTAATACACAAAAGATGAGTTAACAGGCTACTGTTGGTTCAGGTGAAGCGTTGTCTTTAGTTTCCTTGTGTATTCGTAGTCTCTTGGTGTTTAGTTATTTGCGATTAGTTCTGTTGAATCTGCCTTTTTAAAAGTAAATTTGAAAATCATGGCGTACAAGTTTATTGATAATTATCGGGAGAAAGGTGCTCGCAAAAAATTGGTTGAACATCTAAAAAGTCGGGGTATTGCAGACCAAAAAGTCCTGGAGGCGATTGGAAAGGTACCACGTCATTATTTCTTTGATGAAACGTTCTGGAATCAAGCTTATCGGGATATTGCTTTTCCAATAGGTGATGGTCAAACAATTTCACAGCCCTATACGGTTGCTTACCAATCGGAATTGCTCCACGTGAAGAAAGGGGATAAGGTGCTGGAAATCGGAACAGGATCCGGTTACCAAACCTGTATTCTATTGGAGCTTGGAGCTGAAGTTTATACCATCGAACGTCAGGAAAATCTGTATCAGCGAACAATTCAGGTGTTGCCGTATATGGGATATAAACCCAATTTTTTTTTAGGTGATGGCTCGAAGGGAATTGAAGCGCATGCTCCTTATGATAAGATTATCGTAACCGCGGGGGCTCCCTTTGTACCGGAAGTTATGTTGAAACAGCTGAAGATGGGCGGGATATTTGTGATTCCGGTGGGCGATGAGAAGTCGCAAAAGATGATGACGATCATTCGGGTAGGTGAAAATGATTTTGACCGTATTGAATTGGATACCTTCCGTTTTGTGCCTTTGGTGGGAGATCAAGCCTGGTAGGACCATTCAACCTGCTTACGTGGGCTTGCCAAGGTCTCTAAGCGGCAATAGAGCGCTCGTTTTATGAAACATATGCAAAATCCATGATCGAATTAAAATGAACGTGAAAGAATAACTATTCACATTATGACTCCAACAGCGATATTATATAACCAGAAGCATCAAGAAATAGCTTCAACTGTTCTCAAATTAAATAAGCTAGTCAATACACTGAGCTTGTCGCGGCTATTTGTTATCCTCGGCGGCGGGGCACTGTTATTTTATACATTTCAACTGGAAAGCCTTCCACTGGTCTTTTTCTGTTTTTTTGCACTATTGTTTTTATTCGCTTATCTCGTGCGGAAGCAGAGCAAGCTTGAGCTGCAAAAAAACTATTTTGAAGCTTATTTAAAAGTTTTGGAAAATGAACAGGCTCTTGCAGATGGGAAATTAAACATGTATGACCATGGTCAGCATTTTGAAGATGGTAACCATCCTTATAGTTCTGATATGGATGTCTTCGGAACATACTCCGTATTTGCACAATTAAATCGGGCAACAACCAGACAAGGAATTGATCTGTTGGCCTCATGGCTTGATGCACCTCTTACTAAAGGGCAAATTGAACGCAACCAGGAGGCTGCCCAGGAGCTGGAAGCCGAATCTGAATGGATATGGGATTTTCAGGCGAAACTTTTGGCCAATCTGAACCATAAACTGGATATCAAAACTTTCTTAACGAATTACTTTCAAGACCGGAATTTTCAGTTTGGAAATGCTTTTATGCGATTCTACATAAACGCAGGCCCCATTTTGTTTTTGGTCACTTTAGCTGGAAGTTTCTTCGTTCCCAAATTAGCCGGAGTAGCAACATTACTGGGATTATTTCATATTTTATGGGCTTTAGCTAAAGCTGGGAGTGTCAGCCTGTTCTCCTCCCGGATAGACAAGATCGGTGGGGTACTGGGATCCTATGCCGATGCTATTCAATCTATTGAAAGCAAGGACTGGAAGTCCCCTTCCATGCAGGAAATAGCTGGAGAGCTTAAACGGAACCATGGTGGGGAATCCATTTCCCTTGCTTTTAAAAAACTTGCTGGCTTGATCAATAATTTGGATGCCCGGAATAATGTTTTTGTTGGAATATTTCTGAACTTATTTCTGCTTTGGGATTTCAGACAGGTGTTGGCCATTGTCGACTGGAAGAATAAATATGAGCATGAGATACTAAATTCATTCGATACCTTGGCCAAGGTTGAGGCGGTAACGAGTCTGGCTATTTGGAAGAGGAACCATTCGTCCTATAGTTATCCGGTAATTTTGGACAATCCATTAAAAGATAAGATTGAAGCACGAGAATTATATCATCCCTTGATCCCAATTGATCAGGTCGTTGCCAATGATTATAATAGTAAGGATCATCGTATTGCTTTGGTAACAGGGTCCAACATGGCGGGTAAAAGTACATTTCTGCGGACAGTAGGTATTAATGCCATTTTGGCCTATGCGGGGGCAGCAGTTGCAGCAACTTCCTTTCAGCTGCCGATTTACAAACTGATATCCTATATGCGGATTAAGGATAACTTGAATGAAAGTACGTCAACTTTTAAGGCCGAGCTAAATCGTATGAAGTTTATATTGGATACTGTTGAAGCTCATAACGATAGTTTTTTCCTCATTGACGAGATGCTTCGGGGAACAAATTCGGTGGATAAATATCTTGGATCCCGGGCAATCATAAAAAAACTGGTCCGGCTGGATGGAAAAGGGATGGTGGCTACACATGATCTGCAGCTTTCGAGTTTACAAGAGGAATTTCCAGGAGACATCAAAAACTATCATTTTGATATTCGTGTCGATGAAGGGCAGATGCTGTTCGATTATAAGCTCAAAATTGGAGAATGTAAGATATTCAATGCCTCTCTCTTGTTGAAGGGGATAGGTGTGGATATCGACGAAAATATGGGATAAAAATGACCTAACTGAAGCTAGATTGGTTTACATTTGTCTCCTCTTAAATACACTAAAAAAACAATAAATGACTTTACAAGAACGTATTGATTTATCAGAAACACATGTTTGCAGTACTGTGTTTCCGTTTTTGACGAATCATCACGATACATTGTTCGGCGGTAAGGCGATGTCCATTATGGACGAAGTATCTTTTATGGCTGCAACGCGATTCTGTCGCAAAACTTTGGTAACGGTATCAACAGACCGTATTGACTTCAATAAGGCCATTCCCTCTGGGAGTATTATAGAGGCTATCGCAAGAGTTCAAAATGTTGGGCGAACCAGCTTGAAGGTGAAAGTCGAAATATTTTTGGAACATATGTACAAGGAAGGAAGAGAACTGGCCATCGAGGGTATTTTTACGTTTGTTGCCCTGGATGAAAACAAACAGCCGATCCCAGTACTGGAAGGTTTAGATATTGAATAAAGTGCCCCATTCCGAATGAGCGCATTTTTCAGAGATTTTATAAAAATTATAGCATTGGAAAGGGGGACTTTTTAGAAAGCCCCTTTTTTCTTGGAGAGATTGGCCGAAGAATTTGTTGGCCCTCTCCGTAACTATTATGATTCTATGGGCTTATACACTTTGTTATCATTCGTTTCTCTTGATTGGGCTAAGATTACTGAGCTCTTCGGGAGTAAATAGTCTATAGTGAACTTTGAATGTTTTCCCGAGCGGCGTCTCCAATGAAAAACCTCCCGGGCCAAATCCATCCAGCACATCCAAGGTGAAATGCGCATATTTCCAATATTCAAATAGATCCCGATCAACCCAAAATTCATAGCCTTCGACTAAGCCGATCATGGCATCGTTTGTTCGTGGAAAATAACCTCCTTTTTCAAAACACTGAGGTTGGGTGCCTTCACAGCAACCTCCCGCTTGATAGAACATCAATTCGCCATGTTTTGCTTCAAGTTCGTGAATAAGCGCTTTTGCTTTATCTGTAACATCCAGTCTATTTATCATGGTTAAATTAGATTATGTTTATGAGTTGGTGAACCCTAACTACAGAGGAAGAGGTAGCTTGACCTTTTTAGACCAGGTATCATTTTTATAAAAATGATACCTGACCTGTTTTAGCTAAAAGAATCCAAGTTTTTCCTTGCTATAGGATATCAGCATGTTTTTAGCCTGCCTGTAATGGGCAAGCATCATTTTGTGGTTTTCACGGCCAATTCCTGATTGCTTATAGCCTCCAAATGGAGCACCAGCAGGGTAGGAGTGATATTGGTTTACCCATACGCGGCCTGCTTGTATGGCACGTGGAACCTGATAAAGCTGATGTGCATCTCGCGTCCATACACCTGCGCCTAGACCATACATGGTATCGTTGGCGATGGCAATTGCTTCCTGTTCATCTTTGAATGTGGTAACGGCCAATACCGGGCCGAAGATTTCTTCCTGGAAAATTCGCATGCTGTTGTTGCCTTTGAAAAGGGTAGGCTTAATGTAGTAGCCCTCTTCAAAGCCTAGACCAACATTATTTTCATCTCCTCCGGTTAATACTTCTGCTCCTTCTTCTTTACCAAGCTTAATATAAGACATGATTTTATCCTTTTGGATCTTAGATGCCTGAGCCCCCATCATTGTTGCTGGATCCAAAGGATCTCCAACTTTGATCTGATTGACCCGATCGATGACTTTCGCGATAAATTTTTCATAGATGTCCTCCTGGATCAGTAAGCGGGAGGGACATGTACAGATTTCTCCCTGATTAAGTGCGAATAATACTGCACCCTCAATTGCTTTATCTAAAAATGCATCATCAGCATCCATAACTGAACTGAAAAAGATATTCGGCGATTTCCCGCCCAATTCAAGCGTTACCGGAATGATGTTTTCAGTGGCATATTGCATCACTAAACGTCCCGTTGCCGTCGACCCTGTGAAAGCAGCTTTGGAGACTTTGGGGTTTGTAACCAAGGAGCGACCAAGCTCTGCACCGAAACCATTGACAATATTGACTACGCCGGCAGGAATCAAATCGCCGATGATCTCCATCAGGACAAGAATAGATGCAGGTGTACTTTCGGCCGGTTTTAGGACAACAGTGTTTCCTGCTGCAAGCGCGGGTGCCAGTTTCCATACCGCCATAAGAATAGGGAAATTCCATGGAATAATCTGTGCAATAACACCTATTGGTTCGTGTACAATCAGCGAAACGGTATTGCTGTCCAATTCGCTAATGGAGCCCTCTTCAGCACGGATTACACCGGCAAAATATCGGAAATGATCGATGGCTAACGGTATATCTGCATTTAATGTTTCACGTACCGCTTTTCCGTTGTCTATTGTTTCAACGGCTGCAATATATTCTAAATTATCCTCAATACGGTCAGCAATTTTATTGAGGATAATACTTCGTTCAGTAGCGGAGGTTTTTCCCCAAGTTTCAAAAGCTTTGGCTGCCGTATTGACAGCAAGATCCAGATCTTCTTTTGTTGAATGGGCAACCTGGGTAAACACTTTTCCGTCTACCGGCGAGATATTATCGAAATATTTCCCTTGGATTGGTGCGACAAATTTACCACCAATGTAGTTGTCGTATCGTTCTTTGAACGAGGGTCTTTTAATTGTGCTCATATAGTTTATTATTAATTATTTTTAATCCCTTCTTATCAAAGTTAGCCAGCAATTATTCAATAGCGTAGCAGAATCGATTCAAAGCATAGCACAATTGCGGCAGATGACTTTCGGTCATAATTTATTTTTTTATTATATTTGATTGACTGCCAATTATATTTGATTGTTGCACTATGGGAGATAGAACGCTGATTCATACATTGCCATTTTCGCGGGCACGGGAGCTGAGTACATTAGTGGAAAACCGACGCGCATTTACGTTAGATAGCTTAGAACTTAATATCTACGAGACGTATCGAGTCTCACAGCATGTACCTTTGTGTTTCGACGATCTGGTTATGATTAACATGATTCAAGGGAAAAAAATCATCCATCTGGAGAATATAAAGGCTTTCGACTACTTGCCGGGGCAGATGATCGTCTTGCCTGCTTTGGTCGGTATGCACATTGATTTTCCTGAGGCGACCCTGGAAAGACCTACACAGTGTACGGCCTTAACCATTCATAAAGAAAAGATAGCGGCAGTTTTGGACTATCTGAACGAGTTTTACCCAAAAGAACAGCTTAGTCAGTGGCGTATCGATCCGGAGCTTTTTCATCTTTACAATTCGACTGAGCTTGCCGATCTGGTGAACAAGTTGTTTCAGATTATTATTAGCGAAAATCCGCTTAAAGATGTACTGGCAGATCTGACTTTTAAAGAGCTTACAATTAGGCTACTTCAGTCACAGTCATTGATTGCCTTAAAAATTGGGAAGTCATCCAATAAGGTTCTGTTACATTTGCAACAATTTATTCAGAAACACATTACTGAGAAAATTTCAATCGGTTTGCTGGAACGGACTGCGCACATGAGCAAAGCGAGCCTTACGCGGATGTTTAACCGTGAGCTAGGACTCAGCCCAATGGAGTATGTGATCCAACAGCGTATTGAAAAAGCGAAAAAAATACTTTTGCTCACCCGCAGTGTAAAGGAATCTTGTTATGGCGCGGGATTTAATGATGTTAACTACTTTGTTCGGCTTTTTAAAAATAGGGTGGGAATGACGCCAGGCGCATTTGTCCTGGCGCGGTAATTTAGAATTTCATCACACGATCAAGCTCACGTTTCACATCTCTTTCTTTGATATTTTCTCTTTTGTCAAAATCTTTTTTACCCTGTGCTAATGCAATTTCAACTTTCGCGAAACCCCGGGCGCTGATAAAGATGCGCAGGGGGACAATGGTAAAGCCGCGTTCTTCGCCTTTCTCTTTTAATTTTTTTAATTCTCTTTTTGTCAAAAGCAGCTGACGATCGCGTTTTGCCTCGTGGTTATAGAAAGATCCCATCGAGTATTCGGCAATATGCATGTTACGGATATATAGTCCGTCCTCAAAAAAACTGCAGAAACTATCATTAATATTCGCCTTTCCTTCGCGAATAGATTTTATTTCTGTGCCTAATAACCGAATGCCTGCAATGTACTTGTCCAGTAAGTGATATTCAAAAGAAGCTTTTTTATTTTTTATATTGATATCTGAAGATAAAGCCATATATTGTTGTATATTAGTAAGTCTATACCATTGCTATTGCAATGAACCTAAATGTAACTAATTATA
>JAIRVH010000106.1 GCA_031253985.1 Sphingobacterium sp.
CTAATGTTTTGCATTGAGCAAGAATATTTTTATAAAATTTTAGGGTGCAAAGATAAACATTTTGCACCATAAAATTTATAACTATGTGTATTTTATTTAATTACACCTAATTCTTTACCAACTTTGGTAAAGGCGGCGATTGCTTTATCCAAGTGAGCAACTTCGTGTCCGGCCGAAATCTGAACGCGGATACGAGCTTTTCCCTGAGGTACAACAGGATAGTAAAAACCGATGACATAGATTCCCTCGTCCAGCATCTTGGCAGCAAACTCCTGCGCCAATTTCGCATCGTAAAGCATCACAGGCACGATCGGGTGGAATCCAGGCTTAATATCAAATCCTGCAGCAGTCATCTTTTCACGGAAGTATTTTGTGTTCGCTTCCAGTTTGTCGCGCAATTCAGTTGTCTCACTGAGCATATCTAAAACCGCAACCGAAGCCCCTGCGATTGCCGGTGCTAAGGTATTCGAAAATAAATAGGGGCGTGAACGCTGACGTAACAAATCGATGATTTCTTTTTTACCGGAAGTGAAACCTCCAGAAGCACCGCCTAAGGCTTTACCTAAAGTTCCTGTAATGATGTCAACGCGATCGATTACATGGAACAGTTCGTGTGTCCCGCGACCTGTTGCACCAATAAATCCAGTACAATGCGACTCATCGATCATCACCAAAGCTTGGTATTTATCTGCAAGATCACAGATCTGATCCAATGGCGCTACAGAGCCGTCCATCGAAAATGCTCCGTCTGTCACGATAATTTTGTGTCGGGCACCTGCTGCAGCTTGTAATTGGGCTTCTAAATCAGCCATATCCGCATTTTTATAACGGAAACGCTGTGCTTTACACAAACGAACGCCGTCAATAATTGACGCATGATTCAACTCGTCTGAAATGATGGCATCTTCTGCACCAAACAATGGCTCAAATACACCACCGTTAGCGTCGAATGCTGCCGCATATAAAATAGTATCCTCAGTTCCCAGGAACTTAGAAATCTTTGCTTCCAATTCTTTATGCACATCTTGAGTACCACAGATAAAACGTACCGAAGACATTCCGTAACCGTGTGTGTCAATCGCTTTCTTAGCAGCCTCGATTACTTTGGGGTGGGAAGACAGGCCCAAATAATTGTTCGCACAAAAGTTGACAACTTCCTGTCCTGTACTTACTTTGATGTCTGCTCCCTGAGGAGTAACGATCACTCGCTCTTGTTTATACAATCCCGCTTCTTTGATTGCTTCCAATTCCTTTTCTAAAACTGGTTGTAATGTATTGTACATAATTCGAATTTATTTTTTTATACAATATTACAGTTTTTTCATTGGAATAAGTTGCTTTGCCTTTCGAGAAAAGGGCTATTCACGGAGAATTCACCCCAAATCAATGATTTGGTAACATTAAAACGATTGCATAAATTTCCTTTTTCCGGCTGATTTGATTTTTTGCTGCCACCGCTCAGCTTTGTGCTAAAGAAGGGCCTTTACAGGTACAACCTGTAGTAGGTCGTGTTTCGTTACTGTTTCACTGCTGTTCTGCTGGCTTTGGTACTGCCAAGCTAAGGCACAGCTCCCGAACATCGTCGTCAATAGAAGCGCTTAAAAGACAAAATAGGAAGGATTACTCGTAACGAAGCGCGTCCACAGGATCCAGCTTAGAGGCCTTTGAGGCGGGGTAATAGCCTGATAGCATGCCGACGAGTCCACATACCGCAAACCCCATGATAATCGCACCCCAGGGGATGATAAAAGAGGTGCCCAGCTGCAGCGCCAGGAGATTACCGATGAGGATACCAATAAAGATTCCTGCAACACCGCCGATCATGCAGATCACAATGGCTTCCATCAAAAATTGCTTGCGTATCACGCTCGGCGTCGCACCGATGGCCTTGCGTATACCGATCTCCCGTGTACGTTCAGTGACCGATACCAGCATAATGTTCATCAATCCGATTGAAGCACCCACAAGGGTTATAAAAGCGATCACCACGGCACCCAAAGTAACCATCGCCATATTTTGCATCAGCATCTGTGCAACGGCATCAGATTTGGTAATTTCGAAATCATTTGATCGTCTGGATGACAGGCCGCGGATATTTCTAAATACAATTGTTGCCTCGCCTATGGCTGCCTCCAATCGCATTGGGTCATTGGAGGAAACCGTAATCACATACGAAGGCTCAGTACCCTGCATCACCGCCCGGGCTTTAATAAGCGGAATAAAGCATGCCCTATCTCCCCCCATACCTGCAGAAGAACCTTTACTTTTTAGCACTCCAATGACTAAATAACGGATATTGTTGACGGTAATAAACTGTCCTATCGGATCGATAATCTCGTTGAACAGCATCTTGCTCACTTCACTGCCAATAATAATGACACCACTACCTGTTTCGACCTCCCGGGTGGAAAAATTACGTCCCTCACTGACTACATAACCCGATGTCTGAAGATAATTTTCATCGGTCCCAATCAGCCCTATATTAGGGTTTGTCTTCTTAGACTGAAATTTTGCGGTTGTATTCCAGCTGACATTGGCACTGATGGATGTCAATGCATTAAAGTGAAAATCCTGTCTAAATCTTGCCGATTGCGCATAGGTGATATTGGCAAAAACTTTTGAGCGTGTCCCCTCATTACCGATCCGAACATTCAAGCCCCGGTTGCGAATGTTGAAAGAGTTTGAGCCCATCGATGAGAAGGAATCTGTCAGTGAATTTTTCATGGCATCGATGGAAGTCAATACACCGATCAATGCCATCATCCCTATGGCGATTATCAGCGCTGTTAAAAATGTCCTGAGCTTGTTCCCTACAATGGACTGCAGCGCAAGCTTGACATTTTCAACATAAGACATTTTTACGGCCATAAAGCTGGGTATTTATAATTTGTAGGGATGAAAATACTGTAAATCCAGCACAAAACCAAAAGGCAATTTATTTCCATGAAATAAACTGCCTTTTGGATGCAAACCAATCCATCCATGCAAGTGGACAAGCTTAGTTTAGAACCTTTTTCCTTCTTAATTAATTCTTTTCCATGTCTCTGTACGTCCAAGTAAGCTTACACCGACATATCCCCTAATGTCAAGTTTATCCCCTTTTAAAGTCATCTTGCAGCTATACGTTTTGCCCGACTTTGGATCATAAATCTTTCCATCCGCATAAGTATTGCCATCTTTTTCAAAATTGGTCAAGATTTCGAGCCCCTGTACATTTCTGCCCCGCAGTGCTTTATCTGGGTTTTTTATATCTTTCTTTGGCTGACCGGCTTCGTTATTTGGAAATTTCAGCCAGAAGAGCTTACCAAAAAACTTATCGCCTTTCTTATAAATTTCAACACGGCCCTCACCGCTTGGATTTTCCCACTTTCCGATGATGGGATCTGTTTGCGCAAATAATGCCACTGTTGTAAGCAACATTACAAATGATAACATAACTTTCTTCATGAGTCTATTTTTTATGAACTTAAATTCTTCAATCTATGACCTGAACTCTTTCCATTTTTTTGCACCACACCCATCTAAATTCCTTATTTAATGTCCAGGCATCTCCCCTTATCCTTCTCCAGCGCCGATCGCAACATCTCTGCTGCACAAACCGTCTAGCAGCTGATGGTCAAAAGCTTGCACGCATAGCGCTGAAATAAATATACAAAATATTTACTATGCTTGCATATATTTATTTTCTGTGCATTTAATTTTCAAATAAACCTAGCATTCATTGTGGTGCGATAGGGGCGTAAAGTTTGGCATCGGGTTTGCACGAAGCTGATTATATTATTACTTTATTTACTCTTTATAAATTAGCACATATTATGAAATTTATTATTAGTCTTTTACTTACTGGAGTTGTCGTCGCGGTTGCGTGCTGGGTCGTACCCGGAGCTCATGTTGCTGGATTCGGCTGGGCTATCGTTACCGGACTTGTCATTGGATTTGTCAATGCGACTGTGGGATCGATTTTAAGGTTATTTACTTTCCCATTGAATTGGCTTACACTCGGCCTGGTTTCGTTTATTATTACGGTATTAATGGTCTTGTTGACAGATTCGCTACTCGGTTCCAAATTTGATGTAAACGGCTTTTGGACGGCTGCGCTATTTGCCATTGTCGTTGCCATACTGGAAATGATTATTGGCAGCACTTCAAAAGATTAAGAATAAGTTTACTGTCGCTATTGCGCATGAAAAAGGCTGCTTCACGCTGGAGTGAAACAGCCTTTTTGCTTGAATACCTCTTGCACCCTTTCAGGCGCTGTCCTCATTTCGAATCCAGTGGCCGCGATTTATTACTCCGACCCTCTTTTTTAACCCCTGAATTCGCTAAATTTAATCATTCAAAAGAACCCTGATATATGTGCGAACACAATCACGAGCATAGCCATAAAGCACAAGAACACAGCCATACGGTACAGGAACGTCCTTGGTGGATTTCCCAATGCAAGCTTCTGATTGCTCTTGTCATTCTGCTTACTTTACTGCTATTGAAATATGCTTTTAAGATCAACCTCCCCTTTGGCCTCCTGTTAGTCGTAAATGGTATTGCGTATCTTCTCGCGGGCATACCTGTTATTCAAATGGCATTCCGTAAGGCAAGCCGCGGCGATTTTTTTAATGAATTCTTTTTGATGACTGTAGCGACTTTGGGGGCATTTGCGATCGGAGAATTTGAAGAAGGGGTTGCTGTCATGGTATTCTACCAAATCGGAGAATGGTTTCAGGATACTGCCGTTGACAATGCCAAAAAATCAATCAAATCACTCCTGGATATCCGCCCCGATAAAGTCACAGTGCTGCGAGGAGGGCAACAACAGCAGGTAAACCCTAAAACTGTTGCAATTGGCGAGACTATCCTGGTGAAAGCGGGAGAAAAAGTCGCGCTGGATGGTAAATTGGCAACAGAGAAGGCCACATTTAACACGGCTGCACTGACCGGCGAGAGCAAACCCGACACAAAATATGCAGGTGACGCTGTTTTTGCGGGTATGATCAATCTGGAAACCGTTGTTGAAATCGAGGTATCCAGCGCCTTTGAAGACAGCAAATTGAGCAAAATACTCGAAATGGTACAGGATGCCACGGCACGCAAATCGAAAACACAGTTGTTTATCGCTCGATTTGCTAAAATATATGTCCCCATTATCTTTGGTCTTGCGCTATTGGTTCTCGTGGTCCCCTTGTTCTTTGTCGACGACTATAGTTTTAAGGAGTGGTTCTACCGTAGCCTGGTCTTCTTGGTGATCAGCTGCCCCTGTGCCTTGGTTGTCTCCATTCCGCTCGGTTATTTTGGCGGCATTGGTTTAGCATCCCGAAATGGCATCTTATTTAAAGGCGGAAATTTCCTTGATGCCATCACCACAGTCGATACCATTGTCATGGATAAAACAGGTACGCTGACAGCAGGTGTATTTGAAGTCAGGGAGGTTTTTGCCGTCAATGGAAATCAAGCGGAATTGCTGAATTATGCCAAAGCTATTGAGGCACATTCAACACATCCCATTGCGAAGGCAATCGTCGGCTACCACCCGGGCAAGCCAGCCTTACAGGCCGAAGAAATTCAGGAAATAGCAGGCCATGGCCTCCGTGCGACTGTGAACGGGAAGCTTACACTTGCGGGCAACAGCAAGTTGCTTGACAAATTCAATATTACCTACCCTGCAGATTTAAAGCAAATGGTATACTCCATTGTATTGTTTGCCATCGAAGGTCAGTATGCGGGTTATATCACTGTAGCGGACCGGAATAAACCAGACGCACAGGAAGTTATCAGCGCGATGCGTGCCCAAGGACTCTATACCGTCATGCTATCCGGAGACAAAACAGCTGTTGTCAACGAAGTGTCCAAAGAACTTGGGCTCGACAAAGCCTATGGTGATCTCCTTCCAGAAGATAAGGTCAGCCATGTACAGCAGCTGATTGATCAGGGACGCCGTGTTGCCTTCGCCGGCGACGGTGTCAATGACGCACCGGTGGTTGCCTTGGCGCAGGTCGGCATCGCAATGGGCGGACTCGGGGCAGATGCAACCATCGAAACTGCTGATGTTGTGATCCAGAACGACGAGCCCCGTAAAATCTTGTCAGCTATCAAAATCGGCAAAATCACCCGGAGCATTGTCTGGCAAAACGTTATTCTCGCGATGGGGATCAAAATCATTGTGCTGATTCTCGGCGCAGGCGGTATTGCAACACTTTGGGAAGCTGTGATTGCCGATGTCGGAGTAGCTCTTCTAGCTATTTTAAATGCCATTCGTATCCAGCATAAAACGGTATAAAAAAAGATATCCAAAAATCAGGTCAACACTTTGAAGGATAGGATAGCAGAAAATATTCGAGTGGCCTATACATAAAATTAAATAAAAGCGGGGCTGTCCACAGTTGAACAGCCCCGCTTCTTATGTTTAATCCACGCTATAATTTAAATGGCGGTTAGCAGTTTAATCCCGCCAAGCTTTATACGTATTAATCAATCCGTTTGTTGAAGAATCATGGCTTATAACCGCTTCTTCACCGCTTAATTCCGGAAGAATCTGATTAGCCAATTGTTTACCAAGCTCAACACCCCATTGGTCAAAACTATAGATATTCCAAATCACTCCCTGTACAAAGATCTTATGTTCATAACATGCAATAAGACGTCCCAGCGTACGTGGAGTCATTTTTTTCAATAAGATAGAATTTGTCGGGCGATTGCCTTCAAAGACTTTATAGGCTTTTAGTGCCTCAATTTCCTGATCCGACTTTCCGGCTTTCTTAAATTCAGCAACGACTTCTGCCTCCGTTTTTCCATTCATCAAAGCCTCGGTCTGCGCAAAAAAGTTGGACAATAGCAACTGGTGATGATTTCCGATAGGATTAAGACTATTGGCCGGTGCAATGAAATCGCATGGGATCAACTTGGTTCCTTGATGGATCAACTGATAAAAGGCATGCTGTCCGTTCGTCCCGGGCTCGCCCCAGATGATCGGTCCAGTCTGATAATCCACCTGTTGACCATTGCGGTCAACATATTTACCGTTACTTTCCATATCGCCTTGTTGGAAGTACGCGGCAAAACGGTGCAAATATTGATCGTATGGAAGGATTGCATGACTTTCTGCCTGGAAGAAGTTATTATACCACACCCCGAGCAAAGCCAATATCACCGGGATATTGGAATCAAAAGGAGTTTCTTTAAAATGAACATCCGCATCATAGGCCCCTTTTAAAAGTTCCTCAAAATTATCAAACCCAATTGCCAGACTGATCGAAAGACCGATTGCAGACCACAGTGAATAACGTCCGCCAACCCAATCCCAAAATTCAAACATATTTTGGGTATCTATTCCAAAAGCACGTACTGCTTCTGTATTGGTGCTCAATGCGGCAAAATGCTTGGCAACGTCTGCCTGAAGAGCACCACTCGCCAAAAACCAGTCTTTCGCTGTATGCGCGTTGGCCATGGTCTCCTGTGTCGTAAATGTTTTGGAAGCGATCAAAAACAAGGTCGTTTCAGGGTCCACAGCCTTCAATGTTTCAGCAATATGTGTACCGTCAACATTGGAGACAAAATGTACATTTAAGCGCGTTTTATACGCTTTCAATGCTTCTGTCACCATGATTGGGCCAAGATCAGAGCCACCGATGCCGATATTAACCACATCCGTAATTTCCTTACCGGTATATCCTTTCCATTCGCCGGATATGATCTTTTCTGTAAAAGCTTTCATTTGTGCCAGCACCCGTTTAACATCAGGCATGACATCCTTGCCATCGACATAGACAGGTTGGTCGGACTGATTTCGCAATGCAGTATGTAAAACCGGTCTATTTTCTGTCACATTGATCCGCTCGCCCGAGAACATCGCCGTTATAGCTTCAGCAAGGCCACATTCTTTGGCCAGCTGCACCAAAAGTGCTTTTGTCTCTTCGGTAATACGATTTTTGGAATAATCCAGAAGTATATCTTCGAAAGCGATCGAGAACTTTTCAAAACGTGCGGGATCTGCGGCAAAAAGTGCACGTAGATCTTTTTTTTCGCTATTGCTAGAAAGACCGGATAAGGAATCGAAATGTTTCGCCAGATTCTTATAGGCCTCAGTTTTTGTAAAATTAATTTTTGGGAACATACTGTTTTTACTGAAATTATTTGTTTTAAACATCAATAAGAGCCTTCCGTTACATATGGTGTAGATCCTTATATGAAGATTTATTCCGTTGACAATACCAAAACTAAAAAAAAAAGGTCACATATCAGGTATTTAGCATGCTATATTGAGCGCTAAGTTATTTGGCAGAAACAGGGATTTATTAATTAAAATTTATACTTTAGCGGATATGACAAAAGAACAAATTCAAGACTTGAGGGATCGTGTTACTTCCCTGAGGAGGCATCTTTGACATCGATGCACGCAAAGAAGAAATAGAAAGAGACCAAGCAGTTACGCTTGAAGCAAGCTTTTGGGATGATTCCAAAGCTGCGGAGAAAATACTTTTGGCTATAAAAAACCAAAAGGTGTGGACAGACCACTTCGACGAAGTCGCAGCGGCGGTTGAAGACGCTTATGTGATGTATGAATTCTTCCAGTCTGGCGACGCCGACGAAAAGGAAGTGGACGACCAATATAAACTTGCTCTAGCTAAAGTCGAGGAACTCGAATTCAAAAACATGCTTAGCGCTGAGGAAGATCAACTGGATGCGATCTTACAGATTACAGCCGGCGCCGGAGGCACTGAAAGCTGTGACTGGGCAGCCATGCTGATGCGTATGTATATTATGTGGGGTGAGAAAAATGGGTACAGGGTAACTGAACAAGACTCGCAGGAAGGTGATGTCGCAGGTATCAAGAGCGTCACTTTACAGATATCCGGTGATTTTGCTTATGGCTACCTTAAAGGAGAGAATGGTGTACACAGGCTCGTTCGGATTTCTCCCTTCGATTCCAATGCAAAACGCCACACCTCTTTCGCTTCTGTGTACGTATATCCATTGATCGATGATAATATAGAGATTGACGTTAAGGATTCGGAAATCGAATGGGATACGTTCCGCTCGGGCGGTGCTGGAGGACAAAACGTGAATAAGGTAGAAACAGCTGTACGATTACACCACAAACCTACAGGCATTATCATTAAAAATCAGGAATCCAGATCGCAGTTACAAAATAAAGAAAATGCAATGCGCTTATTGAAATCTCAATTGTATGAGATCGAGATGCGTAAGCGTCAAGAAGCTACCGCGGCTATTGAAGGTAATAAAAAGAAAATTGAATGGGGATCCCAGATTCGAAATTATGTCCTGCATCCGTATAAGCTTATTAAAGATTTAAGGACAAATTACGAGACCTCTAATACCCAAGCTGTATTGGATGGCGATCTTAATGATTTCCTTAAAAATTATCTGATGGAATTTGGCGGGTAAATTTGCCCCAGAAATATTTATGATATCGAAGACGCTCTCTTTTGGGAGCGTCTTTTTTCTTGTCCTATGTCTCAATTTCCCCGTCAGTCTAGACTTATTTTCCACCACTGGCCTATTGCCTCCTTTCCTAAACACTTTGTCACACAAACTGTCAATTTCTCTTAAGAATACGAGCTCAAATGTTAAAAAATCTTAAAAGTCTATTGAACAGATCGTTGATATATTTCAATCAATTTCAGTTACCAAAAAGTAATAAACAACTGATAAACAACATTTTAAATTCAATCAATTTGTATCAATAACGTTACAATTCAAACATTCCAATCATTTTTGGCACAAAATAAAGGCATGTCTTTTGCGTTTATGGAATCGTAATATTTTCATTACAAAAGATTCGATTCAACGATCGATGTAAATATTGAATGAACAAAATGTATATCTAAAATAGAACGGTTATGAATTACATGAAAGAAAACTCAATCGTATCCAAGCAGATGACCAAACAATGGCAGCCTGCTGTATACGATGTAAATGCAGCAGAAAAGCGAGCTGAGAATACAGTGAGCAAAAAGGAAGAAAGCAACTTTGGTACAAAGGAATACGTTATTTTTGGAGCGACTTTTTTCATCTTATTTGCGTCAGTTTTTGGCGTATATATGCTTCAGCCCGATTTTGATGCTTTACGTTTCCAACGTCTGGACAGTATCGGCGGGACATTCTTAATTGTCTTGGGTATATTTTTAGCGGTCGTCGCGATCAGCTTTTTGATTTTTTTGATTGTACTGCATCGTAAATATAAGCCCATCGCATCGGTATCGGACGATGAGCTACCCACTTGTACGATTATTGTACCAGCTTATAATGAAGGACAACTTGTCTATGATACCTTACATAGTTTGGCCAGCAGCGATTATCCGGAGAAGAAGCTTCAGATCATTGCAATTGACGACGGTAGTAAGGATAATACCTTTGCCTGGATACAACGTGCCAAAATGGAATTGGGCGACCGTGTTGAAATTTATCAGCAGCCCAAAAATATGGGTAAGAGACATGCCTTATACCGTGGATTTAAGTTAGGTACAGGAGAGATCTTTATCACGGTTGATAGTGACTCAATTGTTAAAAAAGATACCATACGCAATATGGCGAGTCCATTTGTAACAAACAAGGAATGTGGAGCAGTAGCAGGTAACGTTCGTGTATTGAATACTAAAAAAGCGATTATACCTCGTATGTTGAATGTGAGCTTTGTATTCAGTTTTGAGTTTGTACGTTCAGCGCAAAGTATGTTGGGTACTGTCATGTGTACTCCAGGAGCTTTATCCGGTTACCGTAAAGAGGCTGTCATGAACTGTTTAGAGGATTGGATCAATCAGACATTTATGGGACAACCATCTGACATCGGTGAAGACCGCGCGATGACGAATATGATCTTAAAACAAGGTTATCATGTGTTATTTCAATCCAATGCCTATGTGTATACCGACACACCGGTACGTTATAAAAACCTGTACAAGATGTTTATCCGTTGGGAACGAAGCAATGTGCGTGAAAACATTGCGATGAGTAAATTCGCTTTTAAAAATTTCCGTCAAGGACCTAAATGGGGCGCACGTATCTTATTGCTCATGCAATGGAAAAAAGTATTGTTATCGTATCCAATGATGTTATTGATGCTGTGGACGGTATTCCATTATCCATTGATGTTCTTAAGTTCTACATTGGTAGGTATCTTAATATTCTCAAGCATTCAGGCTTATTTCTTTGCCTCCAAAAACTCGGATGCTAAAGAAGCATTCTGGGCATATAGTTATAGTATATTCTACGCGTTCAGTTTGTTCTGGATTACCCCATATGCGATAGCAACAGCCGGACGCAGAGGTTGGTTGACAAGAGGTTAAATTATAGACTACGAAGCGGTTTCTCTGTTATACATACCGTTTGTAACAGAAAAACCGCTTCTTTTTTTAAAAAGAAGTCTATGCAATCGTTTGATTAAAAAAAACATTACTATATTTTTTGTTTTTAATACTAACTTAACACCACAATTATAAATTTGGCCTAATTAAACTAAGGGAGTTACACAAATTGCGATAATTATGGAACAGTTAGATGACACCGAACTATTCGCTGGGATTCAAGCAAATGACCGTCATGCTTTTTCGGAATTAGTCAATCGCTATTCGGCTATACTTTTTCGATTTATACAGCGTCGTGTTTCCTGTGTCGAAGACAGTGAAGACATCCTACAGGAAGTATTTGTGTCCCTCTGGAACAACAGGCACAAGATCAACATCGAATCCTCCCTTTATCCATATCTTTTTAAAACAGCCAAGTACAAAATAATCGACTGGACCATACAGGAGCAGCGGAAGGTTGCCCGTGCTGAAGCCCTCTTACAGACCTACCAAACACAGGCTACAACAACATCTGAAGAAGAACTCTTGGCAAAAGAGCTATCGGTACTTATCGAACAAGAGATAGACAAGATGCCGACCACAATGAAATCTGCATTCTCGCTCAGCCGAAAGGAATCCATGTCCATTAAAGATATTGCCACCGAGCTTGCATTATCCGAACAAACCGTAAAAAATAATATCTCCCTGGCTTTGGGCTGGCTCAAGCTTCGATTTAAATAATAAATTCGGGCTCGCTTTCCTCCCACCATGTTCCTTTGTGATTGACGATAATCTCATGCGAAACATAGAGTCCCATTCTCAATAGCATCTTCAGCACTTCTCAATCTCCTTAAATATTTTATCCCTTTAAAATACAGGTACTTATATTATTTTCAAATTTTTCTTCGGTACTTTCTGTCGATTAGAGGGATTATAGGTCTGTATGAAGGAACAAGAATCATCAGATCAAGCAAAAGCGTTGCTCAAAAAATATTTGGCTGGCCAGTGTACAGCGGCGGAAGAACAACAAGTGCTTCGCTGGTTCTATACATTGGATCAATCCGATAACGAGCGATCTCAGGAAGAGCTGTCAGCGAACGAAACTCCGCCCCACCTGGCGTCGCGCATCAATGCTAGATTGGACGCCCAGCTATTTGATGAGCCAGCCCCAATCAAACGACTGACCTGGATGCGGTCCAAATGGATGGTGGCCGCCCTGATGTTGGCAATCTCGGGATTTAGTTTTTGGCTTTATCAAAAAGTGTCTTCAACTACCCCAACAACAACGACACTAGCAGCCGAGATTCCTTCGCAAAGCAAGACTTTTCACAACGACATCCTTCCGGGAGGACATTATGCAAAAATAATCACACCAACAGGAAAAGAGCAACAGCTCGCAGATCCATTTGTTCAGCAGCATAATCCAGCAACAGAAATAGCGGGGAAAAATTTCCGTGTTGATGTACCAAAGGCTGGTACCTATATGGTCATTTTAGAAGATGGCACAAAAGTATGGCTTAATTCGCTTACCCAGCTTTCTTACCCAACACATTTTGAATCCGATCAACGACAAGTTACCTTAACCGGAGAAGCTTATTTTAAGGTTGCTAAGGATGCCAGCCGGCCTTTCCGAATCAATGCCAATGGGACAATGATTGAAGTCCTGGGAACCACATTCAATGTGAATGCCTACGAAAAGGAGGTGTCAACATCACTTGTCGAAGGAAGTGTAAAAATTGTTAAAGAGGGGAAACAGACAATTATTAAACCCGGTGAGCAAGCAACAACATTGGCTAACGATATTCAGGTCCAACTGAGCGACCTGACTAAAAATACAGCATGGCAACGCGAAGAATTTTATTTTGACGGCAATAATTTCAGCGATATCACACAGCAAATTGCACGATGGTATAATGTTGAATTTGAAAATATCGAAGCCATGAACAACAGTTCAACATATAAAGGCTCTATAAGCAGAAATAGCAAACTTTCGGAAGTATTACAAATCCTCGCGTTAGCGACAGGAAGAAAATTCGACATCAACGGACGTAAAGTTCTTGTGCAATAAAATTGATTATCTACCTTAAAATACATCTATGGCATAAACACCGACTTATCGCCTGGCAATAACAAAAAAGGGGATGTTGACGCATCCCCTGTTAAATCCAAGGCTTATTTTACTGATTACCAACAGAAATTTAAAACCTTAAAAATCATTCTAATTTATGAATTTTTTTTCTCCAATGAAAAGGCAGGAGAAAACACGGGAATTCCGGATCCCTCCAGCCTTTAAAACTTTATGTATGATAAAGTTAAGCACACTATCTTTGCTTTCCCTTGCTTTGGGAGCACATGCCTCGGGAACTGCGCAAACAGTCAATCTCTCCCTAAAAAAGGTAAAGGTTGAGAAAGTCTTGCAAGAAATTTCTAAGCAGACAGATTTACGATTTTTTTATGATGAAAAGCTGCTGGATAATCTGCAGCCCATCAGCGTGGATGTAAATCATGCGTCTATTTCACAAGTACTGTCAAAAACATTTAAAGGACAGAATCTAAGCTTTCAGATCCTTAACAACACCATCGTCATTTCCGAAAAACAACGTACTGATATCGAAATAACAGGTACTGTCCGCGATTCGCAATCAGCACTTGCCGGTGTAACGGTAGCTGTGGAAGGCAACTCTGCTTTATCTACAAAAACAGATGCGAATGGCCACTTTTCGCTTCGCATACCAGAGAAAGCAGTACTGATATTTCAATACGTGGGATATACAACAGAGCGCATCTCGGTAGGCAATCAACGCACATTGAATGTGACTTTGCAAGCAAGCAACTCTCAATTGGATGAGGTCGTTGTTGTAGGTTATGGCACACAAAGGAAAGTCAATCTTACGGGCGCTGTTGATATGGTCTCTTCAAAACAATTAGAAAGCCGCCCTATCGCCAACCTGGGTGCCGGATTACAGGGGTTGATTCCAAATCTTAACATCACAAGTGCCAATGGGCGCGCGACAACAAACCCTTCCTTTAATGTTCGCGGTTTTACAAGTTTAAATGGTGGAGAGCCACTGATTTTGGTGGATAATATTCCTTACTCATCCGACGAAGTAGCCCGCATCAATCCAAATGACGTGGAGAATGTGACTGTACTTAAAGATGCCGCTTCGGCGGCAATCTATGGTGCCCGTGGGGGATTTGGCGTGGTACTTATTACCACTAAAAAAGCAAAAAGTGACAAATTAGATATCGCTTTCAGCAGCAATGTGGGTTACAGAACACTAGGAAAGCTTCCTAAATTTATTACGGATCCTTATCAGGTCATGGACATCAAAACAGAAGCTGGAAAGCCTTTGTATAATCTCTACCCCGAATCTGCACGTGAGTATGCAAAAAAACGCTCACTGGATCCATCATTACCTGCTGTAACCTTGTCTGACAATGGTCAGGATTGGGTATATACCGGTACCACAGATTGGTTAAAAGAGGCCTATAACAATACGGCCCCCACCTACAATGCGAATTTAAGTATTGCGAAGAAATCGGATAAGATCGGTTATTATTTATCTAGTGATTACTATAGACAGGATGGGCTTTTAAAATATGGCAATGATATTTACAAACGTTACAACGTCAGAGGAAAAGTCGATCTTGATGTGACAAATTGGCTACAGATTTCCAATAATACCCTATTAACAAGTACCAACTACGAAGCTCCTGTTTTCCTGGATGGTGATTTTTTCTGGAATGTCAACCGCACGAACTCCTTAGATGTTCCTTTTAACCCCGATGGAACCTGGACAAAGGCAGGCGCACAGGTGCTTGGTGCTTTACAGCAAGGTGGTAGAAAAGACAACCGTATCAATGAGTTTATCACAACATTTGCCGCCAAAGCTTCATTAATAAAAGGAGTATGGGACTTAAATGCCGACGCAACCATTCGGAGAACCGCGGGAACAACCCGTTCGTACGATGTACCCTCCATGTATAAAACAGGCCCTCAAGCTGTATCAACACCGACATTCTCCAATACCTACGCGAGAAATGATAATTCAACGACCAGATATAATGTGTACAATATCTACACAGATTTTCATAAGGAGTTTGGAGATCATTATTTCCAAGCAATGGTGGGTTACAATCAAGAATATTACTATACGAACAACAATTGGGTAAAAGCACTTAACTTAATATCGTCATCTGTCCCATCAATTGGTACTGCAACGGGAAATATTACGAAAGATGAACAAATCAAGGACTGGGCGGTGCAAGGTATCTTCTCGCGTATAAGTTATAATTACAAAGAGAAATACCTAGCAGAATTCAACGGTCGCTTTGATGGGTCCTCCCGTTTCCCGAAAGGTAATCGCTGGGGCTTTTTTCCATCCATTTCAGCAGGTTGGGCCGTTTCAAAAGAGAGTTTCTTCGAACCGGTAAAGCAAGCACTGTCGATGGATTTCTTAAAGATCAGAGGATCTTATGGTTCGCTGGGGAACCAACTTTTCTCATACAATAACGACAGACCTTACTACGACACGTATCCGTATATTCCAATTATGACTAACAAGCAGACGGATTATATTCTGGGAAGCGGAAAGCCCCAAGCTGTTTATAGCCCCAATGCTGTTTCCGACACCTTTACTTGGGAAACGATTCAGACGGTCAATGCAGGGATTGACATGAATTTTTTCAATAGCAAACTAGGTGTCAATTTTGACAAATATACGCGTTACACCAAAGATATGCTGGTACCCGGAAAAGAGCTTCCAGGGCCATTCGGCACCGTAATTCCCGTAGAAAATGCAGGTGACCTGAAAACAAAAGGCTGGGAATTACGTCTCACCTGGCGCGATAGCAAAGAAGTTGGTGGCTCACCTTTCTGGTACAATATTGCTGTAACCTTGGCTGACAACCGGTCTTGGATAACACGCTTTGACAACCCAAGCAGGTCTCTGGGAGACAATTGGATAAGAAACTATGTAGGTCAAGAAATCGGAGAAATCTGGGGAGCGGATATTACCGGCTTCTTCAAAAGCGATGCTGATGTGGCACAACATCCAAATCAAACAGCCATGGGAACGGACGATCAATCGTACAAGTTCTATGCAGGCGATCCGATCTTTGCCGACCGTAATGGAGATGGCAAAGTCGATATGGGCAAAAAGACAGTAGACGATCCAGGCGATATGCATATCATCGGCAACAACAGTTCTCGTCTACCCTACAGTGTTGATCTATCAACAGGATGGAAAGGTTTTGACTTCCGGGTATTTCTACAGGGCATCGGAAAACGTGATTGGTATCCAGGTGCTTCTAATATCTATTTCTGGGGGGTGAATGCGCAGCCATGGACAAATCCGACCGTTCAAAATGCTGATCATTGGACACCTGACAATCAAAATGCTTACTTCCCGGCAATACGCGCTTATTCTGCAGAAGACAATTACCAACAACTTGGTATACCAAACAAACGTTATATGCAAAATGGAGCCTATATGCGTGTGAAAAACCTCACTGTGGGTTATACGCTGCCTCAATCGGTATTAAACAGCCTTAAACTACATAAAGTACGTTTCTTCTTTAGTGCAGAAAACGTGTTCGAAATCTCACACCTCAAAGTTAAGTTAGATCCAGAATCTCTAGGCGGTATATATCCATCGTCAGCAAACAGAGTACAGGCGGCCTATCCTTTTCAACGGACATTTACTTTCGGCCTAAACGTGAATCTTTAATTTCTAAAACTAAAAAAATGAAACGTATCAATTATATCGCTTTAGCATCCCTGGTTTTGCTGGGTGCTTCTTGCAAAAAAGACTATCTGGACCGAACCTCGGGTTCAGCGATTACCAAGGAGGTCTTTTTTAATACACCAGAAGATCTCGCGACCTATACCAATGGTCTTTATAAACAAATGCGCGCGGAATACACAGATCTTTATTCAGACAATATTGCATTGAGCAACAACGATCAAAATGCCGAAGTGAGGACATTGCTGGCCGGCACATTGTCTCCTGCAACTGTTAAAGGGTGGGATAAGGATGTATGGGCTCCTTTACGCGATGTGAACTATATGCTAGACAATGCAGGAAAAGTTGCTGGTGACCCCGCCGTCATCAATCATTATATCGGAATTGCACGCCTGCTTCGTGCTAATTTCTATTATAAAATGGTAAAAAAATACGGCGATGTGCCTTGGTATTCCCATGTATTGGGAACCACCTCGGAGGAACTTTATAAGGCAAAGGATCCGAGGACAGCCGTTGTGGATTCGGTGATGAAAGACCTTGAATTTGCTGTCGCAAATGTGCTCCCTGCACGTACAGATAATTCCTACATAACAAAATGGAGCGCTTTGACCCTATTGTCCAGAATTTCACTCCATGAAGGAACCTTCCGAAAATACCATACAGAATTGAATCTGCAGAGCACTGCGCAGACATTTTTGGAAAGAGCAATTTCTGCCTCACAGGAAATCATGAGCAATGGTGGTTTTTCAATCTCCGGAAACGGTGTTACAGATTACCGGGCACTTTTTTCTAGCAATAACCTTTCGACCAATAAGGAGATTATCTTTTTACAAAAAAACAGCCGTGATTTAGGTGTTGCAAACAATACCCATACAGTTCTGGATTGGCAGTGGGCGTTAAGCGCAAACTTAGCGAATGAGTTTTTAATGAAGGACGGTACGCCATTTACTTCTGTTGCAGATTACGATAAGAAAAATTTCACAGAGATTTTCAAAGATCGCGACCCTCGCCTAGCGGAAACCGTCATGCCTCCGGGTTTTAGCAACAATGCTGCCGGTACACCTTATATCACACGCCCAGACTTCGGTGGATTACTTCAAATTAAGTTTTACCCACGTGATCCTGCACTCCGCGGCGGATGGGAGCTGAATTATACTGATCTTCCTATCATGCGGTATGCCGAAGTCTTGTTGATTAATGCCGAAGCGAAAGCTGAATTAGGCAAGCTAAGTCAGTCAGACATTGACGCGACAATAAATAAGGTCCGTGGTCGTGTAGGCATGCCTGCATTAAATCTCACGACAGCCAACGCAGCACCAGACGCTTATCTTGCGAAGCAATATCCAGCTGTAAGCGGGGCAAACAAAGGGGTTTTACTGGAAATTCGACGTGAGCGTCGTGTTGAACTTGCTTGTGAAGGGTTCCGCTTTGACGATCTTTATCGATGGAAAGCAGGAGCACTACTTGCTCAATCACCTTCTGGAATGTACATTCCTGCCTTAGGAGGAATAGACGTTACCGGAGATGGGGTTGCCGACATAGCCATTCTAAAAAAAGGCGATGATACCCCTATCGCAGGCCTTCCTGCTGCTGTAAAAGAAAAGATAGCCAAGTTTTATATTAATGAAGGGACTTTCTATCTCTCCAATGAGACATCCGGAAAGATTATGTTTCTAGATGATAAAGCACCGCAGCGTCCACGAAGCTTTGACGAAACTAAATATTATTATTTTCCGATACCAATCGAACAGACTGTATTGAATCCAAAACTGGAACAAACTACAGGCTGGAAGTAATAGTTTGATCTAGAACAATAATGAGCCAGCTCTTCCTTGGATGCAGCTGGCTCAATCTTTATTTAAAAAACATGAAATTACTCCAATTACTTGCCTACTGTCTCCTTCCGATTCCCTCCCTCTTTGCACAACAGCGCGTCGGCCGGGTTTTTGAAGATCAGAATGCGAATAACCTCTTCGAACAGAACGAGAATCCGCTTAGCGGAATCACGGTATCCGATGGCTATGATGTGGTAAAAACCAATAAAGACGGAACCTATACACTGCCATATAACTCCAATGCCCGTTTTTTGTCTGTCACCGTCCCTAGCGGTTACAAAGCGACCAAAACGCATTACATTCCACTGCGTGCGGATGTAAAAAGTTGGGATTTTGCTTTAGTCAAAGATGACGTCCAACAAAACGATTTTCTGCGATTTATTCAGATCACCGACACAGAAACACCTCTCTATGGACCTTGGATCGATAACGTCAGAAACTATGCCCGTCAACAAAAGGCAAGCCTAATTATGCATACCGGAGATATCTGCTATGAACCGGGCATGCTTTTTCATGCCAAGCAGGTTAACAGTGAACTGATGGGCAGACCGACCTATTATACTGTCGGAAATCATGACCTTGTCAAAGGTGAATATGGCGAAAAGTTATTTGAGGATCTTTTTGGACCGACCTATTACTCGTTCGATGCGGGACCGGCACACTTTGTCGTTACACCAATGCCAAATGGAGATTACAAGCCCAGCTACACCGCTGATCAGATCATTGCCTGGCTTAAAAAAGATCTAGCTGCCATGGATAAATCCAAGCCGTTGATCTTTATTAACCACGACTTCTTTGCAGGAACTGACTTTGTACTTAAAGGTGAAAAAGAACAGATCGATTTAAAGCAATACAACCTTAAAGCTTGGTTCTACGGACATTGGCACAACAATTTTGTCTTCAAACAAAATGGTATCTATGTAGTTTGTTCGAACGCCCCTAATAAAGGCGGTATCGATAACTCCGCCGCACAATTTGTTGTTGTCGATATTGACAAACAAGGGATCAAGAATATCAAGCCGATCTACACAAACTTACGTGATCACGTCCAGTTAGTACGGCCCCTGGGCAATCAGTCCTTAAATGCTGACCAAACGCTGCCTATACTGGTCAACGCCTACGATAGTGAGCGACAAATACAGGGCGTAGACCTCACGGTATACTCGCATGATACCGGAAATCGCATCACCTCAACTTCGCTGACTCCTGCTGGCGACTGGGCATGGCAGGCCAGTATCCCCTTCAAGAAACAAAACCAAAAGGGGCAATACGATGCCCTTATTACGATTCGTTATGAGAATGGAGAGCAGACATTAAAGAAAGAGACTTTTAATCTCACCGCCGCAGAAAATAGCACGATTAAACTACAGTGGTCCACTTCGGCAAGCGGAAATATCTGGAAGACAAGTCCACTGGTTGTTGGCGATAAGCTTTTTGTAGCCACAATGGATGATGGCTTGGGAACCAGTCACACGATCAAGGCATTGGATAAACGTAGCGGCAAAGTCCTATGGTCGCTGCCAACGATCAATTCCATCAAGCATAAATTACGTTTCAGCGATGGTATATTGCTGGCCACTGATGTTGAAACCAATGTCTATGCGATAGATGCAAATTCAGGTAAAGTCCTGTGGACAAAGAAACCTTCGGCGCCAAGCCTCCCAACCTTTGTTTCTGGCGCTGCTCTCGACAATGGCATTTATTATACCGGGCTGGGAAAACGTATGTCGGCGATTGATATTCATACGGGCCAGCCTCTTTGGGAGGGTGTTGAACCATCAGGAGGAGAAGCTACGCCTGCAGAGCTATCTGTTGTGGGGCAAATTCTTTTAGCTGGCTACAATTGGAATGCGCTCTGCGCTTATGACCTCCATACCGGGAAACTTCTCTGGAAACGTCAGGAAGATGGTTTACGTTTTAGAAGTGGCGGGGTAACAGCTCAAAATGATTACATCTATACGACCGGCCTCAATGGCATCTTTAAGATCGATGTAAAAACCGGAGAAATCCTACAGAAGAGCATTAAAACTGACGATTTTAAGGTAATGACAGCTCCGAAAATCATTGGCGATCTTTTGGTCATGCCAACCTCCACCAATGGAATAAAAGCCTATGATCTACAGACACTGGAAGAGAAATGGCATTTTTCTACAGGAGAAGCGCTTGTTTATTCTTCGGCATATAGTAGTCCTGATAACCACAAACTGGTCGGTACGGTTGAATCGGCAGTCATTGAAGTGAAAGACAAGTTAGTTTTTGGTGCTTCAGACGGCTATGTCTACGTCCTTAATAAAGCGGGTAAATTAATAACAAAATTCAGCCTGGGTTCGCCTATATTTTCGGACATCACTGTCGATGGCGATTGCATGTATGTTGCTGATTTCGCAGGAAATGTTTCTTGTTTTAAACTGTAGCATCTATACGTAAAGCCAAAAAAGGGAGTTGCTAACTCTAGAACGAGTTAGCAACTCCCTTTTTCTTTTTATTCATAAAAATTGTAGACCACCTTTCGGTTTAAGATGAACAAATCTTTAGGTACCTAATCTTAACTAAAGTCAGATACACGTGTCCATCCTTTATTATGATCACCAAACCTGTACGTCAGCTTTAGCAGCTTACATCCAAGTTACGCTACCAGTTTCAACGTCATAGTTTGCGCCCACAATTTTAATTTTACCCTCTTCTTCAAGCTTACGGAGCGTTGAACTTTGTCTGCGGATGTCTCGGATCGCATGCTTAATGTTCTGTTGGTTTAGCTTTTCAAGCAGCACACTATTTTTTGACGAACGTTCTTCCCCCTGGTCAATCACCTCATTAATGATCGGGTCGAAATGGTTAATCAGGTGGTTCAGGTTATCCATTCCCATGCCCTCGATCTGCGCAGCATCCAATCCTCCTTTTAATGCCCCACATTTTGTGTGTCCCAGAACGACAACAAGTTTAGAACCGGCCACATTGCAACCAAACTCCATCGATCCTAAAATATCCTGATTAACAAAATTTCCGGCAATCCGGATACTGAAGATATCCCCCAGTCCCTGATCAAATATAAGTTCAGCTGAAGTACGACTATCTATGCAGCTTAGCACCACGGCAAATGGCCACTGTCCTTCACGCGTAGCGTTCACCTGTTCGAGCAGATCGCGGTTAGCTTTCAGATTATTAACAAAGCGTTGATTTCCTTCTTTCAAAAAATCCAATGCCTTTTGCGGTGTAATCGTTGATTGTGTTTCGTAGGTATGTGCCTTCATAAAATTTATTATTTGGAATATTAAAGGTAAAATTAATATGTTACATTTGGATTACCAACAGGACAAAATACGTGTAATATGTCATATTTCTACTGCACTGTATCTTAAGATGGAATATCTGCATTGCTCTCTTAAACTTTGTCACGTATTGACACAAGCCAATTTCTATCTTATATATTAAACGTAGAGGAAAACTCTTATAGGTTGATTGCAAGGTTTTGAAAAAGAAAAAAGCCTGCAATGTGAATTACAAGCTTTCGTAGTTTTTGATTGTTAGATCTGTAGCCCGTAGGGGAATCGAACCCCTGTTTCAAGAATGAAAATCTTGCGTCCTAACCCCTAGACGAACGGGCCGTTTTCTGTTTCGGTGTGCAAATATAGAAATATTTATAAAT
>JAIRVH010000128.1 GCA_031253985.1 Sphingobacterium sp.
GCTTTAGATACATTAAAAACCACATTCCCTCATCGGCAAATGCAGCAAAGCTTGTTGTGATGAACAACAAACACATCCATAATTTTTTCATATCAACCTGATAAAAAGTTTGTTTATACTGTACAAAAATGCTTTAATTCTCTTAAAAACCAAAATATTAGACTTTATAATGTGCTTTTTACCAATTTTTATGTCAATTAAAAGTAAATGTGTACCGTATTGGTTGTCAGAGAAAGTCAAATGGACTCTTTTCCTTATCTTTGTCGGATGCAGCAATCATTTGAAAATTTTAAATTCAATAAACAGATCTTAAATGCGATAGCGGAGGCGGGGTATGAACAGCCGACGGAGATCCAAGAAAAGGCAATTACTCCAATATTGGCCGGGCAGGATGTGATGGGAATCGCTCAGACTGGAACTGGAAAGACGGCGGCATTTGTGTTGCCCATGCTGATGAAGCTAAAGTATGCGCAGGGAAATGATGCGCGTGCTTTGATTTTGACACCTACGAGAGAACTGGCCATGCAGATTGAAGAAAATATTCAACTGTTTTCTACCTATCTTGATTTGCGTTCAGTGGTACTATACGGTGGACTTGGCCCAAAAACTCAAATAGAGACGCTCGAGAAGGGGGTGGATATTATCGTTGCAACGCCAGGTAGATTCTTGGACCTGTACCTGGAAGGGCATATCGTCGTCAAATCACTCAAATTTTTGGTTTTGGATGAAGCTGATAAGATGATGGACATGGGTTTTATCAGTAAGATCCACCGCGTATTGGAGATTGTGCCTAGAAAACGTCAAAACCTATTGTTCTCGGCAACAATGAGCGAACTCGTTCGCAAAATTGCAGGTGATTTCTTAGCATTTCCGACAGTTATTGAGGTATCAGAACAGGCCACACCCGCAAAAACGGTTAGTCAGGCACTGTATTTTGTGCCGAATCAAAAGACAAAATTGAATTTGCTGCAGCATCTATTGAAAGATGATGAAGCTTTTAGCCGATTGATTGTTTTCTGCAAAACAAAACAAGTTGCTGACAATGTATTCCATTTTTTAGAACGTAAATATGGCAAAGATGAGGTTCGCGTCATTCATGCTAATAAGGGCCAAAATACACGTATAAACTCGATCAATGCATTCAAAGAGGGTAATATTCGTATTTTGGTTGCAACGGATGTTGCGGCACGGGGACTTGATGTTTCTAATGTGAGTCATGTGATTAACTTTGAGGTGCCTATCGTTATCGAGGATTACGTGCATCGTATTGGACGTACTGGCCGTGCTTTCAATGAGGGGGATGCGATCACATTCTGCAATGAGGCCGAAAAATATTACGTGCGTAAAATAGAGAAATTGATTAAACAAAGTATACCTGTTCACCCCATCCCAGAAGATGTTTTTGTTGAGAAAACACCTTTTCAGGAAAAACAGGATATTGCTCGCGAGATTGACAATCAAAAACGAAAAGACAATCCCGATTACCAAGGTGCCTTTCATGAGAAAAAATATGTGATCAAACAGAAAGAGGTACGTGAGGCGCAGCGTGCTTCGGGATTTAAACCGAAAGCAAAAAGCAAAAGTAAATCTGGTGGAGCGAAATCAGGAGGAACAAACCGCAATTTTAAAAAACGTTAACTTATTGTGCGCTTTACACCGCTAAATATCGCTAGTGCGTGCCTTGTGGCTTGGTTTGTTATGGAAAACCCCAATGATGAAAAAGCCTTATTTAATTGGGGGGCATTTATCTTATTATTGTTGATATTGACAGTTGTTGATATTGCATTTAGGATCTTTGTAAAGCAAAATAAAAAAATGTGGTTATTGCAATTGGCATTTTTGGTGGTCGTTTGTGTTACCAGTTTAATTGTCAAAGTAACTTTTGCGTAAGAGGGCAAATTAAAGATAAAAGACAGGCTATGTTATGAATCCATGGTAAATAGAATCTGTTTCAAAAAATACATAGCTCAATACTATAAATAGCTCAATAATATTAAAATGAAAAAAGCTGAAATAAAATTACAGGTGGAGTTAGATGAAAACAACGTGCCTGAAAATATCATGTGGTCATCAACTGATGGGAATAATGCAGAGGAATTACCGGCGAAAGCGATGTTTTTGGCATTATGGGATTCACATTATAAGAACTCAATGCGTATTGACCTTTGGACCAAAGATATGCCGTATGATGAGATGAAGCGTTTTTTCTATGAAACGCTCCAAACATTGGGAGATTCTTTTATCCGTTCTTCTGGCGGTGATCCAATGGCAGAAAAAGTTATTGGCGACTTGCGCGACTACTGTGCGCATTTTGCAGATAAGATGGAAGTTTTAATGCCACAACAATAGTTTATAACGCTTAACAAAATTTGACTATGCAATACTTCTTGGTAAAGTCTGAACCATTTAAATATAGTTGGGAACAATTTAACAAAGATGGACGTACATTTTGGGATGGCGTTCGCAATTATCAAGCTAGGAATAATATTAAAGCTATGAAAGAAGGAGATTTAGTCCTGTTCTACCATAGCAATGAAGGGAAAGAAGTCGTAGGTGTAGCCAAAGTAGTCAAGGAATTTTATCAGGATCCGACAACGGATGATGAACGTTGGGTCGTTGTTGATCTGGCGCCTGTAGAGACACTGAAGAAACCTGTTACCTTGGAAACCATTAAGGCAGACGAGCAGTTACAGGATATCGCTTTGGTCAGGCAGGGGCGCTTGTCAGTCATGCCGCTGAAACCAGAAGAGTTTGATCGAATTTTAGCGCTTGGGAACGTTTAAGTTGCCGTGGATAAAGCCTAACCTAAGATAGGTCGAGTAATCAAAAAAGGGAAAACAAGCTGTTTTCCCTTTTTTGATCTGTATATAGGCGATTAAAATACAGTATTAGTTCTTTTGGCTAAAAAGGCTGACCAATGCTTTCAATTTTTTTGCATTTTCAGGCTTCAGCTTCCCGGCAAGAATAAGACGCAGTTCTCTTCGTTGCAATGCATCCTCGTATGCCTTGTGTTCTGAATCAGTTTCCGGAATTAAAATTGGCACAGCTTTGGGGTTATTATCTGCGTCAACGGCAACAAAGGTATAATAAGCCTCGTTGGTTTTTACGCGGGTGCCTTCCGGCAAATTGGACGCAAAAATTTCCATGCGTACCTCTAAAGAGCTATTAAAAGCACGCGTGACTTGCGCCTGGATGGTAACGACCTCACCCAGTTTAATGGAACGTTTAAAAGATACGTTATCAACAGATACTGTCACAACGACATTGCTACAGTGTTTTTGTGCAGCAATGGCCGAACAGATATCCATCCAATATAATAAACGGCCACCCATCAAATTCCCAAATGTATTGGTATCATTGGGTAATACCAATTCGTTCATCTCTGTGTATGACTCTCTAGCAAATTTCTCCATCATATCATTATTTGTCATTATCGTCCAAAGGTTTTGAACTGTTGATCTATGATTGCCAGCGAATCGATAAATGATGTCGGAACATAGCCCAGTTCAGTCTTAGACTTTGTCAGATCAAAACCTGTCTGACGGGGTCTGTTTTCCGCCTGCCCAATGCTTGCAGCACTGATCTCTGAAATCAATCCTTTATCTAGCTTCCAGTAGTCGGCAATTTTATCAACAGCCTCGCTAATTGACATCAGTTCAGAACCTGAAATATGAAATATTCCCTCCGCCCTCCGATCGATAGCTAGTTGGCAGGCATAGGCCAAATCATCTACAAAGGTAGGCATTCTCCATTGGTCATTGACTACTTTTATCGGTTCATTTTTTGACAGTTTGCTTTTTGCCCATAATACAAGGTTGGAACGGTTTGGATCTGCATTTATTCCATAGACTAATATGGTACGTAAGATCGCATAGTGACAGTTGGATTGCACAAGCACTTGTTCGGAGGCATACTTACTCTTCCCATATTCACTTTGTGGGTTAGCTGCGTCCAGTTCATTATAGGTAGTACCTTTTTTGCCGTCAAATACAAAATCTGTAGAGAGATGGATCAGTTGGGTCTGATGTGCTGTACAATAAGATGCCAAATATTCTACAAGGTCGACATTCAGTAATTGACAAGCCGCCTTATCTGCTTCACAAGCTTCTACACTCGTCACGGCTGCTGTATGTACGATGGCGTCAAAAGTGTGTGCAGCTAAAAAATCTATCAGCTTTGTCCGGTCCGATAGGTCTACCTGAAAGAATGCATAATCCACTTGATTCGGGTTTCGATTTGGCCCTTTTGAAATGGCAATAACATCATACTGTTCATTTTTGGCAAGTAAATCGACGACTTTTTGACCGAGGAATCCGTTGGACCCTGTCACTAGAACTTTTTTCATCAACAATAATTAAATTATTAGTTGAGCACCTGTTTACTAGGCTGCTTTAGCCGGATTCAGGTGCTCTGTTTATCTATTCAGTTTTGCCTATTGGCTTTCCTATCAGCCCTATGGCATTGAAGAGGAATGTTTTTTAGTTGGTCCAGATAAAGTCCATCTTGCTGGATTGTTTCATGATATTTTCAACGACCGTTTTTTCGAGATCTAGAATAGATTTCAAAGCGTTGTAATCAATTTTATCGGCATCATCCGTTGGCATATGGTAGTCTGGGTGTCCGCCAGTGTGGAAAAATAAAACCGGTATATTTTTCTTGTAGAATGAAGTCTGGTCAGAACCACCATTGCCATCCTTGCTAAGATTAAATTTTATAGACGCTTGAACATCTTTAAATATAGTAGGCCATTGGCTACTTGTTCCATAACCGATGACAGCAAGACCATTGCTAGGATTGTAGCGGCCGATCATATCCATATTGAGCATGGCTGTGATCTTTTCCAAGGGTAGGGTAGGATGTTCTGTAAAATATTTGGAACCAACTAAGCCAAGTTCTTCTGCCCCGAAAGCAATAAACAGTAAGTTGTAGGGTTCTTTTTCATTGTTGCTGCTAAAGTAACGTGCGAGTTCTAATAAGCCCGCAGTGCCCGAGGCGTTGTCGTCGGCTCCGTTGTGGATTTTGCCTACTCCTAAAGAATCTTTGGAGCTTCCTTGACGACCGGTTCCCAAATGATCGTAATGGGCGCCGATAACAACTGTCAAGTCCGCACCGTTATCAATAAATCCAATGATATTATCCGCATTGCGAATGCTGTCTGCAACTTTTACTTTCCATACTTTAGCTTTGAAGGATTGGCGGTACCCTTTTTCGCCTTTAGGTTCAAGTTTATATTTTTTAAATTCCTTTTCAATGTAATCTGCTGCTTTAAATACTTCCTTGCTGCCTGTTCCTCGCCCTTGCATTTTGTCGTCAGCAAGGTAATAGATATGTTTCTTTAAGTTGGAAACTTCGATCTGCTGTGCCTGTGCTACCTGGATTCCTAATAGGCAGCAAAATGTCAGAAGTAAACTCATGTTTTTCATGTTGATATTTGGTATTTAGATATGCGTATTGAGATTGCGGTTATACAAGCGTTAGGCTTAGCAAGAGTCCTCATTTTTTAATTATCTTCGATGAAACTCTGCAGCCCGGTTTTTAGCTTTTAATCTTTATTCTTTGCTTTGTAACCGCTACAGTTTTTTTACTTTTATTTTGAAATGTCTTAAAAAATAAAAGCCTTGAGATTAACAAGGCTTTGAGGTAATATTCGCTAATCTTCAACGATTTCACTGTGGATGCTGGATTTTTCTTCTTTTTCTGTTTTAAAGTACCTCTTTTGAAATAATAGGATCAAAACCACACCGACCGAGATGGCCGAGTCTGCAATGTTGAATACAGGCCGGAAGAATAGAAACTCTTCACCGCCCCAGAAAGGTACCCAAGAAGGAAAATTTCCTTGAATTAATGGGAAATAAAGCATATCGACCACTTTTCCGTGAAGGAAGGAAGAATAACCTCCGCCAGCTGGAAATAAAGTCGCCTTATCATACCAGGTACTATCACTAAAGATGACACCGTAAAAAGCGGAATCAATGATATTTCCTAGGGCACCGGCAAGAATCAAGGCAACGTTTAAGATGAAACCGCGGTTATACTTATTTTTGATCATATAATGCAGGCCATATCCGATACCGGCTACAGCTAGAATACGGAATACGGTCAAGAATAATTTTCCATAATCACCGCCAAATTCCATACCGTAAGCCATTCCATTATTTTCAATAAAATGAATCTGGAAAAATTTGCCCAAGATATGGTGGCTTTGTCCAATTGTCATCGTGAGTTTAACCCATATTTTGGACAACTGGTCTATTAAAAGTATTGCGACAATAAGCGCAATTGGTTTAGTATAACCCTTCATTGTGTTATAAAAATGGTCTTTGCCTAAGCAAAGACCATATATTTAATGCCTAAAATTAATATTGTTTGTTTTTCGCTTCGATGCTCAAAGTTGTATGTGGAACAGCTTTCAAGCGTTCTTTTTGAATCAGTTTTCCTGTTTCTCTACAGATACCATACGTTTTGTTCTCGATGCGCACCAACGCTGCTTCTAGGTTGTCGATAAACTTCTTTTGACGGGCAGCCAATTGGTTTGTTTGCTCTTTTTCCAAAGTAGCTGAACCGTCTTCCAATGTCTTGTACGTTCCAGCAGTATCGTCTGTACCATTAGCATTACTGTTATTTAGCGTTGCGGTCAACGAGGAAAGCTCTTCTTTTGCTATTCTAAGCTTGTCCAAGATAATATCTTTAAATTCTTGTAATTCTGAATCGCTATAGCGTGTTTTCTCGTTGTTGTTTGCCATAATTTAATTTTTTTGGATTAATGCCTTAAGTTCTTTGCCATCGATCTCGATGGTCTCTCCTTCAGTTAGTGAATCTTCAAATACCAATGAATCGGCCAGAATTTCGGTGCAAATATACGATAAATTTTCGTTGGCAGCATTGACCACTTCTGAAGCAGCTGTTAACTTTACGTTAATTCTATCAGTGACTTCTAATCCTTTATCTTTCCTTAGATTTTGTAGGCGGTTGATCAATTCTCTTGATAAACCCTCTTTTTTCAATTCTTCGGTGATATGTATATCTAATGCTACGGTCAATTTACCTAGATTCGCTACCTGCCATCCCTCAACGTCTTCTGCTATAATTTCTACATCGCTCAGTAAAATCGTATATGGCGTGCCTGCTAGGGCTAATTCGCCTGTTGATTCCAACGTGCTAATTTGATCTATAGTCAACGATTGGATAGACGAAGAAACTAACTTCATATCCTTACCAACTTTCGCGCCAAGAGCTTTAAAATTTGGTTTTATTTTTTTCTTAATAATACCTGTGGTATCTGTGATGAACTCGATATCTTTAATATTGGTCTCAGAAAGTATCAGATCTTTTACTTTTTCTACCTTCTCTTGGAAGGCACTATCAAGTACTGGAACCAAAATTTTGTTTAACGGTTGACGTACATTGATGGAAGTTTTCTTCCGTAAAGAAAGCGTCAGAGACGAAATATCCTGTGCTAAAGCCATTCGTTCTTCTAGATCTTTATCGACTAGCTTTTCATTGTACACAGGGAAATTTGCCAGGTGAACAGATTCAACTTGTTCCTTGTTGGTGGCTGTATTCAAATCCAGGAATAGTCTGTCCGAGAAGAATGGTGATATCGGAGACATTAATTTCGCAATCGTATCAAGACATGTATAGAGTGTTTGATAAGCCGAAATCTTATCTTCAGTGTAATCTCCTTTCCAGAAGCGACGGCGGCACAGACGGACGTACCAGTTGCTGAGATGTTCATCAACGAAGTTTTGGATAGCACGTGCTGCTTTTGTAGGCTCGTAATCGGCCAGGTATTCGTCTACTTCTTTGGTCAACGAATTTAACAAGGAGATAATCCAACGGTCAATTTCAGGACGTTTTTCCAAAGCTATATCGGGTTCTGCGTAGGAGAACTTATCGATATTGGCATAAAGTGCAAAAAATGCATATGTATTGTATAAAGTACCGAAGAATTTACGACGGACTTCATCCAGCCCTTCCATATTGAATTTAAGATTGTCCCAAGGCGCGGCGTTGCTGATCATGTACCAGCGGGTCGCATCGGCACTATATTGATCGATTGTCGAGAATGGGTCAACACCATTGCCTAAGCGTTTGGACATCTTGTTGCCATTTTTATCCAATACCAAGCCATTGGAAACCACATTTTTGAAGGAAACCGATTTGTACATCATCGTCGAAATCGCATGCAAGGTAAAGAACCAGCCGCGCGTTTGATCTACTCCTTCAGCAATAAAGTCTGCCGGGTATGCATGATCGAATCCCGCTTTAAAAGGGAACTTTTCTCCTTTAGCTAATTTTTCGTGATCCAATCCCCACTGTGCATAAGGCATTGCACCCGAATCAAACCAAACGTCGATCAAGTCAGGTTCGCGGAATAACTTTTGTCCAGCATCAGATACAAGGACGATATCATCCACATAAGGACGATGAAGATCCAATTGCTCGGTGTCGAACTTATCTAAGTAAGCTTTATTTTTTGCTTTTTCATCGTCAGACAAAACATCTGAGGTCAAAGAAGCTTCTAATAGAGATTTCAATTCAGGTAAGGAACCTATACAAACCTCTTCATTTTCGTCTTCTGAGCGCCAGATAGGAAGCGGGGTACCCCAGTAACGCGAGCGTGAGAGGTTCCAGTCTACCAAGTTTTCCAGCCAGTTGCCAAAACGTCCTGTACCAGTTGCTTCGGGTTTCCAGTTGATGGTCTTATTTAAGGCAACTAAATCTTCCTTCACTGCGGTCGTACGGATAAACCAGCTATCTAATGGATAGTATAAAACAGGTTTGTCTGTACGCCAACAGTGTGGATAGGTGTGCTCGTACTTTTTGACATCGAAGGCTTTATTGTCCTCTTTTAGTTTGATCGAGATCAATACATCCGTAGGTTTAAAATCTTCTTTTGAACGTTCCTCTGCGCTGTAATATTCCTCTTTGACAAATCTTCCGGCAAAATCTGTGATTTCACTTACAAAACGGCCAGTACGGTCAACAGTAGGAACTTCTTTTCCATTTTCATCTTTTACCAAGATACCCGGTACCCCATGTTCTTTTGCTACACGAAAGTCATCCGCACCATAAGTAGGAGCCGCGTGAACAATACCAGTACCATCTTCGGTCGTGACAAAATCACCAGGGATAACGCGGAAGGCATTTTCTTGTAAGTCCTCGTTAGTGATATAAGGCAACAATTGCTCATAGCGCAAGCCAACAAGCTCTTCACCCACAAATTCCGCAGCAAGTTCCCAAGGGATTACTTTATCGCCCAATTTATAGTCTTGGAAAGATGCGTTTTCTCCTTCTGCTTTAAAATGCTTGCTGACCAGATCTTTTGCCAATACGACGGATACAGGAGATCCAGTATATTTATTGAAAGTTCTGATCTTAACATAATTTATTTTCTTTCCTACAACCAATGCTGTGTTGGACGGTAAAGTCCAAGGCGTGGTCGTCCAGGCAATAAAAGCAACATCTTCCGCTTCATCGTCAACTAGTTTTTCTATCGCTGGATGAAGCTGGCTTTTGATGAGTCTGAATTCGGCAACGATGGTCGTATCCTTCACATCTTTGTATGTACCCGGTTGGTTAAGTTCATGTGAACTCAATCCAGTACCTGCGGCCGGAGAGTATGGCTGTATCGTATAACCTTTATACAAAAGACCTTTTTTATAAAGTTCTTTTAATAAATACCATAGGGTCTCGATGTATTCATTCTTATAGGTAATGTAAGGATGTTCGAGGTCAACCCAATAGCCCATTTTTGTGGTTAGGTCATTCCAGACATCGGTATATTTCATCACCTCCTTACGGCAAGCGTCATTATATTGTTCTACAGTGATCTTTTTACCGATATCCTCTTTTGTGATTCCAAGAGCTTTTTCGACAGCAAGTTCAATGGGTAGGCCATGGGTATCCCAGCCACCTTTTCGCTTCACTTGGTAGCCTTTCAAAGTCTTGTAACGACAGAAAATATCCTTAATCGTACGGGCCATCACATGGTGTATCCCAGGCATTCCATTTGCAGAAGGCGGGCCTTCAAAAAATGTATAAGTCTTGCTTTCAGGACGATTATTGATACTTTTTTCGAATATTTTTTCCTGTTCCCAACGGGTCAAAATCTCTTTACCTATCTCGGGTAAATTTAACTGCTTATATTCTTTGTACATCAGACTGTTGTATGCTTCTTTTCTAAAGGTCGCTAATTTAGTGATTTATGATGGAAAATGAAAGAGGGCTTTGTTGTCCTAGTATCATTAAATAGAGATCAAACTCTTTGGAATCTTTCCTTGAGTATATTACTCAAATTAACGGTATGGCTACTACGAAAAAGGACTGCCTAATGGCAGTCCCTTTGTTATTTTATGCGTGTTGAGATTCAATTAAGCTGAAAAACTGCTACCGCATCCGCAGGTGCTTGTTGCATTGGGATTATTGAATGTGAAGCCCCTTGCGTCGAGTCCCGACTTGAAGTCAATTTCCATACCGGCAAGATATAGGCCATGCGCTTTGTTCATAAAGATGCGGATTCCCTGAATTTCGTATTCGTTATCGCCATCCTTTTTTTGATCAAAGCCCAGGATATAACTCATACCGGAACAACCGCCGCCTTCGACACCGACACGCAAACCAAAATCATCAGAGATTTCTTGTTGATCCTTTAATTTATTTAGTTCCTTGATTGCTCCTTCTGTTAAAGAAACAGGAGCAACTGCTGTATGTTCTGTACTCATTGTAATAGTGTTTTAGCCAATCCAATACAAAAATACATTTTTTTAGTGGCAAATCGCTTGACCTGGATTTTTTGACATTTTCGAAACATTCAATTTTTCGTGTGCTTATTTGGCCTGTCATACTGTAAAATGTTCCTTGCCTAATTAGGTAATTTGCATAAATAAGGCTGTTTCGCTAAGAACATTTAATAAAATATGGCTTTTTGTCGATATTCTTTATGGAATATGCTATCTTTGAGGCATTAAAATAAACTACAAAATTTACTTTACAACATTTAAAAACAATGGAAAGAG
>JAIRVH010000151.1 GCA_031253985.1 Sphingobacterium sp.
CAGTACCAGTGTGGGGGATTCTCCTCTCAGAGCCCCTAGACATCGTCGCCTTGGTAAGCCGTTACCCTACCAACTAGCTAATGTCACGCGAGCCCATCTCTATCCTATAAATATTTAATCAACCGAACATGCGAACTGTTGATGTTATGCGGTGTTAATCTCTCTTTCGAGAGGCTATCCCCCTGATAGAGGTAGGTTGCTCACGCGTTACGCACCCGTGCGCCACTCTCACCATCTTCGAGCAAGCTCTCCGATGGATCCCGTCCGACTTGCATGTATTAGGCCTGCCGCTAGCGTTCATCCTGAGCCAGGATCAAACTCTCCATTGTAAAATGAAGTTTTTGATTCCAACTATTTACATAATCAGAATTCTTTTTTTATATCTCTGATCTTGGATCGAATTGAACTAATTCTTGAATTTGTTCATGACTTTCGTTTGTCTACTCGTCACGCTTACATGATTGTGTTTTCTTAAAGAACTTCTGCCGCTTCAACTTCCGTATCCGCTATATTCCGATAGGCATTGCGCCCCTCTTTATCGTTTTGTTTTTCCCTTCGTTTCCGTTGGGACTGCAAAGGTAGAAATCTTTTTTGAACTTCCAAAAACTTTCTGAAGTTTTTTTTCTTTTCTCTTTTTTTTGATTTCCGCGTTTAAAATAAACCCAGCGGGATTTTAGACCCCGTCTAACTTATGTTAAACCCTTCTTTTTTCATTGGTTTCTTCTTTCGAAGCAACCGTTCCTCCCTTGCGGAGTGGTGCAAAGATAGGGAGTTTTCTAACAAACTTCCAAGCCTTTTGTTTTATTTTCTTTCAATATATCCCTAACTCGCTGTCAGGATGGAAGATTCTTTTTGGTTTCTGGTAGCGGGAGGTGCACAGGGAGGCGAAAAATGGCTGATCACAGGACTGCAGAATAACCGGTTTCATAGCTTGCACTTTCTCACCCCCTCCTTCCCGCCTGCCCCTTGCCATGGTCCGGGCGGGGCCGGAACAGCTTCGGGGCACGTTCGGGACAGCCTGTGGACAGGTTCGGTCTGCTAGCGTGCTGCGTCCGTGTTCCTTCCGTGTTGCAACCGACTATTACCCTGTACCCACCCCGCTACCATCACGGACAGATAGCGTTCCGAGGGCGAACATGCCCCCCGCATGCCCCGACCGGGGGTCATCGCTGATCCGAACCGCAGCCGATAACCTCCGCAGAAACATCCGAAGCAACATCCGAAGCACGCGGGCAACTCGGTATAACACGCGATAAAGACATAAAAAGAAGTCGGGAGCTTCAGCATCGGACTGGCAATGCTTTAATTTAAAGATGCAGCGGAGCAGCGCTTGTTTCGCTCACCCCGCAGGTTTAAGGCGATATTTAGGTACTGTTTATTTAGCCACAATATACACTGAATCCGTGTTGAGTCCGATGTGAGTCCGTGTTGAGTCTGTGTCTGACATGGAATCAGGATCATCTCAAAATAGACGCTCCCTGCTCTCAGGGCGAAGCTAAGCTCTAGTTAAGTTCTTGCTAACCCCGTTTAGGATAGATTCAACGCCTATTCAACATTAAAAACGAAACGAACCACAGCGGAGCCTCTGCCCTAGAAATACCGAAAAAAGAGCCGAAAAACACCAAATACTCGGACTCGCATAGGATAAATGGGTGCAGAGCTCTTAGTTAGCTTGTATATCACCGTTAACCTTCTTCTTACTTTGAAGAGGTATTTATTAAAGTATACAAACACTCCCCTCCTTCGATAATCCTAAGTTACAGCTCAATTAATAGCCTGGCAAACGAAAACACAGGAAGAAAAAGACGGAAGACAACCTCTAGATCCGATAGATCCGAAAAAGAAACTTTAATACAGTGTAATCGTAGTTTGCAAGAATAAATAGTCGCAAGCGGTTCGGCTAGAAGCCCTACAACAAACAATATGCAAACGAAACCGTATATTCGTATAGTGATCATTAATCTTCTTTCTTATTTTGAACGAGCTTTTCAAAATCTATAAAATAGACGCCGATGAGGCACAGCGTATTCAGCAATCCAAAAACGAAATACACCAACATGATTTCGAGGAACTGATCATTGGCGTATCAGGAAAACTCGAACATTTTATCGATTTTAAAACAAAAACGTACACTGCCCCCTTTATAAGCTTTGTCACTCAAGGCAAAAACCACCGCGTCAAACCTCTATTGAATAATAATCAGATTGAATTTTGGGTCATTCGTTTCAAGAGCGAATTTATCCCCGAAACAACATTTCAACTCTACGCCCATTTTCATGAAAACGCAACATTGCCCTTCGATAGCCCCCACTGCTTCGACAGATTAACAATCTTGTGTGAACTCATGCAGCAGGAAACCCTGCAGACTGCTGTAGACTATGGAGTCATTAAGCAACTGTTGAGCACCATTTTTACCATGATTGAATCTGAACGGAAAAGGCAATTTCCAGATGCACAGCAACAATTAAAAAATCAAGGGACGACATTTAAGAGTTTTCTATCAATCTTAGAAGAGAATTATCGCCGCCCCGAAGGGGTTAATTTTTACGCAGAGAAGCTTTTTATGTCGACGCGAAACTTAAACCTGATCTGTCAAAATATTTTGCAGCAAAGCGTATCTGAAATTATCGAAACCCGAAAGCTGATTGAAGCTAAAAACTTATTATTGACAACAAACAAAACAATCTCGGAAATTGGCTTTGAACTGGGCTATCAAGAAAAAGCTTACTTTACCAATGTCTTCAAAAAGAAAGCAGGCATGACTCCTTCTGAATTCAGAAATGAAATCCAGAAGCTTATTTCCGAATAGTACAACAGTTTGACCGGATTATTATACCCCTGTCTCTCCCCCGTCGCTTACCTTTGTATAGAAAATTGACGCGATTACATATATATCAAATGCGTAGAAAGGATTTTATCAAAATTATGGCAACATTACCTTTATCTGGAGTAGCACACAAAGCGAACTCTTTATATAAATTTTCCGGAGAACTCGAAGCAACCGACAAATATCCGGTTCTATTCCTAGGTCATGGAAGTCCCATGAATGCTATCGAAGACAATGAATTTGTCCAAGGATTCAAAAAAATAGGTCAAACTTTTGAAAAACCGAAGGCCATTCTTGTTGTGTCTGCACATTGGGAAACACGTGGAACATTTGTTACGGCAATGGAACATCCTGCCACCATACATGACTTTGGGGGATTCCCGCAAGCTTTATTTGATGTGCAATATCCAGCGCCAGGAAGTCCGGCTCTCGCTGCAGAAACTCAGCGTATCGTTAGCAAAGCGGATATTCACCTGGATGACAAATGGGGACTGGATCACGGTTCCTGGTCGGTTGTTAAACATCTTTACCCTAATGCAGATGTACCCATTATTCAAATGAGCATCGACTATACACAACCTGCTGCATACCATTATGAGATTGCACAGCAATTAAACGAGCTACGGAAAAAAGGCATTCTGATTATCGGCAGCGGCAATATGGTGCACAACCTACGGATGGTTGCCTGGGATAAACTCAACACAACAGGTTATTCCTATGAATGGGCCGCAATAGCAAATGAAAAAATGAAGAAATTTATTCAGGACGGGAACCACCAGGCCTTAATTGATTTCAGGAAACAGGGCAAAGAGTTTGACTTAGCAATCCCAACGCCTGAACATTACTTGCCTCTAATCTATACGCTGGGTTTACAGGGTAAAAATGAAGAACTTTTTCTCTTTAACGATAATTCAGTGGCTGGATCTCTGACGATGACGTCACTCAAAATCGGCTAAACCGTCTAAATACAGGTTTGGGACACCAAATATACAAATCATTCCATTGTCCGTACAAAGAGATCAATGGAATGGTTTTTAGGAATACTCAAAACTCGAATCGGAACAATCTCGAAATTTCTATGACAAAAATGGTTTTGATTGCAGCAGCAGGATCAATAAATTTGTTTGAAACAAAACAATGCACCTTAACTTGACTCATGGCAACAAAACCTGTTATCGAAATTGAATACTGTCCAAAATGCAATTGGATGCTTCGCGCAGCCTATATGGCGCAAGAGCTGCTGAGTTCATTTACTGAAGATATTCACGGAGTGCTGCTCGTGCCTAGCGAAATTGCAGGCCGCTATACCATACGCGTAGCGAAACAGGAGATCTTTGACCGAAAAAGAGCAGGACGATTTCCAGAGATTAAGGAACTCAAACAACTGATCCGCGATCTAGTCGCACCGGAAAAGTCCCTGGGTCATTCGGACAAATCTTCTTAGTCGAACATTTAATTTAGCATAAATCGGATTTTACAGGTCTCTCCTTATGCGCAACTTTGTATAAATTAAATGAACAATCATGACTATTCAACAAGAAGTAGATTTTCAACGTATTGCCAAGGCGATACATTTCTTACAGGAGAATTTTAAGACACAGCCCACATTGGGTCAGATCGCTTCCCATGTTTACATGAGTGAGGCTCATTTTCAACGAATGTTTACCGCTTGGGCAGGTACTAGCCCGAAAAAATTCCTGCAATATGTAAGCATAAATCACGCAAAATCATTGCTAAAGGAAAATAATATCGCCGAAACTACCTATCAGCTTGGTCTTTCCAGCAGTAGCAGACTGCATGAATTATTCATCAACATTGAAGGCATGACACCTGCTGAATATAAAAATGAGGGCGCCAATCTATTAATATCTTATGATTATTATCAAAGCTTATTCGGCACAATGCTCATTGCATCCACACCAAAAGGTGTTTGCCATATTGCTTATGCAGATGATCAGGCTACAGCCTTTGCGTCACTCCAGCAACGGTTCCCGAAGGCAACCTATCTCCAACAGGGAAATAGTATGCATGAAAATGCCCTCCAAGCTTTAAATCCGGAAGATAAAGATATCAGTCAGGTAAAGTTGCATTTAAAGGGAACTGATTTTCAGCTAAAAGTATGGGAAGCTTTATTAAAAATCCCTATGGGCAATTTAAGCACTTACGGTGCTATCGCTTCCCAAATCGGAAAGCCCAAAGCCTCCCGCGCAGTCGGTACTGCCATCGGAAGCAATCCCATCGCCTACCTCATCCCTTGCCACCGTGTGATTCAAAACAGCGGTATATTTGGTGGTTATCGATGGGATCCTATGCGTAAAACAGCCATAATCGGATGGGAGAGCCTACATACAGCCATTTAGTTAAAAATTACAATACAATACAATACAATACAATACAATACAATACAATACAATACAATACAATGGAACTTTTCGACAATCTCTTCGATGGCAACAGGAACCTACTCCCTTACGATGGGACTGTCAATTACTATGGTAAAATATTGAGCCAGCAGGAAGCAAACCATTATTTTGATATTCTGATGGATTCGGTGGAGTGGGTAAATGACCGAGCCATTATTTTTGGCAATGAAATCGTTACCAAACGAAAAGTAGCCTGGTATGGCGACCAGGCATTTGAATATAGCTATTCCAATACCACCAAAAAGGCTCTCCCCTGGACAAAAGAACTCCTAGAGCTGAAGAGACTGGCGGAGGAAACAACACAGGAGACCTACAATTCCTGTTTGTTAAATTTATATCACAATGGCGATGAAGGAATGGCTTGGCACAGTGATGGGGAAAAAGATCTAAAAAAAAATGGTGCAATTGCATCGTTAAGTTTTGGTGCCGAACGAAAATTTGCCTTTAAGCATAAAACCAGTAAGGAAAAAATAGATATCATTCTAGGACATGGAAGTCTATTGGTTATGAAAGATCTGACGCAAACCTATTGGCTACATCGACTTCCACCTACAAAGAAGGCTTTCCATGCACGGATTAATCTGACATTTCGAACCATTGATAATTTGTCGTAAAATATTCTTGAGGGCAATGAAACACATTATCAAAGGCTAGATTCGCCCAGCAAAGAACTTTATGCATTGCAAAATCGTGTCAGCTTCTGTAAATAAAAGCTGACACGACCGATTGGATTATTTTAGGTTGTCCCAGCTGTTGTCTGTGGCTGTGTAATCCATAAAAATACCACCATCCAATGTAATATTTTTCACCTTTTTAGTCGAGGGCCAAGATAAAGTTGCTTCTTTTTCATTATGTTGCCAAATTGCAGGCGTCTGGTGTTTTGTCTCTACAGATCCGTCCGCATAGGTAATCAACACATCAAAAGGAATCGCAAATCCCCCCACATTGGTGATCGTAAGCGTATTTTTACCGTTAAGCTGCTTAAAGCTATTCACTTTGAGGTCGATGTAATTGTTGCTGAAATACCAGTTTTTCCAATACCAGTTTAGATTTTGTCCAGCGCCCGCATTGATGCTATAAAAGAAATCCCATGGCGTCGGATGTTTTCCATGCCATAGCTCCATATAATGATGTAAGGCTTTTTTGAACAGGTCATCACCCAGATAATCTCTTAATGCAATATAAGATAATGCAGCTTTGATGTAAGCATTGTTGCCATACCCTAGACCACTTAACTGGGAGGTCATGGTAATTAAGGGTTGATCTTCCTCTGTAGAAGGGTCAAATATATAACGTTTTACGCGTGCATCTTTAAAAAGCTCTTTGTTCTTATCTGCACCGATCTCTGCATTTCCAATCCAAAATTCCAGTGCCGTAGCCCATCCTTCATCCATATAGCCGTAGCGTGTCTCGTTTATTCCCATGTAAAAAGGGAAATAGGTATGTGCAATTTCATGGTCCGCGGTTTGCCGCGCGTCCACAAGATTATCCGGAACACTTGAATCATTGATCATCATGGGATATTCCATATCAGCAAATCCCTGAACCGCTGTCATCGTCGGGTAGGGATAGGTGACACCGGGCCAGTTTTTGGAAAACCAGTCAATACAGTATTGCTGCCAGCCAATATAGTGTTCAAAGTCTGGCGTTCCGGCAACGTAGCTGGATTGAACACTCACACGTTTGCTTCCCAAGTCGACACTTCCGCCATCCCAGATATAATTATCACTCACACTGAAACAGAAATCAGGAACATAAGCAGCTTTAAATTTCCAGGTATTCCACGCTTCCTGTGCTGTCACTTTTCCCGCTTTCATTTCAGCATCTGTAGCGATATGTATCGCTGTATCGCTAACTTTTGATTTTTCGAAACGTTCTAAAATAGGTTTCTGCAATACTTCTGCGGCATTTGTCAGCTCACCAGTCGCCCAAACGACGAAATTCTTTGGAACGGATATTTCAAATTGATAATCATTGAAACCATTGTAGAATTCCTGTCTCCCGTTATGTTCCAAAACATCCCAGCCATTATAATCGTCGTATACAGACACCCTTGGATAAGAGTAAGCACAATAAAAAGTAGAAGCATTTAACAGTCCTTCGCGATCGCTTTCTACAGATAAAGGGTATTCCCAGCTGATCTCCAGGTTGGCGGTGCCTCCTGGAAGGATCTTCTGTCCAAAATCACCTAGTTTGACGGTCCCCCAATCTTTACTGTTTACATCGTAGACCTGTCCATTCAGTTTAAAGGATTTAATCTTCAATCCCGAAGTTAGGTAATCGTCTGAGGCATAAGCCGCACGTACGGCATTAGGCTTATGTACATTGTTGACAAATCGTATTGCCAGCCGCTTCAAGGTATCCGGGCTATTATTGCTGTATAAAATGGTTTCTGTTCCGCTGACCGTTTTTGTGGCAGGATTCAATTGAACCTGCACATTATATTTGCCAAAATTCTGCCAATAGTTTTTCCCTGGCTCACCCGTAGTTGTACGCGTGCCCTTTTCAATCGCCTGCTTAATATTCCTTGGGGTATAAAGCTCCTGTGCATGGGCAACCCCGGTCAATAAAAGCAAAGTCAATCCGTAATTAAATATAGTGCGTCCTATCATATCCTAGTTTAAATAATCAAACTAAGATAAATTTGCTGTGATTTGCAAGTTTAATTCTCCTGCTTCGCAAGAAAAATAAACTTCTTCAACACAATACCGGATTTGCATTTGTTCAAAGATCAAAAAAGGCAGGCTCCGAGTGCCCAAGAAAACATTTTAATTTTTTTTACGTTTAGTTTTAAGATAAGCCCGAATGTATGCATCAACTTTTACGTTATAATAATTTCCTCCGATACACTTTTTTAGGAATGCTTTTAATCTCAATTCCTACGTTGCTTTCTGCCCAAACCGATGCAAAAACAGACTCTCTTGCACAGTACAATCATCGGCGCGATTCTATCCTTGCCAGTCAATATGATATATCTGACCTCATCGGAAGAATAATACATCCCAAACGGAAAAAAGAACACTCGAGCAAACGCTCCCCCATCACCTTGATGCCCAATATTGCATATAACCCGACAATTGGCGGCCAGATTGGAATTAAAGCGGTGGCCGGAAAAGTACTTGGTGACCCGAAAACAACTACCATGTCGATCGCCGCAACATCTGCCTCGATTACAACAAAAAATATTATGGTTTTTTACATCAGCCACAATGTATTTACGCCAAACAACAAGCTGAATTTTCAGGGGGCTTTTGCGCTCGTCAAGATGGTTGCTTTAGACGCAGGCTTGGGCATGACGCCTCATGGAAAATGGACCAATGCCGATGAAGAGGTACTTGCAAATCCTGAGCATAAGAAGTATGGCGCCAAGTACAATGCCTTTACATTTAACGAAAAAGTCTACAAACGTATCGCTGATGGGCTATTTGTTGGAGCTGGATTAGCTTTTGACTTAAGGCGAAAAATAACGAGCAGCGGTCCGAATGGTAATGTTACCCCCAATACAATCTATACGGAAAAGCATGGCTTCGAACCAGACAGTTATAACTCCAATGGGTTATTGTTCAATTTGCAGTATATGACAAGAGATAATCCCAATAGGCCTTACAAAGGCATCTATTCCGATATCGGCGTCCGATGGAACACCACATTGTTGGGCAGCAGCAAAAGTGCCGTACAGCTTACAACCGACTTTCGGAAATATTTTAGTCTATCTCAGTCTGACCCAGCTCATGTCCTTGCCTTCTGGTACTGGGGGTCCTATAAACTTGGCGGTACACTCCCCTATTTTGACCTCCCCGGTACGGGAAGGGATGTCGCCGTAAGGAGCGGCCGTGGTTATACCATCGGTTATTTCAAAGGAATTTCTTTCGGTTATGCCGAAACAGAATACCGCTTCCCAATTTTAAAAAATCGCTTCCTGAGTGGAGCTGCATTCTTTAATCTACAGACAGCAAGTGACGAACTTGGCACTAAGCTGTTTGAAAGGTGGCAGCCCGGCGGCGGCGCCGGATTACGGGTTCTATTTAACAAAGCAACGCGCACAAATCTCTGTCTGGACTATGCTTTCGGAAAATATGGATCTCGGGGTTTCTTTTTGGGTCTCAACGAAGCGTTCTAATTCAACCTTAGAAGAAACTTCTTTGCCATAAAATAACTAAATTAGCCGATATTGTTACTTCTTCACGCTTTATACCGTGAAGAAAATGCATAAGAGACTTCATCATGAACTTACAAACCATCCTGCTGTCCATGCTGTTTCTGGGTCTAGTTTCCTGTCATCAGACAAAGGCCCCGAAAACACAGATTACATCAACAAAAGATACGACAACGCGCAGTCAAGAGCAGGTCGCGGTTTCTCTTTCCGTGCAAAATGCATCAGATACCTCCTGCTATGAAAACCCTCGTTTTGCTGACAGAACAAGAGAACAAGAACAGCAGTTAATGAAAATGGCCAACGATGGCCTCTTCGAGAAACTTCATCAGAAATTGACCCCCACATTGAGTACCGACCAAAAGGATTATTTCCTAAGCCACGCCAATTACACCATTTTAGCCCTTACGCAAGGTAATATATTCGAGAATGCTGGCAGCGATTTAGGATATATTGTTTACAATAAGGACAACCATCGCGTTGAAATCGTACTTTTTGATCAGAAAAACAATAGTTTCAAAACATTGTACAGCGAATTAAAAGTTGTCAATACGCTCCAAAACATGGACTGTTCCTCCAGCTTTGGCACATTGGATTACCTGATTGCTTCCGAACTGATTGATCAGGAAGATTATATCCGCTTAAATAATTCGAATTATCTGATTGACGACAACTCCTTTTGTGTTGACAATATCGCTACGAATAAAAATTTTGATCTCCAGCGCGGATGTTTAAATAAAAAGTTTTCAAGAGCTGCCATGTCGAATACCTTATGCGTACCGACCAGCTCCGTATATGCTAATTTTCAATGCCTAAAGTATAACAAGACAAAGCAAGTTTTTGAAATTTATTTCAGTCAGGAATTTGCAGACTAAGCCGACCTAACAATAACGATGAAAAGATATTACATTCTTGCTACCCTGAGTTTATGTAGCAAATTATATGCGCAGGAACTAGATACGACAACTAACAGGCTAGAACAAGTCGAGGTGAAAGCGTATTTCAATAAACAACCTTTATTGCGGTTAACTTCTTCGGCCGCTGTTTTAAACCGACAGATGATCCAGTCCCAACAATCTCCCGCGCTGGTTTCAGCAATGAATTTGATACCGGGCATACGGATGGAAGAACGTTCCCCCGGCAGTTATCGTCTCGCACTGCGCGGCAGCATGATCCGCTCACCGTTCGGTGTCCGGAACGTAAAAATCTATCTGGACGACTTTCCCCTTACCGACGCTGGTGGAAACACCTATCTTAATCTGATAGATCCTTACGCATTGGGTCAGATCAATATCTTAAAAGGTCCTGACGGTTCTATTTATGGAGCCAATTCAGGTGGTGTAGTCTCTTTGTACAGTAAAGGGTTTGATCAGTCTGTCAAACCGGAAGTCAACCTGCAATTGACAGGTGGCTCTTACGGTCTCTTTCAGGAGCAGCTTAATGCAATATTGCCAGTGAGCCAGACACAGCAGCTAGCGATCAATCAGAGCTGGACCAGAAGTGACGGATATAGACAAAATTCGGCCTTAAACAAGAAAAATATTCAGCTCAATTACAACTGGCAGTACGCAAAAACTTCGGAGTTAAAATTTACGGGATTTTACTCAGATCTGGGTTACCAGACTCCGGGCGGTCTCACCGCAGCACAAATGGAAAGCGATCGAAGACAGGCCAGACCGAAGGGAGGGCCAAATCCCGGCGCGGCTGAACAGAAAGCTGCGATCTACGATAAAACATTCTTTGGCGGACTCAGCAACCAAACTCAGCTCAGTTCTAAGATGACTTTGTTTGCCAGTGTATTTGGCTCATCCAATCAGATCAGAAATCCCTTCATCACCAATTATGAAAAAAGGGATGAGAAAAATCTGGGAACACGCTTGTATTTATCCTACACAGACTTACTGAGCAAGGCCCTAAAATACGAAGTTCAAGTGGGATTAGAGGCCCAAAAAGGCTGGTATGCTATCGATAATTATGACAATGATAAAGGGATCGCTACCGATCCACAGGCCAAAGACAAACTGGAGAATAGTCAGCAGTCATTTTTTGCCCGCACACAACTAGCGTGGCTCGAACGTTTACAGCTCGAGCTGTCGCTCGGATTGAATGGCAATAAAATAGCCTATCAACAGCGCTATCCTATTGCCCAAGAAAACAAATCAAGTATCGATTTCGGAAATACATGGATGCCAAGAGCTGCACTATCCTACTTAGTCACACCAACTGTTGCGCTCAGAGCGTCGATCTCCAAAGGTTTCTCCGCGCCGACAGTTGCAGAAGTGCGTTCCTCAGACAATACGGTCAACACGATGCTGAAACCGGAAACGGGGACAAATCATGAGCTGGGGTTACGCTGGCATTTATGGAATAGGCGGATTATTGTAGACGCAGCCGCTTACACTTATCAGATGAACAATGCTATTATCCGCCAGATACGAGATACGGGTGCTGAATATTTTCAAAATGCAGGTAAAATAAACCAAAAGGGTGTGGAAGCATCGATATTAACTTATTTGATTACTCCCCAGACAAGCGGTATTGTTCGCAGCTTACAGCTCGCCAGTAATTTTTCCCTCAATGACTATCGTTTCAAAACCTATCAGGTGGGTGACAAAGATTATAGTGGCAATAAGCTACCTGCTGTCCCAAAAACAGTATGGGTGAATTCGTTAAACGTGCTTTTCCCGAAGGAATTTCGATTAGATCTTCTTTCCAATCTAACAGCAGCAATACCATTGGATGATGCAAACACCGTGTATGCCAAACGCTATCACCTTTTACAAGGTAAATTGTCGTGGGCCAAGTCCGTCGGTTCAGGTCACAAGATCAAAATCTTTGCGGGAGCAGACAATTTACTGAATGAAAAGTATAGTCTTGGAAACGACATCAATGCTTTTGGAGGCCGATATTTCAATCCAGCTCCCTTACGTAATTATTATGGCGGCATGAGTTTTAATTTTTAAGCGATCAACATGGAATTCCATCAGCACATATTGACCAATATCGACTTCAGAAGGGTAAACCGTTATTCTTATTTTCCGTGGATGGAAGTGGCAATGGCACATTTTCAGATCAATGTTGTGGCGATGAAGGTCAATCAGGCTACTTTTCAAGTACTGGAAAATTACACCAACTTTGAGGTCATGATCATCTATACAGCTCCCGCAACAGCTGTATTTTGCAACTGTCCGGAAACAGTATTCTGCCGGCATCAGAAAGCTGTTTTAAGCAAATTATTTACACAGGAAAACTGGTTGGCTTTTTTTGATCACATCCGCTATCGGCATCTCCTAAAAAAAGTAGCCATTCAATATGGGCTAGAAAATGAATCCTCTTTGGAAAACTATTTTACTGCGCATATCCATGCGGGAGAGCTCCAGTTTCTATTAAAAGACAAACAGCTAACTTCGATAGATGACTTTGATCTGCTGGGGGAATCCCTGGCTCCAAAGGTCAAAGAAGGGGCCGAACAGCAGCATACTTTTGTCGTGTTAACACGCAATCGCTACTACAAAAATTTACAGATACTCCTCTGCCAGGCTCCATTAACCAAATCGGGAACTCCCAAAAATCCAATTTCGGTAAGCGAAAGCCAAGCGCGTATCTGGCGGACCAATGCGATCGAAGAAATGCAATTTTACACAGCGATCCATCAGTTTTCCCAAGCGGTACAACAGGATATTGACGTTATTTCAAGCCTACGGGCAATTATAAAAAATCCTTTGCATCTCGATTTTTATCTTCATGATTACGAGAAATCAGAAAATATAACAGCTACATCGCTATCACCAATCCAGCTTAGTTTAAACAAGGGTGAGATTAAACTCTTTGTTACCAAAACCGATGCATTCTTTGCCGTTAAGGGAGAGATCCACATGCATACCCTAACGTACAATTTACAGGATCTCGTTATTCTTCTGGACCATTTTGTGTTGATCGGAAATCAGGTTGTACTGATCGAGAACAAACTCCACCTCAAATTGATTCGTTTATTTATCAATAAAGGAGAACGGCTGTTGATTCATCAAAGCAAGTTCAAAGAGTTCAACAAACTATTTCTAGAACAGCTTGCCCATGCGGTGGAATTGAATTTTCAGGATATTCCCAAAGCCAGCAAGCCGCAACTTAAGGAAAATCTATATTATCAGGATATGCAGGCACTCCTCTTTTTGGAGGAATCGGAAGATTTCGTCAATCTTATTCCTGTCATGCGTTATGGTGAAGTCGAAATTCCGATCCTCAGCAAACGAAATATATTCGGCACAGATAGTAAGGGCAAACAATTTTTAGTCGATCGGAAGCTAGAAAAGGAAACAAAAGTCATTTCACTTCTACTCAAGCAGCACCCCTATTTTCAGGAACAGATGGATGAAGGTAGCTTTCAACATTTTTACCTACATCGCAAATATTTTTTGGATAAAGACTGGTTTTTAGATGCTTTTGATGAATGGCAGCATCATGGCATACAGATCGTTGGCTTTAACGCACTCCGGGGAAATAAAGTAAGCCAATTTAAAGGAAAAATCCATGTGGAGGTACTCAGTGGACAAAATTGGTTCAATGCCAATATACAGGTTAAATTTGGTCCAAAAAGTGTTTCCCTAAAAAAATTGGAGAAAGCCGTACGTAATCGCTCGCAGTTTATCCCTTTGGACGATGGCACCCAAGGAATTTTGCCTCAGGAGTGGCTCGCTAAATTTGAGGCTTACTTTAATGCCGCCGAAGTGATAGCCGATGACGTGATTGAAATCCCCAAATATAAGTTCAATGAAATTGATCGAATCTTCGCTAAAAGTGAGATGAATCCCATCGTAATCGCAGAACTTAGTGAATTGAGACAACGGCTTTCCTCTTCTTCCTTATCTGACGTACAGGTGCCTTCTACGTTTACCGGGAACTTGCGTCCTTATCAGCTTCAGGGTTTGCAGTGGCTGCATTTCCTGGACGGACTTAATTTTGGTGCCTGTCTCGCCGATGATATGGGGCTTGGAAAAACGATCCAGATTCTGGCTTTTCTGGCAGTTCAAAAAGCACAGGGACACATTGCCCCGACCTTACTTGTTCTTCCCACAACACTGATTTTTAACTGGCGACATGAGATCCAGGAGTTTCTTCCTTCTTTTCAAATACTCGTCTTGGATGGCCCCAATAGAATAGAAAAAGGACTGCAATATGAGTCCTATGATCTCATTTTAATCTCTTACCATAACCTGCTGACGGACATCAACATCCTCAAAAAAGTCTTGTTTAATTATGTTATACTGGATGAATCGCAGCAAATCAAAAACCCAGATTCCCAGCGCTATAAAACGGTAAATCTGCTAAAATCAAGAAATCGCATCATCTTAACGGGGACGCCGATTGAGAATAATACGATGGACCTTTATGCGCAGCTTTCCTTTATTGTACCCGGTCTTTTAGGAAGTAAAAAATATTTCAAAGATGTCTATACAACTCCTATAGATGCTTTCCATGACCGCAAAAGGAAAAAAATGCTGAAAGAGAAAATAAAACCATTTATTCTCCGAAGGACAAAGCAGGATGTACTACGTGATCTTCCTGCAAAAAATGAGCTGATTCTTTACTGTGAAATGAAAACTGCCCAGCGGCGAATTTATGATCTCTATGAAAAGGAATTTCGGGATTTTATCTCAGCCAAAGATGGCGATGAAATCAAGAAAAGCCCAATGCATGTGCTGAAAGGATTGACCAAATTGCGCCAAATATGCAATTCAAGCAAACTTCTCCAAAACGGGGATCTGACAACATCCGAAGATTCTGCAAAAATCGAAATGCTGATCGAGCAGATTCAGCATAAAAAGGACCAGCATAAAATTATTGTCTTTTCACAGTTTGTAAGTATGCTTAATCTAATTAAGGAAGCCTTGGATAAACAGAAAATTCCGGCATTAATGCTTACCGGGCAGTCTAAAAATCGAGGTCAGTTGGTTAATGATTTTCAATCTGACAAGGATATCCCGGTTTTTCTTGTTAGTTTAAAAGCCGGTGGTACGGGGCTTAATCTCACCGCAGCAGATGTAGTGTACCTGGTTGACCCTTGGTGGAATCCTGCTGTCGAGCAACAGGCGATCGACAGGATCTATCGCATGGGGCAACAAAAAACTGTTACGGCAGTTCGGTTAATCAGCCCAAATACGGTTGAAGATAAGATTCAAACCCTACAGCAGCATAAAAAGGAGATCAGTAGCAGTATTCTCGATGATGGCGGCAGTTTGAATGCTTTTTATCTGGATAAAACTTATTTAATGGATCTGCTTCGGTAAATTTTAAAATAAAAAAGGACATCAAATGATGTCCTTTCTCCTCTAATAATTCGTCTTCAGCTGCTATTTATTTTTTGTCGGAAATATAAGTTTTGTTTCCATTTCCATTGATATAATATTTACCTCCTTTTGGACCTAGATAGACCGTATGGCCATTGTATTTTTCACTTGTTGCTTTATCGGAAGTAGCGACTGCATCTTTTTTAACAGCGGTCACCTGTTTTTGCGCTTTGGCAGTTTCCTTTTTCACTGCTTTATCCTTCACCTCTTTATCCTTGGTCTCCACCGCCGCTACTTTTGCATCCGCCATCTTCTTCGTCTGCATAGACTTTTCCTTGACTGCTGCCTCTTTCTTCTCCGCAGCTTTCACCGGTGTCGCCTTCGTTTTCATTTCGGCCTCGGTAGCCTTAGTTTTTACTTCCTTTACTTTTTGTTCAGACTTTTTGGCTTCTTTTTCCATTTTTTTAGGAGCCGTTTGTGCATAGGATTGTCCGATTCCGAATGCAGCAATCAAAGCTAATGCAGCTGTGATTTTTTTGAAACGATTTATTGCTTCCATAACCCAATTGTTATTTAAATAATTGTAAATAAAAGTACAATACAAATGCCATATTTCGATTTAATTTCCTAAAATAATATTTTTAACAAAATTTTAACTTGAAAAACGATCTATTCAACAACCTGCTTCCTATATTTCGAATCAATTATATATTTTACGCCTTTAGCATCTACAAATACAGGCTTTCCATGGTAGCGCTCATTAATCTGACGATCAATTGCAACGCGATACCTAGTCGGTGAATTGGAGGAGGTATAAGTGATATTTCCACCTGACTCCACTGAAGTAGTGACGACTTCCGAGCCTTCATATACGCGCTCACTAACTCTTCCTATAAAACGCTGTCTGCCTGTCGAATTTTTGACTTTTTCCTGCTGAGCAGGGTCTTTATCGAGCGAAGCTGCGTCCGAGTGTATCGCATCTACCTGTTGGATTAATGGGAAAAAGGGATCTACCCACCGATATACAGCGTGATAACCGGTCTCCAAGTTATTAAAAGCGTGCATTTGCTGCCCCCTGACGACACTTATCCATCCTCCTAAAATTAGCAGCGGCAGTAAAAAACGTCTAAAGAATATTAATTCAACTCCTAACATATCTTTTTTTCCTTTCGTTCAAGTATGCCCAAATAAAATGCCATCTCTCCTTTGAGCACTCATCTTTAACACATTTTTAACTAATATAAATTAGTTTGATATTTAACTGTTTTATATTTAACTTTGTAACATGAAAAATGAATTCACGAATGCAGTAAAACCTTTAGTGGATAGTATCATCGCATTACGAACGAGCTTAAAACAATACTATATCCAGAAAATAAAGGAGCAGCAATTGGATATCACCTATGAGATGCTGCAAGTCTTGGCGGCACTGTGGAAAAATGAACAGATGAATCAGCAGGATATTGCCATCGCTATACAAAAGAACAAAGCAAGTGTCACTCCGCTGATCGACAACCTTTGTAAACGGGATCTGGTTAAACGCGTCAGTGACCCCAATGACAGGCGGAATAACTTCATCAAATTAACCGTGAAAGGAGATGAATACAGAACATTATTGGACCCTGTCCAGCAGGATCTCTATAACGCTATCCTGCAGGAGATCGCAGAAAAAAAAGTATTGGAAATTACAGCAAGCTTAGAAAAATTGACAGCCATTATTGACAAGCAATAATATAGGTTGCCTTGCTTTCCACAAAAAAAATAGCATATAAGTAAAATGAGTCATGAGTAATTCAACATTAAGTGAGAAAGAAATAAAACGAAGACGGAAAATATGGACCATCAATATCCTATCTGTTGTGGTCATTGCGGTCACCATTATATGGGGTATCCTGGTTTTCTTCCACATCAACGAATCTGTTTATACAGATGATGCCCAAGTAGATGCCCATATTACCCCTATAAATTCGCGGATCAATGGTTATATCAAAACAGTTCGATTTGATGAGCACCAAAAAGTCCACAAGGGCGATACACTCGTCATTATTGATGATGCCGAGTATAGAATTTTATTGCAGAATGCGCAAGCTGCACTAGCGGATGCCAAAGCGAGCAAAACAATATCCCAATCTGGAATTGCCATTGCAAGCAATAGCACGGCAATTGCAAATGCCAATATTGATGAAATGAAAGCCCGCTTAGCTAATATGGAAACAAATTACAGGCGATATGAAAGTCTTGTCAAAGATGAAGCTGTGACGCAATATCAATTCGATCAGGTAAAATCGGATTATGAGGCCATGCTGGCCAAGTATAAAGCCCTTTTGGCACAAGAACGTGTATCCAAACTCAATACACATGAATCCGAACAGAAATTATCTGTCAATGATGCTTCCTTATTAAAGGCACAGTCAGCGATAGATCTGGCCAAATTGAACCTTTCCTATACGGTTATCACTGCCCCCTATGATGGTGTATTGGGAAGAAGAACAATCGAGGAGGGCCAATTGGTGCAAAATGGGACGCCATTGGTGAATATTGTCCGCGATGAACAGAAATGGATAACAGCAAATTATACCGAAAGTCAGCTAAAAAGTATTAGCCTCGGAACAAAGGTCAAGGTTGAAATTGATGCATTGGCCGGAAAGACCTTCGAAGGTGAGGTAGCCGCTATATCTGAAGCTACCGGCTCCAAATATTCGGCTGTTCCAGTGGACAACTCTACGGGAAACTTCGTTAAAGTACAACAGCGAATTCCGGTCAGAATTAATTTTACGGCATCCAATACCCCAAAAGACCTCGTCCTGCTTCGCGTCGGTATGAATGCCATCATTCGTATTCAATAATTATGAGAGATCGTATATTCAGGGATTGGTTGAGTACTGGATGGGAATTGTTTTTTTTGTTTGTACTCAATATTCTATTATCTTTCAATAATGGGATCCCCTCTTCCATCAACAGCTATGTCATGAGCGGATATGCTGGTATTAGCGCAGATCTCAGCATGGCTACTTATTGTTATTATGCGGGAATGGTATGCGCCATACCTTTGGTATTTAGGTTAATGAAGCTATTCTCCAAGAAGACTATATTAATTGTTTCCATCTTTATCATTCTTGCCTCCAATACGGTTTTGGAACATGCCAATAATGGTGTCAACATCTGTATGGCGACATTCTTCATCGGGAGTGCGAAGATTATCGTCACCATGGCTATCATTGGTGAAATGATCCCATTCCTCATGCCCCGTGGGGAACGTTATCAGCTGTACGCAGTCTATTATCCGCTGACAATGGTCATTCCAGCCTTGGCAAGTTATGTATCGGCACTATTTGCCACAAGCTTCTATTGGGAAACTGTCTTTCTATTTCAAAATATATTACTGGCCGTAGCACTGCTCATCTGCATTATCTTCCTGAAATCTTCTGATTTCAAAAAGGTACCACTGTATCAATATGATTGGTTCGGAAGCATTTTACTTTGTATTTCATTATTGAACTTTGCCTATTTCAGTACATATGGCCTGACACAAAATTGGTTTCACTCCAAGTTTATTCTGATTACCGGCATTGTATCGCTTTGTTTTTTTGTACTTTTTATCAACAGAAGTGCACTCATCAGAAAATCGCTGTTAAATTTCGAAGCGTTTTCAACACGAATTCTACCCATCTCCATTGGAACAATTTTTATATTCGGCATTTTCTATAGCTCCACTTCGCTATATAGCTCTCTTTTAGGAATTACGCTTGGCACAAATCCTTTGAAGGCAGCTGAAATAAACACCTATGTTATCCCGGGCTATATTATCGGCGCAATAGTTTCTTATGTGTATTTTAAAATAACGAAGAAATGTAAGTTTATTCTCGCATTCTCTGCAGCTTGCTATGCATTATCCAGCTTTTTCTTTGCAAGCATTGTCGACCAACAGACAAACGCCATTTTTTTCTATCTTCCTCTGACACTAAGAGGCATGGGCGTCATCACTTCCTACATTGGGATAGGGGTCTATATGGCCGGAAATATCCCAAGCAAATATTACCTCTCTGGATTGGTATTCTTGATTCTTACACGTTCATTTTTGGTACCTGTAGTTTGGTCAAACATGATTGCTAACTGGTATTATCATCTACAGGTCTACCATGCCAATGATCTGGCCAGCGTTATTGATAGGACCAATAGTTTGGTTCTGCAAAGAGGAAACATGATGAAATCTACTCAGATTCAGGCGGCGCTACTTTCTGTCCGTGATGCCTATACCTGGCTCTTTATTATTGGAGTGGTTCTGACGTTTTTAATTTTAATCTTTCCCTTTCATTCTTCACCAATCAGAAGAGTCTTCGACTGGAAAAGGAAAAATGCGACAAAAGAAGCCTTACAAATTCCAATCTCTTAGTTTAACTGATATAGATGTCAGTCATGTATTTAAATACGATACGCTCTGAGATTGCGTACTTATCGAAAAGTGTATGGAGATCGTCATAGAGCGTTTTGTTTTCAGCTTGCTCTTTTGGAAAATAAGAGGACGAGCGCACTCTTCCCAAAAAAGATCGAAGATCTAATATCTGCTGATTGGGTAAAGATACTTTGGTCATTGGCCGGGATCCAAAGAAAAGCCTGAGATCATCATCACCGATGTTTTTGTGGCTGACAGATTGATAGCTTGGGATATGATTGAGCAGAAAGTGTTCGTACTCCTGCTGAAAAGCATCTTCTGGATCACGTTGGTTCCAGACCAAGACAATATGCCCATTTTCCGTGAGGATACGTCCAAATTCTTTTTGACAGGCCGCACGGTCGAACCAGTGAAAAGATTGCCCCGCAAAAATGAGGTCAACACATCCGGATTCTATCGATGTATCCTCAGCTGTCGCATTTAAAGCAATTAAATTTCTATAGGTCTTAAAATGGTGCAGCAAAGATTCCCGCATTTCCCGATTGGGTTCGACGGCAAAGACGTCATTTCCATTTTCGAGAAAAAGTTGTGTAGATAATCCGGTTCCGCTACCGATATCGGCAACTAGCCACTTTTTGTTCAGTCCAATATGCTCTTTGAGCAACTGAATAATTTCTTTGGGGTAGCTAGGTCTAAATTTCTCGTAATCGACAACCCTGTCTGTGAATCTTTCTATACTGCTTTTGTTCATATTAAGAATTGCTATAACTAATCGATTATACCTTCATCTTTAAAGCTATAATATCCGTTATCGGTAAAGATCAAATGATCGGCAACTCTAATATCCATAATTTTGGAGGCTTCGGCAATTTTTTGCGTCAGAATTTTGTCAGCATTGCTCGGGTACAAAGTACCTGAGGGGTGGTTATGAACTAATATAATCGCGTGTGCTTTTAGGCTAAGCGCACTACGTAAGATGATCCGCACATCGACAGGTGTAAAATCATTACCTCCACGACCGATCAGTTGCTTGTCTAATACTTTATAGCCTGTATTCAGATACAAGGCCCAAAATTCTTCATGAGGCAGATCCTGTAATATGGGTTTCATCAGGTTATAAACGAAGCGGCTACTATTTACCAGCTTACGTTCTTCTGCGGGTAGTTCATTTTTGCGACGAGCCAGCTCCAATGCGGCAATAATGGCGATTGCTTTCGCTTCGCCAATCCCTTTATATGCGCTAAGCTCACTGACATCCATCATCGAAAGTGTATGCAGGCTATTCTTGGCATCTGCCAATATACGCCGGCAAAGTTCAACGGCACTTTCATCGTGAGATCCAGAACCGATTAAGATAGCCAATAATTCGGCATCGGTAAGTGCCCTACGCCCCTGATTTAACAGCTTCTCCCTAGGACGATCTGCCTCAGACCACTCCCGAATGACTAATTTGTACGAATTTGACATTTGCAGTTATTTATAATTGGCTAACCTACATAAATATACATAATCTTTTTGGTTATTTGTGATCCAGAACTCCTCAATTCATCAATTAAAAAAAATTGGTATTCGGGTTTTACTTCACATTTCACTCTGAAACGTTATCTTTGTATTTCATAAAAATTTTTGAATATGAGTAAAGCGATTATTAAAACAGAAAAAGGCGACATGACTGTGGAGTTCTACACAGCTGATGCTCCAAATACAGTAGCTAACTTTATCAAACTTGCTAAGTCAGGATATTATGACGGACTCGCATTTCACCGTGTGATCCCTGATTTTGTTATCCAAGGTGGATGTCCAAATTCGCGTGAAGGTGCTGCTGGAATCCCTGGAACTGGTGGCCCTGGTTACAAAATTGACTGTGAATTAACAGGTGAAAACCAATACCATGATAGAGGTGTATTGTCTATGGCTCATGCAGGCCGTAATACTGGTGGTTCGCAATTTTTTATCTGTCATAGCCGCAACAATACAGCTCACCTTGATCGTAACCATACATGTTTTGGAAAAGTAATCGAAAACGTAGATATCGTTGACGATATCAGACAAGGCGACCGTATTTTATCAATTGAAGTTATCGAAGATTAATTCTTGGAGATTTAAATATAATTAAAATGAATTTAAGAGCATTAGTATCCGTAACCGGTAAACCAGGATTGTTCAAATTGGTTGGACAAAATAAGGGTGGTTTTATTTTAGAAACCCTTGATCAGGCAAAAATTAAAACTGTAGTAAGTTTGTCTTCTACAAAAATGGCGACTTTGGAAGATATCACCATTTATGGTGAAGAAGAAGAAATTCGTTTGTTGAATATTTTTGAGACAATCAAAGAGAAAGGCATTGCTTTACCTGACACAAAATCTGATGGCGCTACGCTAAGAGATTTCTTCCGTGAGGTAGCTCCTGGCCACGATGAATCACGAGTTTATTCCTCGGATATTAAAAAGGTTATTACTTGGTACAACATTATTAAAGAATTTCCTTTATTTGAAGAAGAAGCACCGGCTCCATTAATGTAGCATGTGCATGTCCACAATAAAAAATGAGCAGATAAATAAAATTATCTGCTCATTTTTTTTTCTGAAAGTGTCTGCTATTATTGGCCAGAAAAGAACCTTCTGTATGATTCAGCGCTAAATTCACTTCTTCCTTTTCACGATATACTAAAAAAAGCCCCAGAATATTTATATCCGGGGCTTTTTAAGCTGTAGCTAGGACTTTCGCTCCTGACTTCAGTTAATGTCCTTTTGGTTCCGCGTCAATACGTTTAATATCTGCCCCTAATTTGCGTAAGCGTTCTTCGATATCCTGATAACCACGTTCAATTTGTTCAATATTATGGATAACGGATTTACCCTTGGCAGATAATGCTGCGATCAATAAAGAAACTCCGGCGCGGATATCAGGCGATGTCATCTCAATCCCTCTTAGGTGGTGTGATTTATTCAATCCGATCACTGTTGCACGGTGTGGGTCACACAGGATAATCTGAGCTCCCATATCAATCAATTTATCTACGAAGAACAAACGGCTTTCAAACATTTTTTGATGGATCAATACATTTCCTTTCGCTTGGGTTGCAACCACAAGCACGATACTCAATAGATCCGGTGTAAAACCCGGCCATGGAGCATCCGAAATGGTCAGAATGGACCCATCGATAAATGTGTCAATTTCATAAGATTCCTGTGCTGGAATAAAAATATCGTCGCCGCGTAATTCGAACTTAATACCCAAACGGGAAAATACAGACGGAATAACACCAAGTTCTTCGAAACAGACATCTTTAATGGTAATTTCTGAACCTGTCATTGCTGCGAGTCCGATAAACGAACCGATCTCAATCATATCAGGCAACATACGATGTGACGTTCCTCCCAGACGTTCCACGCCTTCGATAGTCAACAAATTAGATCCTATACCCGATATTTTAGCGCCCATGCGATTCAACATCTTACAAAGTTGCTGCAAGTAAGGTTCACATGCCGCATTGTAGATTGTCGTTGTACCTTTGGCCAATACAGCTGCCATCACGATATTGGCAGTACCCGTTACAGAAGCTTCATCCAAAAGAATGTAGCTTCCCTTTAGCTCTGTTGCATCAACATTAAAAAAATGAGTAGTCGCATCGTATACAAACTTGGCCCCCAATTTTTCAAAGCCCAAAAAATGCGTATCCAAACGTCTACGTCCAATTTTATCACCCCCTGGCTTAGGAATAGCAGCCTTTCCAAATCGAGCCAACAAAGGCCCGACGATCATGATAGAACCACGTAAGCCACCGCCTTTTTCTTTGAACTCAGGTGACTGGAAATAGTCTATGTTTATATCTTTAGCTTCGAAAACGTATGTGTCTTTATCGATACGATTAATTTTAACACCTAATGCCCCCAATAGATCGATCAGCTTATTGACATCCTTAATATCTGGGATATTACTGATGGTCATGGGCTCCTCTGTCAGTAAAACTGCAGAAAGGATCTGTAAGGCCTCATTTTTTGCTCCTTGAGGAATGATCTCTCCCTTTAACGGTTTTCCACCGATTATTTCAAATGCGTTCATTTATATATAAGTGATATCTTCTTAGTATAATAACCTTGCTCATTTATATCTGCTGCCCCCGGTACAACTCCTGCAGGCAATTCAGAAAGACTGAATAAGCTGCCTTAAACCTGAGGTTTTCGAAGGAGCAAGACTGAAGAAGCTTGTTTCTACTTAAAACAGCGAGGTATAATAAAAAAGAAGGCAATTGTAAAGAAATCTGTTAATCACTTCGCAATTGCCTGCTCCTTTAAACAAAATTTTAAAGAACTAGCCTCTTTTATTATTATAATTTCCTTGAGGCTTTCTATTCCTGTTATTGTTATTATTACTTCCGTAATTATTATTGTTGCTACTACCGCCGTAATTATTGTTGTTACTACCGTAGTTATTGCGCTTCGCATTATTATTATTGTTTGTCATGCGCGGCTTGCCTCCACCTTTCGATTGGTGGCCCGAAGAATTATTATTGTTATTGTTATTTCCGCCCGAATTACTATTCGCTGGACCTTTAACACGATTTCCCGGAGGCGGTGTTTTAAAGTCAAGTTTTGTCAATACTGTACCTTCCGGTAAGGTCAATTGATAACCTGATAATTCTTTTAGATCCTGAATGATCAGCTCGTCAGAAACCGAGTCTTTATTCCAGGTGAGGTAAGCCATTTTCATAAAATTAGCGATCCCGATCACCATCTGTTCTCTTTTGGCTTCATCAGTAGCTAATAAAGCTTTCTCAATCATTTTCTCTACGGTAAAACCATAGTGTTTGAATCGAATCGAGTGCTGTGGATAGCCCAAATGCTCAACTTCGTGTTTCACACTCTTTGCAGTAGCAATCGGATAAGGCGAGTCAATATCCAATTTAAAATCAGAGATAATCTGTAAGTGATCCCACAGTTTATGTTTGAAATCAGACACATCTCTCAAATGCGGATTTAAAACCCCCATCATATCGATTACAATCTGCGCATGTTTATTTCTTTCTTCCTTTGTGGGCAAAGTACAGATGTAATCTACCATATTTTGCACATTGCGACCATATTCTGCAAGGATCAATTTTGGTCTAGTGCTGTTGTAGTCAAAGTTCATATAGCTAATATAAGTACCTAATTAAACGATCAAGATGCCGTTTTGGTATTTTATTATTGAATTATTCTAAGTTTTGCAAATTTAAGCAACAATTGTTTCTGTCCCAACTCTTTAAAGAAAATAGTTGCTTTTATATCTCCTT
>JAIRVH010000173.1 GCA_031253985.1 Sphingobacterium sp.
CAACATGTCAGCGACTGCCAAATACACAAAATAAATACTATGAGCAAATTCGAAACTTTTGATTTCAGTCAAGCAATTCCAATCGTTGCAGAGGATACCGAATTCTTCCCCTTACTTACCCAAGAGGATGAAGATAATATGGCGAATGCTGAAATTCCAGAAGCATTGTCTATTTTGCCTTTACGTAATACCGTATTATTTCCCGGTGTTGTCATTCCGATTACCGTAGGTAGAGATAAATCCATCAAACTGGTCAAAGAAGCCTATAAAGGCAGCAAGACTATCGGTGTTGTTTCTCAAAAGGACATGACAGTAGAGGACCCAGGATTTGAAGAACTAAACAAAGTGGGCACCGTTGCCCATATCATCAAAGTACTTCAAATGCCTGATGGTAATACCACCGTCATCATCCAGGGAAAACAACGATTCAACTTGTTGGAAATTGTCGACACAGAGCCCTATTTAAAGGCACGTGTGGAGAAATTCAACGAAGCGAAGCCAAAGATGACCAAGCACTTTAAGGCGACAATTTCGACCTTAAAAGAAATGGCGCTGCAAATCATCCAACTTTCGCCGAACTTACCGAGTGAAGCTGGTATCGCGATTAAGAATATTGAAAGCCCCTCGTTTCTGATCAATTTCATTTCGTCAAATATCAATGTCGAAATGACAAAAAAACAGGAGCTGCTTCAAATACCTAAAGTAGAGAACCGGGCCAAACTTTTACTGGAACTGTTGACTACAGAAATCCAGATGCTGGAATTAAAACACCAGATACAAAATAAAGTGCGTGTGGACCTCGACAAGCAGCAACGCGACTATTTCTTGAACCAACAGCTTAAAACTATTCAGGAAGAATTGGGCGGGAATACCCCCGATCTTGAATTGGAAGAGCTTAAAAAACGCGGCAAAACAAAGAAATGGAGTACTGAAGTAGAAAAACATTTCACCAAAGAACTCGAAAAGCTCTCTCGTATCAATCCTGCAGCTGCAGATTACTCGGTGCAACTCAATTACCTGGAGCTATTGCTCGATCTGCCTTGGAATGAAACAACAAAAGACAATTTTGATTTAAACAAAGCACAAAAAGTACTCGATAAAGATCATTATGGGCTTGAGAAAGTAAAAAAACGTATCATCGAATACCTTGCGGTATTGAAATTAAAAAATGATATGAAAGCGCCAATCCTTTGTTTGGTAGGCCCTCCGGGAGTCGGTAAGACTTCTTTGGGAAGATCTATTGCCAAAGCATTGGGCCGTAAATATACCCGTATGGCTCTGGGTGGTGTACGCGATGAAGCTGAAATCAGAGGGCACCGCAAAACTTACATCGGCGCAATGCCGGGCCGCATCATTCAATCCCTGAAAAAAGCAGGCGCAGCAAATCCTGTTTTTATTCTGGATGAGATCGATAAGATGAGCGCGGACTTCAAAGGTGATCCTTCTTCTGCCCTGTTGGAAGTATTGGATCCGGAACAAAACACCCATTTTTACGATCACTATGTAGAAATGGAATTTGATCTTTCCAAGGTGATGTTTATCGCTACAGCCAACTCGCTAAGTTCTATTCAGCCAGCTTTATTGGACAGAATGGAGATCATCGAAGTGAATGGCTATACCATCGAGGAGAAAATCGAAATCGCAAAAAAACACCTGTTGCCAAAACAGCGCGAAATGCATGGAATGGCAGCTAAAGATGTGACCCTAAAAGGCAAGATCATTGAAAAGATCATCGAGGATTATACGCGCGAATCTGGTGTACGGGGATTGGAAAAGAAGATCGGTTCGGTCGTACGTGGCATCGCAACGCGCATTGTTATGGAAAAAGATTACAACCCGAGTATCAATGAACAGGACCTGCTGGACATCTTGGGTGCACCGATCTTTGATAAAGATATTTACGAAAATAACAATGTTGCCGGCGTCGTTACAGGTTTAGCCTGGACTTCTGTAGGTGGCGATATTCTATTTATAGAATCTTCTTTGAGCCCTGGAAAAGGACGTCTGAGCCTGACCGGTAATCTAGGGGAAGTTATGAAGGAATCGGCATCGATTGCATTGGCCTACCTGAAAGCCCACGCTTCGGATTTTGGCATTGACTACCGTGTATTTGACCATTGGGACATCCATATTCACGTTCCTGCAGGAGCTATTCCAAAAGATGGCCCTTCGGCTGGAATAACGATGCTTACAGCATTGACATCGTTATTTACACAACGTAAAGTGAAGGAGAAACTGGCCATGACCGGTGAAATCACCTTACGTGGAAAAGTATTACCAGTAGGCGGTATCAAGGAAAAAATTCTTGCTGCTAAACGTGCTAACATCAAAGATATTATCCTTTGTAAATCCAATGAAAAGGATATCCTGGAGATCAAGGAAGATTACATCAAAGATATGCAGTTTCACTATGTGACTGAAATGTCTCAGGTGATCAAACTCGCCTTGTTGGAAGAAAAAGTCATTGGCGCCATTGATCTGGCACAGGATATAGAAAACACAAAAAAGGAAAGCTAACAGCTACCCGAAACGTTCTAAATGACAAAGGGGCTATCCAAAAAAGTTGGGTAGCCCCCCTTTTTTATACAGTTTCATAGGTCTGCCCTCACCCTTATCAGCTGGTCCCAAACGGTTTGAGTTAACTTTTTGTGTCCTTCCTTTCGTTTTGAAACTAAGCGTCTTTTAGCCTGAGCTTCTGATAACGCATGTCAGCGTTTAGACCCCAACTTTTCATGCAATAGCTCCTCGTCCAAGCTGTTTTCATATTTGGAGATCACCAATGTCGCCGCCGAATTTCCGATCAAATTCGTAATCGCCCTTGCTTCACTCATAAAGCGGTCCACACCAAAGATCAGAGCTACGGATTCGACAGGTACATGTCCGACAACAGGCAAGGTCGCGGCAAGGGTAACAAAACCGCTCCCCGTGACACCGGCAGCGCCTTTGGAAGTCAGCAGCAATACCAGCAGCAAGGTAATCTCCTGCTCTAAGCTAAGGTGCATATTCAGCGCCTGTGAAATAAATACCGCTGCCATGGTCAAATAAATACTTGTCCCGTCCAGATTGAAGGAATACCCTGTAGGAATAACTAAGCCTACAACAGGTTTGGCACAGCCTGCATCTTCCATCTTCTGCATAATACCCGGCAATGCCGACTCTGAGGACGAAGTGCCCAGGACAATCAATATCTCCTCTTTAATATATTTTAAAAACTTAAAAACATTGATCTTAAGATAAAAATGCAAGACCGCTCCAATGACAATGATCACAAAAATAAAACAGGTCAGGTAAAAACTCAGCATGAGCATGCCCAGTTTAGATAAAGCCTGGATGCCAAACTTGCCAATCGTAAAACCCATGGCCCCCATTGCCCCTAAAGGAGCCAGGTACATAATCATTTTGATAATGGAAAAGAGGACCTTTAGAAAAGACTGCAATACGTTGAGTACAGGTTCAGAAGCTTTCTGCCCTATTTTTGTCATACCGATCCCAAAAAGAACTGCAAAGACAAGTACCTGTAGCATGTTGTCCGAAGCCACCGCCGCAATCACATTATCTGGGATGATCCCGATGATAAAATCCATAAAACTGTGGGGCTCCCTGGATTCTGAAATATAGTGTGATACCGAAGACACGTCTAGACTCGCAGGATCGGCATTCATACCGGTACCCGGCTGTATCAGATTAACAAACACCAGACCGATAATCAACGCGATCGTTGTCATGATCTCAAAATAGATAATGGAAGTCAGGCCGATTTTACCGACTTTTTTTGTATCCTGCATCCCGGCTATACCGATCACGATAGAACTGAAAATCAATGGTGCAATAACCATCTTGATCAGTTTAATAAAAGCATCTCCCAATGGCTTTAGCTTGACAGCAAAGTCAGGATAATAAATCCCACAGACAATCCCTATGAGTATACCCAATACGACTTGAAAATAGAGGCTTTTAAAAATATGTTTCATGATCGGTTTATTTACTGACAGCAATTCCCTTTGCTATTTATCGGTTTTCAAATTTAGGATTCAGAGTTTTCCGAGTACGAATATAAAAAAAAAGGGATGCATAAATGCATCCCTTCCTCTGATATTTTCTAAACTTAATTACTGAAATATGCTCTCACATTTTTTCCTTCAATCCAGTTCATATAAGCTTTGTTGACAATCTTGTTTCCTCCAGGTGTAGGATAGTCACCCGAGAAGTACCAATCACCTTTATGTGCTGGACAAGCTTTGTGCAGATTATCCAATGTCTGGTAAATGACTTCAAGCTCCGCTTTCAAGTGGTGAGGTCTTACAATACGAGCAATTTCCTCCGAGATCTCCTCATCCGTAAAAGGTGCATAGATCGCTTTGACATAATTTTCGATATCGTTGACATCCTGGGTCATTGACAACACACATTTTTGATAAACTTCATCGATTATATGTGCCATACCACGTTGTTTCAACAGGTTAATTGCAGCTTCGAAGGCCACAAATTCGCCCATGCGTGACATATCAATACCGTAACAATCCGGGTAACGGATCTGAGGAGCAGATGAAACAATCACAATTTTTTTCGGATTCAGACGATCCAAGATTGTTAGAATACTTTGTTTCAATGTTGTACCACGAACGATAGAATCATCAATGGCAACAATAGTATCTTCATGATCCTTAACAATCCCATAAGTCGTATCATATACGTGCTGTACCATATCTGTACGGTCTGCGTCTTGCGTAATAAATGTGCGCAATTTTGCATCCTTCACGTTGAGTTTTTCAAAACGAGGTTTAATGCTCAGGATTTCATCCAATTCTGCATCGGAAATTTTTTCTGAGCGATTCAATAAAGTCTCCTTTTGAAAATCCCGTACATAAGCGTTGATACCGTCCATAAGGCCATAGTAAGATACTTCGGCCGTATTTGGAATAAACGAGAATACGGTATTATTGATATTATTTTTGACAGATTCCAATACCTGAGGCACCAGTAATCTACCTAATTCTTTACGTTCCTGATAGATATCAGCATCCGATCCACGCGAGAAGTAAATCCTTTCGAAAGAACAAGACCGTTGTTCTACGGGCTGTCTAAACATCTCTTCGGTTACTGTACCATCTTTTTTGGCAATCAGGGCATGGCCTGGTTTAATTTCCTTCACAGCACCAATAGGAATATTGAATGCCGTCTGGATGACAGGTCTTTCCGATGCCACTACCAAAATCTCCTCATCCTGATAATAAAACGCCGGACGGATACCAGCTGGATCACGCATAACAAAAGCATCACCGTGACCAAAGATACCTGCGATGGTGTAACCGCCATCCCAAGTTTTGGCCGAACGCTTCAATATTTTGGTCACATCAATATTTTTAGCGATCAAAGAACTGATCTCAATATTAGAATGACCTTCTTTTTTGAACTGATCGAAAAGATCTTGGTTTTCATCATCCAGGAAGTGGCCAATTTTTTCCAAAACGGTTACTGTATCCGCCTTTTCTTTTGGATGTTGTCCCAACTCATATAATTGTTGCAACAACTCATCCACATTGGTCATGTTGAAGTTACCCGCTACCACCAAATTACGAGACATCCAGTTGTTTTGTCTCAAAAATGGGTGACAGCTTTCGATACTGTTCTTTCCATGCGTTCCATAGCGCAAATGTCCTAAAAGTACTTCTCCCGTAAAACTTACATTATCTTTTAACCATTGCGTATCTTTTGACTCCTCCGGAAACGCTTTCTGAACAGAGGCGAATTTTTTCTGCACATATTCGAATATATCTGCCACAGCAGTCGAGCCCATAGCTCTGTAACGCGAAATGTAACGATTTCCAGGTTTAACATCAAATTTAATGGTTGCAATTCCAGCCCCGTCTTGTCCACGGTTGTGCTGTTTTTCCATCAATAGGTACAATTTGTTGATGCCATAAAATGGCGTACCATATTTTTCCTGATAATAAGATAAGGGTTTTAACAGGCGAATTAGTGCGATTCCGCACTCGTGTTTAATAGCGTCGCTCATATCTTGATTTGATGTCGCAAAAATAAGAATTATTTAGCACTTACCGATCCCTCCCCTCACTTTTTCCGTAATAAAATTACAGTGAATAGACAGTGTCTCTTTGGGATAGCGCCTTAAAGCTTATTGGGCTATAAAAACAGGTACTTTCACCGCATGCCGCAGCTTGTTGACCGTCTCACCAAAAACAAAATCCTTCACGCCACTATGCCCATGGCTTCCGACAACCAGGAGATCGGCCTCATATTTCTCACAAACTTCAGCAATACTCTTGATCCGGTTATTGTACCCCAATTCGTATTCCGTTTGATGTCCCTGCGACAATAGAAAATCAGCATATAATTTTAGACGTTCCAGATCCTGACGTGATTCAAAATCATCTGTCGACTCCCCGGTATATTTAACGGATGCACTTTCAACGATATGGACAACCACAAATGTGGTATCTTCATGTGAAAGCTGCAGAGCATATTGAATGACTTTCTGGTCAGAATTTGAAAAGTCCAAGGCAATTACAACTTTCTTAAAGGAGCCTTTATGTTCAAAATGCAATGCCTCAAATGGTGGATGGACCTCCAGTTCAATGGGTTTCGATTTCAATAGAAATGGATATAACACCGTCATCACAAGCAAAGCGAACAAACCAACTGCCCCTAATATCAGCAACACCGTGACCAAAATATTATTTGCTTCGCCAATCCAGCCGACAACTTCGTCGTAGACCAATTTAAAATTCAGCACCGCGATAATAGCCGCTATCAACCAGGCAAATGCCTTTGTTAACGGTTTGATTGCAAAAACGCCCATCTTGACTTTATCGCTCACAAAATGGATCAATGGAATAACGGCGAAGGCAAGCTGCATGCTCAAGATTACCTGACTAAAGATCAGCAGTTGTCCAACACGGCCTTCACCGGAAATCAGAATCACCAACACAGCCGGAATAATAGCCAATAGCCGGGTTATAATCCTTCGTAGTGTCGGACTAATCCGCAATCTAAGGTATCCCTCCATCACAATCTGGCCGGCGAGGGTACCAGTCACCGTTGAGCTCTGTCCCGCAAGAATCAATGCGACGGCAAATAGCTTGGATGCCCATTCAGTCCCCAGCAGGTTGCCCAATAGATGATAAGCATCTTCGAGTTCGGCCACGTCGTGCATACCATTCTTATGAAAAACAGATGCTGCAAGGATCAATATTGCCGCATTTACCAAAAATGCCAGATTTAAAGCGATGGCACTATCCCAGAAGTTATATTTGAGTGATTTTCGGATAGAAACTTCATTCCGGTCAATTTTGCGTGTCTGAACTAGGGCCGAATGTAAATATAGATTGTGCGGCATAACGGTAGCTCCAATAATTCCGATAGCGATATACAAGGCGGCGCTATTCGGTATACTGGGTATAAATCCGGTGGCCACACCCGCAAAATCAGGTTTTGCCAAAAACATTTCTACCATAAAACACATACCAATAAGGGCGATCAGTCCGATGATAAAAAGCTCCATTTTTCGCATCCCGAGCTTCTGAAGATAGAGCAGCAGGAAGGTATCTGCAAAACTGATCATGACGCCCCAGAGCAGATCGATGCCGAAAAGTAGGTTAAGACCGATGGCCATCCCCAGGACCTCTGCCAGGTCACAGGCAGCAATCGCAATTTCAGCGAGCACATAAAGTACAAAGTTCATCCGTTTAGGATACGTTTCGCGGTTACATTGTGCAAGATCTTTACCGCGTACAATACCAAGGCGCGCACATAGATTCTGTAGCACTAAGGCCATAATGTTACTCATCAATAAAACCCAGATCAGGGCATATCCAAATTGGCTTCCACCAGCCAGGTCCGTAGCCCAGTTGCCCGGATCCATATAGCCGACACTAATGAGATAAGCAGGGCCAAAGAAACTAAGTATCTTTTTGAATTTGGATTTTCCTTGATTGACATCGACACTTTCGTGGATATCAGATAGGGATTTATGATGGGATTCGTCGTAATGCATAAGTTGCTGTAAGTGCAATATCGTCTATTGTCAGCCTTAAAGATAAAAAGCTTTACATTATTTGGCAATTTAAACCGCGATATAATTAGAATTTAAATGCCAGCTGGCCAGAATTTTCCTTTGACTGATTGCCAAATTGTATAAAATCGATGATCTCATACTGACCTAAGTCAGGTTTAAACTGCCGCACATGAACGCCCTTACACATAAAGTTCAGATCGACCGACCGCAATTGTTCTTTTGCGATCTCAAGACGTTCTGGCTCCAGCTGTCGCCCAATCGAAATATGGGGTTCATCGCTGATATCCATCAGATCAAACTGCGACAATGTATGCACCACCTTTCTCGCACGGTCCTTCAGATAACTTCGGGCATGTACTGTCGGTGCAATATAGAAAGCACCGCCTGCAAAAAAGGAGAAATGATCAAAATAAACATACTGGCTGCGTTCGTAGGCCAAAGCTTCCCGCAAAGCCTCAACAGCCGAGGCCAGTTTATGCTCATCTGCTTCAAAAGCACATATGGTCACATGGGCCTTGGAATTGCAGCTTGGGTACCAACCTTTGTTTTTGTCAGGAGACAGTTCAGCTAATGATGCACGTAATCGCCGCTTCAAGCCATCTACCAAAACAATACCAGCTTCATCAGGTTGAAAAACAAACGAATATTTATTGACACTACCCTCCATAACAAAAATCAGTTTTCGATCAGTAGGTAAGATAACAAATACAGCGGAGATAACAAAACCGAAGTCCAGCGTTTAGCCAATAGCAGAAGTTACCATCCGATTCCATAATCTTCCCCATTATTGCTGCTGCCACCCCAGAGCGTATGATGCTGCTGATCGAAATAAATGGCATTGATCGGTCCACTGGTACGATCTCCTAGCTGTACGCTGTAGCCCATTTTTTTCAGCTGTTCAATGATGGCAGGTGCTGTATTTTTATCGAGCAGCAGGCTACCTGACCGTGGTTTTCGGTCGTCGATTTTCGTTCCCCCCAAAGATAGCCAAAGCTGATTGCTATTGATATTGGCAGCTTCACTGGCCTGCTGGGGTGTCATACCAAATTCCACCATATTCAGAAAAAACTGCAGTAGATTTTGATCCTGTGTATCTCCGCCTTGCACAGCAAAAGAAAGGTAAGGTTTTCCATCCTTCAAAGCCATCGAGGGAGTAAGAGTGACACGCGGTCGTTTACCCGGCTCAACCACATTGAAGGGATTAATCAATGAATCCAATACAAAGCTCTGTAAGCGCTGGCTCATACCTACTCCGGTATTCCCCGCAATACAAGCAGGCAACCAGCCGCCACTCGGTGTAATCGAAACGACCCATCCTTCTTCATCCGCCGCTTCAACACTTGTTGTCCCCCGCAGGAGCCGATCGACATAAGTACTATCCACCGCTAAAGATGCCAAAAGAGCTGCCCTAGGCAATTCCATTAAGGAAGAACTTGAACGGGCATCATGTTTAGGAACAAAATCATTTTTTAGTTCCGTATTTGGCGTAAATTGCTGACGTCGCTGTTCCAGCAGCGACAGATACGGGTTCCGTTTACCTTCATAGGGATAAGGGTCTCCGGGAAGTACATTCGGGTTATTTTGTTGAAGATCAATTGTTGCGGCACGCGCCTTGGCATAGGATTCGTGTAAAAGACCTCGAATAGGAGTTTTGGGCTTTCCGTAGGGATCGCCATAATAAAAATCCCGATCGGCAAAGGCCAGATTCATGACCTGATAAAGTGTATGAATATAGGAAGCGGAATTATAGCCCATTGCCTTTAGGTCAAAGTTTTTTAACATTTGCAGGCTCTGCAGCATGGCTGGACCTTGAGTCCATTCCTGCAATTTATACACATCAACACCTTTATAATTGATATGCAAAGGCTCCTCTTCAATAGGCTTCCAGTTGGCCAGGTCTTCTTTTGTAATTAAGCCGCCTTGCTCTTGACTCCCGCGCACAAATTCATCGGCAATATCGCCTTTGTAAAAGCGGTCATAAGCGGCCATAATTGCCGCTTTTCGATCTTTCCCTGAAGCAAAAGCTTGCTTTTCGGCTTCAACCAGCTTAGATAATGTCCGAAGCAAATCCTGCTGTACAAAAACCTCCCCCGCTTCGGGTGCTTCCCAGGATTTACCTGCATGCACTAAAAACACCTTTTTGCTGTAGGGCCATTCCTTGATACGGTCTTTGCCCCGTTCAATACTTGTTGCCGTTTGGGCATCCATCGGATAGCCTGCCGCCATTTCAAGAGCAGGTGCCAGTACCTCAGCCAAGCTTTTGGTTCCATATTGCGCCAGCATATAACATAATCCACCAGGTGTACCCGGAGTGACCGCAGCAAGAGGACCATATTCCGGGGGAAATTCATAACCTTTTGACTTAAAAAAATCGACTGTCGCTCCAGTTGGTGCTACGCCCAGCGCATTGATGGCAATGACCTTCTTTAATTTCGGATGGTAAATTAAAGCCTGCGTCTCGCCGCCCCAGCTCAGGACATCCCACATTGTACAGGTCGCTGCGAGCATCGCACAAGCGGCATCCACCGCGTTACCGCCTTGTTGGAACAGCTGGGAACCAGCCGTTGCCGCCAGGGGTTTACCGGTGATAGCCATCCAATGTTTTCCATGCAAGGGCGGTTTCTGGGTGCGCTGAGCGGAACTGACAAATGGTGCACAGGTCGTCAGCAGTCCAAATAGCGTTGTCAGGAGTGAGGTATATCTTCTTTTCATTGCAGCAATCTTTCGTTAAGTAATCGTTTTAGTAAAAGCAAGATAGGAATTTTTAGCGCAAACAAAAAAACTCCTGTCAACCGGGGCTGACAGGAGTTTTTAGGATCTTTTGCATCTTGGTTTTACCAGTAGATAGAATACAATGCTGTAACTAATAACGCGACAATCAATGCAATGACCAAAAATGCTCTATGCGGTTTAAACATTGTGGTATCGACTTCCAGACCAGCAGGTACAACACCACGTTTGTTGTCGATTATACTGATCAGAACCATTCCGATGATACAGATGATGAAAACGAATCCCATTCTATCCAAAAATGGTATTTCGTAGACTCCGGTTGTCGGATTCGGAACCGAGAAACCTGTTGATGACAAGAAAGAAAGATCGACCCAGTCCGGTAATTTTTTGAAGATAATGGAGAAAATAAAACCACCAATAGTTGCAAATAAAGCCGCATTGGAAGTTGCTTTTTTCCAGAAGAATCCCAAAATGAACATGGCAAAAATACCCGGAGAAACGAAACCTGTGTACTCCTGTATGTATTGGAATCCACCTTTTTTATCAATTCCTAAATGTGGTGCAATCAGCACGCCCAAAATCATGGCAACAACAACGGTAAGCTTACCAATATTGACCAATTTTTTGTCAGACGCTTCGGTATTGAACACTTTCTTATAAATATCCAAGGAAAAGATCGTCGCGATACTGTTTGCTTTACCGGCCAAAGAAGCCACTACGGCCGCTGTCAAGGCAGCAAACGACAGTCCTTTCAAACCCGCTGGCAATAAATTCAATAAAACTGGATAAGCATGGTCTGGATTCACCTCACCATGTTGCATCATTTCATTTTGGAACAAACCATCTTTCCACATCACGTACGCTGCAATACCCGGCAATACTACGATGATAGGCATTAACAACTTTAGAAAGGCAGCAAACAAAATTCCGTTTCGCGCTGTTTTCAAATCTGCTCCTAATGCACGCTGTGTGATATATTGATTACATCCCCAGTAATTTAAATTAACGATCCACATCCCCCCAATCAATACGGTCAATCCCGGTAAATCAAGATAATTTTCGTTTTTACGATCCAGAATCATATGGAAATGATCGGAAGCTTTTTCGGTCATCAAGTGATAGCCCTGTAATATTCCTGAGCCACCATAGTGCTCCGAAACAAGATTTAAGGCCAGATAAGTTGTCGCCAAACCACCAAGGACCAAAAAGAAAACCTGAATAATATCTGTATAGCCAATTACCTTCATACCGCCCAGCGTAATGATAACAGCAAAAATCGCTATGGCATACATACATGCTTCAAGACTGATACCAGAAATACTGCTTACCGCAATGGCGCCCAAATAAAGAATGGATGTCAAGTTGACCACCACATAAAGTAGCAACCAGAATACAGCCATGATCATCGCAACAGTTCCATTGTAACGTTTATGAAGAAACTGAGGCATGGTAAAGATCTTGTTCTTTAAATAGACCGGTATGAAAAATACCGCAACGACAATTAGCGTGATGGCTGCCATCCACTCATAAGTTGCAATAGCCAATCCCATCTTAAATCCGGAACCGCTCATACCGATAAATTGCTCGGCAGAAATATTGGATGCGATAAGTGATGCTCCAATAGCCCACCAGGTCAACGAACCCTCAGCCAGAAAATAATCTTTGGAACCGACAGATTCAGACTTCTTGCGATAATACACCCATAATCCATAACCTGCTACAATAACGAAGTAGATCAGGAAGACGATGTAATCTTTTGTGCTTAAATAATTATTCATGTATTGGTAATTGGTTTAATTTGATCGCCTAATATAGAAATATTTTTAGAACTATATATATCTATTGACCAAATTTTCTAAATA
>JAIRVH010000219.1 GCA_031253985.1 Sphingobacterium sp.
GATCGTAAACAAACATTAGCTTTATCAAAATAAACTATGCGGATCGAAAGTTTTGATCTTCTCGATTCTAAAGATAAATTTCATCAAAAAGCCCTGCATTGGTCGGGGCAATTTGATGAAATTTCTTTCTTTAATAGCAATGGGATGTCCGACCAATGGGGGAAATTTGAGCGCATACTGGCGGTAAAAGCTTTACACTCTTTTCGTGCAGACGAAAATGTATTTGACCAGCTTGATGCGTTTTTGAAATTACATCAGTCTCAATTTATCCCTGGATTTCTATCCTATGACCTCAAGAATGAGATAGAAGAATTACAAACAACAGGTAAGGACCAGCTTGAATTTCCGGAAGCGTATTTCTTTGTGCCGGCGATTATACTGCGATGGATAGACGATCAAGTACATATAGAAGCCGAAGACCCTGTTAAAATCTACCAAGCAATCTTGGATACTAACATTCCCCCAACAGCCCCAATTACCGTTCAAGTACAGTCACGTTGGACAAAGGGTGAATATGTCAAAGCATTTGAAAATGTACAAGCTCATATTCAGCGTGGAGATATTTATGAAGTCAACCTTTGTCAGGAGTTTTTTGCTGAAGATGCTGATTTATCCCCTGTCGAAGTTTATCATAAATTAAATACCATATCGCCTACGCCATTTAGTTCGTTCTTTAAAGTCGGGCATCATTTTATTATGAGTGCCTCACCGGAGCGTTTTTTAGCGAAAAAGCAAGGGAAACTGATCTCTCAGCCTATTAAAGGGACGGCTAAAAGAGGTTCAAATTCAGAGGAGGACCAACAAATTATAGCAGAGATGCTAAGATCAGAAAAAGAGATCGCCGAAAATGTGATGATAGTTGATCTCGTTCGTAATGATTTGACAAGAAGCGCTTTGCCTGGTACGGTTGAGGCTACCCAGCTTTTCGAAATCCAATCTTTTGAGCAGGTGCATCAGATGATTTCAACTATTACCTGTGTGCAGGATCCGAAAATTTCCAATGTGGATGTATTTAGAAATACCTTTCCCGCGGGTTCAATGACGGGTGCTCCCAAAATCGCAGCTATGCAAATCTGCGATCAGCTTGAAGCCCGAAAACGTGGTCTCTACGCTGGATCAATTGGATACTTTGACAGCATCAACGATGAATTTGATTTTAACGTGGTGATTCGCTCATTGCTTTACAATAAAGAAAAACAATACCTTTCCTTTCATACAGGTGGTGCAGTTACCAATCAGGCAGCTGCAGATCAGGAGTACCAAGAATGTCTTTTGAAGGCTTCTGCTATCCTTGAAGCCTTGAAGGCGAGTTTGGCATCATAAAACTATACTAATTTTGTAGAGAATATTTTTTGCTTCAAGTATTTTTTCGACCTTTGTCCCGTTGGCAGCACAGATTCCCTATATCGATCTACATACTCATCGGAATTATCCGGTCAAGGAGCGCGCAGTTCTATCTGTTAAGAATGTCGCCTTGAACCATTCAGAAACAATCACTGAAGTGGATTGCTCTATTGGTTTACATCCATGGTATATCGATGTGGATACTGAGCAGGAATTGCGATTAATGGCTAATGAATTAAAGCGGGTACAAGTTTTGGCTATAGGTGAATGTGGCTTGGACAAAAATATTGCCATTCCCCTCCCCGATCAGAAGTCTGTGTTTAACAGACAGGTTCAGCTGGCTCAAACTTATCAGAAGCCCTTGATTATTCATTGTGTTCGCGCTTTTCAGGAAATTGTCGACAGTTTAAGGAGCATGAAGTTTGAAGGAGCTGTTATTTTTCATGGTTATCGTAAAAATTGGATTTTAGCTAAACGACTAATTGATAGCGGTTATTATCTATCTATAGGTGTACATTGTTTAAATGGAAGCCAGGATGAGCTTTTGAAAAATATTCCGTTAGCGCATTTATTTCTAGAAACAGATATGGATGTTGAAGTGGAAATTATGGTTCTCTATCAATACGTGGCGCAGATCAGATCTCTTAGGCTGGAAGAGGTAAAAGAGATTCTTTATATGAATTATAAGAATGTATTTAATAAATGAAATCACCTGGATTTATTCAGTTGCGTGCTGAGCGAATAAATCTGATAATTTCATCACAAGAAGAAAATAAATTTGAATAGATGAAAGATTTAAGTTGGCTATCGCGTACCGAAGCATTGATTGGTAGGACGGCGGTGGAAAAATTAGCAAATTCACATGTAATGATTTTAGGTTTGGGCGGAGTTGGCTCCTTTGCTGCGGAATTTATATGTCGAGCAGGTGTTGGTAAAATGACCATTATTGATGGAGATACTGTGGATCCTTCCAATCGAAATAGACAACTGCCTGCTTTGGCGACTAATCACGGCGAAGCAAAAGCAGAGATTATGCGGGAAAGGTTATTAGCGATCAATCCTGAACTCGATTTAACAGTTATACAGGACTTTATTATACCAGAAAAAATACCAGCTCTATTGGATCTTGCTCCGGATTATTGCGTAGAAGCTATTGATAGCATAACGCCTAAACTATTCTTTATTCGAAGAGCGCTGGAGGCTAAGATTCCATTTGTAAGTTCTATGGGTGCAGGAGGCAAAGTGGATCCAACAAAGATCCAGATTGCAGATATCGGTAAATCATACAATTGCAAGCTGGCACAGCATATTCGTAAGAAATTACGCAAACATGGTATTCGTGATGGTGTTAAAGTAGCATTTTCCACAGAATTGCCAGACAAGAATTCATTATTATATACAGACGGAAGTAATTTTAAGAAGTCTGCTTACGGAACCATGTCTTACCTACCAGCAGCCTTTGGTGGAGCAATAGCTTCCGTTGCCATACGAGATTTGATCGAAAATGCTTAACTTAGGTGTTAAATAAACATATGAACAAATAAATGAATCGGCCTTTCCTTGGAAAGGCCGCTTTTTTATTGTAGCTATCGACTCGTGACGCCTTTCATATCAATTCCTTTGGGTTTGATGTGTGCTAACCTTTTTTTTAACGTATCTATTTTTGATTTTTCAAGGTTACCTGTCGCAATGATAATTCCTTCCTTAACCTGTGCTGTTATTGTTGGAAAATCTTCAAGAACAAGGTTTACATCCCTTGTCAAAGTAGAATCTATAGCTCCACTCAAGATTTCATGGTATTTTTCTCGGGCATCCTCAGGTTCTGGAAGATTGACAATGATATTGTTGTGAATAGACTTGATATCCTCTCCTCCTACAGTTCTTGTTTTATCTTCAATTTCCTGTTTAAGTGAGTCTGAGCCGATTTGTCCGTCTAGAGTTACGTTACCTTCCTCCACATCTACTTCAATGCCTGCAGTCGTCTTTAACGCGTCCTGAATTTTTGCCTTAAGCTTGTCATCCGATTCAGGCGACCTGCATGAATGAACAAATGGTAAGACACTTAACGAAAACATCAAAAATAAACTATTTAATTTCATATCCTCTTTCCTTTCTATACTAAATAAGAACAGATAGATTGAAATATTGTTTAATTTTTCCAATTTCCGGGCCGCTAACAAATTTCAGTTATTTGCTGAGTTATTCTGTTGAATGTAAAACTATCTCCTATTTCTCTTCCGATAAGCAGCTGACCTATTGGGGATGCAGGTGAAATGACGAAGATATTATTGCCCCTAATTTTTAATGCACCAATACTTGTTGCGATTAGGTATAGCCCTGTAGTTGTCCTAACAAGGCTTCCCAATCTGACAAATTCTGGCCTATTGTCTACGGTCGATTCTATACTGATAAGCTGCTGAAGATCTTTATTGGCTTCTAAGAGCTGCTTCTGGTAGCGATTGATATCCTGTTGGATCATTTCGCGTGAAGTCTCATATTTGTCACCAGCACTACTTTTAGTGTCATCATTACTTGAATCCTGCGCTGTTTCCAATGCGGATTCTATCATGTCGATTCGTTCCTGTGTACGCTTTAAGGCTATTTCAAGTACTTCCTTTTTTATTTTGAAATTGCTATTTGTCATCCTGAAAAATAAGGAATAAGTTTTATTCATAAAAAAATAAAAACAATAAGCTTAACCTCAATAGGATATAATAAATCCGCGTGCAAAATATTAAATTGGGGTTGCAATACATCAAAAAATTGCTACATTTGTGCACTGCAACACGGAAAGGTGTCAGAGTGGTCGAATGAGCAGTCCTGGAAAGACTGTATACGGGATGACTGTATCGAGGGTTCGAATCCCTCCCTTTCCGCCAAATGATACAAATGCCACGAATAATCGCTATTCGTGGCATTTTTGTTTTTATTACTATAAAATAAACTGTGGTAGCTATCAATGCTGCTAAATGATGATGATTTTACTGTTGACGTTAATTTAGCAAACGACATACATCTCTAGATATTATAAGATATCAAAAATCAAGTCTTTTGAAAAAATTATAACTGAATTAATAGGTTTGACAACTGTATAGCGCCTGAAATGTATTTAAATTCCTGAAAAATAATCTCGTAACCATTTTGAAATCCAAACTTCCCCTATCGGCTCAATAATTAGGATTAATACCTGAATTACCTGCTATTTATACGGATAGCCGCATTAAAGGCATATAATTTGTATTTCATCTATAAATTAAAAATTACCTTGTAAAATATTATAATGTGATTTATCGCCTTTATATGACAAAAAACGATTCAAATATAGCACAGTTAAAGCAGCACCTCCATCGCAAAAGCAATGATCTCGATCTGTATCTCAAAGCATTAAATTCTGCTTACTCAGGTATTATTATCACTGATAATACACAATATGATAATCCTATTATTTATTGCAACAAAGCGTTCGAAACAATTAGTGGCTATTCACACAATGAGATTATTGGCCATAATTGCCGTTTTTTGCAGGGACAAGATCGTTCCCAGCCTGAACGTCAATTATTGAAGGATAGTATTGCTCGTGGAGAGGAATGTAAAATAGAAATTCGCAATTACCGTAAAGATGGAAGCTTTTTTTGGAATGAACTCTATATTTCTCCAGTAAAAAATGATGAAGGGTATGTGACACATTTTATTGGAGTACAGAATGATATTTCTGCACGTAAGAAGTCTGAGCACGAACTTCGGGAAGAAAAGAACTCCGTAGAACTGAAGATACAACAGCGCACGAAAGAACTGAAGGACAAAGAAGTATTTCTCTCGAGTATAATTGAAACTGTAAGAGAAAGCCTTGTCGTACTAGATGCCAATTATATCGTATTGAGTGCTAATAAACATTTTCTTAATTCTTTTAAAGTATCTTCCGAAGAGACGGTCGGAACACCTCTTTTTGAGTTAGGAAATCATCAATGGGATATTGCTACACTTAGAGAGCTCCTGACGGATATACTGCCGACAAATAACCCTGTTGTGGACTATGAAGTAGATCATGTGTTTCCACATATTGGCCGAAAAGTTATGCTACTCAATGCTTACCGCATAGAATTTGAAGGGCATTATAAAGATCGTATACTCATCGCCATTGAAGACATTACGGAAAAAAAAGAGCTCGATCGAAGGAAAGACGATTTCCTATCGATAGCGAGTCATGAGCTGAAAACACCACTTACGACTATCAAAGGGCTTGTTCAGATTTTGCAGAGAATCGGAACTGACAACGACAATACAAAGTTTGTTAGCACATTAGATAAAATGTCTTCTTACATCGATCGTCTTAATCTTTTGATTACACGATTATTAGACACGTCCAAAATACAGTCTGGCAATATTGAACTTCATATGGAACCAATTGATATCGACAGAGTGGTCCGTGAAGCCATCGAAAGTATCAACTATGCTACTCCAGGGCATAACATCACCCTAGTGGGAAGTAGCGAAGCAATTGTTGAAGGTGACGAAGCACAAATTATTCAGGTTGTTAATAATTTATTATCCAATGCGATCAAGTACTCACCCGACCATAATCAAGTCGAAGTGAGCATCAGTAAGGTGGCTAGCTTTGTAAAAGTATCCATACGGGACTACGGTATGGGCATCAGTTACCATGATAAACAGAAAATTTTTGAAAGATTTTATAGAGCAAGTCATATACAGAAGAAATTTCCAGGCTTGGGCATCGGTCTTTACGTATCCCACGAGATTATTAGTAATCATCAAGGCACCTTATGGGTAGAGAGTGAGGTCGGTGAAGGTGCTACATTCAATTTTACATTACCTATCAAGCAAAAAAAAGAAATACATGGAGACTAAACGCATAATGATTTGTGACGACGATGAGGGAATACTTGAAGTTCTCGAACTATATTTAGAGTTAGAGGGATATATTGTTTTTACCGTAGCTAATAGTATCAAGCTCGTTGAGCAGATAACATTACATTCGCCCGATTTATTGCTTCTTGATCTGTGGATGCCTTTGCTTTCCGGAGATCAAGCGATAAGGATTATCCGTGAAAGCGATACAATTAGCGCTTTACCTATCATTGTGCTTTCCGCGAGTGTGGATGGTGCAGCAGTAGCCAATGCCATGGGAGCAGATGGTTTTATCGCCAAGCCTTTTGATCTCGATGATATTAAATTAAATATTGATCGTATGATTAACAAGGAATCTTCACAATAATTTCATGCAGTAGTCAATCCTATCAATATATTTTATTAAATATATTTAGCACATGATGCCAGTTTAAAATAAACCATGGTCCTTTAATTTTAGAGAGAAGAAATTGTTCTGAAAAAGGAATCGTTAACTTGCTTTAGATGATCAGTGGCGAGAATACAGATATATATGTTTTTGAAAGGCTGTAATAGTGTATGATCGGGTATTTATCAGTATATTCGGCTATCGCCCAAATATACAATAACATGGATAATCCTAACTTTCAACTTACGCTCAGACCAACAATATCCACTGACCTAGAAATACATTATCAATTCCAACTGAATGAAGAAGCAAATCATCTCGCTGCTTTTACCTCAACCAGTTTTTCAGATAAGGAGACTTATTTTGAGAAATATTGTAAGTATCTTATTGAGCCAAGCATCAACAACCAAACAATTCTAATTAATGGTATTATTGTTGGAAGTATAGCGAAGTTTGTAATTGGAGAAGATGCTGAAATCACCTATTGGATCGATCGGAAATTCTGGGGTAGAGGCATTGCGACAAGAGCACTCAAAGACTTTCTTTCACTTGAAACAACCCGTCCTATTTACGGGCGTGTAGCTTTTGACAATATAGGCTCTCAAAAAGTATTGGAAAATTGCGGCTTTGTTAAAATAGGTACAGACAGTGGGTTTGCAAATGCACGGCAAACTGAAATTGAAGAATTTATTTATAGACTGGAAGGTTAGACCAATAGTTTGAATAAAGTATACATTATCTGATACAGAATAATAACAAAAACTCTTGCTGGATTGGCGGTCCGAAATAAGTTTTATAAGAGGCCACTTGAAATATACTAAAATGATAATTATGTTTAAATGGGCTTTCCCTATGTTGATGAGTTCTTAGTTTTCTTGCGACTAAAAAGTTTGTCTCAGTTATAAGATACAGTATGTAAATTATTAATGTAAACTAAGTACAATTAGTTGATGAATTGCCGCGCTTGACAGACAGAAGGAAAAGATGTGTATCTCTATTTCGATAATGACCAAAACTAGCCTTTGCTACAAAAAATGCATTGACATTGCTGAGCTTGCTACGGTAAACTTTTCAGTTAGCTATCGATTTCCATCCGCATCTCCAATAAGTTGGGCTTAAATCCAACTTTGCGATAAGCATTTTTTGCGATGGTATTTTCATCATAGACCTGTAGCCTAACTTCTGAGATATTTTTTTCTTTGGCCCAGCTTATCAATCTCTCTAGAATAAGTTTGTTAATGCCTTGACCTCGGTATGCAGGTTTAACATACATAAAACCTAGATAGGCATACTTTTTAAACTTCTGATACGGCTTAGCATCCAATAACTTAGCATACCCTGATCCGACAAGTTGATCTTCAACAACTGCAACGAGCACTTCCGCTTCTTCGGACCTGATCAGTTCTAAGAGATCATAATAATGTATTTCACCTTCTTTTAATGTATTGTCGAAAGGTCGCTCCGCTTCAACAATACCCTGTTCAAATTCGATTAATGTATCGACTTCATTTTCCCGCGCTTGTCTGATAATTGTTTTCATACTTAAAATTTCCAGTACCAATAAGGTTACTTAAATCCTACACTCCATATCGTGATAAGAATTATTGCAATATACTAAATCTAACAGTTGCACATGCTTCTTGATGATTTGAATTTTTATGAACGATTCCATCTTAAGGGCTGTTCAGCAGATAACAGTATTTAAAAAAAAATAGAAAATATGACGCAGTTTAAAAATCCACACACGAAATATCCGGTACCGCCATTTCCAAAGCAGAAGCAGGAAGTTCCTGGAACGGAATCTAAAATGACACCAAAGGCTGATCACGGCGAAGAAAGCTATGTCGGCAGTGGTAAATTGAATGGTGCAAAAGCCATTATTACGGGAGCAGATTCGGGTATAGGCCGTGCTATAGCAATCGCCTATGCGCGCGAAGGTGCCGATTTAATCATCAGTTACGGTTATGACATTGAAGATGAAGACGCTAATGAAACAGCACGCCTGGTAAGAATGGAAGGTCGTAAAGCTATTCTATCGAAGGGAGATCTTCGCGATGAAAAATATTGCAATAAATTGATTGATAGTGCAATATCTGAACTTGGAGGTGTTGATATTTTGGTGAATAACGCGGCTTATCAAATGGCACACAAGACCTTAGAAGAGCTTACGGCAGCAGAATGGGACTGTGCTTTTGAAACAAATATTCGGAGTATGTTCTATTTATCTAAAGCAGCCGTCCCGCATATGCTGCCAGGAAGTTCTATTATTAATACAGCATCTGTCAACTCTTATCATCCTAATGCCGTTCTATTAGACTATGCTGCCACCAAGGGCGCAATTCAGAATTTTACGGCTAATCTTGCGCAAATGCTCCTTGAACAAGATAAAGGTATTCGCGTCAATGCTGTGGCACCAGGCCCCGTTTGGACGCCTTTAATTCCTTCAACAATGCCTGAACCGGAGAATTTTGGTAAGGAAAGTCCAATCAAACGGCCAGCCCAACCCGCAGAAATTGCGCCAGCTTATGTTTTCTTAGCCTCCGAAGAGAGTAGCTATATAGCCGGCGCTACATTGGCTATAACCGGGGGTAAAATTGCCATATAACTGAAGGGTAATATATTATTTTTTAACACACTAGCTGTGAGATATTTTCAGCTAGTGTGTTATAACTTCAAAGAATAGGTTTAAGCCTCCAATGTTTTGTTTATTCTACCGTAAACCAACGATAGCCTTCTGCAGGAATGGTAATGGTTAACATCAATTTCGAATCACGATCTAAGGATACTTCTTTTGTCGATTTATCATCAAACCCTATTTTAGCCTGACCAATTAATCCTGTGTAGTATAGTGGAAGTTTTATTGTTCGTGTAATCGCTATTTTCAGTGGGTTGAACAACATGCCAAGCCCCTTTACTCCTCTTTCAGTTGCGTTGACATGTAAGAAGCCGTCCCAGTCCCTTCCGTCGGCCCGACGAAGATGGATTAGGTCTGAATTTAAGATGGTACGATATTTTTTATACCATTGAATGACATCGATAACAGTCTGCTTGGTTTCTTCACTGTCGTACAAACGCGGCCCTCGGTAACAAGCTTGGACTCCAGCACCATAATATTGCATCATGAGCTGTTTGTAGTCTTCCCGGTGTTCATGGAGTGGTTCCAATACAGCATCTTTGCCTCCACCTTGATAGGCTGTTAATGGCACAAAGCCCCATGCCATAGACGGATTCTCCTCCCAAAGTGCATCGAAGATATTCTGACGGTTGAGTATGCGCTGGCTTTCACGTGGGAGTGAAAAATTCATTTCACGATATCCCAATCCCGTTTTGTTTGAACCGTCCAAAAAATACCAATCTGGTGAATTTATATAAACTCCACGAGCATTGAGCCAGTGATAAAGTTCTTTTTGCATATTAAATTGTACCCATTGACTATCTTCAAGGCCATGGTGACCGCGATGATTTGTCGAGGCACATTGGTCGCCCGGAAAAGGACCATCATTTTCCCAGATATCGAAACCAGTTTTTTCAAAGAATGTTTTAATACGTTTTGTATAGCCTATTCCCCACTCAGAACCAAAACATGGCGCATTCCCAAAGAAGGTACCACCTGTTTTACCGGTCTTGGGGTTAATCACATCATCAGCGTCACTGATTTTACGGGAGCTGAATAAGGAATAAGCACCAATTTTAATATTTCTGTGATGGGCATAATCAGCTATTTTTTTGAGGTTTAAAAGGTTTGCTGCGGTCGTATCCTCCATATTTACATGGCTTCCAAAGCTTAATATAAGTGCCTCGTATCCAGTGGCAACACATTGATCAATAGCTGCATATACCTGATCGTCTGTTTTGCTGACGAGATGCATAAATATTGGATTAGCCGTAGTCCATGGCGCGATTGTACGGTACATTTTCCGGATAGTAAGGCCTCTGCGTTCTCGGTCGTAACTATCCATCAATAGTTCCCAAGAACGAATAGATACGAAGTCATCTTTCGGCTGCAATTTGAGACCTACACCCAGCTTCGGATATACTTCCATAATAGCTGGAGTTTTGTAGTCGTAATTCACCTGAGAGGTGTAGGTAGAGTCGGCCCTCCAATGCAATGATTGATCGCTCAGATGGTAGCGCATCGCGTTGTTAAAAGCAAAGTTGCTCTCAACATACAAGCCATGCTGTTTTTTCATGTCTTCAACCGACCCAACTACAGCGCTTTCTTCTTCGACCAATGCCAGCTTTTCATGGACAACTTGGTTGATCTGCACTTCATGACTATTATTATTCTGTACTGTGACCCATTTGCTGATCAGTGGGATATCATCGTAAATGGCATAGTGTACTTTTACAGCTATCTCTGACAGGCCTGATGTCTTGGGACTAGCATAGCTGAATGTCAGAACCTTCCCCTCAGCTGCGGAGGTGTGGGTTGCCCACCACTTGTCACCGTTCCAAGGTAAGAGTGGATCCAGGTCACGAATTTCATAGTTTATAAAAATGAAGTCTTCATTACTAGCCGTAAAATCCTTCATCCATTCTGGTCTCAGGTAGGCACGTTCTTTTTGGCCATAGGCCCCACCTACATTGTACCATTTGCCATTAAGCTGCAGTTGTGCTTCAGGTTGTACAGCGCGGATAAGCTGCTGTCCTGTAACAAGGTTTGTGAAATCATAGCAAAATGTGTTTGGCTTTACTTTAAACGAGCGACGTACAAGTCCATTTTCAAGTATAATATCTTGATCTTTAACTACGATATGTGATTGATATTGGCCGGATGGACACATCAGCCAATCACGCTGCTCGGTTTTTTTGGTCTGTGCAAATCCATTGCCTGAACCTATGAAGGCTAGCGTAAGGGTATATGCTGACAGAAATAACGTAAATCTCATGGTTTATCTAACGAGTTGGAAAGTGAAATATAGGAGATTTAATTAACTTAGAAAAAGGTATTCATAATGCAATCGATTGCATAAAACTGAATGTTCTGAATTATTTCCTGTCTCGATAAAATTCCCGTTTTTCCAATGTCCCATTTTCATAAGATTCAGTGTAAATCAACGGTCCTTTTTTTCTTGTATGGACTATCGGTTCCCCCGTTTCTTCATTATATTCCTGTAATAATTTATAGTATTTCCATTTTCCACTTGGCAATCCTTTATTATAGGTTGCTTCCAGATAGGTATAACTATCTGTTAATGCTGGATATTGCTCTAAATCCACATGATGATTTGATTTAAATTCTATCCATTTTCCTTCTTTGCAGTGATTCATTACCATGCCCTCTTCCTCTTCACCCCTATATAAACCATTCTGATCGTAGTATCGGGAAAATTTCCCATTGGCTAAAATCTGATACTGATGTGGAGGTTTAGGTTTAAATGGATCATCATTAAATTCATAATCCTGCAAAGAGATCTTATAATACTTATTGATATAAAACAAGGTATAATTTGCAAATCCCATTTCTCCTTCATGATGCAGATATATTCGCATCATATCTACAGGTTGATTGTCCTTTACCGAAATTAAATACATCTTTTCGATAAAGGGTTCGGCATAACGGGCAGTGTTGTAGACAGCCATAAAATGAAGTGAATAGCCGCCATATGGGATAAAATCTGCAGCAATTTTAACTTTGTTATATTTTTCATTGACACTACTACTGTATGGAAATGAAACATCATATTCTTCGGAGAGCGATAGAAGTTTTTTTTCGATTACTTGATCAAATTTCAAAGTGCTGACGGCTCTTGATTTACCTTGGTCTTGTATTATAGAGAGTATGGAGTCAATAGACAGCCGTTTTGAAATAGCTGCATTCCCAAAGGGAAGCCTTATACTATTTTTCTTATCCGTGTTAAAAACAATTGATCGATCGTTTGATCTATGCACAGATCTATTAGCCTCTTTTTTATCCGTTTGTGCTGTACTGTTGTTGAAAAGAAGCAAAAGGATAAAACAAGCGTAGTTCATCTTTTGAAACAGGACCTTTTTCATTTGTCTTCTTGAGCGTTTAGGAATTATAAATTGAGCTTTACAGAAAGATTTTAATAACTAGCATGTATTACATTTGCTTGACTCTCAAGCGAGCAAAATAAAAAATGGATCAGAACACAACGTTAAGAACTATAAACTATTCAGGCATCTTTCTCTCTTGTTTTTCCGAATATAGCGAAAAGTGTATCCATGCAACCCCAGAGCATGTATTGCTTTATATATATTCAGGCGAACAGGTGATTGAAGATAGGGATAAAAAGATTATTATACAAGCCGGTGAATGCGCATTTATACGCCGTAATCACCGCTTGTTGATGTATAAGAATAGTAAAGGTGAAGGTTTATACAATGGCATTTCCTTAACTTTCAATCGGACACTTCTGCGTGACTTTTACGGCAGACTGAGCAAAAAAAATCTGCCTAAAAAGGCTCCATTATTGGATAAGAATGTTTTTAAAATTGATGCGAGAGCAGATATTACCAGTCTTTTCCAGTCATTAGTCCCCTATTTTGATGAGAAACTAAAACCTTCAGACGGTGTCGCTCAGCTTAAGTTACAGGAGGGCATCTATGCCCTATTAAACAATTCGGAAATCTTCTTACCCATTTTATTTGATTTTGCGGAGCCTTGGAAAATCGATATTTTGGATTTTTTGAATGAAAATTATATGGATGAGCTCACGATGGAGCAAATCGCATTCTATACTGGCCGGAGTTTAGCAACATTCAAAAGGGACTTTAAAAAGATTAGCAACCTAAGTCCACAGAAATGGTTAATTAAAAGACGCCTAGAAGCTGCTTATATCAAACTGAAAGAAAAAGGCAAAAAAAGTGAATGATGTTTATCTCGAAGTGGGGTTTAAAAATCCTTCTCATTTTTCAACCGCTTTTAAAAAGAACTATGGTTTTGCCCCCTCAGAAATTTAATAATCTGGTCCTATCCTTTCCCTTTAAAATCTCAACGTATAATACTGGGTTTATTTTAAAATACTACAATCGGATTTAGTTTCTGGATGGATAATATGGGAGCTGAAATTGTAATATTTTTAATTTACATCGAGCTTTGTAGAAGACTAATTTGAGCCTTGCAGTAAAATCACTGCGGGGCTTTCATTTTTTTACGATGTTAGAAAAGAAAGCATCAGATCCTCTTATGCGGTTATTAAATAGCAAAACCATTTTGCCGGATGATCTGCACCTTGGTTGGACATTGCTGCATTACCCTTGAAGATAACGTACTGATCGCTTCTAAAGTAAGTTTGATGACTCAAAACTATCCATAAAGCCTGTCAGCTCGTACCTCTATGTGGCCAACTCGACAGCCAATATGTCCAGTTGAACCTATTGTTTCTTTAAATCCCTCTCAGCCCGTTCTAAATTTGTCTCAACAAAAAAATTAGAACGGCATTCAAAAACTAAAAACAATGAAAACAACACTTCCAACAATCCTGTTAGCTGCAACATGCTCATTAAGTATTCCCGCAATTGTAAACGCACAGTATCATGAAACACCTGTGTCTTTTTCAACACTCAATACGGAAATAAGACCCTTTAAAATTAGCATCCCACAGGCAAAACTTGACGAACTTAAAAAACGTATTGCCCAGACCCGATTTCCAGATAGGGAAACTGTCAAAGATGAATCACAAGGCATTCAGCTTGCACAGCTTAAAGATCTTGTATATTATTGGGGAGATGGCTATGATTGGAGGAAACTAGAGAAAAAATTAAATGCTCTCCCACAGTATATTACCCAAATTGACGGATTAGATATTCAATTCATTCATGTACGTTCCAAAGAAACCAATGCTTTGCCATTGATCCTTACCCATGGCTGGCCAGGTTCACCGTTCGAATTTATCGACGCAATAGGTCCGTTAACTGACCCTGTCAGTTACGGCGGAAAAGCAGAAGACGCTTTCGACGTGATTATACCGGCAATACCGGGTTATGGTTTCTCAGAAATTCCTAAAGAAATAGGTTGGAATCCCGATCGTGTTGCAAAGGCCTGGGATGTATTGGTAAAACGCCTCGGATACACAAAATATGTTTCTGAGGGCGGCGATCATGGGTCGGTCATCTCTGATGCGTTAGCCAGACAGGCCCCCTCAGGTCTCTTGGGGATCCACCTGACAATGCCAGCCACAATTCCTTCTGAACTAGTTAAGCCTATAAATGCAGGAGACCCTGCTCCAACAGGGCTTTCAGAAGATGAACACAATGCTTATCAGGCCCTAAGTACCTTTTTTGGAAAAAATGCCGCCTATGGCGGAATGATGGTGACACGACCACAGACCACTGGTTATTTACTTTCCGACTCCCCTAGCGCCCTGGCTGCATTTCTCTATGAAAAAATTGCTGAATGGAGCGAAAGCGATCTCCATCCAGAAAATGTAATCGGCAGAGATGCAATACTTGACGATATAACATTATACTGGCTGACAAATACGGGTGCCTCTTCCTCAAGATTCTATTGGGAAAATAGTAATAATAATTTTAGCTCCGATCATCAAAAGACCAAGGATATTAAAGTTCCAGTAGCCATTTCAGTATTCCCGCACGAAATCTATCAAGCGCCTGAAAGTTGGTCGAAAGCGGCTTACCCTTCATTATATTACTACCATAAGGCACCTAAAGGCGGACATTTTGCTGCCTGGGAACAGCCACAGGTATTTTCCGAAGAGCTTAGAGCTGCATTCAAACCGCTTAGATTACACTGATCTTAATACGATGATTGCTTAACATATGCCTATGTATTCGAAGAATATTTAGTTGCCATTTCAGAGGCAAAAGAGCCCGTTTAAACAAATCTATTTGTCATCGGGCTCATAAATCTTGTTCCAGTTATACATTGAAATACAAACTAACATTTTCTTTCAATAAAAAGGCACATTGAAAGAAGTCAACTGAATATAGAAAAGTTCTAACAGATAAAACAGAGAAAATGTACAGATTAGCAATTCTAGCACTTAGCCTTCTGATGTTATTCAGTGCTTATACCAAAGGACAAACTTCTTCAGATCAGATTACCTGGGAATGTATACTCAAAAGAAAATCAAGCAATGAAGGGGAAATTTTTATGAAAGCCAAGATACCTGCGGGATGGCATCTTTATGCACTTGGAAATAGTGCCAATAGCCCTATCCGAATGAACTTCAAGTTCACACCAGACAAATCTTATGAATTGATTGGCACTGTTAGCCAACCCAAGCCTCTGCGCAAATTGGAGAAACAGCTGGGTATTCCAGTAACCTACTTCGAAGATGAAGTAACGTTCGGCCAAAAAATCAAAATAAAAGGAAAGAACGGCATGATCAAGGGAACCATTCAATTTATGCAATGCAGCGATCAGATTTGTGTACCGCCACAAGACTTTGGTTTTGCCTTAAAACTGCGGCCATAAGTAGACCTGTAAAAACCTAGAAGAATTTCTGTAATAAACTAAAATTTACACTATGAAAACTTTAAAAGACATCCTATATATCCTAAGTCTTCCACTAATAATTACCATGATTATGACTGTTAAAGGGTTTGCAGATGATCATAGATTGGCAGATATCGAAGCAGGTAAGAGCGACAAAAGCTTTGCTGTGGTTGAACTTTTTACTTCCGAGGGCTGCTGGAGCTGTCCTCCCGCAGATGAGCTGATTGCGAAACTTGAGAAAGATAACCAAAACAAGAAATTGTTTATCATGGCCTTTCATGTTGATTATTGGGATCATCAGGGCTGGAAGGATCGCTTCAGCAAAGCTGAATTTACAGAAAGGCAGCGGCAATATGCCTCTTGGATGAAGCTTCATACATTATACACGCCGCAATTGGTCATCAATGGTAAGGCAGAAATGGTAGCTTCTGAAACAAGCAGGGTACTGGGCGGTATCCAATCGGCGATGCTAGAAAACCATCCTCGAAATCTATCTGTAAAAATTGATAAATATGAGTCGACTCATCTTCAAGTTAGCTATACCACAACTTCATTATCAAAACATTCTACTATCTTGATGGCGCTTGTCCAAAAAGAGGCTTCATCACAAGTTTCGGCTGGCGAAAACGCAGGTAAGTCCCTTTCGCATGTGCAGATTGTCCGGCAATTGCAACGCCGCGTACTTAAAGCAAAGGATAGCTTTTCATTTAGTCTCCCGGACGCAGATAAAGATTATGAAGTTATTGTATTTGAGCAAAATCAAAAGTCTGGTGAAATCATTGACGCAACGAGCATTAATCTATAAAATGCAGTCTATTTGACGGCAGATATGCCGTTTTTAAGGCTCAATATGTCCGGTTCAACATCTTTCATCTTTACGGATGCGGTCTGACGCTATAATTTTAATAAAAAAAGGAGAAATCATGAAGCACATAAAACGAAATAAACTACTGGTGATTACTTTACTCTGTCTAGGGCTCAGTTTCGTTGTCTTACAATTTTTCAATGAGCCAATCGCCCAGGCTTCAGCTAAAGGCCAGCTACGCGATGTTCCGGCAGAAGTATCATTTATTTTAGAACGCTCATGCTATAATTGCCATTCAAATACCCAGCAGCTCTCTTTCTTCGATAAACTTGCTCCAATTTCTTGGATTGTTAACAAGGATATCAGAAGAGCCCGTGAAGTCATGAACTTTTCCGAGTGGGACAAACTTTCCGATGCAGAAAGAAAAGGAAAGTTTTATGCTATATTCAATATGGTTAGGGCCGGAAAAATGCCACTTCCCAGCTATGCATTGACGCATCCAGTATCGAAACTCTCCGAAAATGAAATAGAGACCATTAAGCAATTTGCCTCATCACTTTCAGAAAAAGATGCATTTATCCCGCTGCACACAGTTGCTGATACAACACAAGCTTTTCGGACACAACAAATATTTACACCTCCAAGAGCAGCAATAGCTGAAGTTCCGGTTTCACCTAATGGCATAATATACAATGCCGAGTTTAAGAGCTGGAAAGTGATCGGCATGAGTACACTTATCGATAACAGCATACGAATAATCTATGGAAATGAGATCGCGGTTAAAGCTATTGCAGAAGAAAATTTTCATCCCTGGCCAGACGGGAGCGCGATTGCAAAAGCCGTGTTCAAGCAGACAAGAAAAGCCAGTGGTGAAATAGTACCTGGTGATTTTTTGAATATGCAATACATGGTTAAGGATAATACTAACTATTCCGGGACGGAGGGCTGGGGATTTGCAAAATTTAATGGACAGGAATTGAAACCGACAGGAAAAACGGCACTATTTGCACAGCAATCTTGCATCAGCTGCCATAGACAGCTTGCATCGTCCACAGGTTTCCTATTTAATGTACCGCCAAAAGTAAATTCCAAGCAACTAATCGAAAACTATCTAAAAACTCTACAAAATGAAAAAGATACTATTTATACTGCTACTAAGTAGCTTAATGTTCGCATCCTGCTCAAAAAAAGCAGAAAGTGATGCTGGAGAAATCCGTTTTATGTTCGATGCGGGCGATCTCAGGTTTATTTCTTCGTCATTTAATCCCATACAACAAACCATGTCTGCACTCTATGGAAACCAGCAGGCAGTTGTACTGCTGTCGGGCTTCAATAAAAGGCTGCCCCACTCCTCTTTCAAGCTGGTTACCTATCAGATGCAAGCTGATCCCAATTATTTCGGCAGCAAGGTAAACGGTGAATTGCTGAGTGTAGAGACATTAAAAACCGATATAAAGGGAAATCTAGAATATGAGATCGAATTTGGAAAGATGCCTTCCAGTCAGAACAAGGGGCAACGCATAGCAAACATACTCGACCATGAGCCCGTCAAGTTCCCTCAGTAATTCTTGAATTGTTTAAAATTAAGTTCAATAAAAAATTAATATCATGCATACCAAACTAATTACACCCCTTAGATTAATTGTCCTGTCGCTGCTGATCCTAGCCAAAGGGACAATCCTCATAGCACAGAGCTCGTTAATTGAAAGCCTCATCGAAGTTGATCGTAGCGACCAGACAAATTTCGAGCACACGCAGATAATCAAAGCAGGTCTATTGAACGTTGGATATGCCGAAGTTGGACCTCAAAGCGGCAGCGCTGTTATCCTGTTGCATGGATGGCCTTATGATATCCATAGCTTCGAGAAGTCAGCTACACTTCTAGCTACCAAGGGATACCACGTTTTTATACCCTACCTTCGCGGATACGGAACTACAACATTCATTTCGCCCAAAACAATGCGGAATGCACAGCAGTCGGCTGTTGCCCTTGATATCGTCAACTTTATGGACGCACTGAAAATTGACAAAGCGATTATTGCCGGCTTTGATTGGGGTGCAAGAACAGCTGATATTATTGCGGCACTTTGGCCGGAACGCTGTACTGCCCTTGTTGCCGTGAGTGGGTATCTAATTGGTACACCAAAAGCAAACGAAAATCCGCTATCACCAAACGCTGAATTTTTGTGGTGGTATCAATATTACTTTGCAACTGAGCGAGGCTATAAAGGCTATCAGGCAAATACTGCAGCATTTAATAAACTGATTTGGAAAACAGCGTCACCTAAATGGAACTTCGATGACGAGACTTACGAACGTGCTGCGCGGGCATTTGACAATCCAGATCATGTCGCTATCGTCATCCACAATTATCGCTGGCGGCTTGGACTATCCAAAGGAGAAAAACAATACGATAGATTGGAGGCAAAACTATCAAAATTGCCTGTTATCTCTGTTCCAACAGTCACACTGGAAGGTGATGCTAATGGAGCAGCATTTCCTCCACCATCAAGTTATGCTTCAAAATTTACGGGAAAATATAAACACCATACCCTCAAAGGTGGTATAGGTCATAATTTACCACAAGAAGCTCCGGAAGCTTTTGCTCAAGCGATCGTCGAGGCAGACGCTATGGCGCGAGCAAACTGATCTTACACTAACTTAGTGTAGATTGCGATATTCCATAAATGAGAACACGCTGTTTTTTTATTGTTTATGGTGAAATTTAAATATTTTTACCTTCGCAACCTATCCAAACGATGGATATGTTGCTGTATGAAACGTTAGCAAATTTCGCAATATAAATCTTATTTTCATGTTCAAGCCTAAAAAGCAAGCACCCTTTAGGGTTTCAAAACGATTAATATGGATCAGTTCGATTTCACTCGGAATACTTACGTCGATACCAAAAATTGCTGACCATCATTTTGACCCTGCTGAAGGCATTGCTGATTTTGCCGTGACTTCTGGTTTTGCACTGTTGATTTGGTATTATAATATCTATACCATACCAGCCTATGCAAAGAAAACAGGTAGTAAAAATGTTATTTCGCCCCAGCTCTTCAAAGGATTGGGCTTTGGTCTTATTCTCATGTTTTTATTATCTTCGATACAATATTATATCCTCTCCCACCTAAATTTCGGGTCCAAAATGCTGATGTATGAAGTAAGGGGGATATTGATAAACCTGACGTTCTATATGTTCATTCATATTTTGTACCAGACCTACATGAATCAACAGGTTGTCCGTGAGCTCGAACGTTCCATGGCAGCCAACCTTGAAGCACAGTATGAATTATTGAAGCAGCAGGTCAATCCACATTTCCTTTTTAACAGTCTAAACACGTTAAAGTACATGGTTGAAAGCCACGATGCCCAATCTGCTGAATTTATTATTAAGCTCGCTGCGTTCTATAGATTTACGCTAGATAGTCTTAAACTTAATATCCTTCCACTGAGGGAAGAACTGGCGATCATGGACTCATATGTTTATCTGCTGAAAGCACGTTTTGAAGATGGACTACTGGTAACACAAAGCCTTGATGCTCATGTGAAAGAAACGTTCATTCCTCCATTTACCCTCCAGCTACTCATCGAAAATTGTATCAAGCACAATATCGTTTCATTGGAAAAACCGCTTCATATCCGAGTCTATCGGGAAGAAGAGTATCTCATCGTCAAGAATAATCTTCAGGAAAGAAAAATTCCCGAGCCATCAATCGGACTTGGAATTAAAAACATAAGTCAGCGTTATCTTCATCTTTCTGATAAAGAAATTGAAATTTTGAAAACAGACGATACCTTTACCATAAAACTTCCCATACTACATACTATATGAACATCGTAATTATTGAAGATGAAATCAAAGCGGCCCGTTCACTTGAAAATCTAATTTTAAAGTTACGTCCAGATTCGCGTATCCTTGCCAAAATTCAGAGCGTCGAAGGCGCTATAGATTATCTTTCAAATACCGGTACCCCCGATTTGATCTTTATGGATATCCAATTGTCTGACGGCATTAGCTTTGATATCTTTAAGTCTGTCAAGATCCCTTGTCCAGTTATTTTTTGTACTGCCTTTGGAGAATATGCAATGGAAGCTATAAAGGAAAACGGAATTGATTACCTGCTTAAACCATTCTCAGAAGAGGACCTTAAAAGTGCTTTTGAAAAAGTCGATAATTTCAAAAATTTTTTTCAAAAGATTTCGGGTAATGATCTGACAGAACTTATCAGCAGAATCAACGGCGGGGAAAATAAGAAGACGAGCTTTCTTGTCTTTAAACATAATAAATATCTGACGGTAAAAACAGATGATATTGCTTATATCTATATCAATTATACGTCTCCTTCTCTGGTTACGTTTAAGGGCGAGGAATACGATGTAAATCAATCATTGGATCATTTAGCAGGTCTGCTGTCCAGCAAGCAGTTTTTCAGGCTCAATAGGCAGTACCTCATCAATTTTTCAGCTATCAAAGAAGTTGAGCACTATTTTGGAAGAAAGCTCTTTGTAAAACTGACTGTTCCCACTGCTGAGAAACTACTGATCGGAAAAGACAAGACATCGCTATTTCTAGGCTGGTTGGAAGATCGCTAGTGGATATACTTATCTTGCTGAAAACTCTTATAATTTCAATTTGAAAGTGCTTCCAGTCTGATATATACTGTCAAGGCACTGCATGCAAGTGCGAATAAAAGGAGGTACAAAAAAATATCTATTTCCTTCCCGAGTTTGATCAAAAATACAACAACCAACATCAACGGAAAGAATACGATAAAAATAACAAACAAAGCTGCTATGATTGTAAAGAAGTCCTGGCCATCACTCATAAGCAATAGCATGATACCCATGTAAAACAACCAGATCACGAGTGGTGCAACGAAGCATAGCAGCAACTTCCAACCTAACTTAAGTTCAAAGCGTCCTCGAACAGGGTTACGATAGTTTTTATACAATAGATAACATATACCCGTCATACATAGAATCAATATTGCCAGCTGCACGTAGGTATTAAATATGGTATCGGAACGGGTATTGATACTTGAAGATGATTTAAGTTTATCATCGTTAAAGTACTGGATATGGTTAGCTTCTCCGTTGATAAAAGTCTTTACCAATTTATGATTACCTATAGTGTCCCTGATGATCCAAGTGGAATCTTCCAGCCCCATTTTGTAAAATCCCTCCATGATCCGTTTACCACCTTTTGTTCTTGTAAACCTTCCGTCAAGTCGCCCGCCATTAAATCTCAAAGAATCAAGGCTTTGTTCTGTACCTATTGTCAGAAATGTTATTATTCCAGAAGGAACCAGGCTTGCGCTATCTCCGATAAGGTGCAAAATATCACGGTCTAGGTTTTTAATGGATCGGTTTTTATTGTAATCATCGCTCTCGACCGGTTTGCCAATATTTAAATAATTTATTCTGACAATAAGAAACGAGTCTCTTTTGTAAAATTCAAATTCATCAAAAGAATGAAACTGCTGCAGTGTCGGATCTTTTAGCAATACATACTGCGGCTGATCGAAAGATTGGACATATCTGAGCTGGCTAGTAGCGCAAAATGAAAAAATTGCGACAATGCCAATAAAGTTGGCGCTCAATCGAACCATTAATGTCGGATTGCTCCATCGCATTGAATTATTCTCCATGTAAAGCCACGCAAGCAAGAGCATGGGCAAAGCGACGAGATCAGATAGGTCGACCGTTCGGCCAACATTGAAATAGCGCATTAAAAATTGAATAAGCCCCTCAGAATATTCGCATTTCCAGAAAGTGAATAAGACTCCTGTAGAGATAAAAACTAACAGTTTTCGTTTCGGAAAGACCACTGACCAGAAAATAGGAAAGATAAACAGTCCGCTAAAATCAGACAGCTTTCCAGTAAGCGAATTATGGAATGCGGCTTTTAGAAAAAAGTCGTTGATAAGCAATAGCGCTAGAAAAAGGATAAAAAGAGGTGAAATAAGAATCTTTAAGCGTTCTGTCATATTTTATCATTTACCTTTGCTATTGATACCTAATTATGCAATTGGTAACCTTAACACCCCATCGGGGTTTTGAGGACGATTAATTTGGTTGTTTTTTTTCCACTGTCTTTGCGGAAGCCTGTGATTCGCAAGAAGTACCGACTTATACCGATAGCACAAGGATATTCAGTGGGCGATTTTACCTTCACTAAAAGTTTAACCCATTCTTCGCCGCACTGTTCTTTTACTTTCTGCTTTAGCTCTTCCATAGATACCCCGGGAAAGATTGTACGTTCCCCCTCCGTATATTCCGCACATAAAAATCGCCCATTCGCATTTTGCCTTAAGGACTTCCACCCTGAGTTGAAATGTTTCCACTCAATGAGGTCACAATGGGGACCTTCATTCATAATGGTTGCGCTGGTTTCATAGCTTTGTTCCACCCTGAAATCACTAATATGATCGCTTAAAATAGATATAGAACTTCCTTCAATGCTTTCTCCGACCTCAGCTTCTACCTCTATGGTGTCCCTTTGTACACTATCCAATTTCTCAGGGTTAAAAATTGCCAGGTCTTGAATGGAAACCACAAGATCATTAAACTTTATTGTTGTGTTTGACTTGGTTTCATTCACAGCTTCTGCCGTAGCGACCGTATCAATTTGGCGATCAGATATGTTTACTTCACGATCAACATGATGTCCAGTTTGCTTTAAATTCTGCTTTTGTTGCTGTATAATGGGTGTGTCGCAGGACCAAAATGTGCCAGTCGCTAAAATGATAAAAGGCAGCCTTCGTTTCATAACCTTTCCAATGTCAATATATGGAAATATGTAGTGAGTTTTTCCTTTAGTTGTCAATGTAGAACTCCTTTTCGATGTAAATAGATAATAATTTTTATATACCATCAGCATAATTGGGATTTAAGCAGGTAAAATTTTTAGGGATTGCTCTCTCAATAAATCTTTTTTGTACGATATTGACTTCCCACATCTTGTAAATTTTGGTCAGTATAGGTTTAGAATTGTCCTCATGTTCAATTAGAAAAAACTGCTTAGACACATTCTCGAGCATTTTAAGATAAATTGTCGAATAGCATTTTTCTGGACAATTGCTGTTTACCGTTAGTTCATCCATTATTTGAAAACTCGCCTTTCCATCAGGAAAATATCGAATAAACTTTTCAAGTGTTATTTTACTTTTTCCATGTCGGCAATCATTTACTCGAGCAGAATACTGAGCAACACCATACTTTCCCGAATCAGTTTCTTGTTCAATAATTACTCCAAGGCATTCTTGGAGATGGTAGCTGTTCAGATCTTGCGTAGTTTTGCCTAGAAAAGAACTCTCGAAACTACTATGGCATTCTAGTTCGTTTGCCCCGCTCTTATTTGCTCTAGATAGCTCGATTTGCGCAGTATCCTGCGGAATTTTCTCTCTTGTAACAAAATGCGGAGAAGTTAACCCAGACTTTGATTCACTTTCGTTTCGGCAGCTTAAAGCCATCATGGGAATTAAAGTAAGTATGATAAGAATGTTATTTTTCCGCATAATCTGTTCTCTTAAAAAGAAGGTTTTATTCGCTTATCTTATTAATCTGTTGGTGAATAAAATTAATGTATTGCTATTTCGGATAATTAGTTTAACCTTAGTTGATATGTTTTTGATTCATCTGAGCAATTTAATATATCAGCTGTTTCTTATTTTGATTACCAATTTTATTAAATTGTTAAGCTTCTATAATGATTGTGGTTCCGTCAATCCATCTTATATTTTCTAAAGATAGGTTGCAAAACACAAAATCTAAAAGCGAATTAATATTTGTATGGAGTCAATTATTATTCGCGCTTTTATTATAATTCTTGTTGATTATTGGCAACAGTCATTTCAATTCATAAACAACAAGAATAACCTCCACCGTCATGAATACAAAAGATAATTTGATATTTGGCCTTCACATTTGTAAATTCATCTCTAGGGATAAGAAATTACAAATAAACATTTATCGGGCTGCTTAAATAAAGGGCTACTTTTTCCTTTATAAAAAGTATGAAAAGGTCTATTTTGTGGGTATCAGCAAATTAACTCCAGTTTGAAAAGCGATTCCCCCAAATCTATTTTCTGTGGCAAAGTTCTGTGTAACACGAGCCATAATACCGACTTTATGAGGGACAACCCAATAGGATCCATAAGCTCCTATTCCTGCATTTTGGTCTGAAAGAAAACTGCCTACTGTGCCCTTGTCATCGGATACTTGTTTAGAATAATTGCCAAACAATCCTATTTCATCGCCGCGAGCATTTAATAAATATGACCCGCCTACATCAAAAGTAAGATGGCTTCCCTCCTTAAAATCAGTGTTTTTCTGCCATTGATTGATCTCCAATGTGGGGGCGATAGATAAACTGATCTTATCAAGGGGTTTATATTTTATTGCTCCGCGTATATTATGCGACCAATAACCATGACCTCCGTTATCCAAACTGCCATGCTCATATTTTCCAGTAGGCGCCCAAAGACCATAATTTATGGCATATTGAAACTTCCCTTTCTTCCATGAAAGCCAAATCGGCTGCACGTACATATCACCAATACCCAAGCTCTTATTGGTAAAGACATATCTTCCTGGACCTGTCTGCTGCGAATAATAATCCAGCGCAATATTCGCTGTAGGACTGTTCAGCGTTGGGATAATCATCATCCCCCAATCCGCTCCTAATATCTTTCCTTTACCCCCATAAATTGCCATCAAAATAAATGAATGTGTGATCACTTTTTGCTCTATTTGCAATGATGTAGGTTTCTCCGGTACAGGATTAATCAATTGATCTGTCTTTTCTCCTTGAGCATTGAAATAATTCATATTGGCATAACCGTACCAGACGGGAATAATAAATCCTTCATGCGGGGCGAAATAATCGTTTGGATTAAACGATGATCCATTATAATGCCCCTGTCCATACGCCGACAGTCCCGACAGGATTAACAGGAGGATATAAATAAGCTGTTTCATATGATGATGTATTAATCTCTTTTAAAAACTGCTTTCCCTTCCTTTATGGTTTCAAGGACTTTAATGTCGCGTAATTTCTTGGGATCAATCGTTAATGGATTTTTATCCAAAATAACTAAATCCGCTAGTTTCCCTTCTTTCAGAGACCCTTTATCATTTTCCTCTTGATATTGATAAGCCGCATTGATTGTAATTGCTTTTAACGCATCTCTCACATCAATCCGCTCGTTTGGTCCCAATACCATCCCCGACCGAGTGGTCCGGTTCACGGCAGCATAAACGCCAGTCAATAGATCAGGTGGCGTCACAGGGCTATCATGATGAATGGTAAACAATATACCAGCTTTTTTGGCTGATTGAGCAGGACTGATAAATGCCGCACGCTGAGGTCCAAAAACACTCTGATAGTGCCAATCTCCCCATAAATAGACATGAGATGAAAAATATGAAGGTATCACACCAATTTCTTTTATTTTGGCTATGTGGTCAGGTCTGCTGTTCTGCACATGAATCAAAGTTGCTCTAAGTTCCGGCTTGTAAATCCCTTCCTCTTTCAATCTACTGATCACACGAAGTGCCTGATCGATTGCCGCATCACCATTGACGTGAAGCTGTGCCGTGATATGATCTGAGAATACTGTTTTTAGATCATTATACAGGGTTTCGTCTGAAAAAATGGGAAAACCTTTATAATCTGCGGATTGTCCTTCAGGTGGGATGAGGTAAGGCTGTGTTAGCCAGGCAGTCTTCCCTTGCGGCGAACCGTCGTCGGAGAATTTAAAACCGCCAAATTTCAATCGCCTTTCATATCTCATGTAATTAGGTTTAAAGGATTCCCAATCTGCTTTATTTGCTTCAAAATCCGGAAAATAAACCACATCTGCCTTGAGAAGGTTCTTGTTGGCAGCTTCTTTTAATAAGCCGACACTCACGCCCATCGAACGTCCGTCACATATCGTTGTCTGACCATAGCTAAGCCATTCATCCTGTGCCTTTACAAAATCTTTTAGGGATTGAGATAGTTGGTTTTTAGCAGGTTTGGGCTTGGGCATCATTTCTGTTAACTTTACCAAAGCGGCAAAAGATGCGTTTTCTTCCAGTTTTCCGTTTAGGCGATGATCAGAGGTTCGACCGTAGTGTCCTCCCTCCGGATCCTTTGAATTTTCGGCAATCCCTAATAAATTCAGCATCGCACTATTTACAACACTGGCATGACCAGATGCATGAATCACGATAATAGGATGTGTAGTACTGACCGCATCAAGTTCCTCACGGGTCGGATGACGATGTTCAATCATAATGGCATCGTCATAACCATTTCCTAATATCGGAATGGAAGATCCCGGTTTCAGCTGTTGAATAACTGTGGTCAAAGCCTTTTGAAGATCGGGTATGGAGTTTACGGTTCCGTAAGGACTTGGAGAGAGGTCTACGGCTTGTTCCATTCCTGCCCTTGAAGTAATATGGCCATGTGCGTCGATAAAACCGGGAAGCAAAGTTTTTCCTTGTAGATCGATCTGCTTTGTACTGTCACCGACATAGGCATCAGCGTTTTTTCGGCTACCAACGAAAAGAATCTTACCTCCTTTTAATACTATAGCTTCTACTTCAGGAAACGCATCTTCCATCGTAATAATGGTTCCGCCAAAATAGAGGATATCTCCTTTTTGCTGATTGCTTTTACAAGCAAAAACAAAAAGAGGCAGAAGGAAAAATAAACACTTTTTAATTGTTTCCATACGAAAGGTTAATTGTGTTTATGGATAACAAGAAAAATAGTTAATTGTTTTGCTTAGTTCAATAGTATTTTTAGTAGCAAAACTGGTTAAATTGGCCTATAATATGTTAAAAAATTATATTAACTTCATTTTTGGCCACTTCCAAGCCATCACAACAAGGACTGTAGTAAGTATACTTTCTAAAAAAGACAAAAATACATAGAATGTCATCCATTCTGTCATTGAAGAAATTCCGACGAGTAACGTAAATAAGGTGAAAAATACTCCCACAGCAATATTCGTCCATTTTGTAAGTCTTGGGCTTAATACCAATGATAGAAAAATCATCACTGCTGGTATTACCAATATTACGGTTGTAAAAAACAATTTCATCGGACTATCCAACATATTTTGACCATATAGAAGTTCTTCTACCTTTTTAGGTACATATAATTCAAAATAATCCCCATAAATGTAGCAAAACATAATAGCCGTCCATAAAGCAGAGAGCTTAATTCTGATGTTTATTTTATAATCTTCTAATCTACTTTTCATGGAATCTAATTTAAGTGCTATTTTTGAGTCCTACTAGTATTAAAAGCGATGTCCGCTCATTTTATATATTCTATTAAATACTAATAACAAAATGCGCATCTAGATGCGCATTTTGTTAAAGCAAGATCGATAGCAATTGATCTAAGCTGTCCACTTGTAGAAAATTGCTTGGTTTAATCTCAGCACTAGCTTGTTCATGTGTCCACGTAACATGATAAGGTACATGTATTGCCTGTGAGCCCATCTCCAAAACTGGTAGAATATCTGAATTGATTGAATTTCCGATCATCATGAAATTCTCAGGCCGACATTCAATTTTACGCAGTAATTTCACATAATCCTCATTTTTCTTATTACTCATAATCTCCACATGGTGAAAAAATTTCTGAAGACCAGAATTTCTTAACTTTCTTTCCTGATCCAGAAGATCACCTTTTGTGGCTATGATTAATTTATAATGAGCACTGAGCTGCACCAGCGTATCCTCGACCCCCTCCAATAATTCAATTGGCATTTTTAATAAATCTTGTCCAATTGCGATAATTTTATTTACGGTTTTCAACGGTAGCTGTCCTGCAGAAATCCGGCTAGCAGTCTCAATCATACAAAGAATGAAGCCTTTCACGCCATATCCATAGAGCGATAGGTTGTTCATTTCTGTTTCAAATAGCTCTTTTGATATCGCGTGCTGCGGAAGATAGTTTTCCAACAATGCACAAAAATCATGTTCTGCTTTTTGAAAATAGGGTTCATTTACCCATAATGTATCATCGGCATCGAATGCGATGACGTTAATTGCATTTTTATTGACAATCATTTTAATTCTTATTCAATTTACGCGTTCTACTTGATCTTGGTATTGCTAAATTGTTCCCATAGCCCGGTCAAGTTTAAGTCTGAGTCATAAACAGCATTAAAAGCAAAAAACTCCCCCTTAGCTACGTAATCATAGATATAAAGATCGGTTACAGGCGTGGAGATGGATTCCAATTGAGCGGCCGAGATCCATTCTAGGTCCCCTTCATTACAATAGGGTGCATCTACAAATTCGATATCGGATACATATACATAACTGATCCAATTGTATTTTATCGGAGAAGTTTCCGTCAGAATTCCACAAAACTGTTTTGAAGTGATCGGGATACCCGTTTCTTCCATCACCTCACGTACGACTGCGTCATCAGGATTTTCAAATGGATCTATTTTCCCGCCAACAGGAACATACATATCCTTATTGGGTTCTTTAAAGCGTCTTAGCAATAAAAATCTATCTTTATTTCTTAAAATACATAGTGTGGCTATTCGCTTCAAACCTGTTACCTCGTTGCTCATCTCTTTTCTTTTTGTAACAAAGATAGAAAATGTTGCGAGAGTCTTAAGGGGCAGTTTAGTGAATTTTAGGTCCTGCTCTTCTTTCTATTGCTCCTTTTTGTTAGACTATAATTACAACATTGATGCATCGCATATTCAATTCGATACTCGGATAAAAGCTGCGTAATAATTTGATTGATTTCAGTTTCATGAAGTCCCAACTGTTCTCCAACTTGAATTTCGCTGAATCGACCTTTATTTTCTATGAAGGCTTTGTAATATTTTTCTTTATTTTTCATAATTGTATTTTTTTTTGAACCGCTATCATTATATGTGGACTAAAAGGTAGAAGATAACGATCGGTTTCAGTAACTTGGAGAAGCTCCAGTAATGTTTTTCGTCTTCCAGTATGCTGTAAATTGACAAAGAAATCTTTGTCTAACCAGACCATTCCCTCCACCGCGTAGGTATTTAAATAGGTCAATTCCTGATTTATAAACTCCTCTTTCAACTCTTGGGGTTTATGATAAAACGCTTCGGCTAGAAGCCATGGAAAATCATCTGGGGGATTGTGTTTGCCAATAGCTAGCTCTTCTTTACACATTTGAAAAAAAGTAGTTTTATGAATCAATCCATTTAAAAGGCCAGCCAAAGTTGAAGCCGTATAATTGATGGCAAATCCCAATATAATTCCTCCGTTTTTCAATACTCTCTTGGCTTCACAAATCGTTAAAATCCGGTCGTCTCGTTCTTGCAAATGGTAAAGAGGACCATGCAATATAACTAAGTCTGCATAATTATTAGGGAACTCTAATTTTCGGGATTCTCCGATATGAACAGAAAATTTGTTTTTTAGTTTACGACTTCTATTTTGCGCAATTTTTATATGTTTTAAAACAGGCTCTACCAAATGAACCTGATGTCCTTTCTTCGCAAGCCATTCAGAATACTTGCCCGTGCCGCCGCCGACGTCAATTATGGTCAAAGGAGAAGATGAAAGATGTCGTTCAATAAGTGACTTAATTCGCTCAAACTCAAATATGCCCATTCCTTTGTCGAGTCGGGTCTCTTCGGACACCATGGTATAAAATATCTCTATATCTCTACTTATTAACTGTTTACTACTCATGATATGTCATGTATTACCATCAATTTGAGATACTGATCATATTCCAAATTGATTACACAATTGATTTGCGATCAATTGTTTATTTAAGATCTAAAAAATAAAAAGGTATAATCATCCACACGTAAAAATCAAAAGATTTCCACGTATTTGTTGCTCTTTTTAGAGCAAGTCTTTTTAGTTAAGACGTTGATGATATGTTTGATATAGTATAACAGACTACAAAAATAAGAATTTCTGAGAAATTGCACCCGGTTAATTTCAATTATTTTGAACCAAATCCGCTCAGAACATTTTTGAGCTTTAGATATTCCGATAATTTTTAATATAAAAAAGGTCGAGTGTTAAAACCCGACCTTTCAATTAAAAACTAATCTCTCCCTCCCGTAAACCTCACTTCAATTTATTGGACAAAAATTCAGAGCATTGGTTTAAATTAGGAAACTGAAATAGTAATCAGTTGTTAAGCTTTCGAATGAAGGCATTATATGTTTAAGATTTAGCTCTCAAATCAAGCAAATACTTGCGTATATCAGTTTCTAATTTCACGGGATAAATAAAATCTAATTTCTCCGCCAAAAATTTTCCAATCGCAGATACTAAATCTGCCATTGCAAATAATGCATCCCAGTTTGTGGGAATTGAACTTCCAGCAAATGTCCTTTCGACTGTGCCCCACATTTCCTCCGTCAAGTATTTTTTAAAGAGCCTGCCATATTTATTGGTCGTTATATTCCAATTATGCTGACTAGCTATATACCATTCAATTAGAGGGATTAAATAATCGACCCTGATAATATGTTCTGAAGCAAACTTTGCATAAAACAATTCATCCCGCACAAGACTTTTCGCGACATAGGTTGTGTCCCACCAAAAATCATTCAGAACCTGCTGTACTTTTTTTTCTGTAGGTTTTTTAATGATAGAGATTTGGTAGCTGGGCTTTTGCATCTTGGAAGTAATTCCATCCTTATCAACCAAAACTTTATAGCCAATATCCCAGTCTTCGGGTAGCTCAGCCTTTTCTATATCCACTAAAAATTTCGCTTTGCTATATAATTTGAAATCTACTTTTACGTAGTCATCATACAATACCATCTTCATGCCATGTCTACCTTCAAAGCAGCTCTCATCTTCCTCAATCATTGAGATGGCGTACCCAAAATGGCGTATCCAACTACTTTCGGTAATATAGTTGGCGTTGTCGTTAAATACGAGTTCGATATCTAAATCACTAAGGTCATCCACTGGGGCCAATGGATTGACGAGAGAGCTCGTGAGTAACACCGCGCGTATATCCTCATTCTTTTGCGCCCATTCACTGATCATTTTTAATTTTTCGTCTCTAAACTTCATATCATAAAAGTACCACTAATTTAATAAAGCCAAGCTATTTGTGCCTGACCATTTAAACGAATTGATTGTTGTCTTTCATTAAGTAATCCCGAAATTTTAAGATATTTAAAGCTGACACAGTAACCTATACCCAAAAGCCCATTATCCAAGAAATGATTTGTACAATCGGCTGTATCAAATAAATTCTACCTTTTAGGGCCTTAAATGATAGGCTTTAGGTTGAACAAATGCTCGGATACCTTGGGCCGACAAGGTCGAACCCAACCCTGAATTTCGTCGTCCAGACCAAGGCACATTGGGGCTTACCCGGTCGCAGCAATTCCAGTATACTGTTCCGGTATCCATTTGTTCAAGTATACGCATTGCTCTATTGCGATCTGAAGAAAAGACCGCTGCTGTAAGACCGTATGCTGTATCTTGCATCAGACCGATTGCCTCTTCATCGGAAGAGACCTTTTGAATACCAATCAATGGGCCGAAGGTCTCGTCAATCATAAGTGCCATACGATGATCACAATGTTCGAAAACTGTAGGGGCATAATAATATCCTTTTCCTTCTAGCGCATGACCGCCTAGTCGTAGTCGTGCTCCCTTCTCAAGAGCATCTTTCACCTGATCCTCAAGCACCTTCAGTTGAGCGGCTCGGGTTAACGGGCCGATAAAAGTATCTACAGTCAATGGATCTCCCACTTTATAGGATGCTACTTCTGCAACAAAGGCTTCAACAAATTGATCATATATCTTCTCGGAAACATAGATACGTTCAACAGCACAACAGCTCTGTCCGTTATTGTAGAATGCTCCTTCAGCCGCTGAAACCGCTGCCTGCTTGATATCTGTCACATCGTCTGTGACATATAGCGGATCCTTTCCACCTAATTCAAGCTGTACCGGGACCAATTTGTGCGCTACTGTCGTGGCAATATGCAAGCCCGTCTTGTAGGATCCTGTAAAAAAATAACCATCCAATGGCAATGACAGTATATATTGCCCCGTCTCTCCACCTCCAACAACGCATTGGAATACATGATCTGGAATGCCCGCTTGATAAAGATATTTTGCAAACTGCTGTCCTGTCAAAGTTGCAAATTCAGAGGGTTTATAAAGAACGGCATTACCAGCAACCAAAGCATACAGAAAAACGTTGAAACCGACGTTATAGGGAAAGTTCCAGGCCGAGATGTTAGCGATAACGCCTAAAGGTTCATATCGGATGTTTTCCAGGGTAGCGCCCTCACTTACTATTACTTCTTCTGAAAGCCATTTGGCTGCATTCTGCCGAAGATGATCTATACGATTTTGTGCTCCGCTAATCTCATTTAGTGATTGGTTGATAGGTTTACCTGTTTCCTTGGTAAGGATCTCTGCAAGCTCCTGCTTATTGGTTGAGATCAATTTTCCAAATCGAAGGATACAGTCCAAACGATCTTGTAAAGGGACTTTAGCCCAGTCCTGCTGGCCTTGTTTTAACAACGCCACCATAGCGTCCAGCTCGATGGTTGTGGTGGAAGGCAACGTCGCCTCGATAGCGCCTGTTGCGGGATTTCTAATTTCTATGTTGTCTTGCATGTTCTATAAAAACATTAAAAATCAAATCTTCATCTAAAAGTTTACCTGCCTGGGTCTGAGAAAATTCAGGATGCCATTGCACTCCCATGACCTTACCAGACACCTCTTTGCTATAGCCGAATGCTTCGACAAATCCATCTTCCGAGCGCGCGTATACTTCGAGATCGCGGCCGAGATCTTTGATGGCCTGATGGTGTACCGTGTTTACTAATGGATTAAGGACATGGCCATACAACCTGTCGAAAAGTGTTCCTTGTTCGATATGTATCGGATGATTGATCTTATCATATAAGCTTGCTGATCGGTGTAGCCCTGCATGAGGTAGCTGACTGGCGATATCCTGATACAGCGTACCGCCGAAATAAACATTCATCAACTGGAAACCGCGGCAGATTCCTAAAACAGGCTTGTGGTGTTTTATAGCATAATCCAATATTTTTAACTCATATTGATCCCTATACGGATCCCCTCTCCAAGAACCTATTGGTTTCTCTCCATAATGCTGTGGTGCTATATCACTCCCACCTTGCAGAATTATACCGTCCATCTGATCTAAGATATCTTCTAGTAATGTCCCCTCAAGATCAGGCAATAGCACGGGAAGTACGCCTTTTTTACCTATCCATCTGGCCATATCATTTTCCATGTAGCTCAATGACTTATGACCAAAGACTGCCCTTTCGGCATCTGGATAAAAAAAACAGGCGCTGACACCAATTTTAACCATATTACTTTTCTCCATATGCGGTCTCATAAATAACTCGAAAATCTGCTACACTAACAGGTTTAGGGTTTGATGGATGGCAAAAGTCAGCAAATGCCAATTCCGATAGTGGCTCTAAATGAGTCTTTTGCACGCCGATGGCCGATAGTTTTGTAGGCAGCCCTAAGCGTGTATTGAGATCAAATAGATAGTCTACGACTCGATCCCCAGCGTTGTTACCAAGACCCAGGGCCATGGCCATACGCTCGAAACGATCCTCAAAACCGGCATAATTAAACTGCATTCCATAAGGTAGATTCACCGCATTGGCCAGTCCATGATGCGTATCAAGGAGTGATGATAACGGATGTGCCAAGCTATGGACAACCCCTAATCCCTTCTGAAAGGCAACTGCCCCCATCAGTGACGCCAAAAGCATCTTTGAACGTGATTGCAAATCGGACACCTTGGTAGCTTTCTCGATTGAACTGGCTACCATCGCCATCCCTTCAAGGGCTATACCATCACACATCGGATGATACCCTTTGGCCAGATAGGCTTCCATATTATGCGTAAGTGCGTCCATGCCAGTAGCCGCCGTAATGAACGGTGGCAGATCCATCGTAAGCAAGGGATCTGCAAATACTATCCTTGCCATTAATCTCGGGCTAAACAAAATCCGTTTTTTCTTGGTTTCATCTTCAGAGATAATCGCACTACGTCCCACCTCGCTTCCGGTTCCTGCAGTCGTAGGCACTGTGATCAAAGGTGGTATTTCATTGGTCACATAGATATCACCGCCAATCAGGTCATCGTAGTCGAACAGGTCACGATGGTGATTTGCACGCAAAGCTATTGCTCGGGCTACATCCAGAGCCGCTCCACCACCAACACCAATAATGGAATCTCGATTTTGTCCCCTAAATACATCTCCGCCCAAAAGAACGTCTGATTTTACGGGGTTTTTGTGCAGGTCATGAAAGACGATCACATCAATCCCTTTACGCGTCAACTTCTGCTGAATATCTTTAAAAAATGGCAGTCCGGCGATCGTAGGATCGGTTACTAACAGCGGACGGCTAAGTCCGTTCGTCAACAGGTAGTCAGGCAGTTCATTGATTGCCCCTGCACCAAAACGGATCGGTGTTGGGAAATTAAAACCGTAAATTTTTTCTGTATCCATCGTTAAGTTAAATAATTTCAAAATATCTTTTTGTTTCCCAATCGGTTACTTGTTCTGAAAACTGCCGCCACTCCCATATTCTGGATTTGCAGAAATGGTCGACAAACCTTCTACCAAATAATTGAGATGCTACCTCTGATTGCGCCATACGGGTGGTGGCTTCAAATAGATTTCTTGGCAAGCTCCCGTATTGGAGATCTCTATAGCCATTGCCAACAGTATGTCCATTGTCTAGTGGCAACTTATGTTTGATACCATATAGTCCACTGGCTAAGCATGCTGCTATAGCCAGATAGGGATTCACATCCGACCCAACAACACGATGTTCAATACGTGTCGATTTAGGACCACCTTCAATGACCCGAAGCGCTGTCGTGCGATTATCGAAGCCCCAAGTCAGCGTTGTCGGTGCCCACGCCCCCTCGGTTAGTCTTTTATAGCTGTTAACAGTAGGTGCAAATAGCGGGAGTATATCCGGTAAACAATACAATTGACCGGCAAGAAAATGCTTCATCAGTGGGCTCATTCCAAGTTGGTCATCTTTATCATAGAAGAGATTTTTGTCTTTGTTGAGATCCCAGAGACTCTGATGTACGTGTCCGCTGCAGCCCGGCAGCTCCTTGGTCTGCTTCGCCATGAAACTTGCGGTGATATTATGTTTCTTTCCAATTTCTTTTACAGCAGATTTGAAGAGTGTCGCCCTATCTGCGGCTTCAAGAGCATCGCTACATTGGATAGCAGCTTCAAATACCCCCGGCCCCGTCTCCGTATGTAATCCTTCAAGAGGTACACCAAACTTTTCTAGCATGGCCAAAAGGTCCTGAAAAAAACCGTAATTGTCTGACATTCGTAAGATGGAATAACCAAACATACCCGAGGTAATTGGTATCATATCTTTAAAGACACTTATTGAAGATCCGTTATTTGCCTTCACAAAATTAAACCACTCGAATTCCTGTGAAAAAACTGGTTTGTATCCAGCCGCCTCTGACTGTGAAATAATATTTTTAAGGAGTGCTCTTGGGCATACATTTTGATCTCCCGAAATTGGAGCGTCAAAATCAGCTAGAAAAAAAGGAATATCTTCTTGCCAGGGAATCAGCCGAAATGTATTTCCATCTATACGCGCAGGGAAATCTCCGTATCCCGTATGCCAACCCGTAATCTCCACATTATCGTAGACCTGATCATTAACATCCCATCCAAACACAACCGAACAAAATCCGAATTCACTGTCAAGCGCGGAGATAAACTTATCGCGGTGCATAAATTTCCCCCTTAAGACACCGTCTATATCGGCTACAGCCACTTTCACATGCGTACTTGAACTTTCTTTTAGTTTGGAGATAATTTCATTTTTATTGATCATAATTTGATGGTTTTGTCCTTGTCAAGGAAGATGAGGAAATAGAGATATGATAAGATGACAAGCCCAAAGAATAATACGGCTGTCAATGGGTTATAATAGATCATTGCAATCAGGCACACAACAGCAATAATCAACGCAATCATCGGAAACATCGGGTACATGGGGACTTTGAATGGGCGTTCCAGCGTCGGTTCTTTTTTTCGCAATGCAAAAAATGACCACATGGATATAATGTAAAGACAGATAGCGCCAAAGCAAGCGATGGTAATAATGCCAGCTGTTTTACCTGTAAGCAGTGCTATGATCCCAACAGCCATATTCACCAGCAGTGCATTGGCCGGGGTTTTAAATCGCGAATGCACTTTCCCAAGTATTGATGGTGCATACCCTACCCTTCCAAACTCAAATGTAGCCCTGCCACCAGCGAGAATAATCCCGTGAAAAGAGGCTATAAGCCCCAAGAGACCAACACCTATTAGTAATTTATAGAGAATATGGTGATTGTCAATCACATTGGCAATGGCAAGTGGTAATGGTGAATCTGATGGTTCTGTACTGCCGACAGGATATACAACAGCTTCCCAACCCGCAACCCCTACCGCCGACAAAAATGTGATGATACAAAGTACAACTAAAGTTACGATTGCCGATCCAAAGCCGATTAATACATTCTTTTGCGGATTGATCGTTTCTTCTGCGACATTGGCCACGCCTTCAATGGCTAGAAAAAACCAAATTGCAAAAGGGATAGCCGCAAAAATACCAGAGAAGCCATGAGGAAGTGCATTGTGTTCAAGATTGGAAAATTCAAATGCTGGTAGCGTCACGCCTGCAAATATCAATAATTCGACAACTGCCAGAACGGTCACGACTAATTCAAATGATGCTGCAAGCTTTACGCCCAAAATATTCATCGAGGTAAAAATGACGTAGGCCCCAATAGCAAAAGTAAGATAGTTGACTGATGGATGTAGTAAATGTAAGTAAGCACCTATTGCCGCTGCTATCGCAGGCGGAGCAAAAACAAACTCAATATTTTGCGCGATGCCGGCAACAAATCCCAAATGCTTGCCCAATCCCCTATTGGCGTATTCAAAGGCTCCCCCGGCTTTAGGAATCGCACAGGCCATCTCTGTATAGCTGAAGGTAAATGTCAGGTACATGATAATAACGAATATGGTAGCAATGGCTAATCCCAATGTGCCCCCTTCAGCCAAACCGAGATTCCACCCAAAATACATTCCCGAGATTACATAGCCTACACCTAAACCCCACAACATAACAGGACCAAGGACTTTCTTTAATTGAGGCTCACTCATAATTTTATTTAGGTTGGTAAAATTGATTGTAATTAACTAAAATAAATTTACTACTTATTGTTTAAAATGTAGTGTCGAATATCTGCGATTATATCTATTTTAGTAAAATAATATGGCTATATCTAATTTTGTAGCATATAGGATCTAACTATATTGTTTGATATACTTTTTTTTAGAATTAATTTACTGCCAGAATGAAATTGGATGAAAAAGACCTCATGATTTTGGACCTGTTGCAACAGGATGCCAACATAAGCAACAAGGAAATAGCAGACCGTGTTAGTTTATCAATGACTCCAGTTTATGAAAGGATTAAGAAATTGACAGCAACTACAGTTTTAAAGCAGCGGGTCTATCTTTTGGATAGAAGAAAACTTGATCTTAATTTGATGGTCCTGGTATCTATCAGCATGGAAAAGCATTCCAATGAAAGTGCCCTGCTATTTATGGAAGAGATACAGAAATTTCCAGAAGTGGTTGAATGTTTTCACGTAACGGGCGCATTCGATTATCAGATCAAAGTCATGGTGAGGGATGTTGATCATTATCATGAATTCAATTTTAATAAACTAGCAACAATTAAAGGGATCAGACATATGGAAAGTTATTTTGTGATGAAGGAAATTGTGAATACAACCCGTCTTCCTCTGTTTCTCCCAAAAAATTATAGTTAAACTGTTTTCTGTTCAAACTATTGGGATTATGCTGTACACCTTGCTTAACAATATCACCTTCGGCTTTCAAAGATGACCAATCCTACTGACGATCATGGCAAGACTTAGACCTGTGTAAAATAATGATCGTTTTAATTTGATATCCATTTCAGCTTTAACGCTGCAGCATTTCCAATAGTCCTTGATCCAAGATCACATTCCGCGGACTCCATATTGCGATATAGCACACTTTTATCATTCTTTAGTTCTACAGCGCTTACATTGCCTTTGGCCCAGCTATATGGCCAGTTAGCGAAATAACGTTCTGCTGAGGTAATCTTTATCATGTTAAACTTTTTTCCATTTTTCTCCGCCAATAGTATCTTCTCATTGCCGATCAAGACCAGTTTATTCTTTTGTATATATCCTGTATTAAATTCACTCCAACTCAAGCTATCCGGCAATGTCAGCCATTCATTTATTGGTTGATCCTGCAAAACAGTAAAGTCTTTTTTTGAAACTTTTCGGCAACGACCATCAAATAGAATATGCCAAAATGAGACATTATCAACAAATATGGGCGGATCAAACTCTGAACTCGTTGCCAAAAATGGGAATAGTTTCTTTGCTGGACTGACGCTGAAAGACGAGTTGATGGAATCAGTGGCATAGATAATATCTTGGCTCAGATAATAAATACTATCTTTTTTTGTCCACACGGCCTCTGGAGTGAGCCAGGTTCCCTTCAAAGTAAATAAATGGTTATCTTCGTAGCCGTTAAATATAGCTCCATAATCCAGTCGATCTTCTTTTTTTGGCTGTATAGATCCTTCTATAAAATATTTCGCAATCACACCGTCATATTTCTCCAATCGAGCAGCAACGGCGATAGCGTGCCAATGGTCTGAAACGACATACACCGTATCCCCCCCTCGTATAATTCGCTGACCAGCATCATTTTTTAAACGTCTGCTGAAAATATAATTCTGCACAGTTGTCTTTGAGTTTTCTTCTTTGAAGATCAAGCGCGATGGTACACCTTTACCGACTAGCTGCATAGCCATCGATGAGGCCTCGCAAATCTTGGATCCATGAGCTCCACATCCTCCCGAGACAATGATAGCATCTATCGTACGTATTCGGTAAAGCTGTGCAGCGACCTCCACCCGTCGTGTTAGCACATCAGGACTAGCCGAACCGAGTAGCAATAACACGTTTTTTTGTGCGCTTGCCCAGCTATTGTTCAGAAAAAGAAATAGGAGAATCAATATGCAGCTTAGATTTTTCATGACATGACTATAAATATGCTTAAAAATAATACTTCTGATTGATTATTGGTCACAAAATAGACAAATAAAAAGTGATAAGATCAACATATCTCCTTTGTCCTTTATCATTAAATTAAACATCGAATACTGTTTCTGTAAATTCTGTAACATACATCCTATCTCTCCTTTTAAGTTTGGAGAGATACTAAAAAGTGTCTATCATAGTCCGATCAATCTTAATATTTCTGGAAATTTGATTTATATTTATGTACCTAAAATTTGTATATGTTAGAGAATTTTGAATTTTATCTGTTTTTAGTTCTTCTTATCACCATGCTGATCATGCTGGCAAAAAAAATTCAGGTTGCATACCCTGTTTTACTTGTACTGGCCGGACTAGCAATTAGTTTTATACCCGGGGTTCCGCCTATAAAAATAGAACCAGAATTAATATTCATTATTTTTCTTCCCCCGCTATTATATGAAGCTGCCTGGTCGACCTCCTGGAAAGAACTTTGGCGCTGGCGCAGGATTATTTTCAGTTTTGCTTTTGTTGTTGTGTTTTTTACTGCGTTGTCTGTCGCGATTTTTGCCAACTATTTCATTCCGGGATTTTCCTTAGCGCTTGGCTTTCTACTTGGGGGTATCGTTTCTCCTCCTGATGCTGTTAGTGCGGGAGCAATTTTAAAATTTGTAAAGGTGCCAAAAAGGCTTGCTTCGATTCTCGAAGGTGAAAGTTTGCTAAATGATGCTTCTTCTTTAATCATTTTTAGATTTGCCATGCTTGCCGCCGCAACAGGTCAGTATGTATGGTACCAAGCCGCTGGAAGCTTTATTTGGATGTGTGTCGGCGGTGTGGGAATTGGACTGGCAATCGCATATATTTTTTTGAAAATGCACAAACTTTTGCCTACCGATCCAAATACAGATATACTGCTCACTTTTATTGCGCCCTTTTCTATGTATTTGGTGACTGAGCAGCTTCATGCTTCGGGTGTATTGGCGGTTGTAAGTGGCGGTTTGTTCCTCTCTTATCGCAGCCATGATTTTTTGAGCAGTGCATCCCGTATTCGCACAGTAACCGTATGGGAAAGCTTTTGTTTTTTGCTGAATGGTATAGTCTTTATGCTTATCGGATTGGATTTACCTGAAATTGTTTCAGGCTTAGGCGATACGGATATTTCTACGGCTATTGGATATGGCGTGGCCGTTACTATCGTATTGATTCTCGTGCGGGTTTTCGCCGGATATGCGGCAGTAATTACAACATTGATCATGAGAAATTTTATAACTGTTGCAGATGCACAATCACCAGGCTGGCAAACTCCAATAATCATCGGTTGGACCGGAATGCGCGGTGTTGTTTCCTTGGCCGCAGCACTTTCCATCCCATTAACTTTAGCCGATGGCAATCCTTTTCCACAGAGAAACCTGATTCTTTTCATCACTTTTGTTGTGATTCTTTTGACGCTACTTGTCCAGGGATTGACACTTCCCTTCATATTAAGAAAAATCAAATTGGTGGACAGAGATTTTGTAAGAAGCGAAAAGGAAATTGATTACGAAATTCAGAACAGACTCGCTCAGGTTGCAGTTGACAAAATTAAAAACGACTACGCAGATAAAGTTGAAAGTTTTCCAACCTTGAAAGATCAATTACAGAAATATGAAAATCAGTTGCGAAGTTCTGAAATTATCATTAACTACGCAGAATACCGAAAAATCTATATTGATATTCTCGAAACGCAACGTATTTGGCTTATCAATAAAAATCGTGAGGAGCTTTTGTTGGATGAAGAAATTATTAGAAAACACCTCCGTTTATTGGATCTTCAAGAAGAAAGATTAAATATGAGAAGTTAGATTAATCTTCATCCAAATAAATATCGTGGACAACAAATTTAATGTTTTTGTTAAATACGAGCATATCTTCAACATCATCAGAGTCTATGGCATAGAGGGTTTCCGCTCCGCCGTCATCCAAAAGTTCGGAATCTGGTATAAGCTCAAAAAAAGTAACCCCCTCAACAATAGATAGTTCTTCTACTTTAATATAAGATACATCCTGACTTTTCCAAAGCGATAAGATCTTTTCGGAAAATAATTGATAATTATTTGCTTGACTTGACATGGATGCAAATTAACAAAAAAAATAACTTTGTTCCGTTTCGAATTTGCTACATCGCTTCATCTCACTTCATTATAGGCCAACGATGCTGAAAAACGTGTATATTAAAATCTTTGAACGCAGGTTTAAGCGATATCAATACATCAAGACCATTCTTAATGATCCGTAGCAGTTTCCTGCTGTGACATCAGAGATTGCCTTCTGTTTTATTAAAAACTGTAATCAATTCCCAAAGATATATAACGTGGCAAAAGCTGATATGAAGTAATTGCTTGATAAGTATCTGTAAGGAGAGCCTGTTGAAAAGTCCGATTGTTAAATATATTTTTAGCGGTAATATCAAATCTGGTTTTAATTTTCTTTACATCATAAGAAATTGAAAAATCTGAAAAATAATATGCCTTTGATTTTGATCCCATAAAATCGCCAAAACGATAAGATTCGTTCTTTAAATTTGCCTGTATACCAGTTCCCATATTCAAAAAGAGCTGGAGAAAGCCGTAGGAATTGTTTAATTGCATCTTATTTTCAACTTGATAGGATTTAGACTCCATCCGATAACCACCATAAATATTTAATCGAGATTTCCACACACTTCTGAACGAAAGCCCATAATCATAAGAATCTGTATGAACCTGTCGGAAACCCAACCCTTCGACAGCGGTTTCATAGGAAGAATAACGACCTTCAATATCAAATTTGAGATTACCATTTAAGGGCTTCAGGTAATAATTGAGCTGTGCTTTAAAAAATGACGACTTCTTATTCTTTAACACAATTTGCCGGTTTATAGTGAAATTGGGGTTTATCAAACTGCTGGTGCTGATGTAGTTGGAAAAAGTATGATGCCCCAACGATAAGCTTCCAAAAAATCTATCCAGCAAATTGCCGTGCGTGTAAGAAATGACACCGCCATAATTAGTCAACAAAGTAATATTGTCTAGTCCTTTTACAAAATTTCTAATCCCTATGGTATAGTAATTTGGCACAATATCAGTTAACTCAGTATTATTCTGCTGTAATGAAAATGTTGCTTCTAACCTTCCCTTAGGATACATTGACCATTTGGTTGATAAATTGGGTGAGAATTGGAAATAATTTTTCTGATTTTCATTTGATACACTCCCCCATCGACTAGCTACAAATCCCGCTTTTAGCTGTGGTGTCAATTCCCATTTATTACGTTTTATCGTATATTTTGCCAAAATACTGCTGTTATTGGATCTGAGTTGTAAATAGTTGCTAAATCCATTAGGTGATATCGCTTGACCATCATTGGTATGGAGAACAAGATCTGTAAGCAGGTTTTGATCTTTGTATTCGTTGCTAACAGCCAATTCCAAATAATCGCCATGGCTTGATTTCTTCACATACTGGGAGGTGATACCTACATATTGGAGATTATTTTCGATATGCTGTGTTACGTTTGCTACGTCCTTTGTTTGAAAGAGATCTTCATAGTAGTATTGATCTAGACTATAATCCAGCGGTGATCGCTGCAGGATCCAGCGGACTGAACTGACAAGCGCTGCGGTTGGCGAAACCTTAAAGGTATGTGTTATATTATGGTTAGTCAAAAGGCCTCTACCCCATGTTAATTCTTTGCTTGCAACATCATTAAAGAGAATGCTCCCATTGTCATTCCTTTGAAGAGACCCCAGATTACCAGTATAAATCAAAGTTGAACGCTTGTTGACATCGTATTGCATTTCCCATTTTGAAAAATAGTTGTTTGTCTCCTTGCTAAATTCATTGTTCTCTCTGTTGGTAAAACTGATATCCTCGACATCATAAGTTTGAATGGTATTGCGATAGAACGATTTTTTTGTCAGGTTAACAAAACCGAGCCATTTTACTTTCAAATCTTCTCGTGGGTTCAGGATCACATTAAATGAATGTAACATATCTCGATTGAAATTTGTACGTCTATAGTCAAATCCAGGAAGCTCCAAACTATTATCGATGATAGTCGGTGTAGTTACGTCGGTGCCAATTTGTCCCGCTTCATCTGTCTGAGCGGAATATAGTAAATGATTGATGCTACTGACTGCATCAACTCCATTATTATTGGCGCTACTTAGGAGATAGTATTTATTTTTTTTGCCAAAATTCATCACATTGATACTTCCGGCATAATATTGTTTACCAACAGGTGTCCCTGAAATAGCCACCGATCCAATCCATTGGTTTTTACTGTCCGCTTTGAGAGATAGATTCAGCGCGACTTTATCAGATTTTTCAATACCTTTGAGATGTTTATTATTAGAATATCGTTGTAAAATCTGTACCTTTTCCAAAGGCTTTACAGACATATTTTGTGTAAGGAGTCGATAACCTTTACCAAACAGATCGTCCCCTTCAACCATAACTTTTTCGACTTCCTTATCTCCTATCTTAATGATGCCATCATTTCCTACGCTTAATCCTGGAATTTTTCTGAGAAGATCTTCAATAGTCCGCTCATCTCCTTGCAGAAATGAACTTGTTTGAAGTTCAATTGTGTCCCGGCCAAGCCTATAAGGACGTTTTGCATGAACAAGAACCTCCTGCAATCTTTCGACACCGCCCGCAGATAGCTCCACATTAAATAGTGTATCTGTTTGTCTTAACGAAACACGCTCATCCAGACTTTTGTAGCTCAATGCTTTAAAACGTAAAACTATTTGATCCAACGCGACATGGTCAAACCGATATTGCCCAAACTGATTCGTAAAGGTATATTGGACGAGCCCAATACTATCTGCCGAACAAAGATCAACACGTACACTACCCAGCGGCTTTCCTGCAGATGTGACCTTTCCGCTCACACATACTTGCGCCTGTGAAACGGAAATGGTCATCCACATGCCGATAAATAGCCCTGCACATCGCGCCGGCAGCTTAGTTCTCCTTATTTGATTTTTCCCACTCATAAACTTGTTCTACTGTACCGCGAACCCTTTTTCTTTCAACTGTTACACCTTCCATTGCCGGCATCTTACTTTCCATAATCCGCATCTGCTCCTGGATGACCGCTTCATCTTTCTGAACAAATTCCTGAAGAGATAATGCTGGTAAAGAATTTATATAGGACTCACTCACTGGAACATCACCTGTGTAAGGATACGATACCTCTTTAAGCATCCAATAATTGGGCGTGGCACTCTCATTGTACAACATGACGATAAGTCCAGGTAGGCCGCCAAACTTATACGGACCGACAGGGACTGGAATATCGTTCGTATAATATGCCGTCAGCTTAGTTCCACGGTAGGTCGTTGTTGCTTTGTGACAAATAAATTTGCCTAAGGTATCGATGTCCTGATAGCTTGTGTTCCAAGATAGTTTAGGAAAATTATCATTGACGATATAGTTAACCCCCTGGAGAGCGCGCGTTTCCTGAAGGGCATCTACATTCTCCTGCTGCATAACAATACGTTTATAACTGGCGCCTGTGTTCAGCACCATGGAGAAGCTAGATGCTATCTCTCCATCAGGAGTTTCAATTTCTCCTATAGCTGTTTTAAGGGGAACAGAATCCCGTACAGCTATTTTACTCCCATTTTCGTAATAGACATCTTCTTTAAATGTAGCTACAGCGGAAGGAATGTATTCATAGGAAGCATGTAATTTCTGCGCATAAGTTGTAAAAGATGCACCTGTAAGTATTAGAAATAAAAGTTGCTTTTTCATTGTTTCGAGTAAAATATAAGCGAGAGCCCAAATGCTCCCGCCAAATAAAATGGATTAATTAGCACCTAATGATTTGGATTGCCATAATAGTTTTGATAATTTTGGATGGTTGCACTGAACCATGCGCCGCAGCTGCTATAAAACATATCATTTGCACCATAACTTGTGTACGTGAGAACCTGCGTATCTATTAGCTGACCGCTGGTATTGTAAATGCTCATCGTCAATCTGCACAGCGTTCGGGATTTTCCCAATTTGATCTCTTTGGCCTCACCGATTACGCTTAAATTGGTTTCAGCTGCTGTGGCTTTGTAAATCATTGTTTCCTCAGCGGTCTTGTTCTCAACCGCTTTTGTACCTGTTTTCGCAAAAGTAGCGGATGACATCAAGGCCAGCGCTGCGAAACTCATCATTAATTTTTTCATGTTTCTAAGTTTTAGATAATACATTGGAAGACCATCTTCCTTGTTAATTATCATAAAACTGCCAATAAATTTAATGCTGTAAAACCTGTAATAAATATCTGGTACGGCACGAACAATATTCGGTTAGTTTGAACAAACTTTTGGAAAAGAATAAGAATTTAAAAAAAACTATTACCTTTGCAAACATCAGATGATATGACTATATGAAAACTGAAGCTATCGTACGAAGATCCTTGGCGGAGGAAGTTGCTGCCGCAATAGAAGAAAAAATCCGATTGGGTGAATTCCCTGTAGAATCTAAGCTTCCTGCAGAACCGGAATTGATGAAGCAATTTGCTGTCGGTAGATCGACTATTCGTGAAGCTGTCAAGTATTTAAGTCAATCTGGCTATCTAAATGTTCAACAGGGTTTAGGTACGTTCGTGAAAAGTACAACTGGTCATCATGCCCTTGATTCAAAAATTGAAAAAGCCAATTTTAACGATATTTTTGAAGTTAGACATGTATTGGAATTGCGAATTATCGAAAAAGCAGCATTGAATCGTACAACAAAAGGTCTCAAAGATATGGCACAAGCACTTAAAAATAGAGCTAGATATGCCGAGACTGGAAATTTGACTGCATGTGTGGATGCAGATATTGCTTTTCACAGTGCGATTGCGGAATCATGTGGAAACAATATCCTGACCGCTTTATACACAACTTTGTCAATCCATGTCAATAAGTTTTTCATGACTATTTATAAAGATACGGCCCCCTTTCTGGCTTCGCAGCAACAACACGAAGAGCTGATGTTGGCAATTAAAGACAAAGAAGTCAGCAGAGCTGTCGATATTGCTAACCGAATTATCCAACATCTCTAATTTTCTTATAACCGCGTGAGAATGACTAATCTTAATATAATCTATTTTTATCACTTAAAACATCAGATGACCTGATGAATATATTCTTTATGAAAACACAATCATTAAATCCAAGTGGCGCTTGGAAAAATTCCGAGACCGTCTATCCTATCTTATTTGCAATTAGTATTTCACACTTGCTCAACGACTTGATTCAATCTGTCATTCCCGCAGTGTACCCCATGTTGAAATCAAATTACGCGCTTAGTTTTACCCAAATTGGTATTATTACATTGGTTTTTCAGCTTACGGCTTCTATTTTACAACCCTTCGTTGGTTTGTACACAGATAAAAAGCCTACGCCCCGTTCGCTTGCCATTGGTATGCTTTTCTCTTTGGCAGGTTTGATATGCATTTCATTTGCGTCAAACTTTATTTACATTCTCCTTTCTGTGAGTCTGATTGGTATGGGCTCGTCCATCTTTCACCCGGAAGCTTCCCGTGTTGCCCATTTAGCTTCTGGAGGCAAAAAAGGTCTCGCGCAGTCAATTTTCCAAGTCGGAGGTAACGCCGGTGGCGCCATAGGCCCGCTACTTGTGGCACTTATCGTTATCCCATTGGGTCAGCAATACATTGGTGTTTTTGGCGTATTGGCCATTGTAGCCGTTATGATTCTTACCTATGTCGGCAATTGGTATCAGATACATCTCAAACCTAAAACACATACGGCTTCCGTCAGCGCCTTAAAATCAGACCTGCCAAAGTCGAAGGTGATATTTGCGCTCGTTATTCTATTGGTGCTTATTTTTTCCAAATACTTTTACATGGCTTCGATGACCAGTTATTTTACTTTCTATCTGATCAATAAATTCCATGTTTCAGTCCAAGAATCCCAAGTCTACTTATTTATATTCCTTGCTTCGGTTGCTGCGGGAACTATATTAGGGGGGCCTTTGGGAGACCGCTATGGACGTAAACTAATTATCTGGGTATCGATTCTCGGAGCGGCACCGTTCACATTATTATTGCCACATGTCGGCCTAGGGGTAACTATTATCCTCGCTGTTTTAATCGGTCTTATTATCTCCTCTGCATTCTCTGCTATCCTGGTCTATGCAACAGAACTCATCCCAGGAAAGGTTGGTATGATTGCTGGTTTATTTTTTGGTTTTGCTTTTGGTATGGGAGGAATTGGTTCAGCAGTTCTGGGCTGGCTGGCAGACCAAACGTCAATTGAATATGTATTTAATATCTGTGCTTATCTTCCATTAATCGGGATTGTGACAGGGCTATTGCCTAATATCAATCAGAAGGAAAAGTAATGATAAAATCCAGTGCGTCCGAAGAGTCTGTCACACGTTTTATGGACATTATCGTGGAATAGCAGATATAGCTTCAAAACTGTGCTTCTTTTTCTTATCCATAAAAATGCCCCCAGAAAGTGTCTAACTTTTTGGGGGCACTGCAATTTGGACAGCTTCTTGAAACGCTAATAACCTGGGTTTTGGATCAATTTTGTATTTCGATTAACTTCATCGCGATGTAAAGACGTGTAGTACATCTTGTCATCCCAGTTCCTATTTTCAATCCCTAGATCAATATTTGAAACAGTATATGTATAGGTGTAGTTGTCGGGATTATATTGATAAAGAGTTACATTTTTACCCGCCTTAAGGGTTCCCGTTATGTTGATAATATTTGCTTTACGACCTATAGTTTCTGCGGCTATCATCCAGCGTCGGGCGTCGAAGAAGCGATGTTCTTCATAAGCTAATTCAATACGCCGCTCATTTCTATAACGTGCTTTTAAAACGGCCCCAGTTTCGGCTGTTGGAATTGCAGGCATTCCAGCTCTAAAACGGATCTTGTTTAACCATATTTTAGCTTCATTCTCCTCTCCCAATTCAAGACATGCTTCTGCATAGTTCAGTATCGCCTCTGTGTAACGGAACATTGGCCAAGGAATTCGCTGCCTTGTGTTTTGGTCCTGCATTGTAGGATCCGGATCCGTAAATTTACGAATGTAATAACCTGTCCGGGAACCATTCCAATCTTCTATCGGACTTTTTCTTGTATCGAGACCAAATTGAATAACTTTTTGTCCTTTGGCATTCATTACTTCGTATTGACCTGTTTGAATTTGGTTCGCCTTATCTCTTTCAGCGACATCGGCTGTCCTTGGTTTCCAATCCGCACCGTCATATAAAATTGTTGCTTTTAAACGTGGGTCGCGATTTTGATAAGGACTGGCTGCCATAGTCGGATTTGACCAGCTGAATTTTTGACCATCACTAGTCTCGTAGTCATCTACCAATAATTGTATCGGTGTATTTCCGGCCCAGTTATGATAGCCATTGGGGCCATTGTCTCGACCTACCCAGCCACCACGTTCATCCTTTTCGTCAATAAAGAATCTCCCCAGAATAATATCCTTTCCTGCTGTAAAATCAACGGTCTTGCTCCCCCCTCCTAACGATACGGCCATATAGTTGGCAGTGCCATCATTAGGCGAAGCTGGTTGAGTTAAGTCTAACTTATAGGCGAATTCTGTATGGTCCAGTACTGCTTTCGCGGCAGCTTTTGCTTTCGTCCAGCGCTCTACCTGGCTGCCACTCGTGTACATTAAGTACTCTGGATTTTTATACCCTGCCAATAATGTCGACTTTGCTTTGGCTTTAGCTGCGTCATGGAGATCACTGGCAGCATATAATAACACCCTTGATTTTAAAGCCAATACTGCAGTTTCATTTGCACGTCCTTTTGCCGATGAGGTGCCTTTTAACAAAAGAGCTGCGCTGTCTAGATCTTTCACGATAGCGTTGACACATTCCTCATAACTATTCCTCGGAACCATATAATCTTTATCGTTCAATGTATATATCTTATTGTCGATAGGGATGCCACCATAAAAGCGTAAAAGCTGTTGATAATAATACCCACGGAGGAAATAAGCTTCACCTAGCAGTTTATCGGCTTTTGCTTTGTCAAACTTGGGTGCACTCAAATTGGAGATTGCAATGTTAGTTGCCCGAATGCGTGTATACATGCGACCATATTCATAAGTATCCATAATATAGCCTTGATCAGCTGGATTTGATCGAGATTCGGTTACTGTATTTATACCCCGATTAGGGTGTGTAAATAAAGCTTCGTCTGTCATGGATGCCATTTCTTGTTCATAAAAGCCTCCTACTCCAAAACCGTTATAGATTTCTGTCACGAAAGCCTCAGACAAGCCAGCATCTGCCCAAACGATCTCCTGTGGTACTTCACTGAGTGGCTTAGTGCTTACAAAATCATCATTACAGGCTTGTAATGATGCTGAAAGTACAAGTAGTATAAGTGATATATTCTTAATTTTTTTCATTTTTCTTCTTCGTTAAGTTCTTAATATGACAGTTGGTTAGAACGATAATAATGCGCCGAAATTAATTAATCTTGCCTGCGGATAATATTGTCCTAATGCATTAACTGCCTCTGGATCATACATCTTGATCTTACTCCACGTAATTAAATTCATGCCATTTGCATACAGACGTAAAGAACCAATGCCAATTTTACTACAAATGCTTGACGCTAGATTATATCCTATTTCCACATTTTTAAGCCGCAGATAATCGGTACTCCGCATCCAATAGGTATTGTTATATGAATAATATTGATTGCCACGGTCGGTCAAACGCGGATACACACTACTCGGGTTACTGATGCTCCAGCGTTTATCATAGAATTCTTCCACAAAATTTCCGATAGATCCAGATTCATCTGTTCCTACACGTATCTCTCCCCCTGTAGCTCCTTGAAATAGTACCGATAAGTCAAAATCTTTATAGGTCAGACTAAAATTAAAGCCCCCTTGAAAAGTTGGGTCGCTATTCTTGTCTCGTCTTACTTTATCATCAGGGGTAATCTTTCCGTCACCATTGAAATCTTTATATTTCATATCTCCAGGACGTAAAGTTTTTGTAATGGCGCTATAGTCCAATTTATTGTTGGCGATATCTTCCATGTCACGGAATACGCCATCATAAACATAATAAATATCCGTTTTGATAGGTTTACCTGTACTTTGCTGCCATGCAGGGGCGCCTGGAGCTTCATCCCAGAAGATAATTTTGTTTTTAGCATAACCACCATTCACACCAACTGTGTAGCCTAGATCTCCCACCTTGCCACGATAACCTAAGTTAAATTCCCACCCCTTGTTATCTACTTTACCAATATTTTCTGCCGGCAATGTCATCCCTGTACTTTGTGGTATTGACGCATTTTTCCTCCACAGAATGGAATTACGGCGATTTTTAAAAATATCAAACTCGAAATTCAGCTTTCCTTGTAAAAATTGAAAATCAAACCCTAAATTATAGTTATTGGCAACCTCCCAGGTAATCATCTCATTAGGAACACGGCTTTCAAAAAGGGATTTGGCTAGCTTATCATTGACGACATAAGTGCCAAAGGAATAGGTTGAAAAATATTGATATTCTTGTAACTTATCATCATAATAGATGTTGTCATTACCCATCTGGCCATAGGAGGCGCGGATCTTGAAATAATTAATTACAGGGACATTTTCCTTCCAGAAATTTTCTTCCGACACTACCCATCCTGCCATCGCACCTGGAAAGAAACCGAACCGTTCACTTTCAGGAAACATATACGATCCGTCATAGCGCCAAAGAAATTCTGCAATATACTTGCTTTTATAATTATACCCAAATCGCCCAAAGTAATTTAACCGCGCTCTTTTCCATGCAGATCCATCATTATTTTTTTCCTGTTCTCCACCGGCAAAAAGATAGTCGATCGCATTTGAAAGAAAATAACGACGATATGCGCTGAATTTATCATTATCAATTGTCTCTCTGTTGATACCTGCAATAGCATTCACTTGGTGATCGCCAAATTTTCGATCAAAGCTCAAAATTCCACCAAGTAAGATGTTCAGCTGATCTTCATTGCTTTGGTTTAAATTTGGATCAGCAGGCCCACGTCTTCCAGGAACCAGTTGCGGTGTGCTGCCATCGGCCTCATAAGCGCCCTGCCAAGAATACAAAGTCCAGGGTGTAACCCATGTTTTTTGATTTTTTACATATTTGTCGACAGAGGCATTGAGCGTTAATTTAAGACCATCTATCCAAGGATTTGTAATCTCAACCTGACCATTTGTTTGAAAATAGTAGCGTTTATCGTGATCGTAACCCGTTGCATTGGTTGTAATTACTACCGGATTTTCGCCATTTTCAATATCTGGTCCCGGCATTCCATTGGGCCATATTGCCGGTTGTGTCGGATTTCCCCGCATCAGCATTCTAAAGACTGTACCAGCACTCTTCGTTGGGAAATTCCGGTTTTCCTGTCTTCCTAAAACACCAAATTGTGTTTTGATATATTGACTGATATTGGCATCCAGATTAATCCTTAAGTCATACTGTTTATAACCTGTAGCCGAATTTTTATAATATGCATCCTGATTTTGATATCCCAAAGACATCAGATACTTGACATCCTCAGTGCCGCCATTGATCTGGAGGTTGTGACGCTGTTGTGGTGACCAGTCTTTTAGCGTAGCCTTATACCAGTCGGTATTGGGATGCCCCCAAGGATCTGATCCGTCTTTGAACTTTTGGATATCTTCTGGTTTAAACGGAGCATCCAACACTCCTCCACCTTGTTTATTGTAACTGCCTTTCTCGTTGATAGCGGTATAAGCAGCAGACCATTCTTCAACAGGAAGGTTATAAATTTCGAGCTCATTTCTAATTGCCGCAAATTGGGCGGCATCTGTTAATTTAGGAATAACGGTAGGTTGGGAATACCCTTGGTTGAACGTATAAGAAAATTGCGGTTTTCCAGTTTTTCCTCTTTTGGTCGTAACGAGAATAACACCATTTGCAGCTCTGGCTCCATAAATAGCAGCAGAAGCATCTTTTAGCACCGAGATATTTTCTATATCTCGGGGATTAATACGATCAATTCCTCCTTCACGCGCAGGAACTCCATCAATAACTACTAAGGGACTGCTATTACCCAGTGTATTCGTTCCACGGATTTTGATATTGGAGCCATCATATCCAGGTTCAGCACTTCCATTGGTCGCTGTAACCCCCGGAACTCGTCCTGTTAATGCATTGGAAACGTTCAATGCCGGTGATTGAGCGAGATCACTTCCTTTAACGGTGGCAACAGCACCTGTAACTGTTTCCTTGCGTTGTTTACCGTAACCAACGACAACGACTTCTTCGAGATTCGATTCCGAATTAAGAAGCGTGACATCTACCGCATGCCTTCCTTTTACCGATTCATCCATAGATTGCTTACCCACCATTCGAAAGTTAATGGTTGCATTGCTAGGAACTTTGTCCAATTTGTACTTACCCTGTAGGTCGGTTTTCGTTACTAAACTTGTTCCATTTACAGACACAGTTACTCCCGGGATTGGCATTCCAGTTTCATCATGTACCGTTCCAGAAACACTTAGCTCCTGCTGAAAAAGAATCCCGTGGCTTGCGAGGGTCGCAGCATTGACGATTTGAGGACTCAAGGCCACTAACGAGCACAATGATCCAGTCCAAAACGCTCTCTTCCATTGATTTGAGAAATAATGGCAGTTAATCATAAAAACTGTTTAATTGTTTAAATTTTGAATTTAATTAGTTATTTTTTTTACCTCTGCAAGACTTGTCGGTTTAGGAGTCTAATAGAGGCGATTTATAATTGTTTATTTAACATGAAAATACGAAAATAAATATATAATGCAAGTGTTATTTTTACACTATTTAACAATTCAGTCATAAATATCTGACATTAAACAACTTGTATAAATGCAATTAATTAGACTGCTTTTTTTTTAAGATAACTTCAAAGGTTGTAGCTACCAGATACTTTATTACCGAGTTCGCAACCAAACTTCATAGGGATAATTCTTGAACGAAATATACTTTTATCCTATAGAAAGTATATAATCAATTTTTAAAATAATAACATACATCTTTATTCTTTGTAATTAGATCTATAATAGATTTTTTTAAAACAACTATGTATACACAAAAACAAGTAGAGGAATTGGCTATGTTAATAACGAAGAAATACGCTAGGATTCCCAAAACCTAATTAAGGACCGAATGTAAACATTAGAAAAGAAGAAGACTACGACATACCTTTGTATTTGATTTGATTCAACTAGCATGCAAATGGACAACAAGGCGATCATCGAGAGCAAATATTACTAGATAACCTAGGCTGATCGCCAGCATTATCAATAATAACAGAAGTTGAAGGAAAGATAGTGAGGTACCTTCTTCTCACAAAAATTCAGATTGAGAATCATGAAAACCAACAAATACAAAATTCTCTTGCATTGGCTCACGCGGCAGTGCTGTACATGGCATCGTCCGTTATCCTAAAGAGTTTGGTATTATTTCCTAAACCAAACTCTTCTATATTACCAATGCTAATCAACGATTCCAATTAATATTTAATCGGGTAATCTTGCATAAATTCAAACTGATAACCCTCTTTTTTTAACGCATCAATTAGAGTGGTTAGTTCCTGTTGTCCCTTCTGCGTTTGAAACATATCATCATGCATTAAGAAAACTACATTGTTCGGGACCATAGAGCTTTTATTGTTCATATAATTCCGAATATGGGATAAGGTAGACTCCTGACTTTGTACAGGTATACCAGTCACGCTATTAAGTCGCCATTCGACATCCCAGCCATATATGGTATAGCCATTTTTGTGTAGCAAGTCCGCCGTACTAGATCCATTTTTAAGATCAATTTTACGAACATTATCATATATCCAGATATTCCTGCCTGGGAGCCTGACGATTTTATGTTTTAAATTGAGATCATGTTCATTCTTTTCAAAATCAGCAAACGCATGTTGTGGATTATTGTAAAACCTTGAGTACTGATTATTTGCGTGAGTATAGCTGTGGTTATAACAGGCTACCAAAGGATTTGATTCGTAGCGTGCGAGATCACGTTTTCGGCCTTTACTCATATTGGCGTGCTTACCAATCAGAAATACACTCACTTTGATATTTTTTTCTTTCGCAATAGAATCAATAAAAGCACTACCGATTAAAGGCCCATCATCAAAAGTCAAATAGATATGTTTTGGATGTGTATCAAAAGCTTTGCGTAACGAATCTTTGAGCTCACGCTTTTGCTGCTTGATTGGGATGGGGTGTAAACTGTCAACGGTAAACTGAATCTGATTCTTTTGAAGTGAATCCCATCGATTTGACAAATGTGGCACTTTTTCCTTAGCCAGCAGTTGCTCGGTAACTGTATCTTTCAAATCTCCCTTTCCTAAGACTTTATTTGAAAAATCTTTACATGCGGTCATACCAAACACTATACTACAGGTGAAAAGTACAACAAACATCCTACTACACTTCATATCAATCGCTATAACTTTAATGAATTTCTTCTTTCAAAATTAATACAAAAACCCTTTTGTCAACCATAAAATAATACAAATCCCCATTTTCAGGGATAAGGTTCTACCTATTCAATACAATATGGCGGCTTTCTAATGGCCTTAATTTTTGAATCTAAATCGTACAGTAGAAACAATCGTGCCATTTTTTGTCATGTTAAACGCTCGACGGTTTTTACTTCTTTTTAAAAAATAGCGCTTTATTATACTCAAAATTCATCCGTGCTATATTCAAAACTGATATACCTTGTGGACACTCCACTTCGCAGGCTTCTGTATTTGAACAATGACCAAAGGATTCTTTATCCATTTGTTTAACCATATGTAAAACCCGTTGGCTACGTTCTTCCTTTCCTTGGGGCAATAGCGCCATATGGGTAATCTTTGCGGCAGTAAATAGCGCAGCACTACCATTTTTACAAGTTGCTACACAGGCACCACAGCCAATACACGCTGCAGAGTCAAATGCCGATTCCGCTAGCTCATGAGAAATTGGAATAACCGTTGCGTCTGGAGCTTGCCCGGTATTAATGGAGATAAATCCCCCTGATGAAATAATCCTATCAAATGCCGACCGATCCACTTTTAAATCTTTTTTTACCAGAAATGCAGCTGAACGAAAAGGCTCAATGGTAATAGTATCTTTATCTTTAAATGAGCGTAAATGCAACTGACAAGTCGTTGTATGTTTAAGAGGACCATGGGCAATACCATTGATCATCATTCCGCACTGTCCACAAATCCCTTCGCGACAATCATGATCAAACTCCACAGGTTCTTCTCCATGTGTAATAAGCTGCTCATTTAAGGTATCCAGCATTTCCAAAAATGACATATGCGGATTGAGGTCAGTTAATGTATAAGTCTCCAATTTACCAGCAGCATTGCGATCTTTTTGTCGCCATATTTTAAGATGTAAATCCATAATCGTTACTTTTATTTGTAGCTCCTTACAGTTGGTTGTATCTCCTCGAAAGTCAATGGCTCTCGGATTAGCTCAGGTTCTTCATTTTCACCCCTCCAGGACCATGCGGAGATAAATTGGTATTCGGCGTCATTCCTTAACGCCTCCCCCTCGGCCGTCTGATATTCTTCGCGAAAATGCGCTCCACAGGACTCATTACGTGTTAATGCGTCATAACACATAAGTTCACCAATTTCAAAATAATCTGCTACACGTCCCGCTTTTTCCAGTTCAGTATTTAAGGTATTGGCCTCGCCACTGACAATAACCTCTTTAAAAAATTCTTGTTTGAGTTTTTTAATCTCACCAATAGCATAGCGAAGCCCTTTTTCGTTCCGTGCGAGACCGCAATAATCGTAAAGTAGCTTACCCAGTGTTTTATGAAAATAATCGACAGTTTTGCTGCCTTTAATATTCAGCAACACTTCAATCTGTTTTCTAACCTGTTCTTCAGCACGGTCAAACTCGATATGATCCGTTGAAATTTTACCCGTGTGAATTTCATTTGCCAAGTAATTGGCAATGGTATAAGGAGCAATAAAATAACCATCTACAGATGCCTGAAGTAGCGAATTTGCACCAAGCCTATTGGCACCATGATCTGCAAAATTAGCCTCCCCTAAAGCAAATAAACCGGGTAGGCTCGTCATCAGTTCATAGTCCACCCATAGCCCGCCCATGGAGAAATGCGCTGACGGCGAAATCATCATCGGCTCTTTATAAGCGTCATATCCGGTTATCTTTTCATACATATCGAATAGATTACCATACTTCTCTTGTATTTTCTGTTTCCCTTGCTCCCGAATAGCTTTCGCAAAATCCAGATAAACTGCATTTTTAAGTGGACCAATGCCAAAGCCGGCGTCGATCCGCTCTTTAGCTGCCCGCGATGAAATATCCCTCGGTGCCAAGTTGCCAAATGCGGGATAGCGCCGTTCTAAATAGTAATCTCTTTCTTCCTCCGGAATGGCATTAGGTTCTCGTGATTCATTCTGTTTTAAGGGCACCCAAATTCTTCCATCATTACGTAACGATTCTGACATTAAAGTCAATTTAGACTGGTAATCGCCAGATTGTGGCAAAGAAGTTGGATGAATCTGAATCCAGCTAGGAGAAGCCATTAATGCGCCCTTCTTATGTGCTCGCCAGATCGCAGAACCATTACACCCCATCGCTAAGGTCGATAGATAATATATTTTACCATAACCACCGGTTGCTAATATGACAGTATGAGCGGCATGCCGTTCAATTTCACCAGTATCTAAATTACGTACAATAACTCCACGTGTCTTTCCGTCTATCACAACAATATCCAGCATCTCGTGCCTCGCAAAAAGTTCTACCGTACCTTTACCTACCTGACGCATAAGTGCCTGATATGCTCCTAAAAGGAGTTGTTGTCCAGTTTGTCCCCTTGCATAGAAGGTACGGCTTACCTGTACTCCACCAAAAGAGCGATTGTTTAAATAGCCCCCATATTCTCGCCCAAATGGAACGCCCTGGGCCACGGCTTGGTCTATTAAGTTTAGTGAGCATTCTGCCATACGGTATACATTTGCTTCCCGGGCGCGAAAATCCCCACCTTTTAGGGTATCGACAAACATCCGGTAGACACTGTCACCATCATTCTTATAATTCTTAGCAGCATTGACACCCCCTTGAGCAGCAACTGAATGCGCCCGTCTTGGACTGTCCTGAAAACAAAAGGATTTAACCTGATACCCCATCTCCCCAAGGGAAGCTGCAATAGAGCTACCTGCCAATCCGGTACCAATGATGATAACATCCAATTTTTTTCGGTTGGCAGGATTTACTAATTTGGCAGTCTTCTTATAGCGCGTCCATTTTTCCTCCAATGGTCCTTCCGGTATTTTCGAATTTAATATCATGATTTCTCTCCCTTATTTTACTGTAAAGAATATATAAATAGGCATCAGTGCAAATCCCGTACTTATAACGATCGAATAGGCAATCCCAACGATCTTAAACCATTTCACAAATTTTGGATGATACAATCCCAGAGTTCGAATTGCACTATGTATGCCGTGAACGAGATGGTAGCATAAAGCTGCCATAGACAAGACGTAGATAAGCACATACCACCATTGCTGAAAGACTGCAATCACCAGGATATATAAGTCCTTGTTACCCCGTTCGTCAAGCGGCGGAGCACCAAATTTGTATACATACCAGAAATTCTGAAAATGGATGACCAAAAAAATAAGAATCAAGGTTCCCAAAATTCCCATGTTTCGCGAGTACCATTTGCTCGCTCTTCCCCGGCGGTCCGATTCATAAACAGCACCTGACTTTCTATTTTTTAAGGTAATAATAAGGCCGTCCAATGCATGGAGAATTATGCTGGCATAAAGTACATACGAGATGATCTTAATCAAGATGTTACCGGCCAAAAAATGAGAGTAGGCATTAAACTGTAAATGTGCTTGCTCCTGTGGCAAGAATAACTGTAAGTTCCCTAAAAAGTGAATCAGCAGGAAGAACGCTAGGAACAATCCCGTTAGACACATAAGCATCTTTTTTGACAAAGTAGATAACATAATAAGGCCCTGTTTTAATAATAACCAATAACTTTCATCCACAGTCCGCCCACACCCATATAAATCACCAATAATACGATGCCAATTTCCAGTCCACGTAGCCACCAGGATTTTAAATCCACGTAGCCACTTCCGAAAAATACGGGCGCTGGGCCATGGCCGTAATGGGTTAAAACGCCATAAATAGAACCTAGAAATCCGAGCATCATGGCAAGCAGCATCGGCGGAATACCTAAAGAAACACCTACCCCCAATAAAGCCGCATACATGGCCGCCACATGGGCTGTAGCGCTGGCAAAAATATAGTGACTAAAGAAGTAGACAAGAATGATTACAGGGAAGGCAATTTGCCAACTCAAATCGCCGATCTGTACTTTGATCAGATCGCTAAACCAACCAATGAACCCCAGTTCGTTTAAAGAGCTAGCCATCATCACCAAAACAGCAAACCATACAATCGTATCCCATGCGCCTTTTTCGGCTTTAACATCCTCCCAGGTCAATACAGAAGTCAGCAAAAGCAAAGTCAAACCTATAAAAGCTGTCGTTGTAGCATCAATTGCAAACGATCCGCCAAAAATCCATAATGCCAACAGGATAAAGAATGCCAGTAGCATTAACCACTCATTTCTGGAAATTGGTCCCATCTCTTTTAGTTTCTGTGCTGCCATCTTTGGTGCATCCCCTGTTTTTTTTAATTCAGGTGGATATAATTTATAAAGTACAAGTGGAACCACAAAAAACGCAACAAGACCTGGTACAAATCCAGCAACCGCCCAAGACATCCAGGTAATATCAATCCCTAGATTCGCGGCAAACTTTTGGCACATTGGATTGCTTGCTGTTCCGGTCAGAAACATCGAAGAAGCGATTAAATTCATGTAATAGCTATTCAAAGTTAGATAAGATCCTAGCTTCCGATGTGTTTCTGGCTTATCGGGAATAGAATCAAAACTGATAGCCATAGATTTCATGATTGGATAGATAATTCCACCTCCCCGAGCCGTGTTGCTTGGGATTGCCGGAGCTAGACAAACGTCGGCAAGCCCCAATCCGTAAGCTAGTCCCAAGGAACTTTTTCCAAAAACTCGAATAAAAAGAAAAGCGATTCTATTTCCCAAACCAGTTTTAATGAAACCGCGCGCAATAAAAAACGAAATACCAATCAGCCAGATAACTTTGTCTCCAAAACCGGTCAGTGCTTTGCTGATAGATTTACCTGCATCTCCTGGCGCCAGAACTTGTGTCAGCGCTGTGAATGCAATCGCCATCATACACATCGTGCCCATCGGAGCCGCTTTTAAAATAATCCCGAGGATGGTCGCAGCGAAAATTGCAAATAAATGCCAAGCCTCTGGACTGACACCTTTCGGTATGGGAATAAACCATAAAATGAGTGCTACAACAAAAGTGATAGCTACATTTTTAATATTGATTTCTTTCATAATAAACGTGGTTTAATAGATTAGAATCGACTTTGTACTTGAACAATAAATAAGTTCTTATTGAATTCACTGGTATTCTCTGTTTGTTTTTTATAGCGGTCTAATTGAAGGCCAAGCTGTATCCTAGCACCATAATTTTTTAAAAATTCCAACCCGAACATGGGGGTATATGTTTGACGTGCATTCGCATTAAGTTTATAATTGGGGTCGATATATTCGTAACGGCAAGATAGTTCAAAAGCGCTTAGATTAAAATAGTTCACTTCATACCGTAAGTTTGGCAGAAAATAAACGCCACGGACGAGGTAATCGCTCAATTTAGAGGTACGTGCACTCTCCTCCAAAGAATAATAAATGTTATGATTTATCGCCTGCTTTGCTTCCAATTGCATATCGAGGTTCCATCGTCTACCAAAACTCACATTACCTGTTAAATCAACACCCAATGCATGTACCTGTTTCTTCATGACTTCACCAATCCCACCATTGAGCCCCAAATTAACACCATACTTCTTCGAAAGACCAAATACAAGACGCGTAGCATATTGCTTTCCATTGTCGTTATCGACGACCTGGTTCTTTCCATTTCCATTAACAACCGATAACGAATAGCTAAAAGGTACCTCACCAAGCGTAGTCTCGCCTGTCGCAGCTACTCCGATCTGAAAGCTTGCCCATCCTAATTTCCCAAATTCAAGGTATTGATTCGACCAGTCCAATGATTTGATAATGTCAATTGGATAGGTTTCTTCGATGCCAAACCAAGGACGAAATTGCCCCACAGTAATTGCCAATTTGGGACTAAACGTATATTTTAGATAGGCATTTTCTAGAACCTTTGTTTTAGGATCACTTTTGAAATCAGCCAAGTTTGCCAAGACGGCTACCTCTGTACGTTTGCTAATTTGCGCACGCATCTGCACACGCATATACTTTACCATAAAGTTGTTGTCTGTACCTGAACCATCACTATGATGAAGTCCATTGACATCGACATTCTTTGTTCCACTGACAAGATACCTCGCCTGAAATAATCCTTTCACCTGAAGTTTGGGATAGGTAGTTTCATCTTTGGTTTGTTGCTGGATAGAATCAGTTTGGCTCTGCTGTACAGCTCCGATTTCCTGCCCTTTAACAAGGTTACACCATAGTAAACACACTATAAAAATTGGAACATGGTATTTCTTCATATCAAAACAATTTGTCTTAGCCAGTAGCCTAGCCCACTTTTCACTGTCAATAATGTTGCTCTTTTGAGGGAGTCATGTAGTAACAACAGATAGCATTAAAAAATGTTTTGTTATCTTAATATAATTTAATAACTGTAAGAAAATCAAGCCAATCCCCATAAACGGTAGTATAATTCCATGTTTTTATGTATTTTCACGGACGAACGCAAAACCAATCGAATATTCAAATCCGCAGATTCAACTTTTAGGTAGTTATAAAACGCATTGGATACTTCAAACATGAATTATGGTAAGTAGAATTTAGAATCAATAAATATGATGAAAGAAAAATTAATCAAGATTTGTTTTATTAGCATAGTCCTCCTTATGATACAGGGGGTCTCCATATCGACAACCTCAGCTAATGAAAAAGAAAAGCCTGCGATGTTTTGGACTTGGCTGGACTACAACGCCAAAACAAACTTTGATTCTATTTGTCGAGAGATGAACTATCTAGGAATCGATGGTGTCATGTTAAACGCAGCTAGCCCAGATGAGTATCGGGTGGCTATCCCGATCGCAAAAAAATATGGCATTCAGGTTATTGCGTGGCTCTGGACGATGAACTTAGAACACGACCGGGATAAGATACTCCAAGAACATCCGGATTGGTTCAGTGTCAATCGAAATGGAAAGAGTCTTGCAGATACCACCGCATATGTTGGTTATTATAAATTCCTGTCACCTGTAGTTCCCGCTGTAAAAGAGTATATCAGCAAAAAAATAGAATCGTATTGTGAAGTTGAGGGACTCGAGGGGATTTCTATTGATTACAATCGTTATGTGGATGTTGTCCTCCCTACAACCCTTTGGCCTAAATACAATATTGTACAGGATCGCGAATATCCAGCCTGGGATTACGGTTACCATCCAATAGCCATAGAGAAGTTCAAAAAGCAATATGGCTACGACCCAAGGACACAGAAAGATCCTTCAAAAGATCTCAAATGGCGACAGTTTCGATGCGATCAAATAACTGATATCGCCAATATGATTGCGGAGATTGTTCATTCTCATGGAAAAACGATGGCTGCATCCCCATTCCCGACGCCTAAAATGGCTTCACGAATGGTCCGCCAAGATTGGGGAAAATGGAATTTGGATGTTGTTTTTCCGATGGTGTACAGCAGTTTCTATACAGAAGATCCTAGTTTTATTAGTGACTGTACCTTGGAAAACGTGCGTGATAAAGCTGCAAATACCATCTTATATTGTGGATTGATGGCGAAAAATAATGAAGAAATGTTTATCGATATGGATCACGCTTTAAATAATGGCGCACAAGGCATATCTATCTTTACGATCCATAGCTTGAAAGATCCTCAGATCAGGGAAAAATTCAGAAACTATACGGCTGCCGCGAAAGCAAGAAAAGCTCAAAATAACGGAATGTTAACGCGTACAGCACATACAAAAATTGAAAATGATCCGTTCAAAAAGGAAGGTATTATGAAATTAATAACCCAAAAGATACAATCCTTGGTGCAGGCAGACAATCCTACGGCAAGCCCGATAGAATTGTCAAAGTATAAAAAAATAGACAGTTACGATGTGACAAGAAAATACCTTGTGACTGACAAGCTTAGTAAAAAGAACTTCTATGTTACTTTCTTTTTCTATGGAGGTATTCTCTCTGGATGGAATGTTGACCCAGCACCAGCTTCCGTTTAGATAATAACCCATCAAGGTGTTGAAAATTTCACCTATTTAGCACCTTATTTAAGTTTTTAATAGGCTGTTCCCTATCTTTGGGTCAAACAAATAAGTAAAAAATGAGAAAAAATGTGAGGTTAGCAGCCTGTATTATGGGCCTTATTTATTGTGGAGGATTCCAGCAATCCTTTGCTCAAAGAGGCATTCAAAAGCAGGTGCGTACTAACGCAATTACCGTAGATACAACGTTATTGAATAAAATATTAGCGAAAAATAAGTTAGCATTCAAAGAAGGTAAAGTAGCAGATTATATTCCAGAATTAAATAAAGCGAATGCTGCATCCATTGCACTTTCAGTTGTAAATAGCGACGGAACGATAGTGAGCGTCGGCGATATTCAGCAAAGATTTACAATCCAGAGTATTTCAAAAATTGTCGCTTTGATGGTTGCTGTATTGGAAAATGGCGAACAACATGTTTTTGATAAAATGGGATACTTTGGTACCGACAAACCATTCAATCATTTTGCGAATCTAGAAACGATAGGTAAGCCACTCAATCCAATGATGAATGCGGGGGCTATACTAACGACTTCACTCATTAAAGGAACTGGTGAGGAACCTTTTGTTAAAATACTTAATATGATACGTTTTATAACGAATAATGAAACTATCGATTATAGTAAATCTGTATTCAATTCAGAGCGGGAGACCGGTAATCGAAACAGAGGCATGTTTTATCTGATGCGTAACAACGGACTCATCGATGGCGATGGTGAGGATAAACTCAATAATTATTTTAAGCAGTGCTCAATTGAAATAACTGCTGAAGATCTCGCTAAAATAGGTTTCTTTTTTGCAAATCATTGCATACGCTACGATGGGAATAAACAATATAATAATCCAAGTCTGTCCCAGCTGATCCAATCACAGATGCTCATTGCAGGGATGTACGAATTTAGTGGCGAGTATGCCAGAACTGTGGGACTTCCTAGTAAATCGGGCGTTGGCGGCGGAATCGCGGTCAGTGTACCGAATAAAATGGGTATAGGTGCCTATAGTCCAGCATTGGATCAACACGGTAATTCTGTGGCCGCTTATCGCATGATCGTAGACCTGGCCAATGAGAAATCGCTAAGTCTCTTTTATTAAAATTAGAAACCAAAGTTCATTTCATATGGTAAGAACAGAACCAATAATTGCTGTAGAAGACGTTTCTAAAAGCTCACTTTTCTATCAGCGCCTTTTCGGCTGTACCAGCCGCCATGGAGGGGAAACATTTGAAATTCTCGCGGACAAAGGCACGGTAATTCTCTGTTTACACAAATGGGGCGAGCACGAACATCCTACAATGAAAGATCAAAAAAATGCGGGCAATGGACTTATACTTTTTTTTAGGGTAGATAATTTGCAGCAAATTTTCGAGAACGCCACATTGTTAAATGCTGTAATAGAAAAAGAAATACATTATAATGAAAACTCGCTGAAAGACCAGTTTATTCTTCGTGACCTCGATAACTATTATCTGATTGTATCAGCTTAAATTGATGTTTTTACCTATTCTTATCGCTTATTAGATTTGGCAAAACATACCGGTTCCTGTTCTTAAACCAGTTTAACTTTTTTGTTGGATGATTGTTGCAACTTTGTCTTATCAAATTTTAATACGATGACTACAAGATTGAATATTGCAAAAGTAGATGCAACAGCCTACAAGGCGATGATGGGATTAGAAACATATCTCAACGATATTTTTTTGACACCTATCCAAAAGGAACTCATAAAAATCCGTGCTTCACAGATCAATGGCTGCGCATTTTGCCTAGACATGCACACAAAAGACGCGCTGAAATATGGTGAAACTCCGCAACGGATATTTCTTTTAAATGCTTGGCGAGAAACGGACTTATTCACTCCTGAAGAGCAGCTTTTGCTAGAGATGACCGAGGAAATCACCTTAATACATCAAAAAGGACTGACGGAAGAAACCTTCCAAAAAGCGAAACAACTTTTCAACGAAAAGCAGATTGCTGAGGTTATTATGGCAATTATTACCATCAATGCATGGAATAGAATTGGTATCAGCACCCATTTGGAATTGCTAAAGTAGTATGGATATACAATCTGAAAAAGCTTCTTTTTACAAGTAAAAGAAGCTTTTTCATTTACAAGATAAATTCCCTCCAATGCCCTATTTAACACCAATTTCCTCGATCTCTCCCACCCAGACGTCAGTAACTTGGAGATCTCTGGAAAATCGCTCTATCCATGGAACTCGATGAACTTATTGATGAATATGAATAAGGGTTTCGATCAAGGTCTAAAAAATATAAAAAAACATATTGAAGTAGGGACTCTTAAACTATCGTCTGCGCATCAGGATGCGTAAGATATACCAAAACAACAGCATAATTGATGAGAACAGCTGCAGTGCGGCCCCAACATATTGCTCGTTCCCATAGTTGTATTTGAGATTTTGGGTTTGATATAGTATGCTTCCAGAGGCGAGAGCGATCATGGCTACAGAAAACCACAACCCAAGTTCGAAGCCCAATATCGCACCTGCAACAATGGCACCTAAGGACAAAAATCCCCCAATCACCAATATGTTCCGAAGAAATGAAAAATCTTTGTTGGATACAAATGCGACTACGGTAAGCCCGGTAAACAATGCCAAAGTCATTATACTCGCCTGGTAGATCACGCTAATCCCTTCAGTCATAAATACCTCCATAAAAATCATGGGCAAGAAAATGATTGCCTCTAATACGATATAAAAAGCCAACCCCAGGTACTGGGTCTGGCGGCTTTGCGAAAGCGTCCATTTGGAGGACAGTGTCGAGCCCAGCCAAAAACATCCCAATAGAAACAACCAGATAAATTTTCCACTGACCATCCATACGATAAAATCATAAGGTATTAACTTGATCAGCAACGTTTCCAAAACGATAAATGCCAAAATGGAAAGTGCAACGTGAAGATAGGTTTTTTTATAAAACACTCCCCTTTCCGCATCATCTTGGATAAGAACATACTCTTGTGATTCCATAAAACAAATAAATAAGTTTGATTAAATAATAATTAAAAATAAGCATTAATTCTATTTTCACAAGAAAGAACTTGGCATAACCTCGTAAAAAAGAACCCCGCCTAGCGGGGTCCATTCAAACAAACAACTTATTTCCAGCCTCCTCCCAAATCTTTATAGATATTGACAACAGCATTGAGCTGCTGCTTTTTCGTTTCTATCAATTCAAGTTTTGAATCCAATACATCGCGTTGTGTCATTAAAACCTCCATATAGTCAGCCCTCGCTGATTTAAAAAGATCATTTGATACCGTGACGGAATTATTTAAAACCTCAACTTCTTTTGTTTTGAAATCATAGCTGCGGCCAAGGTTTTCAATATTTGAAAGTTGTGTAGAGACTTCTAAGTATGCATTGAGAATTGTCTTCTCGTAATTATAGACCGCCTGTATCTGTTTGGCATTCGCTGTGTTAAATTCAGCTTTAAGCCCATTTTTATTAATTAATGGGGCTGCAAGTTCGCCTATTAAATTATATAAAACAGATTCCGGCATCTTAAACAGATAGGACGGTTTAAATGCTTGCAAACCCAAAGCTGCAGAAATTTCCAATGAAGGATAAAATTCTTTCCTTGCTATTTGTACATCCAGTTTGGCCGCCGCCAGCTCATATTCTGCCTCACGGATGTCAGGTCTGTTGCTCAGCAACTGACTTGGTAAACCTGTCTGAACTTTTGCAGGTATCAGATCGACAAAATTACTTTTGTCACGTTTGATCTCTTGGGGAAAACGCCCCAGCAGGAAATTAATGCGGTTTTCAGTTTCTTTGATTTGCTGACGTGTTTCAAACTCCATCCCTTTAGTTTTCAATACTTCAGCTTCAAACTTCTGAACCGCCAGTTCAGTTACGCGAGCAGCCTGCTTTTGCAATCGAATGACAGCAAGTGCATTATCCTGCAACTCAATGTTCTGTTTAATAATGGTCAACTGATTGTCCAGTGCCAACAATTCGTAATACGATCGGGCAACTTCAGCGATAAGACTGCTCAAGACAAAGTTTTTTCCCTCTACAGTAGCAAGGTAACGGTTGAGGGCTGCTTGTTCAGCGTCTTTTAACTTTTTCCAAACGTCAATTTCCCAACTCGCATAAGCACCAATTGTCAAATCGCCAAGTGGATCCGGCATTTCTTTTCCGGGAGCAATCTCTGTACTTGCGTCACCGGCTCCCTGACTCGTATACCGTCCCACTTTTTCAACTCCGCCTCCTGCACGCAGTCCAACTGTAGGTTTCAACGCACCTTTTCTCAACAGAATATCGTTCTTTGCGATTGCTAACTCCTGTAAAGTAACATTCAGTTCCTGATTATTTTTTAAAGCCGTATCTATTAGTGCAACTAAATTTGGATCAGTAAAAAACTCACGCCACTTAACCGATGCCGAATTTGTTGTATCAGATTTAACTACATCCGTAAATTGTTGGGGAACAAATTTGTTCTCCTGTATTTGTGTCGCTTTCGGAACCTTACATCCCGTCACTGCAGCTGAAAGCGAAAATGCAATGACCCATTGTATTTTTCTGCTATTAGTCATGATTATCAATTTCTTCGGTTAATGGATTTTCATCTTCGTGTTTAATAAGCTTACGTCTGGAAGCAATAGTTCCGAAGATAAAGTATAAGCCGGGTATCACCAGAATACCGAAAACTGTCCCAAACAACATACCTCCCGCTGCTGCTGTACCAATCGTGCGGTTTCCAATAGCCCCAGGACCAGAAGCCATAACCAAAGGAATCAATCCTGCAATAAATGCAAAAGACGTCATCAAAATTGGCCTAAACCTCACTTTTGCACCTTCTAATGCGGCCTCGATAATGCTCAATCCTTGCGAATGCCGTTGTGCGGCAAACTCGACAATCAATACGGCATTTTTACCCAATAGACCGATGAGCATGACCAAAGCAACCTGCGCGTAGATATTGTTCTCCAATCCCAAGAGTTTCAACAGGAGAAAAGCCCCGAAGATTCCAATTGGCAAAGAAAGCAAGACAGCAAACGGCATGATAAAACTTTCGTATTGAGCAGAAAGAATTAAATAAACGAAACCAAGACAAATCAAAAAGATATAAATAGCCTGATTTCCTCTTCCTACCTGGTCTTTGGATATACCCGCCCAGTCAATGCCATAGCCTCGTGGTAAAGTTTTGGCAGCGACTTCATTAATCACTTCAATAGCTTCGCCACTACTATAACCCGGTGCTGCAGAGCCCGAAATCTCGGATGCCATATACATATTGTGTCTCGTGATCTCAGACAAACCGTATACCTTCTCCATATGCATAAATGCTGAAAATGGCACCATTTCATCTTTTTCATTCTTCACGTATAGTTTTAAGATATCTTCTGGCAAGGCTCTATATTGTGGCAAAGCCTGAACCATAACTTTATATTGACGATCGTATTTAATGAAGTTTGTCTCATAATTACTACCGACCAATGTTGAAAGTGTGCTTAAAGCATTATCAATGGTCACACCCTTTTGCTGTGCCAAATCGTTATCAATATGCAGCATATATTGCGGGAAGCTTGCGCTATAGAACGTAAATACAGAAGCCAGTTCGGGTCTTTTGTTTAACTCACGTACAAACTCCTTACTTACTGTTTCCATTTTCTTGTAGTCACCAGAACCCGCTTTATCTAAAAGTCTAAGTTCAAATCCTCCCGCAGCACCATAGCCTGGAACAGCAGGTGGCTGGAAAAATTCAATGGAGGCACCGGGTATATTTTTAGCGGCAGCTTCAAGCTGCTCAATAATCTCCTGTGAAGATTCTTTACGTTCCTCCCAACTTTTTAAATTGATCAAACATGTACCTGTATTGGCACCAGTTCCTTCTGTCAAGATCTCATAACCAGCCAATGAAGAAACAGATTGCACGCCATCAATATCTTCCGCTTCTTTTTGTAAAGTCTGTGCTGCAAGATTGGTGCGCTCCAACGTTGATCCTGGAGGTGTTTGAATAATCGCATAGATCATCCCCTGATCTTCATTAGGTATGAAACCTGCTGGAACAGAATTGTTCAGGAAATATGCACCAATACAAAAACCTATTAAAACCACGAATGTAAAAACTCGTTTATCGACGATGCCTTTCAGCAAGTAAACATACTTGTTGGACATCTTGTCAAATAATTTATTGAAGGAATCAAGAAATTTATCAATAATGGATTTCTTTCTTGCTTTACCATGATTATTCTTTAACATGATCGCACATAACGCAGGAGTTAAAGTCAATGCCACGACACCTGATAAAATAATCGAAGTTGCCATCGTAATGGAAAACTGCCGATAGAATATCCCAACGGGTCCAGACATAAAGGCCACCGGAATAAATACCGCTGCCATGAGGAAGGTAATGGCAACAATGGCACCACTGATCTCATGCATAGCCTTTTTGGTCGCTTTATAAGCTGAAATATGGAGTTCCTCCATCTTGGCATGCACCGCCTCAATGACCACAATCGCATCATCGACAACGACCCCAATGGCGAGCACTAATGCAAATAGCGTGATTAAGTTGATGGTAATCCCAAAAAATTGCATAAACAAGAATGAGCCGACCAATGAAACAGGTACCGCAATAGTTGGTATCAAGGTAGAGCGCCAGTCACCCAAGAATAAGAAAACGACGATAGCCACAAGCACAAATGCTTCCAATAAAGTATGAATTACTTTCTCCATCGAAGCATCCAAAAATTTGGAAACGTCATAACTAATCTCGTAATCCAGTCCTTTAGGAAAAGATGCCTTTAGTTCTTTCATCTTATTCTTGACATCCTGGATTACCTGGGAAGCATTACTTCCATAGGATTGTTTCAAGACAATAGCTGCAGATGGTTTTCCATTCAACGTAGAATAAATATCATACATTGCGGAGCCAAACTTGATATCGGCGACGTCTTTTAAGCGCAACATTTCACCATTTTCACCGGCGCGCAGAACGATATTGCCATATCCTTCGGTTGTCGTAAAACGACCGGGATATTTTAATACGTATTCGAAGGACTGCGAAGTCATCCCGGACGACTCGCCCGCTTTACCTGGTGAAGCCTCCAAGCTTTGCTCGGATAGGGCTTTCATAACCTCTTCTGCAGAGATCTTATAGGCGGTCATACGATCTGGCTTTAACCAAATACGCATTGCGAGTTCACGCGTACCCAGAATATTGGCAACTCCAACTCCGTCCACACGACGTAACTCGGACACAATATTCATGTCCGCATAATTGTACATAAAATTGCCATCAAGCTCTTTGTCCTTGCTATAGAGATTGATGTACATAAGCATGTTAGATTCCTCGCGCGTAATTTTCACACCTTCACGGACAACGATAGGTGGAAGCTTATTGACAACAGAGGCCACACGGTTCTGCACATTCAATGAAGCCTGGTTTGGGTCTGTACCTAGGTTGAATACAACCTGAATACTTGCCTCCCCGTCGTTACCCGCATCGGATGCCATATATTTCATGCCCGGAACACCGTTTATGGCCCGCTCCAAGGGGATAATGACTGATTTAATCATCAACTCCCCGTTTGCTCCCGGATACTCGGCTGTGATGTTAACCTTCGGTGGTGATATAGAAGGAAATTGTGTTACTGGAAGCTGCACCATGGAAAGTATCCCCAAAAACACAATGATCAGTGATATAACGATCGAAAGTACTGGTCTATTTATAAAACGACTAAACATAGTAATTTAAGTGTAAGGGATTATTCTGTTCTTAACTTCAAATTTGAAATAGCATCTTTGGGTTGCACAAAGCTGTAGCTGATCTTATCATCCTCTTTTGCTTTTTGGATACCGTCCAATAAAAATTTATCATCTTTTTGAAGTCCACTTGTCACAACGTAAAGATCCGGTAAAGAATTGCCTATTGTAATATGACGGGCCTTCAATTTACCATCTTTATCCACCACATACACATACTTACGATCCTGCATTTCATACGTTGCTTTTTGAGGAATAAGTAACGCCTGTTTCAGCGGAAAATTCATGACAACTTTCCCGCTCTCACCATGCTTTAATAGCCTATTTGGATTAGGAAATTTGGCTCTAAAGGCAATATTTCCTGTTTCTGCATTAAATTCACTTTCGATAGTTTCTACAAGACCGCTCTGAGAAAACAGTTCATTGTTAGCAAGCAGCAAACCTACATGTGTATCGCCACGCTTACTAACGTTAGTTTGGTAACTCAAATATTCTGGTTCGGAAACATTAAAATAAACTAGCATTTCACTATTGTCTGAAAGGCTTGTCAATAATTCACCTTCATCGACCAAGCTTCCCAATTTCAAGGGAATACGGTCAATAGTACCGTCAAATGGTGCCCTGATTTCTGTAAACGAAAGATGCAATTTTGCGATTGCGGCTTCTGCCTTCGCCTGCTCCAGCTTTGCTTTAGCCATCGCTAGTTCATTGGGCGATACAACATTTTTGTCTGCTAGCGTTTTTGTATTTTGGACCTCTATTTCAGCAACGTTAACCTCTGCTGAGGATTTGCGGTATTCAGCCTCATACATTTTCGGCATAATCCGAAAGAGTAATTGCCCTTTGTGAACAAATTGTCCTTCATCGACAAAAATCTGTTCAAGATAACCTTTCTCCTGAGCGCGTAGCTCAATATTCCGGAAAGATCTAATTTGGGATACAAAGTCCTTGCGGATTGTGGTATCCATTTGCACTGGGGAGGTCGCGGTAAATTTTTCCTTTTCTTTCTTTTCTTCCTTTTTGGAAGTACACCCGATTTGGCATACGGTAATAGCCAAACTAGCGAGCATAAATACTCTTTTCATTTGTAAGCGTCTAATTAAAAAAATAAGTTTGATTGTTTGTTGTTATGGTTGTTGAAATCACATACACCCGAGCTTATGGTCATGTCTTTTGCCAATAGCATAGGCAAACCGATCACGATCAAATGGGTTATCCGATAGGATATCCACTAAAGTGTCTGAAATTTCGAAGGGTACTAGTTAAATTCTCCAGTTTTGTTGAAGAACATATCTTTGAGGGAAAAGATAGGCGTTGAAATTGCAAAAGGGAATCTTTTTTGCAAATCGAAAAACGAAAATAAAAAGCACGATTGCAAAAAGCAACAGCGCTACAAATTGAGATACGACCTGCAGGTCCTTGGTTAATTGAAAATTTTCAGAATCAAGTTCCTCGATCACCGGATTATCACTGTGTATACTTCCGTAAACAAGCGGATCAATATGATCTACAGACGCGTCAATCCGCTTCTGCGCATCAGCTTGATTATACTGGTACATGAAACTAACCGCAGGTCGATCGGATTGAATAAGCACAGCATGGCTATTACTGCTTCTAATGAATAAGAAGCATAGAAAGAAAAATATAGTAATAACCGCTTTCATTGCGCAGCAAATATACTAGCGTACAACTAATTTTAACGATGTTTAACACATTTTAACAAAACAATTACAATCGATATATGATCACTTAAAACAGCGACAATTGCAAACCTGGTCCATTTGTCTCCAGCGGCTTTGCGTCGCCATAAACTGTCCTTCCTCCGTACTTCCAAGAATCTCTTCGCTCTTCCGCTATAATTTGCTGAATATCAAACTGTGGAATAAATTCCTTTTCTGTATCCAAAACAATCTGATGCAGTTTGTTAACTGATTTTAATTTTTCGCTGTAACCCAACTTAGATTTCTCAATACCTTTTTGCAAAATCTGAATGCTCTCATCGTAAATAGTCAATGGAACGGGAAATGGGTGCCCATCTTTCCCTCCGTGAGCAAAAGAAAACCGGGCAGGGTCATTAAATCGCGATGGAGCACCATGGATGACTTCGCTGACTAAGGCCAATGACTGTAAAGTCCGAGGGCCGACCCCTTTTAAAAGAAGTAAATCTTCAAAATGGGACGGTTGACTTTCGCGTGCGACATACAGCATAGCGCCCAATCTTTTGAGATCAACATCCGATGCACGAATATCGTGATGGGATGGCATGACAAGTTTAGCAAAATCCTGCAGTACTTTTGAGGAATCGTCTCCAACCAAGGCCATAATGCCTGCCCGATTAGCCGCCGCATCTACCGCTGTTAAATTGAGGATCAATCCCTGTGAGGGGCCACTAATACCTGTATGGGGTTCTTCAATAAACGATTTAATATGCTCAGAATGCCAATGGTAACGACGGGCAGTCCCATCTTTTTCATGCATCCCCTGCTGCACTACAGACCAATTACCATTATCTGCCACGATAAAATTGTGCAGATACAGCTGATAGCCATCTTGAATAGCTGTATTATCTACCTTGGCAACAAGCTTACTGCTCCGAATCAAACCGTTCCCATCCAATCCCATCTGATCAGAAAGCTGGCGCAACTCAAGAGGAGTCTGCGTTGACAGCTTCCCCTTGCCGCCACAGATATAAAGACCAAAAGATTTCGCTTCAGGATTAATAGCCCGTTTTAATGCTCCCATGACAGATGTTGTGATCCCTGATGAATGCCAATCCATCCCGAGCACAGCCCCAAAACTTTGAAACCAAAATGGATCCGACAGCCTTCTTAACACTTCATCTTTGCCATAATCCATTAAAATAACTTCCACGATTGTACGACCTAGGGAAGACATGCGTTCATAGAGCCATGCTGGTACTTTTCCATAATGTAAAGGAAGATCTGCAGTTCCGGATCGTTTCATCTAAAGCTAAATCTATTAGCACAAAGCTACTCTATTTTTGTGAGAAATGAAAAAGGCTAGAAACCTCTAGCCTTTCATCCTATTTTCAATCTATATTTTATACCTGAGCATTTTCTTCTATAGGTATAAAAGAGAGAGCCCATACCAAAATATCCTTATTTCCCGGTTAATGCAGATAAAAATCCTGCTCGGAAAGAAGGATCTTTTTCCGAAAACTCAATAGAATGCTTATACGTATCTACATTAAAAAACAATTCTGCCGGTTCAGCCTTTTTGTTATCCAGGAAAAGCTTAAAGCTATAAGCTGTTTTTTTCGATAAGTCTGCATTTACCTTATTGGATGAAAAAACATTCGGAAGAATGACGTCTTTTGCAAAAGGTTCATTTGTTGGGATTTGGAATAACTCACCTAAGGCTTTTATTAAATTATCGGACTGTTGTCCAGATGATGAGATTCTAATTTTTCCTTTGGTAAAACCGACGTCGTCACTTGGCTTACCGTCAATGATCCCTGCAGGGATAAAGTCTACAACCTCAAACTTTGCCCCGACCGTATCTTGTTTGTAAAGAGATTTCGTAACATAGATCCGGCTTGAATCGGTTTTAATTTCATCCGTGATACGTAAGAAAAAGTTCTTCTTCTCTGCTCCAGGTGTACCATTGGTAAACTGCTCGATTTTCACGCCTTCAATTTTGTTCACCGTTGTCGTATCACTGCCATCAGTTTTCTTCTGATTGGAGTTGCCGCAACTAGCCATCAGCATGGTAGCGGTCGCAAGAAATGCTATAGATTGAATCTTGTGCATATTGAATTGTTTGTTATCAGTTATCAATGAATATTGCTCTTATAATATTACTATTATTACTGATAACAAACAACTATTAGCAATGTTTTTATTTTATTTCAATAAAGCATCATACAAAATTTCCACTGGATGATAGGATTTTCTACCCACGCCGTCTTTTATCTGATGCCTACAGGAAGTGCCCGCAGCGGCAATCAAGGTATCAGGTTCTGTCTTACGTATGGTTGGCAACAAGACCAGCTCTGCAACTTTCATTGAAATATCATAATGTTCCGCCTCATAGCCAAACGAACCAGCCATCCCGCAGCAACCGGAGGGAATTGTTTCTATACTGTAGTTTGCCGGAAACGATAGAACCTGTTCGGTAGCAGCCACCAGATGGAAAGCTTTTTGATAACAGTGCCCATGCAACTTAATCCTTTTTGTTTCATTTGTAAACTGTTCCGGGTGAATACGTCCGGCCTTCATTTCAGCCAACAGAAATTCGTCAATCATGAGTGCATTTTTAGCAATTTGCTGCGCTTCGGCACGTAAATCATGATCAACTAGGCTTAGATATTCGTCTCTAAATGTAATTATCCCTGATGGTTCAATACCTAAAAGCGGCGTGTCATCTGTAATCAATCCCTTTAACAAATGAATATTTTGATTCGCAATTTTCTTTGCCTCTTTCACAAAGCCCTTCGAAAGATAAGTCCGTCCACTTTGCACATGTTTTGGAATAACGACTTCATAGCCCAATGCAGTCAACAATTTGTATGCAGTAATACCGATCTCCGCATCATTATATTCCGTAAACTCATCCGAAAAAAGATAAACCCGACGCTTGGAACTACTTATCGCCGCCTGTTTTTTTACCCATTGCGTTAAGGTTGTTCCATTGACTGTAGGCAGGGAACGCTTTGGCGCAAATCCTACCGTTTTTTTAACCAATCCTGAAAGAAAATCATTTTTGACCACAAAATTATAAACCGGAGCAACCCAAGATCCGAGTTTCTGGGACTGTGTGAAATTTGCAATTAATTTCGTTCGGAAACCGGCCCCATGTTCATCATAATAATGCTGTAAGAATTCGGCTTTCATCTTGGCTACATCCACACTGGATGGACATTCCGTTTTACAGCCCTTGCAGCTTAAACAAAGATCCATGACCTCCTTAATTTCTTCGTGGTCGAAGCGATTCTTCTTGGTGGAATTGGTTAAAAACTGGCGCAGCATATTCGCGCGCGCGCGTGTTGTATCTTTTTCATCACGCGTAGCCATAAACGAAGGACACATCGTCCCCCCCGTAATTTCGGTTTTTCGACAATCTCCCGAACCGGAACATTTCTCTGCCAACCGAAGAATAGATTCATCTTTCGAAAAATCGAAGTAGGTTTTTATTTCTGTACGATTGCTATCGTTGTCATAGCGTAGATGTGAATCCATTGGCGGCGTATTGACAATCTTATTTGCATTAAAAACACCCTCCGGATCAAAGATGGATTTTACCGCTTCAAGCAATTTGTACACTTTTTCACCAAGTACTTTACCAATAAACTCGCCACGTAGACGGCCATCCCCATGTTCACCGCTCAATGAACCGTTATATTTTAATACCAGATCACTGGTTTTTTCGAGGATAGAACGAAAAGTACGTTTTCCTGCTGCTGTTTTCAAATTAACAAAGGGCTCAATGTGTAGCTCCCCAGCACCTGCGTGTGCATAATAGGATGCATGTACACCTTCTTCAATCAAAAGCTTCTGAATATCGCTCACATAGGCGGGCAGATCTTCAGGCGATACCGCACAATCTTCAATTAGATTAACTGGCTGGCTATCGCCGGGTAGATTGCGAATGAGTCCCAATCCTGCTTTGCGTACATCCCAAACTAAATTTGTCTGTTCGATGCCAGTAATATAAGGATAAGCATAACCCAAACCGCGTTCAATAAGATCCTGTTTCAAGGCCATGGCCTTCGCTTCAGTTTCAGCAGCTGTGTGCCCCCTAAATTCGACAATCAATAAAGCCTGAGGATCCCCCTCAATAAAAAAACGGTTATACTTGTAGGTTGGATGCCCAACGGTAAAATCCATGATGTACTTATCGACCAGTTCGGATGCTTCTGGTTGGTGATCTAAGGCAACCACATTCCCATGCATGCACTCGACCATATCGGCAAAATGAACGCAGAGCAAACCAAGTTCTTTCGGTGGCAGAGGCATGAGTTTGAGTTTTGCTTCCGTGACAATCGCCAACGTTCCCTCTGATCCAGCCAGCAGGTTACACATATTGAAAGGTGCTGACCGATCACTTAAAATATCAAGTGCATATCCTGTATTTCTCCGGGTAATCGATCGTTTTGGATAACCCGCTTCAATAGCACTTAAATGTTGAGGATTGGACAACAGTTCGTTCATTTGACGGTAGATATCTCCTTCACGATTAGGTAGTAATAATTTTTTGAAATAGGTTGTCTCATCAATAGCCTCAAATGTCACTTCGGAACGATCGTCCAAAAGTACATGAGCAGAAATTAAGTTGTGCCGGGTATCACCCCAAACGATAGAATGCAGACCAGAGGAATTATTTCCGATCATGCCGCCTATCATGGCGCGACTTGCCGTCGAAGTTTCCGGGCCAAACATAAGACCGAATGGTTTAAGATAACTGTTCAAGTCATCACGGATCACCCCGGGTTGCACCCGTACCCATTGCTCTTCTACATTAAGTTCAATAATAGCATTAAAATGACGGGAAACATCCATGATAATACCATGACCAACAACCTGTCCTGCGAGGGAAGTACCCGCGGTACGTGGTATTAATGTAACCTTATTGTTATGCGCAAAATCAATTAATTTTTTGATATCATCAATATCGGCAGGTATTGCCACAGCCAACGGCTTTTCCTGATAAACAGAAGCATCTGTCGAATAGGCAAGCAACATCGTTTGATCCTTGGTTTCACTGGTAAAATAAAGCTCTCCTTTGAGTAGAGACGCTAATAAGGCTAATTGATTTTGATCTTTCACTTAATCTGCATTTAATGTATGAAACAAATTTAGTTAAATTTATGCTTCGGAAAAAGAGAGGAATGCAAGAAATATGCAAATCAAAAATGAAAAACGCATAAAAACGCAAATCATACCATTTGTGATAAAATTCAATTTAATTTCGTCCCTTCAATCAATGCACGTATTTTTGTCGCACTACATTATTTAGTTAACGATTGATTTCTTTCTTATATGCGTAACCTACTCCTTCGCTATACACTTCATTCCGACTTTATTATATACACCATCCGGGTGTTGATAGGTTTCCTTATTGGCTATCCCCTATTTATATCTTTTCCACAATACTCCGTTTCGTGGACTCTCATTTCGATTATTCTGGTTATTTCCCCACAAGAAAACGAATCAAAGAAAATAGCTATTGACCGTGCTAAATCTAATTTTATTGGATCGGCTATTGGTCTCAGTCTTTATTTTGTCCCAATCTCGCAGCTCTATGCCATGATAATAGGCATTGTGGCATCTTTGATTATCTGTAAAGTGCTCAATATTATGGCCGTAGCTAGGACTTCAATGGTCGCGTTAATTATCGTCTATCTCCATGAACAGGAAAGCCGCTCCTACTTTGCTGCATTGGATCGTTTTGGCTGCGTCTGCTTAGGTTGCCTTATCGGTTTAAGTGTCATTCTATCGACTAGAAATATCATTATCAAACTTAGAGAAAGGTACAATTGTTGATGTAACTATCTGGCCCTGTTAAGGCAACACTCTTCATCTCAAGTCCATGTGCTAAATGGTTATGGTTTCTTTACATTAAATTAGAATAAAATTCACACCACATTCCGTTAGGTCAGAATTTAATTCAGAATTATATAAAGTATTTTGAATTTTATACTTTTTTACTTACCTTTGCAGTCGAAATGACAAAAGTAGAATATAATTTAGACCAGGTCGATTATAAAATCTTGCGTTTGATGCAGGATAATGGCCGTATCAATAATGCTGATATCGCACGGGAATTGGGTATGGCGCCATCTGCAATTCTTGAGCGTGTAAAGAAGCTCGAACAGAAGGATGTGATTTTAAAATATAGTGCCAAGATCAATCCTGCTGCTGTAGATCAAAAACTTTTATCGTTTATTTTCATAAAAGCCAATGATATAATTGGCGAACAAGGCGTAGGGTTAGCACTTGCCGAAATCCCTGAGGTACAGGAAGTACATGATATTGCGGGTGACGATGGTTATCTTATTAAAGTAAGAACCGCGGATTCAACCGGATTGGTGGATCTGATGCGCAATACATTAAGTAAAGTTGAAGGTATTATTTCGACGCGAACAACAATTGTACTTCAAACGGTAAAGGAAGATCAGCAAGTTGTCATACCCGAATAGTAGAAAGGAGGTTTAATCATGTTGCAAGGACAAAAAAAGGCAGCAAGCCCATTAATGGTTGTTGTAGCCTATTTCATTATTTATGTGGTGTGGGGTTCCACCTTTTTCTTTATAGAAAAAGCATTACATAGTTTTCCCCCATTTATTTTGGGCTCGTTTCGATTTGTAGCAGCCAGTGCAATCTTAATGACGTACTGCGCCATAAAAGGTTATAAATTATTTAACAAACGTTCCATTCAGGAAGCAGCAATTGTTGGATTTCTATTGCTCTTCGTCGATATGGCGGGTGTGATCTGGGCCGAACAATATGTATCCGGTGGTGTGGCCGCGATCATTGCTGCAGCTGCAGCAATCTGGTTTATTCTACTGGACAAACCCAAATGGAAAGAAAACTTTAGCAGCATCAGTACGGTCGCTGGTGTAGCACTGGGTTTCTTAGGTGTCGTGATGTTATTCGCTGAACAGATTATGGCAACTAATGACAACACAGATGGTACGCTTAAAGTTATTGCGCTTTCTATTTTAGTATTAGGTTCTATCGCTTGGACGGTAGGTTCGTTAATTTCTAAGTATTTCAAAAAATCTGAAAAAGAAGAAAAAGAGGATTTGCATGTCATGGTAAAGACTGCTTGGCAAATGGTGACAGCAGGAATTCTTTTTAACATCACGGCTCTTTTCACTGGTGAATATGCATCATTTACACTAAGTAATGTCGCCCCTGTTGATTGGTTCAACCTGGGATATTTAATCACATTTGGTTCAATTCTTGCCTTCAGCTCTTATATTTGGCTATTGCAAGTTCGTCCGGCAATGGAAGTAAGTACTTATGCGTATGTGAATCCGATTATTGCACTTATTTTAAGTCACTTCTTCACTTCGCATACCGTAACCTCATTGCAGATTATTGGTTTAGCTGTGATCCTATTTTCAGTACTATTAATGAACTGGAAAGCCTATCGCACAAAGTTGTCGTCGCGTGGGAAGAGTAAAAAAATCCTACAGGAGAATAAAGCGGATGATTTGAGGACATCAAATGGCCAGATAGAAACAAATGATATTCCCGAGACGGAATTCGTTCATTAGGTTGTTATTTTTCTAATTATATGCACAAAGCTTAACGTACAAACGATGTTAAGCTTTTGTTGTTTTTAAAAATTAGCTAACATTGGATAAGATTTGTTCATGTATAAATGGCTAACTTTGCGTAGTATTTGGTTAAATTAAATAGAATGAATATATCGAAGCAAATTGCCTTTATTGGTACGCTAGGAGCCGCTTCGCTTTTGATGGCCACAGGTTGTACAAAACAACTTCATCCAACGCAAAAAGATTTCCAGCAATATCATATCAATAGCGATATGCAAGCTGACCCTGCTGTCGTATCAATCTACGAACCTTTCAAACACAAAATGGAAGCGGAAATGAATCGTGTGATTGGCCATGCAGACAAAGCGTTGACAAAAGAGAAAACAGCAGAAACATTAATGGGCAACTTTTTTTGTGAAGCTTTATTGTGGATGAGCGAACATAATGCGCATAACCCCGCAGATTTAGCATTTGCAACAAAAGGTGGAATTCGAAACGATCTTAAAGCAGGAGATATTACTGTGGGGCACATCTTCGAGGTGATGCCTTTCGAAAACACATTGACCATCCTTGAACTTAAAGGCAGTCAAATCCGCCAGCTCGCCGACTATATCGCCACCACACATGGTCAGCCTATTGCTGGAATGACATTGAAGATCACGGGCAGCAAGGTACAGGATATTAAAATTAAAGATCAACCTGTTGACGACAATAAGTTGTATAAACTCGTGACCTACGATTACCTCGCTAATGGAGGTGATAATCTCACCTTATTGACACAGCCGGTATCTCGAGCCAATTATCCGCAACGAATGCGCGAAGGATTAATTGAATATGTAAGCGAATTAACGAAGGAAGGTAAAAAAGTAAATGCAGAATTAGATGGAAGAATTAAAATCAATTAATCGAAGATCATTTATCAAACAAGTTGGTGGATTTTCCGCTGCAGTTGCTTTAGGCTCCCTACCTTTTCAAGTTGATGCTAAAAGCAAAAAAATAAAATTAACAATTTTGCATACCAACGACGTCCATAGCCGTATTGAGCCGTTTCCAATGGATGGTGGCAAGTACCAGGGATTAGGTGGTGTTGCTCGTCGAAGCACCCTGATCAATAAGATTCGCCAGGAGGAAGAACATCTCCTGTTATTAGATGCAGGCGATATGTTTCAAGGTACCCCCTATTTTAATCTATTTGGTGGAAAGCTTGAACTCGACCTCATGACAAAATTAGGTTATGATGCGGGAACCTTCGGGAACCATGAATTTGATAATGGTCTAGCGGGTCTTGTAAAATATCTAGATCATGCTAAATTTCCATTTTTAACAGCCAATTACGACTTTAAAGGAACTGTATTGGAAGGAAAGACACAGGACTATACCCTATTCAATAAAGGCGGAATTAAAATTGGCGTATTTGGATTGGGAGTAGATATTGAAGGATTGGTTGATCCAAATAATTTTAAGGGAATGAAATATTTGGACCCCATTGAAGTATCTAACAATGTGGTGCGGATATTGAAGGAAAAACACAAATGTGATCTGGTCATCTGTCTATCGCATTTGGGCTATCAATACGAAAACGACAAAGTCTCCGATCTTGTCCTAGCGGCGAAAACCTCCGACATTGATCTAATTATCGGTGGACATACCCACACCTTCTTAAATGAACCGACATTGGTTACAAATTTAAAAGGGACAAAAACAGTTGTGAACCAGGTCGGTTTTGCGGGTATTAATCTCGGACGGATTGACTTCATTATGGAGCCTGGATCCGAAAAAAAACAAATGATAGCGAGTACGTATCAGGTCAACCCCACAATTGCGGAATCTCTGTTGGCATAATATTATACACTGTTAAAAAATGCCAAATTGATTGTTCAATTTGGCATTTTTTTTACTAAAACTACAGGAAAGATGATCTAGACAGTCATCAACCCATACAAGCTGATAACGATTAAATGAAAAGAATTGTATCTATATACTTAGACTCCTTTAAAGGGCTCTCGCAAGCTGCCTGGCTCCTTGCCATTGTCATGCTGATCAATAGAATGGGAAGCATGGTTATTCCCTTTCTTGGACTCTATATGACCCAAGTTCTCCATTTTGACATCAAACAGATCGGAGTTGTCTTGATGAGTTATGGATTTGGCTCAGTCTGTGGCTCCTATATTGGTGGCTGGCTGACCGACAAAATCGGTAGCTTCAAGGTTCAGTTTGGAAGTCTTATACTAGCAGCTCCATTGTTTTTACTGATCCCTCATTTTAAGGAAGTGCAGTCTTTGTCTATCATGATTTTCACATTAAGCTTGATTTTTGATGCTTTTAGACCTGCAAACTCGGTATCCGTAGCGAGTTATGCAAAACCCGAAAATATTACCCGGGCTTTTTCCTTGAATCGTTTAGCCATAAATCTTGGGTTTTCCATTGGTCCGGCTGCAGCGGGATTTCTAGCGACTATTTCATTTAACTGGATCTTTTACGGGAATTCATTTGCCGTCCTTTGTGCTGCGATAATTTTCTTTGTCTTTTTCCATAAGCGACAAAAAAGAAGTGATATAAAATCAAAGAAAGAAATTAACATTCATGATAGTCCAACGCAAAAAGGACGTAATCCATATACCGATATTCCATTTGTATTATTTAATATCTTTTGTTGTATCTTCTCATTTTGTTTCTTTCAGCTCATCACAACCTTGCCGCTATTCTACCGTGAGGTACATCACCTGGATGATCATCAGATTGGATTTCTCCTTGGCTGGAGTGGCTTCGTAATCGTCCTGTTGGAGATGTTTGTCGTACATATTGCAGAAAAGAGATTTTCACTCATCAGTACACTTGTCTTTGGTACATTTTTATGTGCTGCCTCTTATGCCATGTTGAATTTCAATGGAGGGCTCGGCTGGTTATACTTCACATTTTTTATTTTTGGCCTCGGCGAAATGTTGACTCTGCCATTTATGGCAACTGTTTCTGTCAATCGTTCAACACCTAAAACACAGGGAGCATACATGGGTTTTAACTCACTGGCTTTTTCAGCCGCCAATATTTTCTCACCGCTTTTAGGTACAAGTATTGTCGACTCCTTTGGTTTTACAACATTATGGTGGGCAACGGCATTAACCCTATCCGCTACTGCTGTTGGTTTCTACCTGGTTTTAAAATGGATCAAATAGGTTAAAATTGATCAACAAGAAGGGCCTATCCCGTCGTGAGATACGCCCTTCTTATATTTTAGCTGAGTTACAGACTACCAAATTTTAATACGTTTATCTACCGGAACAAACATTTTATCTCCATTCTTCGTTTCCCAGGCTTTATGGAAAGCATCCAAATTTATGATTGGAGCAAAAGCACGGTACTGCGCCGGAGAATGTGGATCAGTTTTCACTTGATTGACAACAAACTCATCCGTAGTTTTTGTTCGCCAAATAGTTGCCCATGAAAGAAAGAAGCGTTGATCCTGCGTAAAACCATCTATTAGCCCAGGATTTCCTTTATCTTTTAAATAAAGTTGTAAAGCGTCAAAAGCGACCGAAGAACCGCCTAAATCACCTATGTTCTCACCGAGCGTAAAACGACCATTCACAAATACACCTGGCACAGGCTCATAGGACTCAAATTGACGTACCAGAGCATCGGCTGCTGCTTCAAATTTTGCTTTATCACTATCGGTCCACCAATTGTTTAAGTTTCCATTCCCGTCATATTTTGCACCTTGGTCATCAAATCCATGTGAAAGTTCATGACCAATTACGGCACCTATACCACCGAAATTAACTGCAGCATCTGCTTTGTAATCGTAGAATGGAGGCTGAAGAATGGCCGCGGGAAAGACAATTTCATTAAACAAGGGGCTATAATATGCGTTTACGGTCTGTGGTGTCATTCCCCATTCAGACTTATCCACGGGTTTATCTTGTTTTGCCAAATTTTGAAAAAAGGCCCACTTGCTCGAAGCTAATACATTTTCATACAGTGACGTGCCAACTTCAAGTTTGCTATAGTCCTTCCATTTATCCGGATAACCAATTTTAACTTTAAACTTTGCCAATTTTTCCAATGCTTTTACTTTCGTGTCCTCAGACATCCAAGTTAGGCCGTTGATATGCTGACCAAAAGCTTTAACGAGATAGCTCACAAGCTCTTCTGCATCAGCTTTTGCCTTTGGTGGAAAGTTTTCTTTCACATATAATTTCCCCAACAATTCACCGGCTATGGAATTAACAAATTCCACCCCGCGCTTATCTAATGCACGCTGTTCCTTCTGCCCTTTTAATTTACGGCCCCAAAAATCAAAATATAGATCATTCAATTCCTGCGTTGTATAGGAAGCTGCATTATTTAAAATATGAAAAGCCAGAATTTCCTTGATCACGGGCAGATTCTCAGGATTGAAAATTTTGTCTAAATTTTCATAGTATTTTATTTCCGGTACAATAACGGTATCTGCTTTAAAACCGACATCCTTCAGATATTTAGCAATATCGATATTCTTTACCATCTTTTTTAGATCAGCTACTGCTACCGGATTATAGCGGCCATTTGCATCCCGTGACTGCTCTACCGTTTTAAGATTTGCCGCCAATTGTTTCTCGAAAGCAACAATCTTTGGACCTTTTAAATCCCTAGTTCGCTGTCCAGATTGTGAATAAAGAGCAGAAATATAATTTGAATAATCATTTAACGTCTCCTCATTCTTCTTGTCTTTTACCTGATAATAGGATCTTCCCAATCCGAGACTTCCTCCACCTAAATACACAGTATTGACATCTGAATTCTTAAGGTGCGCATAAACATAACCACTGAAAAAAGGATTTCCTCCAATAGGTGCCACTTCAACAAGATACTTATATAAATCGTCGAAATTTTTAATCGCAGCGATTTTATGAAGATAGGGCTTAACAGGCTCCAAGCCAAGCTTATTACGCGTCTTCATATCCACGAATGATTTATACAGATCGCCGATCTTCTGATTGTCTGTTCCTTTCTGAAACTGGCCAGACAGCGACTCCTGTAAGACCTTTAACGTAGCAATATCTGTATTTTCGCGGAGCTCGTCGAATGATCCCCAACGCGCCTTATCCGAAGGAATTTTCACTGTTTTCATCCATTGCCCATTTACAAAATTATAAAAGTCATCTTGGGGGCGTACACTTTTATCCATGTAACTTACATTGATTGCCTTATTTTGTGCATGACTTGCCAATGAACCACAGGCCAGCAGGGCTGCTAGGAGTATGTTTTTCTTCATATACGATTTTAGTTTGTTTGTGCTTATACACAAACTTAAGAAAACTTATTCTATTGTCGATGCAACAAATAAGGTTTAAACTGCAACTAAAATGATACGCTATAATTAGGTTTTTGTCTTATTTCGGGTAGATTTGCGCAATACAAGAATAAAAATCAGTAAAAACAGTGCAATTCCAGCAATCCATATCCACGGATTAGCATACCATAAAGTTCCATTCGCTTCTTCGAGCTTTTGATTTTCTTCAATAGGAACCTGACCTTTCAGCAAAAAAACCGAAAACACAGCGCAACATAACAAAGCAGTCTTTTTCATATCAATTTACTTCAATATAAATAGAATGCTATTTTGAACAGTTTTGTTTGAATAAAAGCAATTATCCTTGTTTGATTTCGCCTAGATGAATAACATCTTTAAGGTCAAAAGGTGTTTCCTGATAAACAAAATAATTCAGCCAATTATTGAATAACAGATTTGCATGGCTTGTCCAGCGAACCAAAGGACGATTTTCAGGATTATCATCCACATAATAATTTGCAGGCATAGAAATCGGCTGACCTTTTTCCAAATCTCTTTTATATTCTTCGTCTAGTGTAAAAGGCGCATATTCCGAATGTCCGGTCAAATAAAACTCCCGTCCGCCACGGGATGACGCAATGGCAATACCTGCTTCGGGAGATTCTGAAAGAATTTCCAAACCATCTTTGGCCAACAGATCATCCTTTTCAACAGTAGTGTGACGGCTGTGGGGAATAAAGAATTCATCGTCAAATCCGCGGAATAGAGGGTGTCTTTTATCCAAAGCAGTATGTTTGAATACACCAAAAAGCTTTTCCTCCAACGGTTTCTTCTCTACGCCATAGAAGTGGTATAAAGCTGCTTGAGAAGCCCAGCAGATATACAAGCTGGACGTTACATGCGTTCTCGCCCAATCAAAGATCGTCTGGATTTCATTCCAATAGGTCACCTCTTCAAAAGCGACCATTTCAACCGGAGCACCTGTAATGATCATACCATCATAGAAATTTTCCTTTACCTCAGTCAGGCTCTTATAAAACATTTCCAAATGCTCCTCTGGCGTATTCTTTGAGACGTGTGTTTCAAGTCGTAAAAATTCCATTTCCACCTGCAAAGGGTTATTGGACAGCAAACGGATAAAATCTGTCTCGGTCGTAATTTTAAGAGGCATTAAGTTAAGTACTAAAACACGTAGTGGTCTAATATCTTGCTCATTTGCTCTTAAATCGCTCATGACAAATATATTTTCCTTTTTCAACAGCTCAATAGCAGGAAGGTTATTAGGAAGTTTGACGGGCATAGATAATTTCTCCTTATACAATTAGCATGCAAAATTAGCAAGAAAATGCCGGAAATGCTAAATGAAACATAAATTATCTTCCATTATCTTGCTATCCTCACTACGCGCAAAATCTATTCCCTACTCAATTCCAGCAGTGATTTTCGGAATTTCTGCGATCCGAAATTCATACCGCCCACATGCTTATTAACCAGCTTACCAGCTTTATCCAATATGATTGTTGTCGGTATACTTTTGGTACTCAGTCCATTTGGCAATGCGGAATTCAATTGATACAACGGTAAGCTATATTTACGTTTGGCTAAAAATTTGCCTGAAGCCTTCAGATTACCATCAATATCAACAGACAGAATAACAATTTTATTGTTGCCGCTAAAGTCCTTATACAACTGATCCAATGAGGGCATTTCTGCCAGGCAAGGGGGACACCATGTTGCCCATAGATTAATGATCACCACTTTACCCTTAAGCTGATTCAGACTCACGATGTTATTTTGACTGTCCCTAAAACTAAGATCATATCCTTCGATCCAAGTGTCACCCACCCTATCTGAAACGATCATTTTCTCCGCTTGCCCAACATAAGGCATACAAAACAATAAACTCATCAACAAAAGAATCCAATAGTTACTTCCTTTACCCATAATGCACGATTTTTAGCTATAAACTTTTATATAACGCCAATAACTTCATTTGATTGCTTTAACCGGATCAAAATACATGATTTTATGCTTTTCTTCACATCATTGCCAGCCTAAATTCGAGTTTGGATACAAACGATAAAGACGTATATGTAAAAGATATTACAAACAAATTTAGGCGTATGTATATTATATACTATGAAAAAATAAGTAAATGAACATGAGCAAAGAGAAATCAATACGAGAAATTGAAATTAACGGAAAAGTTTATCATTATAATTCCATTAAGGACCTTCCTGAAGGCAGCATCAGTCACTTACCCTTTAGCATCCGGATATTATTGGAGAATGTTTTACGTAACCACGATGGATTTAGTATCACGGATGAGCATGTCAACACGCTGATCAACTGGTCGCCTCAGCCCGTAGATAAAGATATCCCCTTCAAGCCGGCCCGGATTTTAATGCAAGATTTTACAGGAGTGCCTGCTGTTGTCGATATGGCATCCTTACGTGCCGAATTTATCCGTCACGGCAAGGATGGACAGAAAATAAATCCCGCCATCCCTGTAGATCTAGTGATTGACCACTCCGTTCAGGTAGATTACTTTGGAACCGAATATTCTTATGATAAAAATGTCGCTTTGGAATATGAACGCAACCGTGAACGTTACGAACTCCTTAAATGGGCGCAGAAGGGATTGAAAAACTTTACTGTTGTCCCTCCAGGGATGGGCATTTGCCATCAGGTAAACCTAGAATATTTGGCCAAAGGAGTAATTGAGCGTGACAACTGGCTTTTTCCGGATACTTTGGTTGGTACAGACTCTCATACGCCAATGGTCAATGGCATTGGTGTATTGGGCTGGGGAGTTGGCGGTATTGAAGCAGAAGCGGCTATGCTTGGACAGCCTATTTTCTTCACTTGTCCAGAAGTAATCGGCCTTAAGCTCACCGGTAAAATACCCGATATTTGCACGGCAACAGATATGGTACTTTCAATCACAAAAATACTCCGTGATAAAGGCGTTGTCGGCAAATTTGTTGAAGTATTTGGAGAAGGGTTAGACACTTTGTCTGTGACCGACCGTGCGACAATATCAAACATGTCCCCAGAATTTGGCTGTACGGTGACCTATTTTCCAATTGACGACCGCACGCTGGAATACATGCATAGCACCAATAGAAGTTCAGAACAAATTAAAATCGTTGAAGATTACTGCAAGAGTAATTTACTTTGGCGTACAGGTAGAGAGGAAATCCAATACTCTTCACTTGTTGAATTCGATTTATCCAGCTTAGAGCCTACAGTCTCCGGTCCCAAACGGCCACAAGATAAAATACTCGTTAAAGATTTGAACAATAAGTTTTCAGAACTCTTAGACAGTGAACATCATCGCCAATATGTCCCTGTTTTACAACGTTCGGAATCTGCCTGGCTAGCTGATGGAGGCTCTGGTACAGAATTTACCTTTGGTAAAGTACCTGTTGAGCACAATTCACCACATGAAGTCATCCAGGAGTCTATTCATGCTGTCCGGATCAAACACAATCACAAGGAATATATTGTAAGCGACGGAAGCATTGCTATCGCTGCGATAACAAGCTGCACAAATACTTCAAATCCTACCGTCATGATCGGTGCTGGATTATTGGCTCGAAATGCCATCGAGCGCGGGCTGCGTACGAAATCCTGGGTGAAGACCTCCTTAGCCCCCGGTTCGAAAGTTGTTACGCAATATTTAGAAAGATCGGGGCTCAGCGCTGACCTTGATGCACTCCGTTTTCATACTGTCGGCTACGGTTGTACCTCTTGCATTGGCAACTCGGGCCCCCTACCGCCTCAAATTGCAGAAGCCGTAGAAAAAGGCGAGTTGATTGTTGCTTCGGTGCTTTCCGGGAATCGAATCTTTGAGGCACGTGTGCATCCCCAGGTAAAAATGAATTTCCTGATGTCGCCGATGCTTGTCGTCGCCTATGCACTGGTAGGAAGGGTCGATATCAACCTTCTTGAGGAACCGCTCGATTATGATCCCAACGGCCAACCCGTTTATCTGAAAGATATATGGCCAAGCCGGGAGGATATTGTTCGGACTGTGAATGAATGTGTCAAACAATCCGATTTTCAGGAAGTCTACGACGTTATTTTTGACGGATCAACAGATTGGCAGGAGCTCGAAGTTAACCTTGATCAAAATTATCAATGGGACAATACGTCCACATACATCAAAGAATCGCCATTTTTTGAAAATCTACAAGCTGTACCGGATCCTATTCAGGATATTCAACACGCACGGGTACTACTCTATTTAGGTGATTCGGTAACAACTGACCATATCTCTCCAGCCGGTTCATTCAAGGAAGATACAGCGGCCGGACAATACCTCCAGTCACATCAGGTCAATAAAGAGGATTTTAATTCCTATGGTTCCAGACGTGGAAATCATGAAGTCATGATGCGTGGGACGTTTGCAAATGTGCGTATTAAAAACAAAATTACCGATCGTGAGGGGGGATTTAGCCGCTACTTCCCAACGAATGAGGTGAAAACGGTCTATGAAACCGCAATGGCATACCGACAAGACCATACCCCACTCATCGTATTGGCCGGAAAAGAATATGGTTCGGGTTCTTCAAGAGATTGGGCAGCAAAAGGAACATTCTTGCTAGGTGTGCGTGCAGTAATTGCAGAAAGCTTCGAACGTATACACCGTAGCAATCTTGTTGGTATGGGTGTAGCTCCACTTGTATTTATCAATGATGAAAATGCAGAGAAATTAGGGCTGGACGGAACAGAGGTCTATAACATCACAGGTCTCGCAACGGATTTAACACCACATAAACTCCTAACCGTTACCGCTACTCATGAAAATGGAAAAATAACCACATTTCAGGTAAAAGCAAGACTTGACTCTGCAATAGAAATAGAGTACTTTAAAAATGATGGCATCCTACAATATGTTCTCCGGCAGTACCTGAAGAACAACTAAGTAGAACAAGCAAAATTAAAGTAATAAAAAAAGTAAAGGGCACCTTTTTAGCGTGCCCTTTTACAACCTATATAAAAACCTACCAGAGTTCTAACATGCTTTAGCGGAGTCCTTAATACGATATAGGATTATGTTGTATGGCTAAGTCAAAGATAATTGTAAAATTTCACCCTTTTTATCCCTGAAATCAGGTATTTTAAGCCGGTCGACAACACAGGTGTAGACCTCAATATAAAATCAAATCATTCCAGAGAATTGTGTATTTTCGCTTAAACAAATGCCAGTAACACGATAACGAATGGAAGAACTTGTCGAACAAACAATCACTAAACAAACTTTTACAGATGAACTGAAGCTGGTTCGGGAATTCTACAAATGCACTTTTGAGCAATGCGATTTCCAAAATGCTGCGCTCGTTGATCTCATCTTTACGAATTGCGAGTTCAAAGCCTGCAACTTGTCAAATGTCAGTTTTAAAGGCACGCAATTGGATCACGTTGTTTTTAATCACTGTAAAATCTTGGGCGTACAATTTAATGAGTGCAGTTCATTTTCCTTTCATGTCAATTTCAGCAATTCCATTTTGGATTATTGTTCCTTTTTTGAAAGAAATATGAAAAAATTCGTGTTCGAAAATTGCTCGCTGCAGCATGTGGATTTTGAAAAGGCTAACCTGCAGCAGACAATCTTTAAACATGCCAATCTCTTGAATGCTCGTTTTGTACAAAGCAATCTTGAAGGCTGTGATTTTCGCTCGTCCATCAATATCCAGCTGGACCCAGAAATCAACCGTATGAAAAAGAGTAAGTTTGGTCAGGAACAGCTCCCGGGGTTATTGTTTAAATATCAGCTAGCTATCGACTAGCTGTAAGCATGTGGTTCTCTTGTACTCGTTAGATCGATGCACATGGAAGCATTTTCGATGCTACGGTTAAATAACGGATTTCAGGGATAAAACTCTTTGTTTTGAAACAGGATATTTGCCGTTCAAAGTTTAAGAAGATGAAAAAAATATCCCTATCATTTGCAGCGATCCTGGCGACGAGTACATTGTCATTTGCACAAGTCAGCAAAGCATTTAAAATCAACTATGCCATTGTATATTCCACTGAGCAAACAGATGACGCACAAGAGGCTCCTGTTTCTATCTATGAGGCTTATGTTAACAAGGATAAAATAAAGGTTGTGTCGACTTCCGGAGACAGTGAAGAATCTGTCTTTCTTGTTAAAAAAAATGAAGAGCAATCAGTTATTTTATATCCAGGAATGGCAAAATATGTTGTAAAAGAAAATGAACTCAGTCCGCACGAAATCAAACTCATCCCAAATCAGACGAAAATAATTGCTGGTTATCCCTGTAAACTAGCTCAGATCGAAATTCCCGTTTCTGAAGATAACGAGGAAAACAGCAAGTTGTCCATTTGGTATAGCGAAAAATTGCCGGCTACCTACTGGGAAGGATTCGAGCTCTTTAAAAAAATCCCAGGAGCGGTACTGCAGCTTACAACACCTCTTGGTATGAATATGATCGCCCAAAGTGTCGCAGATAGCCAATTGGACGAAAAGGATTTTATCGTTCCTGAAGATTATGAGCAGGTAGCATCGATTGATGAGGAAGAAGAAGATTCCGCAGCTAGCAATCAAATTGCCGAAAACCTTTATTTATTTGAGGACGCCGCGACCAATCTTGTAGGCCTGGAAGATAGTGAACAAAAAACTGTCGTGCCTGCACAATACCTATACATTGCGCCATTTGTCGGAGACCTCAGTGTGGTACAATACAAAAACGAAAAATATGGTGCCATTGACTTAACAGGTAAAACGATCATTCCGTTTCAATACGATTATTTGGGTTATGACGATCAACTTGGACAATTGGTTTTTGGACTCAACGAAAAATATGGAGTCATGGACAAAGCTGGTAAAATTCTAATCGCAGCAAATTATGAAATGATATCATTTATCAATGGAGGTTATGCGGTATTTCAAATGAAAGATAAATATGGTATTTTAAACCAAGCGGGCAAAATAGTGGTTCCAGCAACCTATAGCTATATATCTGAAAATAATTCGACCCATTTCGTCAGTATCGAAAATGACAAGTACAATCTGGCTGAAATAAAAACAAACAAAATCATTGCCCCTGCCTTTGATTTCATTTCAATCACAGAAGAGCCTGCACTTTTCCTTGCGAGCAAAGATGGAAAGTATGGTTATTTAGATGGGCAGGGAAAAATTGCTATTCCATTTATCTATAGTGGTGCCACAGCTTTTAGTGATGGCGTAGCTTCTGTATCGCTGGATAATTCAGATGATGTAATTTTGATTAATACAAAAGGTGAACGTGTAGAAATTGATGCGGCAGCCGAGGCTGCTGAATCAATTTAAACAAAAAGGCTAGCAAATTTAAATTGCTAGCCTTTTTTACTTATCTATGGAATGATTACCGAATGGTCATCCAATGGCTTATTTTTTCTTCTTAAAAATCTTTTTCCCAATCGTAAACAAAATTACGACGATAATCCCGCCACCCAGGCCAAATAATAATTCTTTAAGCATACTTGGAAATGTCGGTAGTGCATGATGTAAGAAATCAATATAATGTGCAAATATACCGCCCGATACCAAAATTAACGCGAATGTACCTACTACGGCCAATAATTTAATAACAAACGGCAACGCACGGACAAGCAGTCTGCCAAGACTGGCAATAGGCCCTTTTTCATGTGAGGTTTTAATCAATTTATAACCCGCATCATCCATTCGAACGATAAGTGCAACGATACCGTATACCCCCACAGTAGCTAAAAAAGCAACAACCGATACGGTAATAATTTGTATTGACAGGCTTTTGCCCAAAACTGTCCCTAAAGCGATAATCACAATTTCTACCGAAAGAATAAAATCGGTTGTTATAGCCGACTTAATCTTCGCTTTTTCAGCTACAGCTGTATTTTCCACCAATACTTCGGCTACGTTTGCATCTCCAGTAGCATGCTTTCGGTGGAACAAATATTCTATAATCTTCTCAACGCCTTCAAAAGCAAGATAAAAACCACCCAAAATTAAAATGTATTTGATAGCGATCGGAAAAAAAACATTTAATAACAATGCTATCGGAACGATAATTAACTTATTGAGCAATGATCCTTTTGTAATTGCCCACAAAACTGGGAGCTCACGCGACGCCAAAAATCCAGTTGCTTTCTCTGCATTAACAGCTAAATCATCACCTAAAATTCCCGCCGTTTTTTTTGTCGCGATTTTGCTAGCAACCGCTACATCATCCATCAACGCTGCAATATCATCTAGAATTGCAAATATTCCTGAAGCCATATTTATTTAAAAAATTGAATGTAAAAATATAAATTTAATTCAATTCGGAAATAAAGAATTTAATCTCTTTGCAATATCAGGCTACATGACATTTGAATTAAATATGTAATTTTAGCATAACAAGGATAACTGGTATGAAAAATTCACTTACACAACAAGAACAGTCGAAGTTACTTCAGATTTTAAGAGAACGATTTGAAAGGTACCCCAAAAGACATCCAAAGATAAAATGGGAAGAGATTGAAACTAAATTACTTGAGAATCCCAAAAAATTATGGAGCTTATTTCAAATGGAAAAAAGCTCCGGTGAACCGGATCTGGTTATAATCGATCCCAACGCATCGCAATACGCTTATGTAGACTGTGCCGAAGAAAGCCCAAAAGGAAGAAGAAGCTTGTGCTATGACCAAAAGGCCTTAGATGACAGGAAAGAAAATAAGCCCGCTGGTAGCGCGGATGAAGAGGCAAAACAAATGGGAACTACGCTCCTTTCCGAAGAACAGTATCGCCAGCTACAAACGCTGGGTGAATTCGATTTAAAGACCTCCAGCTGGATTCAGACCCCGGAATCTGTACGTAAACTTGGTGGAGCTTTATTTTGTGACCGGCGCTACAATCAGGTTTTCACCTACCATAATGGGGCTGTCTCCTACTATGCCGCGCGTGGATTTCGTTCAATACTTTTTATTTAAATAATGAGCATAACTCCTAAATTATAAACACGATATGAAAGCAATTGTAATAGCTACCCTACTCTTTTGTTCGGGACTTATTCAACCGTTATTTTCACAAGTATCTTTTCCTCACTTTCTAGAAGGAACGTGGAAGGTTGATAACAAAGAGCGTTACGAACATTGGGATCGCATTAACGCAAATGAGCTCAAAGGTCTTTCCTACGAACTGAAAAATGGCCAAAAAATAGTCAGTGAGTATTTAAAATTAAGCAAGATAAATGATAAAATTATCTACACGGCGTTAGTTATCGGACAGAACAATGGGAAGGAAGTCAATTTCGAACTGACTTATCAGGACAGTACTTATTCTTTTGTCAATGAGGCGCACGATTTCCCCAATTATATACGTTATACCCCGTTATCCGATAACAGGCTTCATATCGTGGTGGAAGGCAAATCCGGAAAAATCCGTTCCTTTTTTGCACAGAAAATTACAACTGAAGCAGCCGCAGAAAATTAAGATCACGATAAATATGGATAGCAAGGTTCCTTTTATACATGGTATGGTTCGGCAGCGTTATCTGAATATTTTCTCAAGTTGATAAAATTTGGAAAAAACACCATTAAGCCATTATTCATGACATGCCGTTGTCATTTGTTGCCATTAACTTTGATATAAAACTCAAAGACATGAAAAATGAAATAATCCCTTCTTTTAGTATTATTGGTCTCGCTATCCGTACAAGCAACCAAAACGGACAAGCAGCAAAAGACATCCCCGAATTGTGGAATCGGTTTTTTAAGGAAGATATCTTAAGTCGAATCCCAAATAAAGTATCCGACGAGCTCTATTGTATCTATACTGAATATGAAAAGGACCATACATTACCATATACCACGTTTTTAGGCTGTAAAGTTTCAGGTCTTGAAGAGATGCCTGAAGACATGGACGGTATACATATCGCACAAAATCAGTACCAGCACTTTACTGCTGAAGGTAATTTAGCGGAGGGTATCGTTTATGAAGTTTGGGAAAAGATCTGGAATTCAGATTTACCTAGAACTTACACGGCAGACTTTGAGGTATATGGAGAAAAAGCACAGAATCCTCAGGATGCCAAGGTGGATATTTTCATCGGTATACAGTAAGGGCTATAACGTAACAAAAAGTATGTCTTAAACATTTGCCATTTACTTTAAACTAAATATCACGTACCTTTGAGCCGATTCAAAGCAAGACATTATGGAAGGCAATACGATTTACAGAAAAAAGGTCGTTCGATATAGCTATATAAAATTAATTGCAAGCTCAGCTATTGTTAGTATCATTTGCTGCGTATTAGCTTATACGCTCAAACACAGTACAGCCTATGTACAAGATGAATTATTTGAAAAAGTTTCTTCCTGGGATCCTAGATTGTTTATTGTTTTACCTAGTATTGGTATCACGGCAATTTATTTCTTACGGAAATATGTTTTTCAAAATAGAAAGAATAAAGGAATTAAAGAAATTTATACTACCTTGGAAACGAGAAAAGACCATCTGCCTTTCTTTAAAATTCCTTCGCACTATATCAATGGCTTTTTAACTGTTATTTTTGGGGGATCAACCGGAGTAGAAGTCTCCACTGTTGTTGCCACAGCTACAGTGGGCAATCAGGCCTATAAAAGATTACATCCGGCTTGGGCTTATAAGACTGAGTTAATCTGTGCCGGTGTAATAGCAGGAGTAACACTTTTATTTGGAAGTGCATTAGGAGGTTTTCTTTTTGCATTTGAAGTAATCGCAAGAAGATATAATAAGACATTGCTCATAAGTGGTCTAACGTCAATGGTCCTGGCTTCGGTCTTTGTCTATTATGTTGATTCCAGTCCTTTATTCACATTTGCAATAGAAGAATGGCGTTGGCAGGCAGTTCCCTTTGTGGCTATTTTAGGATTGATTGGAGGGATTTTGGCGCTTTACTTCACTAAAATCGTTATCTATGCAAAATCCTATTTTGCAGGTATTAAAAGCAACTTTATCCGTGTTAATCTTGGCGCGATAACCGTGGGGACATTTATCTTTTTTGTACCGGCGCTCTATGGGGATAGCTATCATGGCCTTGGAGAAATTCTAAAAAGCAGTTTCCATGATTCGATAAATTTGTTCTACTTTCTTCCTCTTATCCTGCTCGTCCTCTTAAAACCCCTTGTAGCTTCTCTTACATTGGGTGCGGGAGGTGATGGCGGTGTATTTGCCCCCAGTATCGTAACAGGCGCACTGTTAGGTGTCTTATTTGCACAGCTTTGCAACCATTATCTCGGAACGCAACTTATCGTGATTAATTTTGCTCTTTTTGGTGCTGCAGCGATGCTTTCTGCTGCCATTCACGCCCCTTTTACAGCCATCTTTATTATTGCAAGTCTCGTACCGTCAGGATATCTATTGTTGGCACCATTACTCATTAGCAGTTTTATCGCTAAAGCCCTGGCTAAAAAACTATACCCATATAACGTATACACGTACAAGGAAGCAGCAATAGCTAAATGATTCGTTTAAAATCAGGCTGGCCTGATCCGAGAGCATAAAAGCGGCCCCCTATCTTTGAGGGCCGCTTTTATGCTTCATTAGTCTTCTCGGCTACCATCGTCAGCCATACGAACAATTTTTGGTGAAAACTTAGCCACAATATCAACAAGATCTTTTTGTGATGCCATGACTGTATGGATATCTTTATACGCCATCGGCGCTTCATCCATCCCAGCTCCAATCAACATAACACCTTGATCTTTAAGCATGTTGTTCAGATCATCAGAAGATAATGTTTTAACAGCTTGCGTACGACTCATCAAACGCCCTGCTCCATGCGATGCCGACTGGATGGAATTCAATGCCCCCTTTCCCCTAACCAAAAATCCAGGGGTAGCCATAGAGCCCGGAATAATCCCCATAACTCCTTCTGCTGCCGGAGTAGCCCCCTTTCGGTGTACAATTACATCTTGTCCGTTCCAAGTTTCCTTCCATGCAAAATTATGATGGTTCTCCACCTTCGCCAGCAGTGTCGCTCCCAATGCCGCCTCTATTTTATCATGAATTACTTCATGGCAGGCTGAAGCATAATCGCCTGCAAGGCTCATGGCTAACCAGTACTCTTGCCCTTCATGTGTGTTTAAATCCAGATATGCAAGGTTTTCAGCTTGGTAAGGTAACTTACATAAGGATTTGGCCAATTTCGTATAATGCGCCGCAATGGTAGCTCCAAACCCTCTGGATCCAGAATGGGTCAGCAATCCTAAATAGCTACCGCTTTCAATATTTAATGCCTCATCCTTCTCTTCAAATTCGACGATACCAAACTCCACAAAATGATTTCCACCTCCGGAAGATCCCAATTGCGTCCAAGCTTTGTCCTTCAACGAAGAAAGCAGATTATGCTCGGCAAACAATTTGCTATCCATCACTTCATGATCTACCCGTTCATGTCGCAGATATCCATTGCCTGCGCCAAATTTAGTGTTTCGCATAATAATATCTTTCAATGTCGACAGATTGCTCTCGAGAAATGACGCGGGTAAGTCAAAAATGGACAAAGCCATCCGGCAGCCAATATCAACACCAACACCATAGGGAATTACCGCGTTATTGGTGGCAAGCACACCACCGATCGGCAATCCGTAACCTTGATGCGCATCTGGCATCAGCGCTCCAGCAACTGCAACGGGCAATTTCATAGCGATGTTCATCTGTACTTTCGCACCTGTCTCGATTTCCGATGCGCCATAGGTCACATAATCTGCTGGAGTTTCATTAAGAGCAATTAACGACCTGTCAACAGCTTCTTGTCCTAATATAGCATGCGCTAAAATCCCGAAAACGGCGTCTTCGATATATTTAGTTGGATCTTCCAGGACAGATTTGAATCTCGCAAGCATATCAGCACGTGTAAACCCGTGTCTCCTACTATTAATTTTCAATGCCACACCCAATGTATGGTTTTCTTTATATCCTAATGCAATTAAATCATTGCCATTTATTCGCTTATTTTCCATTTTTTGATTTTCTAATTTAGTGGAATAGCCTTTCAACTCTTCCAAAGCAGGTAACAACGACTCTTTATGTTGCTACCTGCACCTCTTTCGACTTATTAATACATTATTTCACAAAAAGTTGCCTTAATTGATCAACAATCTGCCCATTTCCAGAGACCGAAATTGAATTTATTTTCTCGGCAATTTTTTCAACATATTCCATCTCCTTTAGTTTAAACAGCATATTGTTTTCTTCCATTAACTTTGCCGTATTTAACAAACTTCTTGTTGACGCCGTCTCTTCACGGCGCATAATAATATTGGCCTGGGCCCGCTTCTCAGCAATTAATACCTGGTTCATGATATCTCGTACGTCACCAGGTAAAATAATATCTTTCACACCACAGGTTAACAACGTTAAACCCAAACGGGCAACTTGCTGTGCCGTGTTTTCTAAAACATAGGCTCGCACTTCTGTTTTCTTTTCCATCAGTTCGTCTAAAGTCATCTGACCGATATACGAACGTAAAATGAGCTGCATCAGAGAATACAATTGCTTCTCATATTCTTTATTGTCCAATAGCGCTTTAACGATATCCACAATCTGATATTGCAACGTAAAATTGATCCTGATCTGTGCCTTATCCTTAGACAGAATTTCCTGTCCTACAACATCTAATGTCAAAACCCGCATATCGGCTTTCGAAATAGCGATCGTTTTCGAATTCTTCCACCAGCAATATGTACCGGGGTTCAAAATCTCAACAAAAACACCGTCCACAAAAAGCAAAGCTTTCTCATTTGCTTCTACCTTATATTGTCGCACATAGTAAGTCAAAGCCTGTTTCTCCAATAACTGACGGTTAACAGATGCAGGGATCTCAATCTCCGTAATGTCTTCCAATTGAAATCTGCGTTCGCGCAATTCCTTCCAAAAAACATGTCTACCGGAGGCTAATGTTTTTTCAAAATTATTGTTTAAAAAAACAAGACAGATCTCAGCATCCCCCACTTCAACGATATCGACCAATTCTCGAAAATCTGTCAACTGCAAAAGCACATCGATATTGCGACTGGAAGGAAATGGATGGGTAGTCGTGTACTTCTCCAGTTTTTCACCAAATCCCAACCAGTAGTTGCCGGATTTTAAAACACGGATCACCGTATTGTTTTTAACAACCAATCCGATTTCTTCTGTAGTTATTTGTACTTTTTTCATTCGTATATTCTTTTAAATTTTCATCATTTCTATTCTAAAACCTGCTATTTTTTATCCCTTGACCTCAAGCGGGATTCAAAAGTCCGGGTGCCCGTTTTAAAATCAAAAGTCAGTGAGCAAATACCCCATTTTATTGGTCATGACTTTTTATTCTAAATGCAAATACCATAGCTTAGGAATCTCAGGCCATCAATCAATTGCTCAGTTGCATGAAAACCGCGCATAAGCAGGATAAAAGATAGCAAGCTTCTACCAATGGCCTTTTTAAAGAAGGTCTTAACTTTGAATGTCCGAATGGACAGTTCGGTGCAATACCATTATGCTATTCCATCCGAAAATGGAAGTGGGATTCGAACCCACACGATTGAGCTGTTGTTCTAACCAGACTGAACTACCCTGATTACTCAGAGGCAGGATTTGAACCTGCGACCCACAACTAGCTGCTATGCTCTACCCTTGAGCTACCTTTTCACAGGAGAGGACTCGAACCTCTAACACTAGCATTTTCCTCTCATCTTCTCGTTTTATCAGTATATTGAATCTCATAGAGGACAATACTAACCTGCTATATTGAAACAGGTGACCAGGATGCCATTTTAAGAAGAGAGGCTTCTTTATACTTTATCATAAAGTATATATCTTAAAGCTTTTCGCTATAATTTCCAAAGAACGTTTGTCATTGTTGACATTACAAATATCGTTGGGTTAATGCGCAGGGAATTTGCGTAACAATAAAAAGAAATAAGAAAAATCCAAAAATAAATACAAAACTCTGATATACAGCAAATAAAAGTAAATAATCAGTATCAAAAAAAGATTAAATATCCTTAACTACGCAGATGCATTGCGTCTATTCGTCACAGGATGGGAGCATGGAGCTCTGCTTTATTTCAGGAAAAATGGGAAATTAGATTTTTCGGCGAATATTCTTTCGAATATAGCGGTAATCCGTGATCATGTTATGCGATTTATATCCTAATTTTATCCCTAGATTAAGATGATATCAAAACATGAAGAGTTTATATGCAACAATAGTGCTGTTTTGCATGCTAGCAAGCTGTACAAATTCAGCGCGAGACCATAAAAGCACTGCTATAGAACATCCTGCAAAGCAGATTCCATTCAAAGACAGTACAGGGACAGCGGAGCAGAACCCGACAGTCGATCAGAATCAGCAAGCTGAAACTTGGTTGAAAGGGATTTTCCAATGTACAAGTTCCGCATCTGGAAAATATTGTTACTACCTAGACAAAGAAGAAGCATTATGTACCAAGCGCTTCTGGGACTTTTTAAAAGATGCCAATGAAATTTACGGGCCATCTAACCTCACGGATGAAGAACTACCCAAAGCTGAGGCAGCTTACAAAGCCAAATGGAAAAAAATCTATCCCTTATATACGGAGGAAACCTGGTTATTTGGAAGAGGTAATGATGATGCATTGGACATCAAGGATGTTAAAATCGACAAAATAACTGAAAGCAAATTTATCGTATTTATTGATTATGGCGATAACATCCGTACCAAAAATGAGGTGCAATTGGTCAATGAGCAAGGTTCTTATAAAATAGATTACTGCAAAACGACTTTCCTGCACTAACTGCCGTCCCCAAAAACATGAAAATGCCAACTTTCTATGCGAGAAATTGGCATTTTCGACTTTCTGATTATTCACTACTTTCTGTTAAGCTAGATAACTATTGTCCCACTTCACAACATTTCCTTGATGAATGAAACCATCGACTGCAGAAATCCGTGACACAGCTTCGGCGGAACAGCTTGCATCGACCAACAAAAGACTCGCATCATCCCCGACTTTTGGCCATTCAAGATTACCCTGATCATCTAAAGGAGTTTTTCCATTGGTTGCATAACGCAGGCAGCGAGAAAGGTCCAGTTCCGTTTCATAACCATAAAGCTGTGCTGCGAGATTGGACTTTTGCAGCATATTTCCACTACCAAAGGTTCCCCAATGGTCCTGGACATTGTCGTTTCCAACAAAAACTTCCACTCCTGCCTTTTTCAATTCCGGAAATGGCATCAACATATTGCGAAAAGGAACAGAACTGCATATTCCGACTTTTGCCGCAGCAAGCCGTTCTGCAGTATATTCGAGATCTTTCTTCGGCATATACCCCAAAGCGAAGGCGTGACTGATAAAGGTGCGTCCTTGCAGTGCTGGATTTTCCAGTGCTCTATCAATCATATAATGAATAGTCTTCACACCTGATTCCCCTCCTTCATGCAAATGGATGTCGATCCCTTTGTTATTGTCCAATGCAAGCTGTACAGTCAGATCCATCGGTTTCTCAATGCTGCCGTCAATACTAAAGGGGTCCAAACCGCCAATGAAATCCACCTGTCCCCATTTCGCAACTTCTTCCATTAACTTCGCAGATTCTGTATAGAATAGGCCATGTTGGGGGAATGCGACTAACTCTGCAGCAAATGAATATTTTAGATGTTCCAGCGCCTGTAACAAATGCTCCAATGACTTCGTCCCTGATGTTGGGTCAACATTAAAATGGGTGCGGGCAAAATTTGTTCCATAGCCCTGCAATAGTCCAATTAATTTTTCGGCCCGTTCGACGGAGGTTTTTAGCAATTCTGGGATGATCACCTGTTCCTTGGCAATCATATCTTTTACAGTCCTGTTTTTTGGAAATACCGCCTTCCAGGGCAGACCATATAAGGTTTTATCCAAATGAATATGCATGTCACGAAATGGTGGTAATGCCAATTTACCCTTCACATCAAAGGCTTTTCCGTTCGTCGTCGATTGCGCTGACTCAATACTTTTTATTTTATTTGACTCAATTTGAATATCAAATAATGCCGTTTTCGTAGCAACAACTTCTTCCTTCTCATAAAGAAAGCCTGTTTCTAGTAATACATTCTTCAGCAAATAAGTATCCTGATTTTGATTGATTTCATTCATGCCTATATCATTTTCATCAAAGCTAACTGATTTGAGACAATGATCTTTGTACGAATTATTACAGCTTGTGTAGATATTATGGCTGTGCTTTAAATTGACTTGGCGTCATGTTCGTATGGCTTTTAAAAAACTTACTGAAGCTTGCATTATCGTAAAACCCCAGATCAAAGACAATAGCTTTGATCGTTTTATCCGAAATTTTCAGCAAGCGCTTTGCTTCCAATAAAACACGTTCCTGAATCAAAAATGAAGCTGACTTCTGTAAAACCCTATTGCTTAACACATTCAGATAATTCGCCGAAATATTTAGTTTCTCGGCATAAAATGCGACTGATTTTTCGCTTTTATACCATTCGTCGATAAGCTGGACAAATTTTGCCATAATCGGATTATCCTGATATTGTTCATAATCATCAAAATTATCCTGAACAATCTTACTGATTAGAAGTACGATAACTTTAAGCCGTGCATATACCAATTCCCATAAAATCTCCTTCTCCTTCAGATTTTCGGAAATCGCCTTAAATTCAGCTAATAACGATTGAAAGCCTGCGTCCGAAAGATTGATGACTAAATGCTTCAAATAGTAAGAAATGGGAAATCGCAATGCCGGCAAAAGGCTTTCAAACCAACGCCTACTAATCATCAGCTGCAATGCGTAGGTAGGGTCGGCCATCTGCCACTGATGTACCTGTCCAGGAAAAACCAGATGTAGCTGATTTGCGCCAAGTACAAAACGATCAAAGTCTATGGTATGCGTACCTACAGACTCCTGAAACAATAAAAGTATAAAAAAATCGTGTTTATGTGGTTCATTAATCTCCCGTGGGCCAGTGAGTTCATGGAAAAGCAGATCACAGTCAGGGATGGTCCGGTCCTGGAATTTTTGAAGATCTAATATTGGAAAATGGTCGTTGATATGATACATAAGCAGTAACCCGAAGATAACATAAATATAAGAAAAAACCCGTTTTGCAATATTATTTAGGAATATAAAAAGGCAAAAAGAAGTTGGAGCTTTCTTCGGCTGGCCTTCTGGAGCTGTTCGATATTTATTCGGGACTGCGTCGTACCAACGTCGCCTCTTCTTCGGGATCGCTTCGACTGTTGTTCGACTGTGCTTCGGGTAGAAGTCGAAGCGCAGCCGAAGCCGTGCCGAGAGGGTGTTAAACATGTCTCGACCATGTCCCGAAGAAATCCCGAAACGGAGTCGAAGCCTAACCGAAGAGCCAAAAGTATAGCGATGTCCTTCTTCTAACTTTTATGCAGCTGATCCCCATTTTCTTCGGGACAGCATTGGTGTGGCTCAACGAAAAACCGAAGCCAATTCGAAGAAACCCCACGGAAAGGGCGAATTTGGTGAGAAGTTGGTAGCGGGTTAATTAGTCTATTCCTTGCAGCAGAAGGTACCATTGATTCACTGTTAAGCTACTGGGAGTGTACTGAGAGTGTACCAAAAAGGTACTGGAAAGGTACTAAAGAGCTACTAAACAGGTACAGGCTTTTGGTAGCTTTCTGGTAGATCTCGGGTGTAAGCTTTGTAATGCGCTGGAGATACCTACGAAGATGCAACATGCCGATTTGGTAATTGGAGCGGATCGATACCGTTTGAAATCAGAGGGTTTGCAGGCTTTCTGTAGTGCTCGAATATATAAGACGGGTATTTGCTATCCAAAAGAAAATAGGTGCTCAGAAGGCTTTAAAATACCACGTTCCTGTAGGTGCTTATAAAAGGTCTTTTCGCATGTCGTTGACAGGTATGTTTTTAGTTCTTCATATGTTTAGCTGTTAGAATTGACCGCATGCTATCTCATCCTTTTTTCAAATCGCATTTCTTTAACGCAAAAAATATCGTTATTTTGACACATTAGAACAGGTCTATAATTGAACGTTGGAAAATGCAAATCGAAATCGGTGATATATTTTATGAAATAGTCCCCTGGAATAAGGATTATATCCGAATTCTAGGTAGTTCATCACCCTATCGTGTATATGCTCCAGCACATTGCGATGTTACTTTCCTTAAAGCGTACATCAAATTAAATCCTCCAGAAAGTAAATCGGAAGGTTCATCCTATTCCTATCTGGAAGATCCCTACTACCTATTTGGAAAACCTTATTTGGTCAAAATCTATCCTTCGGCAACACTAGCAGCTGTTGAATTGACAGCAACGAGTATATGTGTACATCAAAAAAAGAATACCAACATTCTTAAATTACTACGTAAGTGGAGTCAGGAATTGCTGTATAATGAAATAATAAAACGAGTTGCTTACTGGGAGGAACAATTGGATATTTATGACGTGACTACAGTAAATATACATAAATTACCCAAGAGCGATTTTAGAATCGTTGAAGGTGGATTTCATTTTTCAAATCGACTAATTGATTTTGAAAAAGAACACCTCAATCTGATTATTCTAAAGGCATTCTGTAAATTTGCAAATAAGACCCGCAAGGAAACAGAAGCAATTTTCGGTTTATATATTCCAAACTGGAGAGATCTTTATTCGTAGACAATAATAAGATGACAGAAATAAACATAGGAATCCCAATAAAAAAAGGCGATTTGATCATACCATTCACCGATCAGGAGCTCCTGCCCTTCATTGAAAAACATCGGAAAGTAATCAATGACTATGTTGTGGGGCAATTAGAGGATAAAGATGGCGGTCCGCAGTTAAGTGACTTAAGCATGAGTGCACTTTCATTTGATACAGATGGTACTGGAGGTTCTTTTAGGCTGCATTTTAAAATTGACCGTCAATTTTGTTGTAGTGATATCTTATCTTGTCAAATGGATTATATAGACTTTAAGTTTAATAAATCAAATGATACGATCAAACTCACTGGATCTTATACAGTTTGGTCAATTCAATAAAAGGCATGCAAATACCCGAAAGATACCAAGTTAATACAAGTTCATTTTCTTTCTATTGGACAAAGGGGCCTGGTGTCGAATTGCTCCATAAATTGCAGGAGAAACCACTGCTTTCCGATGCCGATCAATTTATCCCTTTACTCTATCAGCACGATAGCTGCTGTGACATGCTTGTGGAGCAGCTTCATCTAAAAATTGGTTTTTCCAAGGGGCAGCAGCTGCTCAAAGATGCTCTTAAAGGCAAAAGTATTGAAGCTGCGTACGAGCCTTTGCTGACTAACTTTATAAACAGCCTTGATCTAGCTCCATCCTGGTTAGACTGGACTAAAATTGAAGAAGGAATTGGACTTAGTCAACGATCGGGCTTATCTGGACTCATTGTCTTGCGCGATTATGTCCTTATGGGAGGTTATGAATCCAGTGCCATCAATAAACCCTTAATTTTTACAGGAGCACTTAAAAAGGGAGCTGTTAAACGTCTTACGGAAACGGTAACCTTTTGGGTTGACATCACGGGTAATAATGCATTAAAGAAAGGGAATATCGGAATTGAAGCTATTTTAATGACCCGATGTATCCACTCTTACGCACGATTGAACATTATAAAGCACGGTTATTGGCAAGTAGAAAAATGGGGTATACCCTTAAACACATGGGATATGCTAGCAACAAACTTAGGTTTTTCTCTAGTTTATCTAACTGGTCTTAAGCTAATGAAATTCAATGTATTAGAAAATGAGATTGAAGGTCTCTTTCACTTATGGAAATATATTGGAACACTATTAGGCATCCCCTTGCAATTACTGCCGGATTCGGAGGAGCAGGCCATCAAAGCTTTATATTATTGGACAATGACACAAAAAGAAGGTGATCAGGACAGCTTAGCTTTGGCACAGGCACTTATGGAAGAACCTGTTAAAGCGGCTTATCCAACCACGAAATGGAAACGAAAGCTGATGCGCGAAATCCACCTCTATTACAATCATTATCTATTGGGAAGTTACTCCTGTTCATTGCTGGGTTTAAAGAAAACAATGATAGGCAAAATAGCCTATATCAACATCTTAAAAAACAAGCGGTCAAATCGCATAATCAATGACCTCCTATGGCGAAAACAGCAAATCAACAAAGGAAGAACGGTTCATGAAGGAGTCAAACAAATCTACCTGAAATACAATTAACCAACATGGCGCTCATAAGGTACCCTTGTTGCAATGGATCGTCCTAAGGTAAGTTCATCCACATATTCCAATTCTCCACCAAATGCTATCCCACGGGCAATTGTTGTTATTTTAACGTCAAACTCACGTAGTTTCCGATACAAATAAAAAATGGTGGTATCCCCTTCCATTGTTGCAGAAAGTGCCAGAATAACCTCTTCGACTTCTCCCCGCTGGATCCGATTGAGCAATCCTTCTATTTTAAGATCCGCAGGACCAATTCCATCCATCGGTGAAATCAAACCACCTAATACATGGTATACCCCTTGATAAGAATTTGTATTTTCAATCGCCATCACATCGCGGGTATCTTCAACAACACAGATTAAGCTTTTATCCCGCTTAAATGAGGCGCATATCTCACAGATACTGTGATCCGAAATATTAAAACATTCCTGGCAATATTGAATATCCTCCTTTAACCGATCGATCGAAGCTGTAAAACGGGCTACGTCCGCATCCGCCTGCTTCAACAGGTGCAATACCAATCTCAACGCCGTCTTTTGTCCCACGCCAGGTAACTTGCCAAATTCAGCAACAGCGTTCTCGAGAAGTTTAGAAGAAAAATTCATAATGCAAATGTAAGAATAATCAGAAAAAGTAGCTAGTATTAAAAAAATAGCTATATTGTATTCCTTTTTGGAAAATTGATTTTAGAAATTAAAATGTATAACGTTATATATGGACATTACAAAAGAAGATAAAATTATCCGCGCATTTGAAAACAAAACATGGCAGGAAATTAAAGTAAAAGACTCTTGGCAGATTTTTAAAGTGATGTCGGAGTTTGTGGATGGATTTGAGAAATTAGCAAAAATTGGTCCTTGCGTTTCGATATTTGGCTCTGCACGTACCCCACGTGAACATAAATATTATCAAATGGCGGTAGATATTGCCAGTCTATTGACAGCTCGTGGTTACGGTATTATCTCCGGTGGTGGCCCGGGTATTATGGAGGCAGCCAATAAAGGTGCGTATGAATCTGGTGGAAAGTCTGTGGGGTTGAATATTGAACTACCCTTCGAACAGTTCCATAATAAATATATTGACCGCGACAAACTACTTGAATTTAAGTACTTTTTTGTGAGAAAAGTCATGTTTATGAAGTATTCTCAGGGATATATCGTAATGCCTGGAGGTTTTGGAACAATGGACGAGCTTTTTGAAGCAATCACTTTGATTCAAACGGGTAAAATTGCTCGTTTTCCAATCGTATTGGTCGGTTCAGAATATTGGAAAGGACTAATGGATTGGGTTCAGAATACAATGATTCCAAACAAATACATCAGCGAAGAAGATTTAAAACTGTACCGTATTGTGGATACTGCAGAGGAGGCTGCTGATCATATCTTCCGCTTCTATGACAAGTATCTATTGAAGCCAAACTTCTAATGAGGTGCACACTCAAAAAAAAGAGTATCTGTCATTAACAGATACTCTTTTTTTTGCCTTTCGTGCGGGGAATTTTTTTCAAATAGTACTTTTAACTATGCGATCATAGGTTTTGTAGATTAAAGTTGCATTATTCATGATTTAGTCCCTACATTTACACCGAAATTAGCATTTCACATCGCATAACCATAGAAAAGCACATTATTGTCTTGCATGAAAGATTTTGGAGGCCGTTCAGATGAGGAATTGATTCTGTTGATTCAACAAGATGATAACTTAGCTTTTGAAGCTTTGTATGATCGCTATTGGAAAAAACTATATTACCAGGCCGCCCGGAAAACAAACTCTCTGGAAGATGCACAGGAGATCGTACAGAATATCTTTGCTTCTCTCTGGCTTAGACGTCATCAGCTCCAGATTGAGAGCAATCTTGCCTCTTACCTCGCTGTAGCTGTTAAATATAAAGTCTTCAAGTACCTAGCGCAACAATACAAGCAAGAAACTTTCAGACATGAAGCTGATTGGGTGGATTTTGATAATTCAACAGAAGATTGGCTCCAATTTGAGGAACTACGGATTCGGCTGGATCAACTTGTTTCGGAACTGCCTGAAAAATGCCAGCTTATTTTCAAACTATCGCGAGAAGAAGGGCTCACCTACAAACAGATTGCAGAAAATCTCAACATCTCTGTAAAGACTGTAGAAACCCAATTAAGTCGTGCCTTAAAAAAAATACGCGCTGGAATTCAGCGCTTTCTGATTACCTTATAATTTTTTTTCTTTTCTTGTCAGGGTATCACTGCAATTTAGGGACTATATGAACAAATAACCCCTAAAATATGGTTGATAACAATCAATTACGGATAAAGCAATTGGCTTACAAATGGCTCAATGGGACATGTACCCCTGAGGAGGAAGCTGAGTTGCAAGAATGGTATGAATTAAATGATGGTGAACCTCTCCCTATCCCCGAGGAACTCGCAACAGATGAGCAACAGCTTAAAGAGCTGCTACTGTCACAGATAAAGCAGGAAATCCAGACATCCAAAATCAGACGTGTTCCACAATGGATAAAATTAAGCGGAATTGCCGCGGCTTTGGCCGTGTTGTTTATATTGCCGCTATACCTTGTCAAAAAAACAAACCGGGAAACTCCACAGTTGGCATCCAACAGGGGACAGCAAGTTCATCCAGGTGTCAAGGCTGCTGTATTAACATTAGCCGATGGAACTAAAATTGACCTCTCTAATCAACAACGGAGTATCCTTCATCAAGATGCAGCAATGAAGGTTACAACGACTGTTTCGGGAACCGTGCAGTATCAGTTTATGGCTAGTAGGCGTGCTGATCCTAACCGAACCAATACCATTGAAACCCCTATAGGAACAGAATACGCGATCATTTTGGCTGATGGCAGTAAGGTCTGGCTGAACGCAGGTTCTATACTGACGTTCCCAGAATCATTTGCAGCAGATAGCCGCGAAGTAAAACTATCCGGTGAGGCTTATTTTGAAGTTAGTCACGACAAAAACCGACCATTCTACGTCAGATCCAATGAACAAACCATTCGAGTTTTCGGAACACATTTCAATGTGCGATCCTATCCAGGTGAGCACAATAAAACAACCTTAATGGAGGGTTCAGTTCAAGTTTCACAATTTGGTAGATCAAAAATGCTGAAACCGGGACAGGCTGCATTTGCAGTAGCTGGCAATCTGACGGTACAGGAAGCCAATATCGAAGAGGCAATGGCATGGAAAAACGGATTTTTCTATTTTGAATCCACACCGATAAAGGATGCACTGTCCGCGATAAAACGCTGGTATAATGTGGATATCATCTATAAAGGAACAAATAAAAATAGTGAATTGACAGGAAAGATAAAACGAAACTCCACCGCCCAGCAATTGGTTGAAACACTCAACTTCCTGGACATTAAATGTCAATTACGAAATAATAAAATTGAAGTGGAACTCTAAATTATTTAATATAAAACAAACTTACCCAACTAATTATGTATAAACTTAAAACCATCCATGGGGCTGGTAAAAAAGCAAAACTATTTGCTGCTTTACTTGCTATCCAATACGTTTCCCATGCAAGTAATCTAGCGGTGGCAAATGTAAATCAATCCAAAATCAAATTACAGGACAAGGAATATACTTTGGCAAAGTTTGCTAAAGAAATCGAACGTCAAAGTTCGTATGTATTTCTCTACGATAACTCACAGATTAATGATAATCAAAAAATCCGGATTAACCACAAAGATGGTTCTATTGTTGAAATTTTGGAAGACAACCTGAAAGAACTATCGTATTCATACAAAATTGTCAACAACACCATTGTCCTAAAAAGGAAAATAGATGACACCTCCCTGAGAAGCAACATTAATGTACAACAGCTTGTCAAAGGGCGCATTACCGATGGCGATGGTAAGGCATTAACAGGGGTTACAATCCGCAATACAACAACAGGCAAACAAACGGAGTCAGACGGCAAAGGTGAGTTTTCTATTGAAGCGACTCCTGCACATCAACTCAGCTTTAGTTCGATTGGGTATGAAACGATCAGTAGCACAATCGGTTCAAACACTTTTCTGACGATCCAGATGAAAACTGCCAACAATCAATTGGAGCAGATTGTTGTCGTTGGTTTTGGTACTCAGAAGAAAAAGGATATTACAGGGGCTATCGCAACCATGAGCACAAAGGATATTGAAGATCGGCCGGTAACGCAGTTAGCCAGTGCAATGGAAGGTAAAATGGCTGGTGTAGAGATTGTAAAATCTTCCGGACAGCCTCAGGCTGGTTTCTCCATTCGTGTTCGCGGAACCTCCACGATTACCGCCGGCAGCAACCCCTTATACATTGTTGATGGCGTTCCCACAGAGAACATATCCGAATTGAATCCTTCAGATATTCAGAGCATATCCGTATTGAAGGATGCGGCATCTGCTGCTGTCTATGGATCTTCCGGTGCTAATGGGGTTGTTTTGATCACAACAAAACGGGGGACCAATGGCAAAACCCAAGTAAATTTTGAAACATATCAGGGGTTTTCAGCGATATGGAAAAGACCTAAAGTCTTAAATGCAACACAATACCGAGATTTAATGACAGAGACCGGCCAAGCGCTGGACTGGTCAAAATATACCGCAGACACGAACTGGCCGGATCAGCTATTCCGCACCGGTCACAGTCAAAAATACCAGGCTTCTGTGCGCGGTGGCGATGAAAAGACCGGATTTTATATCTCGGGGTCTTATCAAAAAGATAATGGTACTGTAATTACCAATACAGTCAACAAAGTCAATTTCAAGGTTAATTTAGACCACCAAATCAATAAAATCTTTAAGGTAGGTACCAGCCTATCTTACAACCGTTGGTACGACGTGGATATTAACGAAAACTCCAGAAATGGTGTTATCATGAATGCTTATTTAGGCTCTCCGGTAATCGGCATATACGGAGACAAAGGCGCTTTCACTGTAGATCCATTCTATACGGACCTCGACAACCCCGTTGCATTGGCAACCGGTAATGAACACAACTATGTGAATAACAGATTTACAGGAAATGTTTTTGCAGAGGCAAATATTCTACCGGGATTAAAATTCAAAACTTTATTTGGATACGAGAAATACAACAATCAATACCGTAGTTTTGTAGACCCTTTCCGTACGACAGAGGGCAGAAAATACAAAGGTATGGCCGAACTGCGGCAGCAAGATAATCAGTATTGGATGTCCGAAAACACGTTAAACTATGATAGAACCTTTAGTGACAAGCACCACCTGACAGGTTTATTGGGTTATATTACAACTAAAACACAAACAACAAACTCAGCTATCGCTACGCAGAATTTTGCTAATCCAGCGATCCACACTGTCAATGGCGGTTCAATGATTACCGCGATGCCGACAGCAATGGACGCCGCTGTATCGACTGTCTCCGGCATTGCAAAAATCGGCTATGACTATAACGACACCTACTTATTTACAGCAAATTTAAGAGCTGACGCATCATCTGTCTTTGGGCCCAATAACCGTTGGGGCTACTTCCCTTCCTTCTCTGCCGGCTGGCGTTTATCCAATGAGGACTTTTTTAGCACCCTGAAAAATACAGTAAACGACTTGAAAATCCGTGCGAGTTGGGGTAAAGTTGGGAATAGCCAGATTCCGGCTTTCGCCTATCTCGGCTTGATCGACGTCACGGGATCGTACAACATCGGCGATCAAGTTGTACCGGGGTATACACCTTCAACTTTGGACAACCCCAATCTAAAATGGGAAACAACAAACCAGACCGATATTGGTGTGGATGCCAGTTTCTTTAATTCGAGACTAACATTTGCAGCAGATTACTATGCCAAAAAGACTGTGGGCTTGCTCCTCAACTCGAGGGTACCCTATAGTTCCGGTTATAGAACAGCATTAAAAAATCTTGGTGACCTACAAAATAGAGGTTTTGAATTCGAATTAAGCAGTCGAAATTTCGTTCACGATTTTAAATGGAATACAACGGTAACCTTTGGACTCAATCGCAATAAAGTACTGAATATTGATGGCGGAACCTACTACGACGGCAATATTGATGGCCGCGGCAATAGTACAATTGCAAAAGAAGGAGTTGCTCTGGGATCATTCTGGGGATATATTGCAAAAGGCGTCAATCCAGAGACCGGCGACATGATGTATCAGATGGCTGATCCTGAAGCAGGCCTTCAAACCAGTGACATGGCAATTATTGGTAATGCGACACCAAAATTTTCCTATGGCATGACAAATGACTTTAGCTACAAGAACTTCAGCTTTTCCTTTTTCTTACAAGGTGTACAGGGAAATGACATTCTCAATGCGACACGTATTTATACAGAAGGTATGTGGGAACCGAGAAATCAAAGTGCTGCTGTATTAAACAGATGGACGGTTGACAACAAAAATAGTCATACGCCACGTCCCGATCTAAACAATACAGAGGACAACTATAATTCGCAGATTTCCTCGCGTTTTGTAGAGAAAGGTTCCTACCTAAGGGTGAAATCGATGACCTTGGCCTACAACCTGCCTAAACAGGTACTTGAAAGATGGAAGCTCAATAAGGTCCGTTTCTATGTGACAGGTGAAAATCTGTTAACATTCACAAAATACTCAGGTTTGGATCCTGAGGTAAGCATGTACGGTGGAACTAACCAGGAAACTGTGAGTGCCAATATGGCGCCGGGTATCGATTTTGGGACTTCGCCTCAGGCACGCACCTTTATTATTGGTTTAAACCTAACTTTTTAACCTTTTAGCTTACATACAATGAAATCAACTAGATATACCTCATTAGCCATAGCCTTATTGGCATCTCTAGCTCTAAATTCCTGCAAAAAGTTTTTAGATCTTCAACCTACCTCCACGGTAACCAGTGAAAATGCCTATCTCACCGGAGACAATATTGAGAAAGCTTTAAACGGAGCCTATAATTCTTTTATAGGCAATGGCACACGTCCGGGAAGCAACGCCAATTATTACCAGTGGGAAATGATTCTACAAACAGATATTCGCTCCGACAATGCACACGCAGCCGGCGGTGGCGAAATAGATTTTGCGCAAATCGACTACAACACCATTACCAATACCAATGAAATGGTACGCAGGGACTGGGAAGAATTATATGGAGCGATCTCCAAATGCAATATCGTTATCGACAATGTTGATAAAGTCACAGATCCTACGTTTTCAGAAGAAAGAAGGAAACAAATTCTTGGAGAGGCTTCATTTTTAAGGGCTTTTCATTACTACCAATTGGTTAAACTTTACGGTGGTGTGCCGCTGGAGAAACACTCCAACAGCACAGATGCCGAAGTATTACGCATCAAACGATCAACTGCCGAAGAGGTTTATGATTTTATTGATTCGGACTTACAAGTTGCCGTCAATAATCTTCCAGATGTATTTGGACAGCCTTCCATTGACAAGGTTAGAGCAACCAAAGGAGCGGCAAACGCGTTACTGACAAAAATATGGGCTCAGCGCCCTGATCGCGACTACAATAAGGTATTGCAATATGCCAATGCAGTGATCAATGGAAAAGGTGGTTACAAATTACTTCAAAACTATGCGGACCTCTTTGATGGAAAACATAATTACAACAATGAATCCATTATCGAGATTCCCTATATCGCTGGCAGCCCCAATCTAAGCTGTTGGGGGGGAGCTTTCTTCTTCCCTGATCTTGATGAAAATGGAAAAATCAATGAAAACGAGTGGCGTCGATATGGGACACCATCCAAGGACCTTGTCGAAGCTTATGACAATGCCGGTGACACTGAGCGAAAGAAGGCCAACATCTGGTTCTACTCGGTTCCTTGGGCAGATGAGTTCTGGAATCCATGCGCAGATGTCGACACCGAGATTCCTTTTAATGTCAAACAGAAACATGCAAATAGCTTCCAAAGTGGCGATCATTTTTACCTCTTGCGACTTGCAGACATCATACTGCTCAAAGCTGAGGCACAAAATGCCTTAGGAAATACCACTGATGCCCTAAATACGCTTAATATCATCCGTCACCGAGCAGGGCTCTCCGACCTATCCGGTGTCAGCTCCAGTGCATTAAAGACCATCATTTTAAATGAACGTCGATTAGAACTTGCTTTTGAGGGGCAACGCTGGGATGATTTAAATCGTTATGGTGTCACGGTAGATGTGATGAATAAATTAAATGAAATCAAATTTACATGCGATAACGGCAAGCAGAGCAACGCTACGCTGATTAAGTATAATTTTAACCAAAATAGCCTGCTCCTTCCAATACCATTATTGGAAATGCAGGCAAACCCGAGCCTGATTCAAAACCCAGGCTATTAATTAGACCAATCATAGGCTGTTCTGAGAATCTACTCTTCGAACAGCCTATTTTACTCATATACTTTATTATGACTCGTTTTAAATCACTGGATATCTTCCGTGGGTTTACACTTGCGGCGATGATTCTCGTCAATAATCCTGGCAACTATCACCAAGTATTTCCGCAGCTTGAACACTCCATTTGGCACGGATGTACGTTTACAGATCTTATATTCCCATTTTTTTTATTTGCCGTGGGAAATTCAATGGCATTCTCTTTAAAAAATATCGATCAATTGGCTCCGGGACTGTATTGGAATAAAATTGTCAAGAGAACAGTCATCCTTTTTCTACTCGGTATATTTTTAAATATTTTCCCTTTTGTAGCATGGAATAGTCTTCACCAGCTTGAGTGGATTCCATTTGCCAAATATAGGTATTTTGGGGTGCTGCAGCGAATCGCCATCTGCTATTTCAGTGCAGCAATTATATTATATTACTTTCGAGACAAAGGCGCTGTCGTTATCAGTATCTTGCTTTTGCTAGCTTATTGGCTCTTTTGCTATTACAGTAATCCCTCGGATCCATATAGTTTAGACGGCTGGTTCGGAACGGCACTGGATATCCGAATTTTTGGTGCCTCCCATCTCTATCACGGTGAAGGGACAGCATTTGATCCAGAGGATCTCTGGAGCGTATTTCCAGCCATCAGTCAGACGATATTCGGATATATCACGGGAAAGTACATTATTCAAAAACTGATAGGTAAAAGAGAGCTGATATACCTATTTATTCTAGGCTTGTTCCTTATTTTGATCGGCTATCTCTGGTCATTTGCTTTCCCAATTAATAAGAAAATCTGGACCAGCAGTTACTGCGTATTCACAACGGGCATAGCGGTATCTTTCCTTGGTATATTAATTTACCTCATCGAATTTCAGCACATCAAAGGAATACTTTATACGATATTTGACGATTTCGGTAAGAACACGCTATTTATCTACTGTCTTAGTGGTCTGATTCCGACAGTTTGTTCCTTTATTCTTATCGGGGATACACAACAGAATCTATGGAGTTTTAGCTATCATGCCTTGTTCGGCAACTGGCAGTTTCAGTCCTTGGCTTCTGCCCTGTTCGCGCTGCTTTTTGTCACCTTGAATTGGCTGATCGCCTATTACCTGCGAAAGAAAAATATCTATATTAAAATCTAGGTCGCCTATCGGTTACCGTCAATGTCGGTTGAACGACTACACGTAGTATGCATAAAAAAAAGGGCCAAGGCCCTTTTTATATATAAAGATATGGATAAGATATACCGCAGCTACTTTTAGAAAACGCCCCATCTTTGTTTTACTAATTCCGCTATTACAGTATGCTGGCACTAAAGTAGCTTAAACTAACTATATAGAGAAAAAACTTAGGGGGACAAAAGGGGGACAAAAATCAAAATATTGAAAATCAACACCTTAAAAAGTGTGTTTAAATTGAAAAAATTAACAACTTTATCTTCCACAAACTAAATATGGGTGCGCATTAACTAAAAAGTCAAGCGCTAAAACAGTAAAAAAAAGAAAACCTGAGGTTGGGAGCCCCAGGTTTTAACTAACCAATTATTAACCTAAATTATGAAAAGTCTTTTTTTATATTCTACATCAACTATATTTCAACTATTGGACCAAAATCGCGCGCGAATTACTATTTCACATTTCTTTAACAGATTACTGAGATTGAGATGACTAATTGGAAAAATACAATAAATATGAAAAGAAAAGATGCTATTCAAACAGCTCAAAAAGACTATCTGGAGCCCGATTGTCATACGAAAAAGCAGGCTCTGCCGCAGTAGCAGCTAATATCGTCGTTTTTGTCATAAAATATACCTTAGCAGGCTGCCTTTCCGCTGCCATTTTGACCAATTCCATCATATAATGATTGCTTTGATATCTTTTAACCTGTCCTTTTATATCTTCAAGGTCTTGGTATTGGCAGTATTGATCGATATAACCCATTCCGTAAAAAAGGCCATTTTCAACAACAATGCAGCTTTTTTCTTCTACATTGCGGCCTCTATCGATCAATACATAGGACGGTTGCTGTTTGAGCCAATCCTCGATACAGCGCTCAATTCGCGTATTGTGCAGAATCCGGTCGGGCAATTCATCCTTTTTTACGGATCTGGAAGACAAACTGGCCTGTCCAAACTGACAAAATTGCGGATTAATATCGTCACGCTGAATAAATGACTGCAACAACTGAATAGCATCATACTCACGTTGAAAAAGCTGAATACACGCTTGTCCCCTGTTTACCTTTCCTATAGCCAAATGGAGGTAGCCATTTTGATCTTCATAAGAGAATAAACCGAATTTAGGTTCATATCGTTTAAGTGCCCTATTATATTTTGGCCAAAACCTTTTGATTTCAGCACACTCCAATAACAATGACATCAGCTCTGTACCACAGCATTCATAACTTATATGATAAATTTCTTTTAGGAAATGCTGCCTTTGCGCCTGAATATTATTGCCGGTAAAATGAGATAACACCCTTTTTTTTATATTCACGGCCTTACCAACATAAATAACTTTTCCATCTTTATCGTGAAAATAATAGACCCCGGCGTCATTGGGCAATTGTTCGAATTCCTGCGGATTTAAATGTGGCGGAAAACGCTGATCAACCGCTTTATGTTTGATCATATCCTGAAATACCTGGTCAGTGTCCAGTACTTTTAAATATGCAAAGAGAATGGCTGTCGCGTCGGCATCACCACCCGCACGGTGTCTATTTTCGATCGGAATATCTAAATAATCACATAAACGTCCCAAACTATAGGATAATAAGCCCGGTTTTATTTTTCGCGCATAACGTACGGTACATAATTTTATAGCCGACCATTCGAACCCAGATTCCTGGAGCTGAAAGCGAATAAATGAATAATCAAAATTGACATTATGGGCAACAAAAATGCGGTCTTTGAGCATACTGAAAATGTGTTCGGCAACTTCATCAAATAATGGCGCGTCTTTCACCATATCGTTGTCTATGCCGGTGAGTGCAAAAATCGAATTAGGAATTTCCTTTCCCGGATTAACCAATGTCTCCCAACGTTCCAGAACTTGGTTACCATCATGAATAACAATGGCAACCTCAGTAATCCTGCTGGCTTTTGCATTGCCTCCCGTAGTCTCAATGTCTACAATGGCAAACTCTTGTTTTTTGCTTTGATTCATACACATAATGCAAAACAAACATACTAAAAATATTAGCTATTAACAAAAAATCCCCGTACTTTACAAAATACGGGGAAAACCAATTATGTAACCCAACTAATAAAAATAGATATTTCTCAGGATTATTTGAATATACAACAATAATTAACCATTTGAATAAAACAACAGATTTATTACAATGATCTCACCTTAGTTATTAAAAATAGTTCATGTTACATATTGATGGATTTTGTTTATTTTGCAATTTCTTTAATTAAATTCATTGAGATGGAAGTAATACAAAAAAATAACGATAAACACGGTAGCTTTGAAGTTATCGATAAAGAGAAATCCGTTGCGCAAATGACATACACTTGGGCCGGTCCTACAAAATTCATTATAGACCATACTGAGGTGGACCCCGAGTATGCGGGAAAAGGACTGGGCAAACAGATGCTGATGGCAGCAGTTGCATTTGCACGTAAAGATCAACTAAAAATTATGCCGTTATGCCCATTTGCAAAATCTGTTTTTGATAAAGATGCAACATTAGCAGATGTACTATTTTAATCGCTCTACCATATGCAAAAGGTGGTTAGACTTCGTTTGAAACAGTCTAACCACCTTTTTATCGAACGGCTTTACCACGATTAATGCTATTTTGTAGCTATTTTATTGATCAGCTTAAAGATCAGATCGGCGGCTAATTTGGCCGTTCGGGAATCGATATCAAAGTAAGGGTTTAATTCGGCAAAATCGACAGACCTGATATTAGGGAGATCCAGAATAAGATCGTAGACCGAAAAAAACAACTCATCGGGCACTATACCATTAAATGCCAGCGCACTCACTCCCGGCGCATACGCTGCAGCAAATGCATCAAGATCAATCGTCAAATACACATAATTCACTGATTTGGAAAAATTAACGATTTTATCCCGAATGAGGCCCAGCTTTTCGGTTACCAAATTTTCTCGTTCAATAAGCTGTACATTTTTCTCTTTGGCATAAGTTAGCAATCCCTTAGTATTGCTAATTTCCTGAATACCGATTGCCAAATAGTGAAATGGCAGACTGGCTGCAGATTGGTCCCGTTCAATTTGATAAAAGCCTGTGCCGGAATTCCCTTTACCATCCTGCAATGCACGTATATCAAGATGTGCATCCAAATTAATAATACCAAGCGTTTGATTGCGATCCTTTAGAAATTCTCGAATACCCAGATAATGTCCGTAGGTTACTTCATGGCCGCCACCTAAAATGACCGGAAACCCTTCTTGTTGAAGAATCAGTTTCAAGGCCTCGCCCAAGCTTTCTTGAGACAATTCTAAATCATTGTCTTTTAAAAGAATATCGCCGCAATCTTTAAGTTTAAGTTTACCTGAAAAATGTACAGGAAGATTTGTCAGCACATTCCGGATTGCAGCAGGTCCATCTTTGGCCCCTACGCGGCCCTGATTTCTAGCAACACCTTCGTCGCTGCAAAAGCCCAGAAAGGCAATGGATCTGTGCAGCGCCGGCTGGTTGAGCAGATCAACACAATCCATCAATTGATGCCAACGCATCCAATCGCGTTCCTGGCCATCGATACGGCCTTTCCAAACAGATGGATCGCCTTTGGTGTATATTCCCGGATCACTCAGCAACAAATTCATTCGCTTACATCAAATAATTGTTCAATAATATGGTCATCTACCATTTGTGCACGGGTAACCTTTAAGGTGTTATTTCTTTCCATCGCACGGTCCAGTGCCTGATTTGCCTCTTTATTTCTAGCCCAAGCACGTCTTGCTATCCCATTATTAACGTCAAAATATAACATTTTTTCTAATTTAACAGCAGCATCGGCCGAACCGTCCAACAGTAGACCAAATCCACCATTGATGACCTCTCCCCAGCCAACTCCGCCGCCATTATGAATAGAAACCCATGTAGCACCGCGAAAACTGTCACCAATGACATTGTGAATGGCCATGTCCGCAGTGAATTGACTCCCATCGTAGATATTGCTTGTCTCTCTATAAGGCGAGTCTGTGCCGCTAACATCATGGTGATCTCTTCCCAAAACAATGGGACCTTCAAATAAACCGCTTTTTACCGCCTCATTGAAGGCTTTTGCTATGGCGATACGTCCATTTGAATCGGCATAGAGAATACGTGCCTGAGAACCCACTACGAGTTTATTTTTTCCAGCTTCCTTGATCCACTGAATATTATCCTGCATCTGCTGCTGAATTTCTGCAGGGGCCTCCGCGCGAAGCTCTTCTAAAACTTCCATCGCGATTTTGTCTGATTTTTGCAGGTCTGCAGCTTTTCCGGAAGTACAGACCCATCGAAATGGTCCAAATCCGTAATCAAAACACATTGGTCCCAAAATATCCTGCACATAAGAAGGGTAACGAAATTGATCGCGGCTATCGTTCCATACTGCTGCCCCAGCACGGCTGCTTTCCAACAGAAATGCATTGCCATAATCAAAGAAATAAGTTCCCTTTGCGACATGCTTATTGATGGCTTCGACATGCCGAACCAAAGTTTCTTGCACACATTGCTTGAATCGATCAGGATCGGCAGCCAAAAGCGCATTCGATTCTGCAAAAGTCAATCCCATTGGGTAATAACCTCCAGACCATGGATTATGCAAAGAGGTCTGGTCAGATCCAACGGTGATGTAGATGTTTTCCCGATCAAAAGCCTCCCATACTTCGACAATATTACCGATATAGGCAAAGGATATTGTTTCCTTACGCTGTATGGCCAAACGCACCTGTTCAGTAAGCTGGCCGATATCTTCTATCAATCGATCTACCCAGCCCTGTTCATACCGCTTTCTCGCTGCAGCAGGATTTATCTCGGCACATACCGTTATACAGCCCGCAATATTGCCTGCTTTGGGTTGTGCCCCACTCATGCCTCCTAGACCTGAAGTCAAAAAGACCTTGCCTTCGATGGTATCTCCTGCGGCTAAATGTTTTCGGAAGGCATTCATTACAGTAATTGTCGTTCCATGGACAATACCCTGCGGACCGATATACATATAGGAGCCGGCTGTCATCTGTCCATATTGTGTAACACCCAACGCATTAAAACGCTCCCAGTCGTCCGGTTTCGAATAGTTCGGAATCATCATACCGTTTGTCACCACCACACGCGGGGCATGTTGGGATGAAGGAAAAAGTCCCATCGGATGACCGCTATAAAGATGCAGTGTCTGCTCATCTGTCATCTGGGAAAGATACTGCATGGTGAGGCGATATTGAGCCCAATTTTGGAAAACAGCACCATTGCCACCATAAGTTATCAATTCATGGGGATGCTGCGCCACGGCTGGATCAAGATTGTTTTGAATCATCAACATAATCGCTGCCGCCTGCTTGCTTACCGCCGGATAATCCGCTATTGATCGTGCATACATTGCATATTCCGGTCTAAAGCGATACATATAGATTCGGCCATAGTCGCGAAGCTCTTGTAAAAATTCAGGCGCTAAAATGGCATGCCAAGATTTGGGAAAATAGCGTAACGCATTTCGTAATGCGAGCTTTTCTTCCGACTTCGTAAGAATATCCTTACGCCGTGGGGCATGGCTTACTGTATGATCCCGTTCTGCTTTTGGAGGCAATGCAGTTGGAATACCTGCTGCAACCTCTCTCTTAAATGTATTTTCCATCTTATCCTATATTGAAAATACTTCCACACCATCTTTCCACACCGCTTGGGGCTGCATGCTTCCTTGGTAGTAAGTAATATTCTGATAATTATCGGTTTTAAATAAACTAAAATCTGCGCGCATACCTTCCGTCAATGTGCCGCGATCGGAAAGATTAAGGGCCTTCGCCGCACGGTAGGTTAATGCGGCAAGTAATTCGGCATTGCTGAGCTTTTCGGCTGTTGCCAAAATACTCGCACTTGTCATTAACTGTCCCATTGGGGCAGAACCGGGATTCCAGTCGCTTCCTATGGCCAAACATGCACCTGAATCCAGCAACTTTCTAGCAGGTGTAAAGCCGCAACCAAGGCCAATTGACGCTGCAGGCAAAGCCACCGCAACAGTATCTGAATGTGCAATAAGTTCAATCTCAACCGCAGTGGATGCTTCAAGGTGGTCCGCAGATTTAGCACCGAGCTCCACCGCGATCTGACTTCCCGAAGTAGTAAACTGATCGGCATGAATGGTCAGATCAAAGCCCATTTCTTTGGCCTTTTGTAAATAAGGTAGGATCTCTTCCCCCTGAAAAGCTGATGCTTCGATAAAAGCGTCAATTCTATTCGATAGCTGTTCTGATTTAAGCTGGGGAAACAGAACCTCTGCGATCTGATGAAGATAATCTTGGGCAGATCCGCTGAAGTCACGTGGGAGCATATGCGCTGCCAGACAAGTTGGAATAAGATCTGCAGCTGTGCGACGATTGGACTCCCGAATGGCACGCAATATTTTAAGCTCTTCTTCCACATTCAGTCCATAACCACTTTTGACTTCAATCGTTGTGATTCCCTGTCTCAACAGAAAATTTGCACGCTGGATAGTTAGGTCAACCAATTCTTCCTGTCTACAATCTCTTGTATGTGAAACTGTGCTCCAGATTCCACCTCCGGCAGCTGCAATTTCAAGGTAACTTGAACCTGCATTTCGAAGAGCGAAATCATTTGCCCGATTGCCAGCAAAAGCAATATGCGTATGGCAATCAATAAAACCCGGCAAAGCTACCTGATCACCTGCGATATGAATCCGGTTTGCCTGTTCACCCCATTTCTGCTCCAATTGATCAAAGACAGCAACATCTAAAATCGTGTTACCGGCTACTAAAATCCCGCCTTCCTCAATAATAGGCAATTGCTTATCGTGGATAGCCCCCTTTAAGGGCATATTCGACATGGGTAATAGCTGTCTAAAAGGTCCGATTAATTTTAATTCTTTCTCCATCCCTTTTTTGCTTAAAATACGTCAAATCGCTGTTTCAGTTCTTCGGCAATCTCACCGGTAGCATATTGACGATGTAATGCAATAAGCTCTCCTGATTTCACCAATTTCAAGGCTGCTGTCAGTAGCTCTTCCATCGGCTGGTCAGATTCAATATGCGGTATAGACTGCCGTATTCTTTCGTGGATAGCTTCCAATGCCGAAGTTGATTTCAATGGCTGATGGTAATCTTTGGCCTGGGCCGCACACAATAGTTCAATGCTCAATATTTTATCGACATTGTCAATGACCTGCAGCAATTTTCGGCCGGCAATAGATCCCATGCTTACATGGTCTTCCTGGCCCAATGAGGTTGGAATACTATCTGCACTGGCCGGAAAACAAAGACCTTTATTCTCGCTTGCTATCGCCGCAGTACTATATTGCAAAATCATGAATCCCGAATTGAGTCCTGTTGATTTCATCAACAATTTTGGAACACCATTGGTTTGTCCTTCTAAAGACAAATAAACCCTTCGATCCGAAATATTCCCGATCTCGGACGCCGCCAGTGTGGCATAATCTAGAGGTAAAGCAATTGACTGCCCATGAAAGCTTCCGCCACTAATCGTCAACTCATCGTTAATGATCACAGGATTATCAGTCACTGAATTTATTTCAATCTCTATGGTATCTTTTAAATGAAACCAGGCATTGCGCGATGCACCGTGAACCTGTGGAATGCACCTTAACGAATAGGGATCCTGCACGCGGGAGCAATCTTTGTGGCTTTCTAAAATAGCAGATCCATGCAGCATGTTAAAAATACGTGCGGCCACATAGCGGTTTCCGGCATGTGGACGTAATTGATGCAATTCTGTATAGAATGGTTTGATGGAACCATTTAAACCTTCGATCATTAAGGTAGCAATAATATCCGCATTCTGAAGTACCCGATTCAATTCAGCAACAGCCATTACACCATGTGCCGCCATAAATTGGGTTCCATTGATTAGGGCCAGCCCCTCTTTTGCACTTAAATGAATAGGGCTCAGACCATATTTTTCCAGCGCGATGGCTGTCGGTACGGTTTCGCCACCAATCTGGACTTTTCCCAATCCAATTAATGGTAAAAACAGATGTGATAAAGGTGCCAGATCCCCTGAAGCTCCAACGGAGCCCTGCTTGGGCACCACCGGAATGACATCATGTTCTATATGCCAAATAATACGTTCAATAGTGGTATATTGGACGCCTGAAAAACCTTTAGAAAGTGCATGGACTTTAAGAATAAGCATTAATTTGGCCAAATCAGTGGCTATGGGCTCTCCCATGCCAACAGCATGACTTTTTAGAATATTTTCCTGTAACAGCTGCGTTTGGCCTGCATCGATAAGCGTAGTACATAGCGGACCGAAACCCGTATTGATCCCATAGACAATCTCACCGCGCTCCACTATTTTCCTGACGTAGCTGGCACTTTGCTCAATCTTATCCCTGACCTCTGGTGATATTTCCCCAATCACCGTTCCTTTTACTATCGCTAAAGCAGTGGAGCATGTCAAATGTCCACTGCCGTATAAAAATTTTTCCATCTTCATATCTGCTTTACTCAAATTTACTGGCTATATTTGATAATTAGAAATACCATTTTTATCATCAATTGATAACCATGAATTATCAAATAGAATTAAGGCACTTACTGTATTTTAACATACTGGCAGAGGAACTGCACTTTAGAAGAGCAGCCGAAAAGCTATTCATTGCGCAACCGGGGCTGAGCAGACAGATTAAACAGCTGGAAGAATCTTATGGTGTCTCTCTTTTTGAGCGCAATAAGCGAAATGTACAGCTGACCGAGGCCGGAATGTATCTTTTTACAGAGGTAAAAGAACTATTTAGGCATTTGGACCAAATTGAAACCCAGCTTCAGAGTTTTGCCAACGGTAAAATAAGCACCTTAAAGCTCGGATTTATAGGTTCAGCTGTGCAAACAATTTTGCCGCAGTTGCTTGTTAACTTAAAACAGCAGCAGCCTGACATCGAACTCTCGCTGCATGAGCTGGCGAATGAAACCCAACTGGATCTATTGGAAAGGAAAGAATTGGACCTGGGTTTTGTTCGTCTTTCCGAAACCCCACTTGGTTTGTGTAGCCTGCCCATACATACGGAGCATTTCAGCCTCGTTCTACCCAAAGATCATCCCCTATTAAAGTCTCCCAAACCGAGTCTCGAGGCATTAAAAGATGAGTCGTTTATTTTATTTTCCAAAAACTATAGTCACTCTTATTATGATCTTGTCATGAGTATTTTTAGTGACCATGCGTTTGTGCCTAAAGTTACTTTACGTACAGTCAATGCATTGACTATATTTAATATGGTTGCTCAGGGGCTTGGAGTCGCTATTGTTCCCTCGTCCTTAAAAAATGGATACCATGTTGATGTCACTTTCCTTGAATTGGACACTTTACCACAGCGAACGACGCTCTCCTTGGTTTGGAATGCCCAAAATCGTAATCCAGGCATACCTTTCGTCATCCAGATCATCGATTCGCAAGCCAACAAAGATGACCTTCACACTACTACTGGTATGAGCAATAAACCTAAGCTTACATCAAAGAATGCCAAATAAATTGTACGGATATCCGGAGCTCTTTATTGCATATAAAAAACAAATTCTCTAAGTTTGATATATTTACTAAACTTTATTTAAAAAACGAATTATGATTTTAGAAGTAGCTGTATTACAAATTATTGAAGGACAACAGTCCAATTTTGAACGAGATTATAAAACAGCTTGCCAGTATATCAGCGCAAGTAAAGGCTATATCACGCATTCCCTGCGTAAATGTATTGAAAAAGGTAACCAGTATATTCTATTGGTCGAATGGGAAACTCTAGAAGACCATACAATTGGCTTTAGGGAGTCTCCACTATTCAAGGAATGGGAGAAACTTTTGCATCACTACTATGATCCCTTTCCAACAGTAGAACACTATGAAGTGTTAAAATAGTAGTTTTATCGTCCTTTTCTATAATAATCTAGTATCTTTGTAGAAATTTTTGATATTCAACTTTTAACCCCTATAAGGCCACAGGCATTATAGCTTTGAACAGAACAAGATGTACACAAAAGAAAAAGCAAAAGTAAATAGTTTCACGGTAGATCATACCAAATTGAAACAAGGAATCTACGCAAAGGCTTCTACAACCAACAGCAGCAATGTTGAAAGTTATACAACATACGATATTCGTATGATCAGACCGAATTCTCCTGAGCGTATGTTATCACCTGAAGTCATGCATACATTGGAGCACTGTTTTGCAACAGAGATCAGAACGATCTTAGGTGACGAGGTTATCTATGTCGGTCCAATGGGCTGTTGCACGGGATTTTATGTGGTGTTAGCAGGAACAGATCGAACTCCTCAGAACGTGGCGGAGTTGATGAAAGAAGTACTAGAGACGATTCTTACAGAAGGATACGAAGTGCCTTTCCAAAATCCAATTAGCTGCGGAAACTACACGTTCATGGACTTTCCCACCTCTAAACAGGCTTGTGTTAACTTCTTAAATCTAATTACTGCGGAAGAATTGGCATTTGAGTATCCATACATTGAAGAAAATTAAATGATCCTGAATAAAGATATTGAAACGATTATTTTGGTAGCAAACAAAAATGAGCTATCTTTTAATTCAACAAGTGAATCGACTTTTGTATACGAAATTGGCGTAGGCAAGGTAAATGCACTCCTCTCTCTCGCCACGCTTTACGAAGACATCAAAGCGCTAGGTATTCATCCTGTTCTTCTCAATGTGGGCACTGTGGGCTGTACAAGATATCCGATAGGCCATGTCCTTTATCCGGCATATTACGCACAAGGTGATGCCTATACAGATGGTTTTTTCCTGGAAAACACCTTGTTTTTTAAGGGACAGGGTATTTTGGAATCCATATCACTTGATGAATTTCGCTACGACGAAGCGCTTTTAACGTCTGATCGTTTTATTAATGTAAATACTGCTTTTTATCAGGATATCAAACATTTCAATCCTTTGGCATTTGATATGGAATCTTATGCTTTAGCAAATTTCTGTTTCCAAAAAAATCTGACCTTCCATAGTATTAAAATTGTCTCGGACAATTGTGATGGCACGGTTAAAGACTGGGAAAGTATTCTGGGTGAAATTTCAGGAAGATTGGGAGATATCCTCGATCAATTTATGAAAAAGCTGGATCACGAAAAAACACGCGTAGCCAGCCTATCTTAATAGCATAAAATAACAAAAAATACCGCTATTTCTAGCGGTATTTTTTTTGCTGTTAGCAGACTACCTCCTCTCAAAGGTCCAAATTGTATTTTCGTAGATTACCCAATACTGCTTCAATATTCGGCTCCCTGTACCTATAATTTGAATTTATTCAAACTATTCTCCCCCAAAGTTGTTCAGATAAGTGGATTACATACCCATCGTTATAGTCAATATAACTCTTCCACACTGCAAATAAATCGATCTAATATTCTTATGAAGAAAAAGAAGAAAATAATAATTTCAAATAGACTGCCGATACAAATAGAACGAAAAAAAGAAAA
>JAIRVH010000229.1 GCA_031253985.1 Sphingobacterium sp.
GCAGGTCACTAGTTATTTAGATACTATTTATACGAGTTGATTGATTTGGATACTTTCCAGTCATTGCCATCACGTTCCAAAGTCACAAGATCTGTTTTAGTAAAGTTTTCAAATTTCAAAGTCACTTTAGCGACCATATAGTCTGCCGATTCCTCTATGATATCTGTGCTTACGGTACAATTTAGCTTTTCGCCTTTTTGTTTTTTCAGTGATTTAACCACTTCGCTACGGCTGTGGCTTTGTGCATTGGAAGCTTGTATCTTTTGGTTGAAATCTTCGGCGAATAATTGTTCTACACATCCTGATTTACCCTCGGTAGTTACCGCAACATAGTGCTCTAAAGCGAAGTCTGCCGTAGATAAGTTCACATTAGCTTTCTCTGATTTCGATACTGGTTTGTCAGCTGCCATAGCGAAAGTTGAGACTGCAATTAGGGCTGCTGCTGCGAATGTTTTTACTAGAGTTTTCATAATGTCTTTATTTTATTGTGTTAGTTTTTTAGTTCTTATTTGTTGACTCAAAACTACGACACAATTAGCCCTTAGCCTATCAGCTTTAGACCAACGATCAGGAAAACTCGGTGAATGGCGGGAATGGGGAGGTGAAGTAAAATAAGAGCATTTTTTACACCTAAACAAAAAATAGGAGTAATTTTTCACTATTTTTACACTCGTAACACGCACAGAAGTAAAATTTACACTCGAAGAAATGAATAAATTTGACCGAAAGTATCCCTATAACGATTTACCATTATTGCCACCAACCAAGGATATCGAAACAAAAAAAATTCTGCGGAAAACTATTTCTGCCGGTCGTGTGCTGGCCCAATTAATGGTACTTTATTAAATTTACCAAATCCGACGCTATTTCTTGATACAATTTACTTACAAGAAGCAAAAGCAAGTTCGGAAGTTGAAAATATCATTACAACAAATGATGAATTATACAGATCATTTGTTGCTGACAAGAAAATTGAAAATTTATCAACAAAAGAAGTTTTAAGTTATAAAAAAGCACTATGGCTAGGTCTTGAAGAACTCAAAGCTAGACATTTTATCACTACAAACCTTTGCATTAAAATAGTTCAATGTATTAAACAAAATAATGCATCCATTCGAGTTACACCAGGAACAATGCTAAGCAACAATCGTGGTGAAATTATCTACACACCGCCAAGTGGAGAAACAATTATTAGAGAGAAACTCGCTAATTTAGAAAAATTCATCAATGAAGAAAGCAACATTGATCCATTGATCAAAATGGCATTATTACATTACCAGTTTGAAGCAATCCACCCTTTTGTAGATGGAAATGGTAGAACTGGTAGAATTCTACTTTTGCTCTACTTAAAACTTTCCGGACTATTAGAAGTTCCAGCAATTTATCTAAGCGAATACATCATTCAGAATAAAAATGATTATTATACTAAACTCAAGGGAGTAACAGAAAATGAAAATTGGTAAGATTACATCTTATATATGTTAGATATGATCGAACAAACAGCATCTAAGGTCTCAAACGATTATATCTAATCACACAAGCGATAGAGGAAATGAGTACCGACATCAAAACGAAACTTCCTAAAATGTATTCAAAAGATTTAGTTGAGATATTATTTAGATTACCTTATACAAAACGTCAAAATTTGATTGACGACAATTTAGGAAATGCGAAAACTGTTGGAAATTATCTAATCGCATTGGAGCAGAATGGAATTCTTGAATCCGTAAAAGTCGGAAAGGAAAAACTGTACTTAAATCAAAAACTGTTGAAAATTCTTGAAAATCAATAAAACTGTAAAAGCCACATCTCACGACCTGGCCTTAATAAATAGATGATTCACTAGTGGGTTGTCTTTTATGACTGACAAACCACGAGTTATTGGATACTATTTATACGAATTGATCGATTTGGATACTTTCCAGTCATTGCCCACATGCTCCAAGGTAACCAGGTCAGTCTTGGTAAAATTTTCAAATTTCAAGGTTACTTTAGCCACCATATAATCAGCTGATTCTTCTAAGATATCTGTGTTTACTGTACAGTTTAGCTTTTCTCCGTTTTGTTTCTTCAAAGATTTAACCACTTCGCTACGGCTGTTAGACTGTGAATTGGAAGCTTGGATTTTTTGATTGAAATCTTCGGCGAATAACTGCTCCACTCCTGCTGATTCTCCCTCGGTGGTTACCGCAACATAGTGCGCTAAAGCGAAGTCAGCTGATGAAAGGTTAACGTTAGCTTTTGCTGTTTTTGAACTTGGTCCTTCAGCTGCCATTGCGAAAGTAGATACTGCGATTAAGGCTGCTGCTGCTAATGTTTTTACTAGAGTTTTTTATCGAAATGATTTGTTTTTAATTGGTGATAAAGCTATCATGAGTGCCATTTTTAAGCACTCATGATGGTTCATAATGTCTTTATTTTATTGTGTTAGTTCTGTTGTTCTTATTTGTTGACTCAAAACTACAACACAATATGCCCCTAGCCTATGGGCTTTAGACCAACGATAGGGAAAACTCGGTGAATGGCGGGAATAGGGAGGCAAAAGTTCACGAATATCAAACAGTTCCGATTGTACTATACTTCAGCATCAACAGTATTGCAGGCCTTTGAGGTCTGGATTAAGCTGGATTCTTTTCCAATCGGGATCTTAGACCGATCATTAAAAAAGCCAACAAACCAAATAAAACGGTTATCCAGGGAGTAAACTGTACTCCCTTCGACACAATGATAAAACCACCTACGGTGGTTCCTAGCGTCACGCCTAAGTTTCCAAATGATGTAGCCAAACTATTGGCAAATTCCATCGCCTCTGGTGCAGATGAAATCATATAAGTAGAGGCATTTAAGAAACTTGGAGAATATAGAAATCCCCATAAAGCGATTACCAGAATTGTAGCCATCGTATTGCCTCCCGAAAAATGCAGGAGTATAGGAACTATTATAGTCCCCGAAAGAAAAAAAACAGTTGTGTAGGTTATGTTCTTGTTTAATAGTTTACCAGCTATCCAATTAGCAAACACGCCGATAATACCGAATACAAACAGCATATAGCTGACCATGGTTCCGTCCATATCTTTCGCTTTATTTAGATAATCGGCAAAGTAACTATAAGTGGAAAACCAAGCCGCAATCATAAAGAAATTCATTAATGTACTTACAATGAACATCGGTTTTTTCAATATTTTTAATTGACTTCCATAAGATTTTTTTTCTCTCACAGGCATTGCCGGCAACACAAGGTAAATAGCCAATAATGCCACAATGCAGATGATAGCCTGCACTATAAAGGAATATTCCCAAGAAAAAATGCTGGCAATATAAGTAGCGAACGGAACAGTTGTTACCATTGCAATGGCAACACCGCTGAACACGATACTCATCAATTCATTTTCGTTCCGTTTATTACCCTGCGAAACCGCTACGGATAAAGCTGTAGCGATATAAACAGGCTGTAAAAATGCTGGTAATATCCTTACAAGCATTAATAGCCAAAATGGTGGTGAAAATGACGATACAATTCCCGTTAACAGAAAAATAAAAATCGCTTTCATCATCACTTTCTTTCGGTCAAATCCTGATAACAACAAGGTCATAAAAGGTCCAGTAAGCGCAATCGCTAATGCAAATGCTCCTAACAGATAGCCAGCCTTATCAATGCCGATTTGGTAATGTTCCGCTATTTGCGGCAAAATACCAATGACACCAAATTCAGTTGTAATAATAGCTAAAAAGCCTAATGCTCCTATATATGCGTATTTCTTCATCTTAAAATTCTATTTTTCTAAGCTTTTGGTTATAAATTCATCAATTTCTTTAGCTGCTGATTGTGTTTCAGGTAAAAGAATTCCCATATGCATAAAGCCGTGAACCATGTCTTTATATAAACTTTTTTTAACGGATACTCCTGAATTTTTCATGTTTTGGGCTAATTTCTCTCCCTCATCTCTTAATGGATCATGTTGCGCTAAAATGACCAGAGTTTCTGGCGTTTCTTTGAAATCTTTGATTAAAACTGGAACAGCTAAAGGATTTGCCTTGTCTTCTTTGGATTTTAAATACCAATTCCAGGCCTGTAATCCCCACTCTCTAGTTAAGATTGGACCATTTTTATAAATTTCCCAGGAGGCTGTACTTAATGAGTTATCAGAAGCAGGATAAATTAAAACCTGAAATTTTAATTGACTTCCTAGTTCAAGAGATAAGGCTGCTGCCAAAGCTCCACCCGCACTGTCGCCGATGACTCCGATTTTTTGGACATCAATTCCAAGATTTTTTGCATTATTGATTAACCATGCTGTAGCATCTTTACAATCATTTAGTCCTGCAGGAAAAGGATTTTCAGGAGCGAGACGATAATCGACAAAAAGGAGGACTGCTTCCGTTTCATTACTCAGTTTTCGAGCGATTGCATCATGAGTTTCGTAACCTCCAGAAATAAACCATCCTCCATGAATGTAGATAATGGCAGAAGAAGATGATGTTTTGCCTTTTGGACGGTATAATCTAACAGGGATTTGATGATTTTTTGAAGGGATATTAAATTCCTCAATGCTGAAAATAGCTTCTTTCGTTCCACTTAATTGTTGAGCCATCGCATCATAACTTTTCCGGCTTATATCTAAAGGGTTTTTGCCTTGAAATACCTGTATTGTTTCTAAATGCCTTAAGATTTCTTTAATTTTCGGTGTCAGTTGCATAGTCGTTTCCTTTTTGATTGTACTAGTGGTCTTACATGAAATAGTTCCTAGAATTATTATCGACAATAAAATTTTTCTCATGTTTATTGATTTTGATGGAACAAAATTAATTTGAAACAATAAATTTGCACAGTATACAGCTAATTGTATGGTACTAACAAATTTGTAAGTAATGGGAAAAAGAAAAGAAAATTCGACCAATTTGTTGAATGAGAGTTATATCATGGAAAGCTGTGATCTGACTTATGCCATTTGCAAAATCGGTGGTCGTTGGAAACTGCTTATTCTTTGCAAATTAGAAAATAGGAAATTGCGTTTCAGCGAATTACGAAATCAGATTAATGGAATTACCGAACGAATGCTTACACTTCAATTACGTGAAATGGAAAAGGATGGCTTGGTAAAACGTACCGTTTATGCAGAAGTACCTCCAAGAGTGGATTATGAGCTGACAGAAATTGCCAAAGAACTGGTTCCTATATGGGCAAAATTGAGTAAGTGGGGAGCAAAACATAAAATTCTAGTAAGTGAATTTTGACGGGTTTCTGTGGTTCGGATTTTGGACAGATTTCCAAACTAAGAAATATACAATGCCTAATCTGGAATTGCAACAATAAAATGGACACGTAGTTAAGATGCAATATTTTGTTTATTGATTCTTCTAGCAAACTCCCCTGGTGATAAGTATCCTAAGGCAGAATGTTACCTTTTTCGGTTGTAAAAAATCGATCTTGATTTTCTAATGGTTTCTGTTCTTATTTTTGGAAACGACTATTGTTCTTGCTGTACAAGACCGCAACAAGCTTCCTTTTGAAAGAAAGTTCAACATAAAAATTGGCGTAGTACAGTGAATATCCAATAGTCTTTAAAAAATTGGATGACGAAACAAAAAAGAGGAAACAATAGGAAACATAAAAACTGCTGTACAAATAAACGCAAAGAGAAAGGGTCTGATGAGAATCAGGCCCTTTTGACGTAAAAAAGCGGGATTTCGATGTGCGCTAAAACGGCATTGTTACAACTCGGCGGTTATATTTACCTTTTTTAATCTCAAATAAAACTGCATACCCACCAGCTCCATCGCCATTAACAGCAGTAATGTATAAAATATCATTTGAGTCATCATAGTAGCATTTTGCAAACTCGTTATTTACATTAAATAGGTTTTCGATTTCCTTTGCTGGGATCTGGATAAATTTTCCCTTTATAGTAACCTGAATAGAGCTATAATGGCTTGTAGGGATCTCGCCATCTGTTCCCCAAACCGGCTGCCCTCTAAATTTGTCTATAACTGTATACCCATCGTATTGAGTCGACGAAAAATCACCTTTATTTTTTTCATAATCGAAGCTATGGGAATTCATTTGCACGGTTATATCTTTTGTCATAAATTTTGCTGTGCCTTCATCGAAAAATATATTAGGGATCTGCTTACAGGATTCTATATATTTAATTCTTGAATTGTGTACATACCCAGTGATGCTCTTATTATGGTTGTCGGTATAATCTACAATTACCCAATCACCGAACTTTTCATCAGGAAATGCATAAACAATTTCATCGGCAGCAATTTTTGAAACAACCGCACTATTAACTGTAGCTTGTTTCCTCACATTTACATAGCCGTCTTTGTCAAAGATTTTTGCAAATTGAGCCGAGGCCAATTGACATACTGTGAGAAAAAGTAGTACTAAAAGATATCTCTGATTCATTTGGTACAAAGTTACTTATTACCGATAATATTTTGTCCCCAAATTATTAAGCTCTTGGACCACGCGATCTTCCCATTACCTTATCGAAAAAAATATGTCCATTTCCCATCGGGTTACCATATATTTTTGTCACCGCCTTTGCCTAATATTTTCATTTTATATTGATATCCGGTCTGCGCGGCTTCTCTTGCAGCCAACTTTATTATTCCCCCGTTAATTCAGTAACCATTTTAATTCAAACCAAGCTGTCCCTGAATGGATCTAAATAATTTAATCCTTGTTCTTCAAATATTTCCTCAAGCTTTTCGGCACCATTTTCCTTTTTAAAAGTTACTTCCTCTTCCGTAATAGGCAGCAACCAATAGAAATGGACTGATTTATTGTTATCAAGGGTAAGAATTTCTAGTTTGGATCCGTCGAGATAAGGCAGCGAAATAAGGCCATAAGAGCAAGAAGAATCCATACGCCAACCTCTTCCCCAGTTGATAGTATGCCAATGCCCCAATTTTGCGCCAAATCTATGATAATGTGCTACGACTATTAATGATTCAACTAGCGTTTCATCTTGCTCACCAGAAAACATATGCAGTTCGAGAGCAAATTCATCGTCCAAGCAGGACATACCTATAGTGGCATAAGCCCACATATTCCGTTCGGTTATTGGGGGAAATTCCAGTATCCTAAAGTGATCGCCTAGATCCTTATAAGGACCTTTTTGCCAAGTCAATATATTATATCCTTGGCCCCAATTACAGGTATAGTGTTCTAAAAGCTTTTGATGATATAAGACTGTATCCATTTTAATTCAATTTATCAAAAAAAATCTACTCCAATAAAACTATTTTAAATCGACAACTGTTCTTACTATACAAAACGGCAACAAGATACCTTTCGGAGGAAAGGTTCAACATAAAAATTGGCGTCGTACAGTGAAAATCCAATTGTCTTTAAAAACATTGGATGACGAAACAAAAAAGAGGAAACGATAAGAAACATAAAAATTACTGTACAAGTAAACGCTAAGAGAAAGGGTCTGATGAGAATCAGGCCCTTTTGACGTAAAAAAGCCACGTCTCTCGACGTGGCCTTAATAAACATATGATTCACTAGTGGTCTGCCTGAGAATGCTGCGACAGACCACCAGTTATTGGATATTATTTATACGAATTGATTGATTTGGATACTTTCCAGTCATTGCCAACACGCTCCAAAGTCACAAGATCAGTCTTGGTGAAGTTCTCAAATTTCAACGTTACTCTAGCAACCATATAGTCTGCTGATTCTTCTAAGATATCAGTGCTTACTGTACAGTTCAGCTTCTCTCCTTTTTGCTTTTTCAATAGTTTAACTACAGCATTACGGCTATGAGACTGTGCATTGGAAGCTTGGATTTTTTGATTGAAATCTTCAGCGAATAATTGCTCTACCCCTGCTGATTCTCCTTCGGTCGTGACCGCAACATAGTGATCTAACGCTAAGTCTGCTGTAGATAGATTAACGTTTGCTTTTGCTGTTTTTGCTCCTGAGCCTTCAGCTGCCATAGTGAAAGTTGATACTGCGATTAAAGCTGCTGCTGCAAATGTTTTTACTAGCGTTTTTTATCGAAATGATTTGTTTTTAATTGGTGATAAAGCTATCATGAGTACCATTTTTAAGCACTCATGATGGTTCATAATGTCTTTATTTTATTGTGTTAGTTTTTTATCTTTTCTTATTTGTTGACTCAAAACTACAACACAATACGCCCCTAGCCTATGGGCTTTAGACCAACAATCAGGAAAACTCGTTGAATGGTGGAAATGGGGAGGTAATGTTGGCAAGCTCCCTTGGATATTTTTAGAAAGTTTTTTGAATTCCTGGGTAAGCTAAATATCGAATAAGTTAGCACGAATAATAGATCAGCTCTCGCGAATACTAATCGTTCACATCAGTCAATTTCCTTGTTCTTACTTTTATTATTAGAGAATTAAAATATGCCCAAAAGGCATATATGGTTTAACACAAAAACTTAAAAACAATGAAAAAGTTAATGATGAGTCTGATAGCCGTAACCGCGCTATCAACTGCGGCTTTCGCCAGCACAAGTGCAAAAGCCCCCAAAGAAAATGTCAACGTAAAGACAACCGCCTACAAGCCGGCCAAAAGCAATGCCGATGCTAAAACTACCGGAGAAACAAAGAAAAATAATTCGAGATTGATAAGATGTGTTTATGTATTGAATGTTTACGACAGTAGTGGACAGGTGGTAGGTACCCACACTTCAGAAACATATGTCCAAAACTCGTGCTCAGGATTCTTCGGAAGTTGTAAGATCATGTATAGACATATGCTTGCCAATGGCGACCTTTAGTCTGGGAGTTATACTGGTACACGCTAAAAGAAAGGGTCTGATGAGAATCAGACCCTTTGACTTAAAAAAACACATCTCCCCTCCACATTTCATTTCGGCTATAGATCTTTTTTGTAAATAAAGGTAATGGTGTTTGCCTGGATCGTGTCTTGATTGAAATTTAACAGCGCAACTTCATAGCTCATTTTCTCTCCGTCTTTAAATGTCAAAATCTGATCTACATCTTTCGTTAAAAGGAGTTTATTCAATACAATTGTTCCGGCGTTAGCATATACCGTATCGCGTGTTGCTGTATTCTGTTTTTTGATCTCCCAGGAAAGTGGGCTGTTGATGGCTTTATTACGATCGTTAAACTTGCCGTCACAGGTGAACAAGGCAAATGAAACAGTACCTGCGTCATCATAAGGTAATCGCCGGAGATTATCATTTATCTTGATGTAGAGTCCAGTTTCATTAACAAGGAAAGTATCGGGAAAAATCTTATAAATATCACCTTTTTTCGGACATACGTAGCTCACAGAAGGTTCAGGTTCGGGTTGGGGTGTTGGATCAATAGGCTCGGATTCTTTGCACGAGGCCACAGCTAAAAATATCAGGCTGACAAACAGGCTGATCAGGTTTCTTTTCATTCTTTTAAAAGTATTTCAATGGTTAACAACTTATTAATAGAGAAACGATAAAAATAATCAAATTGCTACATAAAACCCTGTAAAATTTCAGAAATACAATCAATATTTTCACTTTAGTTATTTTTATAAAAAAATAACATCTGGCGCCACGGCCTTTAATAAACAGATGATTCATCAGTAACTTTTACTCAAAATCGCTGAATGGAAAAACAGCTACCAATCAATCGCTTGGTAGCAGTTTCTAACAATCTCTACTTAATTTTATTGTACTTGTACTTTCAATAGTTTTAACCATCCGGTACTGGTAATATCCCCATTTACGGCAAGTTTTATGCCCGGCTGATTTTCATTTGTGGTATCTACAATGGCGACGGCCCAGGTATAGTTTCCAGCAGGGACGCCGACCTTGGCTTTTAATTCGTACGCTATTGGGTTATTCTTAAGCCAGGTTGAAGGTTCTCCTTTATCATCTACAAAAACTTCTTTCACCTTATTTTCTTCATCCAGAAGTGCAAAGGCTACTTTATATTTATAGTTCCATTGGGGAATATTGTTAGGAAAATACCCCCAACCCATATTCCGCCAACGATGGTTAATCGTCATTTCGGTACCGGTATTGATTTTCTCCGGTAAATAGACCCGATCGGGATATAAACGATACCCCCCTTCAGAAATAAAACGCTGGCATAATGTAAAGGACTTGGTGAACCAGCTGTCAATTTCACCGATACGGAAGTCCATCATGTTTACAGCGGCTTCCAAAGAGCTGTCAAATTCGCCCTGCCGAACATCTTCGGGATGGTCTTCCCTATATTTACCACTTGAGTCAGTCCAGTAGCGATGGGTACCTGTGGTAATCCAACCGCCTTCCATAATAATCGGACGTTTAAAATTCCAAACCTTGGCAAAGTTCTTCTCCCAACTTTGATAATAATCGGTCATTCCAAAGGCATCCTGGCGCAGACTATATCCTTTATTGATCATCTTATTCAACAGCCTTTCCGAATTAGGATTGGGAGCTCCATTGCCAGCTGGATCGCCAACTACGCGATGATAATTGATTAGCAAAGGTACTTTCGTAAAGTTCTTTGTATATACGTCCGAAATCCAATCGATGACTTCTTCTTTGATGACCTCAATATTTTGACCAGAGGGATTATTCGGGTCCTCATAAATAACACTGTGTCCCTCACCCCATAAACCAAGTCCATAAGCATCTACAAAGGAGGTCTTATTTAAATCGTTAAAATCCTTTGCCAGTTCTTCGATCAGCTTGCTATAATATTTTCTAAAAATAGGATCTTGCAACACGGGTGTTTTTCTATCCGGAAAAGAAGTATTGGCGACATAATACTTGGCGCCTGCATCGAACACAAACTGGGGCGTATTTGCCCCTTGGTCGCGACCGTCGACAACGATACGAAAGGCGATTGGCAATCCTTTATCTTGCGCTCCTTTAATCATTTTATAGATTGCCGTACTAGGGTCTCTCCAGGCGTACACGCCATCGGCAGGATTAAAAGTTCGCCAACTGGTACGGATATAACAGGCTGATGCATAATCAATCGCTTTGACTGTTTTACCCAAATCAGGTACATAGAATTGCGTGTCCCAATAAGAGGGGTTGCCCGAAGCTGAAGCGTACATGACCCAACCGTTTAAAGGGTTACGAAACATGGAACTCCGGTTGTAACTAGGTTTCACCAAGGTTCCGGCTATATCTTTTTCCTTATCAGCACTATCTTTCTTGCATGAAACTGCTAGAAAGCAAAGCATGATAGTAAATGCTTTGAGACAGGCTTTTTTATAGTTTATATTTTTCACTTTCAGAAATGTTAAAGTTAATTTATGTGGTTTTATATGATTGCCTACCGTTTTAACGCCAGAATTGTCATGTTTCTTAAATCAAAAATCAGCACATTGGTCGTCGCCGGAATAGTGAAATAAGAATTGCGGTTTGCACTCGCGGTGCCGCCGCCCAGTTCAGCTACTTTTCCCAAGGTGAGCGTCAGGGTCTGGGCCACACCCGCAGACGTGAGCGGAGCACTAAATGCATAAGCCAGATTTTTGTTATTGCTGTTATCTCCAGTCACGATAAACTTGGTAGTCCCGACTTTACCACCGGTATAGACCAAAACTTGCGGATCGGCCAAACTCACCGTACAATCCAATTTAACGGGAGTTCCCCAGCCATTAATACTTCCGTGCATCCATAAATCAGTGACAGTGGTCGTATAAGGTTGATCTCCTGTCCAGGTCACTATTTTGGGTGCAAGTGCTTTTGCTGGTGAATAAATGGTTGCTGTAGCTTTTTGCATATTAACCACCACGCGATATTCGCCTGCAGTTTCTATTTTCCAGGAGAATACATTTTCTCTCATCTTGATGCCAACAGCATTTCCATCGTTTAGTTCACCGCTTCCATTAGAGGTAACTACATAATTGGTCTCACCGTCAAATTCGACCGGAATTTCCAGTTCGCCGGGCTGTAAGTTCAATACATAGGCATACTGATCTAGATTTTCCAATGTTTTTGGCATCTCCACCGTGCTCCCTCCAACCGCACTTCCGCTCAAGAACACTTTATCAGCATCAAAAACAACCGTCTTAATTGGGTTTACTGTAATTCTTACGGTCCGCACTTCGGGTGCCTCAAAAGTAGCGCCACCTTCCCATTGGGCAACTACCCTAAATTCCAGCGTAAAGCTCTTATTTGCTGGTATGCCCCACTTTTCTTTGGCCCAATTTTGCAACTGCTCGGAAGTAAAGCTTCTGCTGAATACATTATCGTCTTCATAGTTGAATATGGCTGTACCGGTACCAAAATTATTACCTACGACATCCAACATGGTGCTGTAGCTGACTAAATGATCATCTGATTGTGCCCTAGCGGGCTTCCAGTTAAATGTGACAATATCTTTGGTCAGATTGACCTCGTCCAACGTAATGTTTTCTGACGAGGGTTGAAGCTCCATCGTTTCATTAACTTTGGGTATATCCTGAATCTCCTGTTTGCACGATAACTGGCACAGTATCATGCATAAGAAAAATAAAGCTTTGTATAAATAATTGATTATTTTCATTGATTTATGTTTTTACTAACATTTGGATAGTATCATGCGCTTGACTGGCGCAACTGCTGTTTTGTCATCAAATCGGGAAACGGCCGAAAATTCGAACCCTATTCGTACAGCTTCCCACTAATATTAATTATACCCCGGATTCTGAGGGAATGGTGCGCCTGTATTTGCATCCCTAATCACCTGTGGAATTGGCCACAGGATATTGTTTTCCGTGATTTTATCCTTGATCGCATTATTATACTTTTTGACACGCTCCACCAAGGTATTGGTACGCACTAAGGTGAATCTTCTACTTTCTTCTCCAACTAATTCGCGGATACGCTCATCGAGCAGGAAATCCATATTCATCTGTGCGCCCGTGATTTCAGATGCTCCAGCTCTTTTCCGCACCTCATTGACGGCTTGCGCAGCTTTATCAGGCATATTTTGCCCCAGATAGGCTTCGGCCAGCAAAAGGTAAGTTTCGGCTAAACGGAATTTCATGCGATCTTTATAACTACCGGTCAGGCTTAGATTTTCAGTACGCCCGTAAAAGAATTTTGTAATTGAGGGAAACAGACTCTTTGTCGTAAACCAGGTCTGTTCGGTAATATTGGCTTTTTTGCCGTATAGCGAAGCCTCGTTCACGTTGTTATAATACCAGTTGCGTTTAATGTTATAACCTGAATTACGAATATCATTTGCTTCGAAAATACCGGCCACATTGCCTGTAGCATTGGTACCTGTGGTACCTACCCACCATTTCATCGGGACTAACTGTGCGATACCGCGACCGCCCAGGGTATCCGCCAAAACAAATCCTGTAATCGTCGAGTAGTTCGGTATCCAGGCCCTACGGGTCCAGTCATCCGAATTGGTACCACCGCCGATCGTGTTAAACTGGAATTGCAATACCCAGATACTTTCTTTATTGCCACTTTTTCTATTTTGATTATTTTCCAGAAATAAATCACTGAATACATCACCCGCTTTGCTGCCATTTACACCGTATCTGCTTTTCATCAGGTTATAATAACCGCTATTGATAACGGCCAATGCAGCCTTTTCGGCTTCGGCATGATTGCCCTGCAATAAATAGATCTCGCTCAGCAAATGGCTTGCCGCCCATTTGGTCAGCTTCCCTTCTTTGACGCCGTCCGGATTGGTAGGCAGGTTATCCACGGCAAACTTCAGGTCATCGACCATGTGCCCGATGACTTCTGCTTTTGGTGTACGTGTAAAATTAAGCTGAAAATCATACAGAATGGTTTCCACATAAGGTACATCGCCGTAGAGATAAACCAAGGTGCGGTATGCATAAGCCCGAAAGAAACGGGCTTCGGCCTGGAAGCGGGCTTTATCTTCCGGTGTATCCCAATTGGTGTTTTTTTCGGAATAGACCAGCATGAGGTTTGCCGATGAAATAAGATTATAAGCCCAATTCCAGTAAGTCCCTACAAAACGCTCGGAGGCTGTAAGTGTAAGGTTTGCAAATGCAGTTAAAGAGCCATCACTATTAATCGCATCGGCGATATCCGTAGAGACTTGTAAGGCTTCGTATGGGCATGCACCATTGTGGATAAAGGCACCACCTTCACCATAGGTGTTATATTCTGAACGCGTGAGTGCATACAGACCTGCGCTACCCACCTCGAAACCGTAGGTGCTGGTATAGGTATTGGATGGCGCCAATTCAGTTTTCAGTTCTTCCTCCAAAAACTTCTTACAGCCTCCTAAGGTAAACAATACGATAAGCCCCAAACTTGTTGTGATAATATTTTTCATTTTCATGTCCTATTCGATTAGAAATTTACATTTAAGCCAAACATATACGATCGTGCCGTGGGATAAGAGGCCATCCAAGTGTTGTCGTAATTGAGTACCTCTCTGATATTAGAAATAGTATTCAGATTGTTGACGCTGACGTTTACATCAATACCATTTACACCTACCTTTTTAGCAATTTTGTGTGGCAATTTATAGCCAAAGGTGATGTTCTTCACCTGTACGTAGCTCACCTTTTTATAATAGCCATGTCCTAGTGGATTAAGATAGCCAGGCGAAACGATCGTTGCATTGGGATTCTCCGGCGTCCAATAATTGGCATCATGCACATAGTTGGTAATTCCAAAAGTCCAGGCGCCTAGATTGGCCATGTGATCATCGCGCCATACATCAAAAACACCGGTCACTAAAGCAGATGCATAAAAATTTTTGTAAGAAAACCGGTTGGCTAAAGAAGCTGTGTAGCGGGGATTTTTAGACCCGATGACCACCCTGTCACTGGCCTCTATCTTGCCGTTACCATCGCGATCGTACAGTTTGGCGGCTCCGGGCGCTGCCCCATCAACAGTAATGGTTTCTCCATTTTGCCATACACCGATCATTTTATAATCGTAGAATACTCTCAATGGCTGACCAATAAACCAGTTATTGGCAATATCATCGATACCATCCCCTCTCAACTCGACAATTTTGTCTCTGTTCAAAGAAAACACAGCCGTGGTATTCCATTGAAAATTTTCTCCTTTAACATTCGCTGAGTTTAAGGTGACCTCAATCCCCTTATTTTGAGTCGCACCAATATTGTCCCAAATTCGGTTATACCCGTTCATAATAGGTACTGTGCGTGTCATGAGCAAATCTTTCGTTTTAGAGAGATAAGCATCAATGGTACCTCCCAATCTGTTATGAAATAACTGAAAATCCAGGCCCAGGTTGGTCGAATAAGTAGTTTCCCATTTCAAATTAGGGTTACCCACACCATCTCCGGCTAAATATGCTGTGGTAACTGCAGTTCCATCGTCTCCCCAGATATATTTTACATTGGAATATAAGCGGTCTAACGTGCGGTACGGTGTAATCGCTTGATTACCGTTAGCACCGTAAGAAAGACGGATTTTCAGCATGTCCAGCCATTTGACATTATCTTTCAGAAAACGCTCTTCTCCAATTTGCCATGCCGCTGCCGCAACTGGAAAGAATGCGTATTTATTGTTGATACCAAATACCGAGGCTCCATCCGTACGTCCAGTCAAGGTCAATAGATATTTACCTTTATAGGCATAATTTATCCGGCCCATATACGATAGCATAGCTGATTCCGATAAGGATGCACTGTTGGAAACTAGGCGGCTGGCCGAACCTATCATAAAATATTCGGTATCATCAGTTACAAAACCTGCCCCGCTCTGCGCTGTTGACCAGCTTTTCGTTTTTTGCATACTGAATAAACCCGTCACATCAAAACGATGATCGCCGATCTGCCGCTCGTATTTGAGCAGGTTTTCCCAGGTATAATCGTTATAGTTGGAATTGTTGATGGAAGCACTACCTCCGGCCTGTGTACCTTGGTCCCTGCCCTCAAAGGTATTACGTCCATAATAGGTTCCCGTAAATCCATTCCGATAATTATAACCAAAATTTGATCGTAAGGAGAGACCTTCTACGGGCAACAAAATATTGGCATAGCCAGAAAGAAAGAAGTTGTTGTTATACCTATCCTGAATCGCATTTACGTTTCGCATCGGATTGACGATCAAGGAATACTCCATAGGCTCGGGCACATACTTCCCCGATTCGTCTTTATAGCTACCATAAGGACTTTGCTTAATGGCATGTTCCAAATTTGGTGTAATACCACCGTCACTCTTCCGGGTATATTGCAACCCTATACCAGTTGTCAACCATTTATTAAAAGTCTGATCCACATTTGTGGTTATATTTAAACGTGACAACTTGGAATTGTACACCACGCCTTCTTGATCTAACGCTGCTAGGGCAGCCATATATTTTGTATTTTCAGTACCTCCCGAAATGCTCAGCTGATGATCCATGGTCAAAGCTTTCCGAAAGACATAATCCTGCCAGTTGTTGGTAATGCCTTTCGCATAATTGCCACGCTCCGTTACGCTGATAATATCGCCTGCAATAGGATCCAACAAAGCGCCGGTGTAACCTTGCCTAATACGTGCAATATCTTGCTGGAAGCGGATATATTCATTGGGTCCCATGACGTTGATTCGCTGCATAGGCTCGGCCATGCCGATCAAACCTTTGTAGTTTACCTGCGCTCTACCCAGCGCGCCTCGTTTTGTTTGTATCAGAATAACCCCATTGGCTGCACGCGAACCGTAAATAGCCGAAGCGGAGGCATCTTTTAAGATGGAAAGGTTTTCGACGTTGTTTGGATCAATATCTGCCAAGGATCCGCTGTAGGGAATACCGTCCAGAATAATCAAAGGACTATTATTTGCTGAGATTGAATTTTCTCCCCTTATCAACAACGTTTGTGATGCTCCCGGAGCAGCTTCACCAGTAGTGATGGAGAAGCCTGCCACCTGTCCCACCAAACGATCCATCAGGTTGGAGGTCGATACCATGCTTAGCTGCTCTTTTCCGACGACAGCCAAACCACCCGTTAAATCTTTTTTCTTGGCCGTACCATAACCGACGACAACAACCTGATCCAGAACATTATTTCCGGACATTTTCACATTGATGACTCCTGATGGGTTGACCTTTATTTCTTGGCTATTAAAGCCGATGTAGGTAAATAGCAGCGTGGCCGTAGGGGCCGCCTGAATGGTATAATAACCATTTGCATCTGTCTGCACCCCGTTTTTCGCTCCTTTAATCATGACGGAAACACCCTTAAGTCCCTCTCCCGCATCATTGGTCACCCGACCTTTGACTTGCATCTGATCTGCGGTTTGCGAATAAGCGTAATTTGATGCCACCGACAATAGGGTGGCACTCATTATCCAGCTCCTGAGCCAGATATGTATTTTTTGTATCATTGATTTATATTGGTTAGTTAAAATTTACTTAAGTTCTTTACTTTCCCTTTCTCGTAAAGAATATGAGTTTGAAATAGGTGTGCGTCAATAGGCTTGGATTTTAAATTTAACCTCTTGTGATAAATAACATCGCATTGCTGCTAATGCACACAATGCTGATGGCAAGACTTCGTTTTCGGACTTATTGACGAAGCGTAAAACTCAGCCGTACATTGCCAATGCTTTTTGTAAAGTTCGGATTACCCTGCGTGAGCCTGATCACGTGGTCGGGAGGAATTTTAATACACATATTTTGCTTTTTTAAAATTGGTTAAGACAAAACTATAATCCTCCCCAATTCATAGGGTTCGTTTTTGTACGAAAATGGTTTGATTTTGTACAAAAGGCAAAAACAGGTGTTTTTCGCGCTAAAATGGAGATTAAAAGCGCTTTATTATTCGTTTTTTAAACGTATTACGTGATCCAAAATAACCGTATCGCTTTGTTGCACATCGATAGCTTCCCCCTGGCCTCTGTAAATAATATCTCTGAAACTGGCCTGCGAGATACCTTTAGCTTTGATAGGCTGATGACTGATTAAATTTCGTACAAATAAGCCCTGCACATGCTCGGCATACTCGACCACCAAACCTTGCTGTGCTAGCGGGCTGATGACCATATTTTCGATAAAAACATTGCTTATCCGAAGTCTACCCACAGGCATAATCCGTATGGAACGATGTGAAATTGAATAGAAGTCCTGCCAGTTTTGGAGATAAATAGTTGAAATGTTGTCGATTTCGCCCCTATATATCGAGCCACTGACCACATTTACATTTTCTTCTCCTGCTCCCACTCCAGTATCTGTCAACCCTATATTAATAAAGTCGTCACCACTTTTACCTCTGCAATTCGCAATAAGAATATTTTTACAGCCAAAACGTATACCCATGCCGTCTTGGTTTAGGATCTGTTTGTCTGTCCCATCAACAGTTACGGCCTGCCTCACATTAAAAGTAATATCGCTGACCTTTCCGTTTGTACAGCGTTCCAATACCAGTCCATGTCCATGATAATCTTTTAATGTAATGCCGCTAACCTCAAATACATCAGTATGCGCTAATATGATGGCGTGGTTTCGCCATCCGCCTCTTTGGTTCACTCCAGGTTTGCCTGCATCGGTACCATAAGATTGTCCAAATCCGCTGGGATTGAGGGACAAGGTTTTATTATGGTCACCCGTGGCTCTGGGATGATCAGCTCCTTCTAAAAGGACATTTCCTTTTCCAATAATCCTGATATTCTTTGAGGGAGTTATGTCTTTGATTTTCAGTCCGGCATTTGCCGAACGAATAAAATTATCCCGGCATTTATCCGATAGCTTAATGGTGCAGTTATTCAATTCAAGTTCAAAATCGCTGGGAAGCAAAATAGCCTGATCAATGAGCCAGACACTTTTTTTCGCTACCGCATCATATTTAGGGATGACTACTTTTCCAGTCGTATTTTTTGCCTCATTTATGGCTTTTTGTATCCGCTCTGACTGGGAACCAGTGCTGTATTTATTGGGGCTGATAGAAGTCTCATCGACCTTCTGGGTGACTGCTGCTGTTAGATAAATTATGTTACACAAGCAAATAAAATAGGTGAGCAGAAGTGCTTTTCTAAAAATTATCATTTTCATCATCGTTAGGATTTTAAAAATATAGTATCGCCTTTACCTAGTCTAAAAGGCTTTATCGGTCAATTATGGTCTATTTTTCTTATTTCTTTCGCTGGAAACCTTTTTCTTAAACTCCGAAGGACTTAGTTCAAACTGTTTTTTGAAACAGACACTAAAGTATTTGGCGTTGTTAAACCCAGTCTGATAAGCTACTTCCGCTACCGTCAAGTCCGATTTCTCCAACAGATAAGCACTTCTTTTCAGACGCATATTCAAGATAAATTCCTTGATTGACATCCCTACGATATCATGTATTTTTTGATAGAGAATAGTTCTGCCCACATTCATATCAGCCACAAAATCTTCTACGGAATAACTGGCATTGTCAATGTTTTCTTCAATGACCTGAATGGCTTTGATCAGTAGCTCCTCGTCCATGGAAGTGACGGTAACATTGGAGGGATCCACCTGAATATGTTTGCTGTACTTTTCTTTCAGTTCCTGCTGATTTCTTAGAATGGTTTCAGTTTGTTGCAACAGATAGTCAACATGAAAGGGTTTATCAATAAACACATTTGCCCCATATTCCAATGCCTTTATTTTATTCTGATTGTCATCTCCGGTACCTGAAATCACGATAATAGGAATATGGCTAGTCTTAAAATTTTGTCTAAGGCTACGACAAACTTCCAGACCGTTGCGATTTGGCATAATCAAATCGGTAATAATAAGTTGCGGATAAATTTTTTCAGCTTTTATTAAACCTTCTTCACCATCACTTGCAGTATATACATTATATTTTTCGGCCAGGCGCTGTTCCAGATAGACACGAAGCTGCTGGTCATCTTCAATCAGCAGGATATTATCTGTTTTTTTGATAGAGATAGATCCGCTTTCGGGGGCTGTAGTATCCTGTGTGATGATTTCATCAATTTCAGAAACGGTATAATCATATACGTTAGACTGCATATCTCCTGAACTGGCCTGCTTTTTTAAAGGTAAGGAAATGGTAAAAGAAATTTTATCGGCCTTATTGACCATCCATATTTTGCCATCCAACACATCCACCAGTTCTTTTACAATGGCAAGCCCAAGTCCTGAACTTTCTTCAAAAGTTGGCCGGTGAGACGATAAGCGATTGAAAGAAGTATAAAGCGTCGCGATCTGCTCTTCCGAAAAACAATCACCTGTATTTAAAACTTCGATGGAGATATATTCGATATCCGTCGGGTTTAAGGATGAAAACCGTTCCTTTTCTTCCCCCGTAGCAGAATATATACGTACACCCACATATCCATTATCAGGTGTATATTTTAAGGCATTAGAGAACAAATTAGTCAATATTTTCTCGATAATATCGTAATCAAAAGCGACATATAAATTGTCCTTATACGCGGAAATATTGGTTTCAACGCCTTTTTTATTGGCATAGAGCTCAAATAGGCTAAATATATCTCTTACAAAATTGATAAAATCGCCAATTTGCGGATTGAGCGTAATTTTTTGGCTTTCGATTTCGCGAAAGCGCAGCAATTGGCTAATCATCCGTTGTATCCTGAATACATTCCGCTCTATTAAATCCATATAAACCAAAGCAGTATCATTGGCTACAATAGTTTCTTTGAGTTGTTTAAGCGGCTGTAACACCAAGGTCAGCGGTGTTTTTAAATCGTGCGAGATATTGGTAAAGAAGTCGGTGCGCGCCTGGTTCAGCGCTTGCATATTCTTTTCTTTTAAGCGCTCGAGCGCCAAACGCTCTTTAAACACTCTTTTATCGCTATAATATCGCATAATAAAAAAGAGCAAGGCAAACACAAGAGCCGCATAGAAACAATAGGCCCACCAAGACAAGAAAAATGGTGGATCTACGTGAATGTACAATCGCGATATTTGATCGCCCCACTGTCCGTCATTGTTGGAAGCCTTGATTTCGAAGGTATAATCTCCGCCCGGAAGATTAAGAAACTGTACGGATTTCTGGTTGGCATGACTAATTTGCCAGTCTTCGCCGAGCCCCAGCATCCGGTAAGCAAACTGGTTCTTATCTGCGGATAGATAACTATTTGCCGAAAACTTAATTTCGACATTGGACTGGTTACTGGATAGCCTAATCTTATCTACTTTTTGATTGGAAAGGCTACCAATGTCTTTCGTTAAAATTGATGAACCGTCCTCTGGTTTCACAAGTTTATTGTTGACCAGAAATCCTGTAAAAAAAACCTTTGGTTTTTGCGGATTTTTATTGAGGTATGCGGGATCGAAAAGTAAAAACCCATTGGTGCCACCAAACAGCATTTCGCCCTTGGAAGTTTTGTAAGCGGCATGAATATAAAATGAACCAATGTTATTTTCCTGATAGAATCTGGCTTTCTCAAATTTCCTGAATTTCCTATTGAAACAAAAAAGACCATCACTTGTACTTAACCAGACGTTTTTGGTAGCGTCATCTTCTAATATGCCAAATACCATTTTTGCTGGAAATCCGTTACTTAGACTATAATTGATGTATGTTCCGTCTTTTTTGAGCACGTTTACTCCTTTCCCCAAGGTTCCTAACCATACTTCGCCATCTGAAGTCACAGTATAGCAGCATAGGTAATTTGCAGAATAGGAAGCATCTTTGACCATGTAGTGCTTCAACACATTTAACGTATGGGGATTTACAATAAAAAATCCTTGATGGCTAATTAAACAGAGCTGATTTTGGTTATTCATATATAACGCTTCAACTTCGATATTTAATTTTTTGCCTCTGACATCATTGACGCTTACCATTTCTAAATGGCCTAGCGATTTTTTTCGATATAAAAAAGATTTATCGGGATCTGTCATCCACCAGGTACCTTCCTTATCGTTTACAAAATCATAAACGGTTAGCGGCTGCTGACTTTCCGGAGAGCGGAAATTGAAACTGCTGAAACGTTGGTTGTCCACATCATAGCTGCCAATACCACCGTTGTAGGCAGAAATCAGCAGGCTCTTGCTTGCTCCGTCAAATTTAAGGCGTTTAATCATATTAGGTCCTGACGGACTACCCTGCGATTGTTCGGGACGGATAAACTGATCTTTTTTTCTATTCCAGTAATTCAGGCTTCCCCCCTCCGTGCCAATCCATATATTTCCCATATGATCTTCCTGAAAACTACTGACAATAGGGTGATTTAGGCCTCCCGGGCTGGGCTTAAAGTAACGCACCCTAGAATCGTAAAACGAGCAATAAGCTATTTTACCACCATAGGTGCCTATCCAAACACCTTGGTCCGGATCTGCATAAATTGTCCATATCGAGTTATTGGGCAGTGAATAAACATCATTCAGGTTCATCTGCAAGACGCTGCTACTTTCGCTGGCGGGATCATAAAGAAATAATCCGGCTTGGGTAGCCACCCAGATCACCCCGGTTTGGTCTACATACATTTTTTTTGTTAAAACGGATGAATTTCCCGCTATGCTTACCGAAATTTTCTGTTTTAACGCGCCCGTCAGATCTGTGACATGAATTCCTCCCCGCTGTGTTAAAAAGTAATATAACCCACGGTATGCAACCACATCATTCACCTGATTTGCCGTACCGCTAAAATCCGCAAAGGGGACCAGGCTTTTTTTTGCCATTTCTACCTTGTACAAGATTGCACCCTGGGTTAAAAACACCTGGTCTTTGGCACTCAATATATTTTGAAAAGACTTGTTTTTGGGCAATAAAAAGCGTTCTATATGTTCATTTTCTGGATTATAGCGGAGTATACTCTTGTCCGACAGCATGTAAATCTGTCCATCGTTATGTGCACAAATTGAACGGATCATTCCGGGAACCACCCCCTGAAAAGAAAACAGTTCGTAATCGAATTTTAATAGTCCTCGCCCGGAGGCTAAAAATAGATTTCCTTTTTTATCCCGGATTAACGAACCATAGCCCCATTTCTGCGTTGGTTTCTGTACAGAAATAATATCGTTTAACTGATAAAAGCTGTTGCCATCGTACATGAACAGTGCATCAGGCCCCGTGTACCAGATACGCCCTAAACTATCTTTTGCGATGCTTTGTATACCACCGTAATATGACGTTTCGGGCATCAGATGAAACCTGTACCTCGAAAGATCAATACCGAGAACAGATTCTCCAAAAAAAACAATGAAACATATGATCAAACTGTATTTATTCATTGAACGATGCTACTAATGCTATTTAAATTTTAATCAAAGATTTCTGGATACCAGATACCATTAAAATGCCCAGCTATATTTTTCTGACAAGTATTCCATTAAACTACGATTCTCATTTTATTATGTAAAGAGCTGCGTCGAAATTTCTGAATAAGCTCTTTTAAGCATGTCAGACCCATCCGAAGCCAACAGTAGCAATTTACTTAAAAACAGGCGTTGGGGACAAACTTATCTTCTTTTGCTGATTGTTTTTGAGTTCGAAGATCACGAGCTCATTTTGACCGGATATCAAATACTCCGAAGGGATTAATATCGACTGTTGTTTTTCTTCTTCCCAGTAAGACCCCAAATATTTTTGATTTAGCCAGACTTCTCCCATACCCCAACCTGTTATATTGAGATAACTGTTTTCTGACGGATTGTGTTCGAATTTACTTTGATAAAAACCAGGGGAGCTCTCGGATGCTCTTCGTTCAAAAGCGAGATCCTTCAGTGGGTAATTGCGCACATTCAAGGGAATCATTTTCCAATTTCGGAGGTCGTTTCCAGCTAAAGTAATTGTACCAAACAGCCCTTTCGAATTATCTGTAATTTCTGGCCCATAGGTTATTCGCCCTATATTCTCTACATATAGCTGGAGTATATGCGTGCCCGGATCTGCTTTGATGGTTAACTTTTTACGCTGATCAATCAAGGTGCCCTGTAACTTACCGTCCACATAGACCACGGCATAGTCACGCACGTTTTCCAATTCCAGTTCTTCATTTTCGGCATGGGTATTTATCTCGGTCTGATAAAGCACATAGCCAAATTCGACGTTCAAATCGTTAAAAGATAATATACTTTCGGCCTCGACAGCCTCTTTATAAACCTGCGATACAGGGGCTTTCCGTTCTATCCTAATTTCCTGTGCCATTAGGGTTGAACCTAAAAGAAACGTCATCATCGGAAATACAACTGTTTTTAACATCGTTTAAACCTTTCTTATTTTGTTAAAAATGATTGAATAAAGTTCTCATCCACGGCCACTTGTGGTGAGAATTTAGCACTTTTAACATAGTTATCCATACTGTACAACAATTGTTGGGTGGCCGGCCGGTTATCCATATCAGTTTTGGTATCCAATGCCAATACCAGCAGTTTCCCGCCGTTCAGTTTAGCTTCGAAACCGATACCTAATTTTTGGTTGTTGTCGTAACTGTCAATGACCTGTATAAATGGACGCAGTTGTTGTGGTGCATTTTGCATTTCGATTACTTTTGCATGGTTCAGGATATCCCACCATTGCCAATCGGTATGGTATGAAGTAAGGAAATCCTTAAACATGGCCTGTTCATGATGGACCAGATTGCCGATCGTCATCGGTGCCCAAGCAAACATGATGGGGTTCCAAAAATGATTATGAAATAGTGATTTCCGACCTTTTACATGGTCTGGAGACGGATAAAGAACCACAGTTTTCCCCTGAGCCAACTGCCTTTTTGCAGCATCATCGTACACTTCAGTATACAACACGTTATCTGTAGACTGCATCAGATCTTGATGTTTGGGATATACCCAGATGTCCCAACTATTTTTAATCGTATCATTTACCGCGAGATGAACCGTAACCTTTTGGCTACTGATGTTTTTTAGAGGAATCGCGAATTCACCTACCGAAGATACATTTTCATTGGCAATAGTTTGCTTTTTCAACGTTCCCTTTTTCAATACGTTGCCTGCGGTATCGCTCAACCACCATTTAATTTTGGCGTTTTCAAGTGTGGAATTGCTGAAATTATAGACCTCAGCTTTGCCTTTAAATGTTTCGGTGTTGAAGTAACTACTTTTATCGTAACGCAATAAGGCGACAGTTGGCGCGCAAAACTCCCTAAATTTTTCGGCAGTCACCAATCCTTTCGAATCCCAAAAAGGATCGAAAATTCCTACAGGGGCATAGCCTTGTCCCGGAAAGTCATTCATCGACAAGAGCTGGAAGCCCGCCGATTTACCCGAGCGCAATAAGGCTTCGATCACCGCTTTGTATTCGAGGACGGTCAGTGCTCCGGATGCCCTAAAGAAATCCTTTGCCTGATCCAGCATGCCATTTTTTTGCAACAGGTCTCGAAATACCTCGAAATTGCGTGCTTCTACGGGGCTGTTGGCATATTTCTTTATCTCATCAAAATTTGGATAGATACAACGTTGTCCCGACTCGTGCGATATAACAGGTACATCGACATCAGATTCCACATTCTTGTCCCAATCGGTACCCGGCAGACCTTCGTAAACCTTTACCGGCCCTTTGTTGGTTTGCTGGGACACGTAATATTGATCTGATTTAACCCGTGTTCGTGCCGTAGAACCGCTATACAAATGGCGGGGATCAGCTTTTCTGCCTTCTGCGGTCAATTCCTCGATAAAGTCGAAGTTGCCAGTAATTTCATTGCCGTTGCAGTACAGAACAAAGGAAGGATGGTTGCCGTATTCTTTTAAAATAGCTTTAATTTCCCGGCGGAAGAAGTTATATCTGGCTTCGTCGGGTTCGGCATCTTTGCCCCACATAGGCATTTCCACCTCAAAATATATTCCATGTTTGTCTGCCATACGAAAGGCCGCCGCAGGCGGACACCAGGAATGGAAACGTAAATGGTTCATGCCGTAGTCCTTCATCAGCATCATAATACGTTCCCATGAGGCATCATCAAGCGGAGCATGCCCCGTTTTCGGAAACACCGCATTTTCGACATTGCCTCTTAAATGGATAGGGTGGTTATTGAGCAGCACATGATTTTTTCCTTGTTTTACTTCACGCATACCAAAGGTGGTCGATTTTTCATGCTGATAGCTATTTTTACCGTCGGAAGTATTCAGCTGGCAGCTAATCCGATAGAGATTTGGGTTAAACTCATCCCATAGTTTAATGTGTTTCCCTAACGGAATGTTGGCCTCTACAAAAGTCACCGAATCGCTACTTACCAATGCAACTTCATGTTTAAGGCTGTATTTTGTTCCGGCGATAGCAAAAGAAACCTTGCCCTTTACCTGTTTTTTTGTCGCATTGTTTACTCGCAATTTTACTTTTATGGACTGATCTGTGATATTTGGATATACCTGAAGGTCTTCTACATAAACTGGATCGATGGCCATCAGTTTCATGTTTCCCAAAATACCGTTCCAGTTAATCTGCGTAAATTCGGTATGTGCATGGTTCCATTTGTGCGTGTTGTACTGAAACCGATTATCGATACATATGGTAATACGGTGTGTTTTTCCGGGCTTTACAAATGAACTCAGGTCGTGGTTGTGGGGTACGCTCACATAATCGATGCTGCTAACTTCTTTGGTATCCACAAAAATTGAACTTAACCAGTGAGTACGTTCAAAATATAGAAATATTTTTTTGCCCTTCCAGTCGGCGGGTATTTCGATATCACGCTGGTACCATGCCGGCCCCATGTATTCGTATTTTCGGGTCAGACGGTCAATATATTTATAGGGATTTTGATACCCTATCTGATAATCATCGGTAATAGCCGGGAGTTTAATTGTCCCTTGTAAAACGTGATTGTAGCGGGGGGACAGCGACCCTCTGCGAAAATCCATCACATCGGTCTGGAAGCCCCAAGTACCCGATAAATCGATGACATCTTGCGCTTTTAACAAGGTTGCTTGTACTAAAAGCCCCAGTAAGCATATCATTTTAACGTATTTGTATATACTGATCTTGTATTCGTCCATTTCGTATTTCGATTTTTATATACTTTTATTCTATTCAGTAAGTTATTTTTGCGTGTAACGACAAATATCTATTGTCGTTGTGAAATCTTCTTTAAGCTCAGCGTCAGAATTGAGGTCTTATTTATTATCATAATAATGCTTCATCAGAAACCAGGCTTTCTTTCGGTAGCCTTGGTCTGAGATCAATCCTTTGCGGTTCCAGCCATCTTGGTTCGTCGGATGAAAACGGAATGGCGAACGGAAATCAAATAGTACCCAGGGTGAAGTTCCGCGCAGGTTTGGGATATGCTTAAACATTTCCAGGTTGTTTTTATACAAAGTCTCTTGGTAATCTTCACTCCATGAACTGGCAACATCCTTTTCGCCCGTTTTGCCATACAAGGCCTCGCCTCCAAATTCAGAAATAATTAAAGGCTGGCCTTTTGCCACATCCCATACGGCTTTATCAGGAGAAACTGGCCAGGAGTTGTACCAGCCTAAATATTTGTTGACAGCTACGACGTCCAATTCTTTAGTAAAAGGATCGTCCATGACAAAGGTCTGTTTCTCCATATTGAAACGAACCAGATCAAAAGCAGCGATTATAAGCCGGCTAGTGTCAATGGCTCTACATGTTGCAATCAAATGTCTGATAAAAGCATTTCTGGGTTCGGACGGCTGGGTCTCATTGGCTACCCCCCAAAAGGCGAGCGCGCAACGATTTTTGTCACGAACGACCATTTCACGCGTCATTTTGCCCGCTTTCTCTTTGGTCGATTCATTTTCAAAATCAATACCCTGCCATATAGGAATCTCTTCCCACAACAAGAAACCCATTTTTTCGGCCATTCTCACGATATATTCATTTTGTGGATAATGTGCCAAGCGAATCATATTACAGCCCAAAGCTTTAGCTTCCGAAAGCAGCACCACCGCATCTGCCTGTGAAAAAGCACGACCTTTGCGTTGAGGTATTTCCTCATGAAATGAAATGGACTTGAGAAAAATAGCTTCGCCGTTCAGAAAGATATCTTCCCCCTTAACCCAAATATTGCGAAAACCTATTTCCTCCTCTATTTGATCATCTTGCGTTGAAATCTTCACCTTATACAGTGTAGGTGCAGCAGGCGACCAACGTTTAATTTCCTTTGATATGAATGAAGTTTTCACCTCTCCCTGAGCATTCGTTTTAAGCGTTTGTTTTAGTCGTAGTTCCGGTATTTCGATGGTAATGGAGGAATTGGCCAACTTATCCGAAAGCTTTACATGGGCGTTGATTTTATCTGCTTTGATTTTGTCTAACTGAACAAAATAATCGTCGATAAAAATCTTTGGAGTGCTTACCAAAAAAACATCGCGAGTGATGCCACCATAGTTCCACCAATCGAAGGCCATCGCCGGAATAGCATCTACCCGTCGGGTATTGTTGACCTCAACAGCCAAAAAATTATCGTTTTCTTTAACAGCATCCGTTATTTCAATCTGAAAAGGGGTGAAACCACCTTCGTGTTGTGCGATTTCTTGTCCGTTCAGGTAAATCCGACAACGGTAGCTTACAGCTCCAAAATGTAAGAACAGCCTATCCTCACTTGCTTTGACTGCACCAAACTTACGTCCATACCAAATGGTACCTTCATAGTATTTAAGTTCGGGCATCTGGCTGTTCCAATCCGAGGGCACGTTTAAACGAAGGCCATTTTCGAAAGCATATTCATAAAAATCGGTCTTGTTTTCCGGTTTTTTATTCAGGTAGATTTTATTTTTTCTGCCCTGGTCGTATAAGTCTACAATGGCATCCCATTTTCCATTTAATGATTGTATGCGCCTACCATATACATTAGTCATATTTTGCTGTGCGATAAGGTTAAAGGCTGTCAGACTAAAAAGCAGGGACAATATTAAAGAGAGATTGATTTGTTTTATCATAATAGGTGTTAGTTCTTAATAAAATTTGCTATTTTACCTGCAATGCTGACAGCTTTGTCCAGCCTTGAGCCGTTAAATCTCCGTCAAGGGCAAGTTGAATTGCTGGCTTATTTTTCTTTGTCATATCAACAATAGCTACTGCCCAGCTGTAAATTCCTACAGGTAAATCTATTTTTGCATTTAGTTTATAACTCGCAGCAGTACCTTTCAACCAGGCAGACGGTTCGCTTTGGTGATCTACAAAAATCTTTTTGACACTCCCTTCGGCATCCAACAATGCAAAAGCTACTTTATATTTATAATTCCACTGTGGGATATTATTGGGTAAATAGCCCCAACCCCTATTTTGCCAACGATGAGAAATTAGCGCAACCTTGCCCGGCTTAATTTCTTGAGGCAAGCTGATTTGGTCTGGATATACGCGGTAGCCCCCTTCCGTATTAAACCTTTGAACCAGATCAAAAGACTTAAACCAGGATTCAGTTTCTCCACCTGCTCTAAAATCCATCATATTGACATGGGCCTCGGCCGACAGGTCGAACTCTCCTTTCCTGACATCCTCATCGTGCCCTTCCCTATATTTCCCGCTCGGGTCTGTCCAATAACGGTGTTTACCTGGGGCGATAATCCAACCGCCCTCCATAATAATAGGGCGTTTAAAATTCCATTTCTTGGCAAAATTCTTTTCCCAGTCCTGGTAATAGCCGGTCATACCAAAAGCATCTTGGCGCAGACTATAACCTTTATCAATAGCTTTATCCAATAAGCGTTCACTGTTTGGGTTCACAGCTCCCCAACTTTCGGGATGCCCAACCAAATGATGGTAATTAATAACCAGAGGTACCTTGGTAAATGTGTTAGCATACAAACTGGCTACCCAATCCAAGGTTTCTGCCTTTATCTTTTCGGTACTTTCGGACGTTGCCACTTTTGGATCTTCATAGACAACATAATGTGCTTCGCCCCATTTTCCCAAACCATAGGCATCGATAAAAGAGGTCTTTTCAGGATCATTAAATTCCTTGGCCAAAGCTGTGATAAATTTGGTATAGTATTTTCTAAATACCGTATCCTGAGGATAAGGTGTTTGTCTATCGGGATGGTTTTCATTTTCCAGGTAATATTTGGCTCCAAGGTCAAACACAAATTTGGGTGTATTTTGACCTTGGTCGCGACCGTCCACCACAATACGTAGCGCGATGGGCAACCCTCTCTTTTGCGCACCTTTAATGAGCTTTCCTATTTTAGAATTTGGATCATCCCAGGCATAAACACCATCACTGGGATTCAGAGAAGACCAGCTGGTACGTAAATAACATGCCGACGCATAATCGATGACCTTGACCTTTTTACCCAATGCCGGCACAAAATATTCGATATCCCAATACGTATCATCTGCATTCCTGGGCGCATACATTACCCAACCATTTAAAGGGTTGCGCAAGACTGAATGACCATCGTATTTTGGCTTCAGTAAGATATACCCTGAGTTGCCGGAATCGCCTTGACCTTTATTTTTTTGAGAAAAGCCAAGCGACGCGGAAATGCAAAATAGGAGGATAAAAACACTTTTTATTAAGCTATTTGATATTATCTGTCTGTTTATCATCTCGTTTCTGAACATATTTTTAAGTCTATTGCCCATTGGTTATTGTATTCCCCTTTCATCAACACCTATAGTGTATTGGTATTGTTTAAATCAAATTGATTTATTGGAGTACGACACAAAAATAGCAACAGCAGGTTTCCGCTATGGTATTGATTTGTTCAGAAATGGTTCGTTTTTGTACAAAAATTGGGTATAATCGTCGTAAACCAGCTGAAGTCATGGAAATCATTTCCTTGAGGAGACGAAAAAAGCCCGACTGTTGTCGGGCTCTTACCACGGTAGGTTCTCCACAGTGTCTTTATTTGGTCGCATTGAAAAGCTTCATCAATGCTTATGTACTGGCAGATCTTCCGAGCTGTTACTTCAATTTCTGTAAGCGCTCCTTTGCTGACGGAACGATATCATCGTTTTTGTCATAATTATCAATCACACTTTTCAATGTACTCTTTGCCTGGAACGTATTGCCTTTGCGCGCATAGGCATCTGCCAGTAAAATAAAACTCTTGGCGACCCAGTATTCTTGTTTCTGCCTGTTGTTGATCACATCAAAGGCCGTTTCCAGCGCTTTATCATACTCTTTGTTCTCATACTGCAATAACGCCACGCGGTACCGGGCCTCTGCACCTACCGCCGATTGGCTCTTCAGCGCAGCCAGATTGAACTCTTTCATAGCGGATGCTACATTCTTTTCTTTCAATAAAGCTTTTCCACTATACAAATGTGCCTTAGCAATTTCTTCTTCAGTTGCTCCGTTATAATTCTTGATCAGGCTCGCGTACTTGGCCATCTGTTCCATATCGCCAAGTTCAAAATAACACACCATCAGGTTCGTTACTGCGTAGCCATAGTTCTTTTTATATTCTTCATTGAGCTCTAATTTTTTGAGGTGTACAATAGCCTCATTGTATTCTTTGAGGTCCAGATACAAGGCTGCCACCGTCAGCAGGGTATTTTCAGAATATTTGCTTGTCCAGTCATTTAGTATAATATTCAGATCATGCAGTGCTTCCTGAGGATGCCCCGTACGGTACGAACTCACCCCACGGATGTAACGAGCAAATTTTTCCTGCTTGGGCTTCGGGAACTTGTCAAAATAGGCATTGATTGCCTCCGCCGCCGCTGCGTATTCCCCCCGGGCAAACAGGGAATAGGCTGCCTGGAAAGCCATGTCATCCTGCTCCGCAGGACTCAGATTGCCGACATTGGTTTCGACTGCATAACGAATATAGCTCGAAGCATCCCCCTGATCGAGGTAGATGTTTTCGATAAAACGCATTGCCTGCTCGGCCTCAGCGGTTCTAGCATATTTCTCCACGACCGTCTGGAAAGTAGCCTTTGCGGCTTCGGGCTCATCGTTGTTGTACTGCACAAGCCCTATGGTCATTAAAGCACGTGGAATATAACTGCTACGGGGATACTTTTCGATCATCCCTTGCAGCCCTTTGAGTGCATTATCATAATCCCCCATTGTGAAATAGGTGTAGGGAATTTCAAAGGCTGCGTCATCAGCATAGTTCGAAGATGGAAATTGTTTCAGAACGGATCGCAGGGTACTGAGCTTGGTTTCATTGTCGCCCTGCAAACCAAAGATCACACCGCGCTGGAAGAAGGCATAATCCTGATTGGGAGCCTTGCCATTGATCAGCTGATCATAGTATTTGTTTGCCCGGCTGTAGTTGCGCAAGCACAGGTACGAATCGCCCAGACGTGCGATGACATCGTACCGTATATTTTGATCCACCGTACTTCCCCCTTCTGCCAGAAAGCGTTCAAAATAATCAGCTGCCAGTTCAAAACGGTTATTTCGATAAGCCGCATAAGCTAAGCCATAATTGGCATAATTATACACGTCGCTGTTCCGTGCGGCAGGCAAACTCAGGAACCGGGAAAAGTTTTCTACCGCTTCTCCGAATTTGCGCACTTCATACATCGCCTCCGCTTTCCAGTAGGTGGCAAGAGCTGCCATTTCTGCATTGATCGGAAACTTTTCCGATCGCATAAACATGGATATGCTATTTTCGAAAGCGCGCTCGTTGTAAAACTCAAGCCCGCGGTAGTAAGTTACCTTCTGATAAATCGCATCGACTTCTCGGCCTCGCTCCTTTAGCGATTCTAACATGCTGACTCCAGCATGGAAGTTGGTTGTCCCCCGCAGGATTTCAGCCGATAGTGTTTCCGGACTCTCCTGTCTTTTTACACCCGGATCGATAGGTTTCACTTCCTGGGCGATATATTTCTCCAGGACCTTTTGCGCAGCTTGGGTGGAGTCCATGGCGAGTAGGACTTTAGCATAGTTAAATAATGCGTCAGCTTTCACTTGCCGGTCCAGATCCAGTTTCATCGCTTTGACAAAGGCATTACGTGCGGCTTGCTTATCGCCGGTTTCCAGGGCGATATGTGCCAACGTCATGACCGCTCCCTGATAAAAGGCGTCCGAAGGTTTAATCGCCTCCAACATACCACTCGCCCTTTTGTACTCACCGGCTCCATAGGCTAGATAGCCGATTCGGTAATTATCGATATTACTTTGCAAAGCGTCCGAATGGCGTTTCATCAATTCATGATAATACGCTTGCTTATATTTTTGCTGTGCCAAAAAGGTGGTAGTGGCGATCTGACGCAACTCAGTCTCAATAGCATCGCGGTTGATACGCTGCATATCGGGGCTTCGGCGTACCTTGACGGCATCGGCCAGCATGGGCCGGTAGTCACGTACGACATCGATGGAATCCATGGTCTGAACCTGTCCCCTGCTTCCCTGCTCAAGATGTTGCTGCTCTTTCTTATCTTGCTGTTCTTTCTTATCCTTCTGCTGTTTTTGAACTTCCTGCGCATATCCTGTCGCCAGCAAGGCCGAAAGCGTCCCCGTAAACAGGTATTTCAGGTAGTTGTGGCCGATTCTTTCTTTCAATATCATTGTTCGTCCGTATTTTTTGAGTTTTCCAAACGTTTCTTTGCCGAGGAGGCAATAGTGTAATTTTCACCTAATTCGTATAGCCAAAACTAAAGAATTCCCACCACATTAAGTAAATCGTCAGAAAAAAACGGGCACAAAAAGGTAATTTACACCTTATAACTTTTTCGTTTCCACGATTTAGAATAAAACACCCTATTACGCTGCACTATCGGCAAATGAGTTGACACAATAATGGAGCCAAGAAGAGAAATCAAAAGCTCCGCTACTGAGGAATAACAAAAAAGCCACATCGCTGAATGTGGCTTTATAACTTATGTAGTGGTGAGGAACGGCTCCTATTGATAGGAATGGATTGACTTGGACACCTGCCAGATACCATTGTCATAAACCAATGTTACTAGGTCAGTCATACTAAAACTGTCAAATTTTAATACAATTTTTGCAATCATATAAGCTGCAGATTTTTCTACGATTTTGATACTGGTTTTACAGTTCATAATTTCTCCTTGCTGTTTTTTCAAAGATTCAATTACTGCCCGGCGTCCATAGCTCAGCGTAGTGGAAGCCTGGATCTTCTGATTGAAATCTGGGGCAAATAACTGCTCCAGGCCTGCAGATTCTCCGGTTGTCATTACCGCAACATAATGCTGCAAAGCGAAGTCTGCTGTAGACAGGTTAACGCTAACATTGTCTGGGTTTGATGCTGATCTTTCAGTTGCCATAGCCAATGATGCTAAGGAAATTAAAGCTGCTGCTGTGAATGTTTTTACAAATACTTTCATAATATCTTTTGTTCTGTTGTATTATTTTATATATCCCTACCGGTTGGTCCAAAACTACGGTTCAATAGGCTGCTAGCCTACGGACTTTAGACCAACGGAGACCGAACACCGGTGAATAGCAGAAATGAAAAGGTAAATTTCATTTGCTACCACGGAGAGTTTCCATATTCATGCGTAGATAAAGAATATAAGAACTATGTTAGCTGCCCTGTGCCAAATACTATACCAGTGGGCCCAAGAAGCATATTTATGCGTCAGAACTCCATTAACGGCATTTTTAAGTTCTCCTTCAAAAAAGGAAATGTGCGCATACGAACAGTTTCAGAATAGATTGTCCGCATGCGCACACTGCAAAAAAAAGCCACATCTCTCCATGTGGCTCTACAATATATACTTATTTGAAATGGCTCTTATTTATACGAATTGATAGATTTGGAAACTTTCCATTCTTTACCGTCACGTACCAAAGTCACCAGGTCAGTCTTGGTAAAATCTTCAAATTTCAAAGTCACCCTTGCAACCATATAATCGGGAGACTCTTCAAGGATGTCAGTACTTACTGTACAGTTTAGCTTCTCCCCTTTTTGTTTTTTCAAGGATTTAACTACTTCTCCACGGCTATTGCTTTTTAAACCGGTAGCTTGAATCTTTTGGCTGAAATCTTCAGCAAATAGCTGCTCTACACCTGCTGATTCTCCTTCAGTCGTTACTGCAACATAATGCGTTAAGGCGAAATCTGCTGTTGACAGGTTAACATTTGTTTTTGCTGTTTTTGAGCCGGGTCCTTCAGTTGCCATAGCAAATGTGGATACTGCGATTAGGGCTGCTGCTGCAATTGTTTTTACTAGCGTTTTCATAATATCTTTTATTTTATTGTGTTTTTGTATTTTCTTATTTGTTGACTCAAAACTACAGTTCAATATGCCTTTTGACCAACGGATTTAGACCAACACCCAACAAAAGTCGGTGGATGGCGGAAATTGAAAGGTGAAAGTCAGCATAAATAAAGAACTCATTATCCATTTTACAGCAGCGTGCCAAATACTATACCAGTTGTCCATGCAGTTCAATTATGCCCCTTATGCTACCATAAAGCCTACCTAGCATTTTTTTCAAAAGAAGGAAATGTACGGATGCGAACAGTTTATAGTGATATTGTCCACATACGTACAGTATATTAAATATCATATAATTTAAAATCCATTTTTTCTAAATCGCCCGCTATTTCAAAGATCATAGGACGTATTTCATTGGTATTTTAAAATTTTCTTTTCAGCCCACCCCATACACTATAATTAACTTGTAATCTAACAACTTACTCTTAATACTGGAAGCTTCAGCAATGACAGAAAAGTTTATTCGATCATTCTCCGTCCGCAAGCGAACAATATTGTTCAAAACCGAACAGTACCAAACTATTTAAAAAAATTAAAACCCTGAATATCAACAGATTTTAATTCAGGCAAAACTATTGTCGCCTTTAAAACTAATTGATCTTAAATATGTTGCATTAAATAAAATAATATGCGCTGATTTTTTAATATTAAACTTAGGGTATCATGTATAATTATTTAAAAGTGGGTTGGCGAAAATTGATCAGAAACAAGATCTTCTCGTTGATCAATATACTAGGGCTTTCATTAGGTTTGGCCGCGTGCTGGATTATCCTCTTATTTGTAAATGATGAATTGAGTTATGACCGGTACTTTACGCAAGCAGATCGTATATATCGGGTCGTGTCCCATGGGAAATGGGATGGAGGTTCTTTTGATATAACGGGAACAGCAGGACCTCTGGCTAATGTCATTAAGGATGAATTTCCCGGCGTAAAAGAGGCTACCCGATTCGATGTTGAGGGCGGCGGTATCATCACGATCGGCAGTCAACAAACAAAAGTGAATGAAATATTGATGGCTGACAGGAATTTTTTCAATATCTTTGATTATAACTTTCTTGCTGGTAATCCTGCAACAGCATTGAACACCCCTCAATCTATTGTATTGACAGAAGACTTAGCTATACAATTATTTGGATCCGCGGAAACAGCACTCAACAAAACACTTTACTTTAATAAATCAGAGCCAACCCTCGTTACAGGGATTATCCAAAATGTACCCCAAAATACCCATTTCACATTCAGAGCCATCCGTTCTTTTTCAAAAGATTTCAATCCGGACTGGAATCAACTTTATCTCTATACCTACATAGTGCTGAAAGATCAGTCTTACTTGCCGCAGCTTCAAGAAAAACTCCCCAACATCGTAAAAAAATATATCCATGGGCGCGATCTCGATTTTGATTATAAAATCGAATTACAGCCTATCAACGATATCCATCTACATTCTAACCTAAGCTATGAGCTTGGCAGCAATAGTAATATCAAATATATTTACATCTTTTCTATTGTGGGTGTACTCGTACTGTTGATCGCTATCGTAAATTACATTAATATCACGACTGCCCAAGCTTCGATAAGAATGAAAGAAGTTGCCGTTAGGAAAGTGATCGGGTCCAGCGTATTAAATCTGACCAAACAGTTTCTTGTCGAGACATCATTGATTATTTTGTTTGCAACATTGCTAAGTATATTGATGGCATCGGTATTTCTTCCTTGGTTGAACCAGATGATCGGCAAGCAATTGGATCTGTGGCATTTTGGAACGGAAAAATCGCTACTTTTTGTATTGCCGTTTATGGTATTTTTAGTGTTAACAACCGGTATATATCCCGCATTAGTATTATCCGGACTCAAAACTATTCCTTCTCTAAAAAATCAGATCGGAACACATGGATACCAACATCTATTGAGAAAATCACTCGTGGTTTTTCAATTTGTAATTGCGGTATTGCTTATTGTATCCACTATAGTCATGTTTCTGCAATTGGATTTTATGACGACAAAAAATCTAGGCTTTGACAAAAATCAGGTCATGGTTTTTCATCTGGACAACGAATCAACCCGTAATAAAGGCGATGAGCTCCGGAATAGCTTACTTGAAGATAGCCATATTACAGAAGTTGCGTTCGCTAGTAATCCAATTGGAAAAAACGATATTGGTGTGGGAACTTTCAATGTTGAAAATAATGGCAAAATTGATCCTAACTTTACACTCGCCAATACCTTAAAAATTGATCCTAATTTTATTCCAGCTATGCATATTCAAATGGAAAAGGGAAGAAATTTCGACAGTACCATGCCAACAGATAGTGCTTCCGTCATTATAAATTCGGCATTCGCAAAAAAACAGGGCTGGACAAATGCTGTAGGAAAGCGGATTGAATTTGGAACCGACAAAGCTGGCAAATCAATTTTGAAATCTGTTATTGGTGTAGTCAGTGATTTTCATATTTATTCACTCCAGCATAAGATTGAACCCCTTGTTTTAGTACTTCCTACTAATAAAATGGAAATGGACAATATTTATATCCGCATGAAATCGACAAATATGAGTCATACTATTTCGTATATCAATAAGATATACAGTAAATATGTCCCTGATTATCCCTTGGAATACACATTTTTAGATAAAACCTATGAGCACCAATATAATTCAGAAGTAAAGCAGGGCCAGATTCTCTTAATTTTTGCAATGCTGTCGATCGTCATCGCATGTTTGGGCCTATTTGGTGTGATTACATTCTCTATCCAATTACGAACAAAGGAAATTGGCATACGTAAAACATTAGGCGCAACGCTCAGCAATTTGGTATATCTGCTGTGCTCAGATATGGTTAAACTGGTCGGTATAGCCCTGTTGATTGCAATGCCGATAGGATGGCTGTTAATGAATCAATGGTTACAAGAATTCGCCTATCGCATTACAGTAAGCTGGTGGATACTTGCCTGTGCGGGAATCATCGCGCTGGTAATTGCTATTCTCACGCTAAGTACAAGAGCAATAGCTGCCGCTCGAGCTAATCCGGTCGAAAGTCTAAAAGTGGAGTAACTCTGATACCACGATTTTGTGTAATTTAATTTTACTTACGATCATACAAAAGCCACATCGCACGATGTGGCTTCTAAATTAAACGTATAAAAATATGATTCACTAACATCATCTACCCACACAGAAAAAAACATCTTTCCATGACGCTTCAAAACTTAAATATTTGTTTGAAATAATGCTTATTTAAAAAGTTAAGGAGACGAAAAAATAAGACATAAAAAAAGCGGATAGCATAACTGCTACCCGCTTTTTTATCACAAATACTCACTGTTATAAATCGTTCAACCACTTGTTGACCTCATCCTGAGTTTTACCGGTTTTCTTTTGAAGTTTACCAACCAATTCATCTTCCTTACCTTCGGCATATAAAAGATCATCATCGGTAAGATCTGCATATTGTTGTTTTACTTTACCTTTGATTTCATTCCAACGGCCTTTCCATGTCAATTCACTCATAATTTTTTTCCTTTCTTTGTTTAATAGTAGAACAATGTCTCTTCAACAATCGTTTAAAAAATAATGTTATAAAATGTTAATTTTCCGGGGTGCCTGCATTAAGCGTGCTAAGAATTTGCATACGATTATTTACGCTGACAATTCGCTGTCCATGCCTTACCATCTTTGGTATATCCGATTGTCAGTTTACCGGCATCAATTCGAATAACGCCTGTTCCAGCGGAACCAATGTTGACCAGAACATTATCTTTCTTTTCGAAATCTACACCGTTCAGATTAGGAATTCCATTTCCAAAAGCGAAATTATAAGTATCTCCTACTTTCGTAACGGTAACTGTTCCTTCGGCAGCGGCAACATCATTCTCATTGTTACTCAAATCGTCATAGGCAATATTGCCCTCATATTTCCCAATAAAAAGATCATTGTCCGCAGGATCGTCGTCTTTACTACATGAAGTAAAACCGATAACCACGGTTAAAATAAGCATACCCAATCCTAGTGTCTGAATTAATTTTCTCATACGTTGATGTGTTAATGTGAATAAACATTTCTTATAATGCGGTGTGAAATTCAAACTCTATGCCATTCCATACCTAACGATGAATACACAGGTATCACCCCCTTCAATAAAGGGTATAAATACATAAAGAGGGTATTTATACGAAAACAGATCAAGTTAAATAAGGCCGTATCAAAATTTTTTTCAATATACTTGGACTGCACAGGCATTATCGCTATATTCATTCATTCCAAGCCTACACTATGGAAATCAATTATACGCTGACCGTCCGAAGATTCGAGGAATACTTTGACTTATGGAGTTCCAAAGTATACCATTATGCACTTCATAAAACCCAATCACCTTATCTAGCCGAGGAAACGGTACAACATGTATTTATCAAGCTCTGGAAAAATATGAGTACCAAATCTATCGATTCGACCATAGAATCTCAGATCTTTTGCATCACACGAACCACAGTGATCGATTTGGTCAAAGCAGAGTACAATAGGAAAAAATTGCTAGATAGGGACGAGACTTTTGTGCAGCAATATAGTCCTCAGGATGATTTTTATGCCAAACAACTTTCCTCGAGTCTCCATGAAATCGTCGACAAATTGCCCGAAAAACGTAAAGAGATTTTTATGTTGAGCAGATTTTCAAATCTCTCACATCAAGAAATTGCCGAAAAGCTTGCTATATCAACGAAAACTGTAGAAAATCAACTGACTCTTGCGCTGAAAACCATCAGAAAAGCGTTATTATTTAGCATACTCCTACAAATTATTTTTTAATTTTTTTTGGGGGCTAATCTGTTTTCGATCGTAATCTTTATATATGAAGATTACCAAAGCACTAATCGACAAATACCTAAGCGGTACCGCCAATGCGGAAGAAATTGCAGCTGTAGAAAATGCCCTGGCCGATGATGAATTCAATTGGGAGGATTTCATGCCAGAAGCAGAATGGAAGCAGCATAAGGAGCATCTGGAATTTGAAAACCAAAAAGAAATAAAGGCGCAGATCCTCAAACAGATCGGGTTCAAAAGCAGACAGCACTTTAGCTGGATCAAATATGCAGCCATTATCTTATTTGTGGGTATTGGGGCTTGGTTGGCACTGATCCAGATTAAATCTCCAAAGCTGAGCACAGCACAACTAATACCTAAACAAGAGGATGCATCAAAAGACGCAACCCAACCAGGCAATCTATATTATATCAACTCAGGCAATGCTATACAGCAAATTGATGTTCCTGATGGATCTACCATCCAACTCTACCCCAATTCCGAGGTAAAATTTATAGCCGATTTTAGTTCTATTTCCTCGCGCGACATCCATCTTAAGGGTAAAGCCAAATTTACTGTTGCAAAGGATAAAACGAAACCTTTTCGTGTCCATACAACCAGCTTGACGACAACAGCACTGGGCACCATTTTCACTGTAGACGAAAGTAGTGCATCTATTACAAAAATTAAACTTTACAAGGGACGGATCGAGGTAAAAAGTAATGATAATCAGCAAAATATCAAACATCTAAACCTACAGTTTTTGCCAAATGAAGAAATCAGTATCGATAGACAGCAACAACAGATTGTTGCTGAAACCCGAATTAATGGATCTCCAGCTAACAAAAGGGGCTCTTATCAGAAAACAGCTGAACAGTTGATATTCAAGAACCTGTCGTTACAGGATGTGCTTCATATTATTAGCCATAATTATGCTGTCAAATTAAGCTTTGATCCCAAAGATATTCAGGATAAATACTATAGCGGAACCTATAAAAACACAAAATCAGCGTACATCAGTATGCTGGCCGATATCCAGGCATTACACCGGATAACAATAACTGTAAAAACCGAATAAATTCACTCTAATAACCACAAATTATGCACAATTATTTACCCACCAAGCAGAGTATCCTAACGCTGCTGCTGATGAAGTCCAACATTCGGCCCGATGTAAACTGGGTATTGCGCCTTGGTCTTATGGGACTATTGTCAACAAGTTATCTCCAGGCTGACGCCCAACAAAACGCTTCTATTACAGGGATAATCAAAGACGAAACAGGAAAGCCCATCCCCTCTGCCACTGTGACGATCCGCAATGCGGCAAGTGGATTAAAGAAAACGACAACCAGCAGGCCGGACGGAACCTTTTCCTTTGACCAGATACCAGCTGGTCAAGGCTACCAGATTGCTGTATCTTCCATCGGATTTAAAAGCAAAGAACTTACCGATTACACTATCACGGATAGAGACAAATTAGCGATCAATATCAGTCTAGAGTCCGCTTCAGAAAGCCTGCAGGAAGTTGTTGTCACAGCACTGGGTATTAAAAGAGAAAAAAAAGCACTCGGCTATACCGTTGCCGAACTTAAAGGTGATGAATTGACACAGGGTAAAGAAACCAATGTAGCCAATGCATTATCTGGTAAGGTTGCAGGAGTGCAGGTTAGCCGTGCTGCATCAGGCGCTGGAGGTTCATCTAAAGTAGTCATCCGGGGCAACAATTCACTAATTGGCAATAGCCAGCCACTGTATGTCATCGACGGTGTTCCCATAGACAACCAAAATATCTCATCCCCAAATCAATCCGGCGGAACTGATTATGGTGATGGAATCGGTAATATCAATCCGGAGGACATCGAAACGATGTCGGTATTAAAAGGACCCAATGCAGCAGCACTATATGGACAGCGAGGAAGTAATGGTGTCATATTAATCACGACCAAATCTGGTAAAGCCGGCAAGACCCGCTTCACCTATGGTACAGACTTTTCATTGGGTAATGGATTAGTCTTACCTGATTTTCAAAATGTCTATGGACAGGGTTTGAATGGTACATTTACACACTTCAGGAAAGATGACGGCACCATCGTGCCCATGAGTGAAGCACTTAAAAATGGCTATAGCGGAACGCCCAAAATGAGCGCTGGACGTGACCGTACCACACGTGCTAGTTGGGGTGCGAAAATGGAAGGTCAAACCTATGAAGATGCTTATGGCAATATTTTACAGTTAACACCAAAAGCAGATACTTATTCATCCTTTTTTCAAACAGAGAAACAGTTTGTCAACAATCTAAGTATAGATGGCGGCACTGACAAAGTAAACTATCGCTTCTCATTCGCCAACACAGATGTCAAAGGATATATTCCAACAAATACACTCAAAAGAAACAATTTCGGACTACGCACCCAAGCCAAAATAACCGATAAATTTCATATTGACATCAAGGCGAACTACATCGCGCAAAAGGGACAAAACCGACCTACGTTGGCCGATGCGGCAGACAATCCAGCGTATCTATTCATCAGTCAGCCCAGAAGCTTGGGCAATGATATCATGGCTCAGTATAAATGGACGGCACAGGAAATTAGCCGGCAGCTCGGATTTTCAGGATTAACAGAAGGACTTGAAAAAACATATGCCACGAATAGTTCTACCGCCAATCCATTTTGGACAATTCACGAAAACCATAATGAAGATCGTCGCGACCGCATAATAGGTTTGCTACGCCTGAGCTACGATTTTGCGCCATGGCTTAAAGTTACAGCGACCGGAGGTACGGATTTTTACACCGATCAACGGTTCCGTTACCGCCCTATTAATACTTACCAAAGTTTGAACCGAAAAGGCGATATCCGTGAAGAGGTGATCAGAGCTCGGGAAGACAATTTCGATATTCTCGCCAGCTCCAACTTTAAACTAACAGAAGACATTAAATTAAGTGCCAACCTGGGAGCAAGTCACCAAAGCCGTTACTTACGCATAACCGGAAACTCAGGAAATCAATTTATTGTCCCCAATCTCTTTGTGATCAATAACACCACGACAAATACATATATATTTGACCTGATCGAATCTAAGATCAATTCAGCCTATCTATCGGGGCAATTTAGCTACAAGGATTACTGGTTTATAGATTTCTCCGCACGGAACGATTGGTCTTCCACGCTGTCAAAAGAAAACAATTCATTCTTCTACCCTTCTGTAAGTTCTAGTTTGGTACTATCGGACGCTTTCAAATGGCAATCCGATGCGCTGTCATTTGCAAAAATCAGAGCTTCCTGGGCACAGGCAGGAAGTTCAGGAAATCCATATCAGCTGACTGGGGCATATAGTCTAAACCAATATACTCATGGTGGCGTGCCGATGGCTTCTTATACCGAAATTATTCCCGATCCAAATCTGAAAAATGAATTGACCACATCAATCGAAGCGGGAGCAGATCTGAGATTCTTAAAAAACAGACTTTCTTTCTCCTTTACCTACTATCAGGCCAAAACAAAGAATCAGATTCTGGACGTACCTATTGCCCCTTCTAGCCTTTATGTGAAAAATAGAATCAACGCGGGAGAGATCAGCAATAGAGGTATTGAGTTTGTGTTGGGAGCAACACCAATTAAAACTGAATCGGGATTTGAATGGAATACGACATTCAACTACAACCGCAACCGGAATAAAGTCGAATCACTCTACCCAGGTGTAGAAAGCTTTCTATTGGCCACAGACCGTGGTATCAATGTGGTTGCTGAGGTAGGAAAACCATTTGGTCAACTGATCGGAACACAGTTTGCCTGGATCAAAGATGAGCAGGGAAATAGACTCATAGATCCGACAACAGGATTGCCGTTAAGAACGGCTGGCCGTGTAGAAACCGATCTTGGAAATGCACAGCCAGATTGGCTGGGAGGATTTTCCAATACACTTAAATACAAAGGTTTCAACCTTTATGCACTTGTCGATATACGCCAGGGTGGTGTAATCTTTTCACAATCCAACCGTGAACAGATCATCTATGGTACCTCTCAAAAGACTTTAGAAGGACGCGATGGCACTTATGTCGCTAATGGAATGGTCGGGCAAAAAGACGGTGCCGGCAACTGGACAAGTACCGGAACGAGAAACACTAAACAAGTAAACGCGCAGGATTACTGGAATATGGTAGCCAGCGACAAAGAGGTGATGGTATCTGAAGAAATGATCAATGACATGAGCTACATCGCCATGCGCGAAATCAGCCTATCTTATTCTTTTCCAAAAAAAATGATGCCACACAAACTTGTCAACTCGCTTAAATTGGGTATCTATGGCAGGAACTTATTTTATTTTCAACGGAAAACAGATGGGTTTTCACCGGAGGCATCTGCTTTCAACGTAAACAATAGCTCTATCGGTATCGAGTCAACATCACTTCCGATGATGCGCACATTTGGCATTAACCTTACTATTGGCCTATAAAACCTCTATTATGAAAAAGAATCTATTTAAAAATACATTTATCTTTGGCCTTATTGCTGCAACTGGACTAGGTTCCTGTACAAAAGATTTTGAACGGATTAATACACCGCCGACATCGGTGACCTCGGTTGACCCATCATTGCTGATCGCCCGGATTCTCCGTGATGGCACCTTTCAGGAATCCGGAGAACTTCCCAACAATAAGTTCGGTTCCTGGATACAACATTGGGCCGGAGGGCCGGTAGTACCCGTATCGCGGTACTTTGAAGGCCCTGAAAATCTAATATGGTCCCAACATTATACGCTACTTCGCAATATTGTGCAGATCAAACAGGAATTGAGCGGTAAAGAGGATACGCCAGAAGGACGAAGTAAACTGGCAATAGCTGAACTTTATGAAGTCTATCTTTATCAGCGTCTTACAGACTTATTTGGCGATATCCCCTACTTCGAAGTGACGAAATCAAGTAAGGAAATCAATCGTACACCCAAGTTTGACAAACAAGAAGAAATCTATCCAGCATTAGTTCAAAAGGTCGACGCAGCGCTAGTAAAGTTAACCAATGGGGACCTTTCTTATGGTACCTCGGATTTCTTCTACAAGGGTAGCATTGATAAATGGAAAAAATTTGGAAATTCACTCAAACTAAAACTTGGTATGCGCATGCGCTACGCAAACCCTTCTTTAGCACAAAAAACGGTAACCGAGGCCATGACTTCAGCAGTAGGTTTATTCTCCAGCAACGGTGACAATGCGGCAGTGCCAACCTACAACGATGCTCAAGCTGAAAACCAAAACCCCATCCTACGTCAAATGACTACAGGAAGTGCCGACTTGCGTTATTTGGCCAATACGTTGGTTGATAAACTAAAAGAATACAATGACCCAAGGCTTCCACTCCTTGCTGAACCGGTTAATAGCAATGGCGCCACGATCTACCAAGGTATTGGTGTTTCTTTGACCGATAATCAATTGTCACAGCTGATTCGCGCAAACTATTCAACAGCTAATAAATCAACTTGGTTTAGCCTAACCTTTGCACCGATTCCGAGTTATGCCTTTACGTATTCGGACATCTGTTTTTACAAAGCAGAAGCGGCGCTTTTAGGCTGGGGAGCAACAAGTGCGAATGCCCAAACATTCTTTACAGAAGGCGTCAAGGCTGCTCTGGCACTTCCGCCATACAACTTAACGACAATACCTACAGCTTACGAGCCTGTGTTGACTTTGAACGGTCTGACAGACGAACAGAAGATGGAGAAAATAGCGACACAGAAATGGATTCACCTCTTCGGAAGAGATATGGAAGCTTTTGCGGAATGGCGGCGCACTGGATACCCAAGATTGACAGCAGGGCCTAATCTGGGTTCAACCAATGGACAAATCCCACGCAGGGCTATTTATTCCAGTGAAGAAGCTGAGCTGAACGCTGCGAACCTCAAGGAGGCTGCGGCACGAATGACAAATGGCGATTCTTTCCTATCGAAAGTCTGGTGGGACAAAAAGTAATGCCATACAAGAAAAAAGCCATATCCAAGGATATGGCTTTTTTATAGGTTTTCATAATGCCTGAAATACAAATGCACTTATTTTTAAACACGCCTATGAAAGATGCTATGAAATTTTACGTCAATTCCAGATCGTCAAGACTAATTGTCTCTTTTTTAAGTGTTGCGATCTCCGCCTCTAATTTTTTCAGGTTTTTATTGATCATCTCCATACTGCTTTTAGGAAGAACAATCTCCTTATCACCCGACTTAATCGATTGTGTGCTAACAATCAATTCCAAGTCGTAATCTGCTAAGTTGATTCCTTTAACGGGATAACTGGCAAATTCCCAAAGCTTAGAATAGTCCTTTTTGTTCTGGTTGAAGACAATGGTGTTAACCCGCGACTCACCCGGCTGGAGCACACTTTCAGATTCGCCATAAACAGACTGCTCATTACTAATAATGGCTTGTGTAGAACGTTTTTTCAATATATAAGAAAAACCTTGGCTTCCTTTCAGAGGCTGTTTCCCTATATACTTCATACTAACAATGATCCTTGGAACAGGTTCGCCAAAGAAATCTTCGAGGTCGAGTTCAACAGGTTCCAATTCAAAAACTGCAAGTTCTTTTTTTATCAGTTCGAATTCAGTTTTATATTTTTGCAGACTATCGATCTCATTTTGGAGATGAGCTACCTTTCGTTCCTGTTGTTTCTGCAGGATATCATCAGCTAGATCTAACATAGCACTATAAGATTTCCCATCGACCAACCTCATCGATATACGATTTATCGATTCTCCTGTATATTTCTCGGCCTCATTCATCTTGAGCCACATGGCTTCAGATAGTGTCACCCGCAATGCTTTTTCCAACTTCTCTTTTTCTTTGTCATTGAGCTTGGCTTCCACTTTTTTACGGGAACTGTCAAAAGACGATTCATCCTTTCCACTTAGTTTCTCGCCACAAGAGCTCAAAGAAAATGCAAAGAATAGTACGACTAACGTAATTTTTATAACCTGTTTCATTTAAATAATGCTATTTTTAGATCAATTTGACTTTGCTAGATTTTACACAAACACACTCATATACAACTCGTTACCCGCTAAACCACAGTAACTTTACAATTGACTCCTAGTAAGTTTATAAAATTATGTAAAAAACTTAATCTTAAAAATATATTTATTGACGACAGCTAGTTTGTTAGAACGAATAGGCTCGACTATCAAATGCTATTCATATAAAAAGCCACATCTTTCAATGTGGCTTCTATTTATATATTTAGTTGAAAAAGCTCTTATTTATAGGAATTGATCGATGTTGATACCTTCCAGCAACTTCCCTCACGGACTAGTGTAATAAGATCAGTCTTGGTGCAAGGTCTGCCGTAAAATGATTAACGATTGCTTTCTCTGATATCGATGCTGTTTTATCTGCTGCCATAACGAAAGTTGATACTGCAATTAAGGCTACTGCTGCGACTGTTTTTACAAGCGTTTTCATATTTTTTTTTGTGTTAGTAGTTTTCGTCTTATTTATTGATTCAAAACTACGCCACAATACCTTTCTAACCTATGGAGTTTAGACTAACACGGCTGAAAACTCGGTGAATAAAGGAAATAGGGAGGTTAAATTTTAATTTTTCCTGAGCAAAAGAAGCAATTTATAGAAATCATCCCAATCACCGAAACCTGCGAAATTAAGTGTTTCACTCCATGAAACGATCGTCTTACAGTCAAAACAGATCTTCGCAACTCCAATACATTGTTTATCTTTATAAAAAACAAGGATATCCCTCAACATTGTCCTTTCGAGCTTTCAAAAAACAAAGAGTCTATAGTTCTATAAAGGGACTTATCAACTAGTCATTTCTCATGTACGGATTCTAAAGATTAATTTTGTATCAATTAAAGCAGGATCAAAAAACCTTATTTTAGACGCATCTTTAATCAAAATGCGTCAAAGTACAATGGATATTTTTTCAAAAAACAGTATTGATATCTTCAATGATGTAACGAATAGCGAGTTTGAGTATTTAAAAAACCTCTTTCATTATAAAAAATATAAGAAAGGAGATTTTATCATCAAGCAAGATGAGCTTGTTAACCAAGTATATTTTATTGTATCCGGGCTCGTCAAATTATTTTACTCCGACAGACAGGCAAAAGAATTTATCATATCATTTGCCTTCGAGAACTGGTGGGAAACTGACTTTTCAGCATTTTACAATCAATCTAAAGCTGTTTTAAATCTTCAATGTATTGAAAGTACCACAGTATACGGTTTACATTATGCCGATTATTTACAGATGCTGGATAGCTACCCGCAATTAATCAGGTACTTTCATAACAAATCTATAAATGGCCACATTGCCAATCAAAAAAGAATATTATCACTGCTTGAACTATCTCCGAGGATTAAATATGAACAGTTTATAAGCGCCTACCCACAATTAGTACAAAGAATTCCCAAATCTATATTGTCCTCCTATCTGGGCGTCTCACGCGAGACGTTAAGCAGATTATATAACAACAGATATAAAAAGTGATTTGAATCACAGCAATCATCCAAAAGGTAATGAGACTTTTGTATCATAAACATTCGGACAATAGTTTTCAATAATTACAACATGGAAAAAAAGACAATTAATCCCTGGACTTGGCAAGAAGCCAGAAATTATGCCCAGGCAGTTGAAGTAAGAAACGTAACTGGAACCTTATATGTCTCCGGTCAAACCGCAATAAACAAACATGGTGTATCGAGCATAGCGAATATGAGGTCACAATTAAATGATGCAATTCAGAATACCGAAAAAGTAATTCAACAAGCTGGTTATGAACTGGAAAATATCGTACGCTTAAATATTTATACCACCTCGACAGCTGAACTTTTTGAAAATTTTGACATCCTTCAAAACTGGATTACCAAAAATAGGATCAAACAGTCCTCCACAGTACTGGAAGTCAAGGCATTATTTGAAACACTAAAGGTTGAAATCGAAGCAACTGTAGTTAAATAAGGGAGGATCTTCCCAAGGTAAAATGGCCTGATGTACATCAGGCCATTTTTTTGCTATAATAAATTACGTTCTAGCGATTTGTAGAATATTTTATTTTCAACAAAACTCAATTGTCTATCTAGTGTAGTAGAAAAATAACTACAATACTGTAAAATTTAACTTTTAAAAAACTTAACTACAATATTTTTATTTTACTTTTGAGACAGATATATAATATGATGAAAAAGAAATTTTACCTGCCACTTCTAGCATTGACTTTGATTACTTTTATCAGCTGTAATAAGAATAAAGACGATATCGACAATCCTAAGAACAAGTCTGTAGTCATCGACAATAATTCCAGTCAATTGAATGCACGTTTAGATCACCAAAATGCCGGCTTATTACCATTAGCTAACCTGATGGCATTGGGTAAACGAGCTGCCAATAACGCAACAGTCACCGCAACTCAAAATCCAGACTTTTCTCTTGCTCTTGTTGCACAGGTTGCCCCTCCTGATTATGAAGGAAATAAACTACGGGCGACCCATGTAGCTGTTTCCGGCAATTACGCTTATGTAAGCTACAATACCGAAGGGGATCGTTATCTTGGTGGCGTAGATGTCATCGACATTGCCGATATCAACAATCCTCGCCTTATCGTGAATGCTAAACTACCGAATATCGATATTAGTTCTTTGGCGGTTGACGGGAGTAATTTATTGTTGGCAGGTGCAGCAGATGAAGGTGTATTGGCAAATATGAAATCTCCTGCGGTGCTTATCGTTTTACCTCTTCAGAACGGTCTCCCTACGGACGCTTATCGCTATACAGGTTTACCTAGTTATGTGGCAACGGACGTAGCAGTTAATAGCGGAAGTCATTATGCTGTTTCTGGCAACTCGGGTTCAGTTTCTAAGATCAACAAGTCCTCTGGAGCAATTGAAAAATCGGTAAATATTGCTGATCTGTTATCCGTTCGAACCTACCAAAATCAGGTTTATGTTCTTTCGGGAACACAGGGGATAAAAGTTGTGTCCAACAATCTTGATCCAGTTAAAACAATCAATGTAAGCCAGAATCCAACTTCGGCGAAACGCACGATCGATTTTTATAACAACTATCTTTTAGCTTCTGAGGGCGCACAAGGATTGGGAATATATAATATTAACACAGGAGCATTGGATAAACGTGTAAGTATTCCCGTAAGCCCAGATGATAGCAGTATAGATCCCGAAGATATTGTCACCAATGCAGTATCGACAAATGACAAGCGCGTATTTGTTGCCAATGGCGGTGCAGGTATCGCTGCTTATCAATTCGATACTCAAAACAACTTTACTTACATTGGAAGCGCAAGCTTTAATGCCATTGACGCCAGTTCAAGCAATTTTGTTATCAGTAGGAATAACTATGTATTTGTTGCAACTGGAAAAGGTGGTCTAAAAATTTTAAAGCTTATCGAGCTGAAACCCACTACTCCAACCTGTAATGGTACTTATCCAGCTTTCACAGGCAGCACACAGGGAGATCTCAATGTAAACAGTGAAGCAAGCTACTCGGATAAAAAAACATTTGTCTCAAATGTCAATATCAACCGTAATTTTAACTGGTGTGGAACCCTTAATATCAACGGAAATGCTGTCAACATAAACAATGGTGTATTCAACATGTATGGTTCCATTGCTTTGAAGCAGAACATCAACGTCAATACTACAATGAACTTAGTTGGTTCGGGTGTTATCGGCGGGACCTTTACTGTTAATGGAAATGGTATCTTCAGTATAATGGGTTCCCTTTCTCAGGGAACGATCGGATCTAAGGCAACCTCATTTATCAATGGTAAGATGATCATTGACGGTGAAGTAGTCGTGTATGGCAACCTGACGATCAATGGTAGCGGAAAAGTAGAATTTGCCAACAATAAGTCGAAATTAATTGTCTATGGAAGTCTTACCAACTGGGGTAGTGTAAGCAACGGAACCATTACACAAGTCAAATAAGACATTTTCAATGAATTAAATAATCTCAAAAGGGCCTGGTTAATTTCAGGTCCTTTTGTCATAATAAGGCTTTCCCTTAGCTTTAGACCTCATTTATTCCGAGCCTGACCCGAACATCTGATACCTATACAGTCAATTCTTCAACGGATGTGTTTCAATAAACTATTTCATCCGCTTATTTTCTTAGGACTACCACCAATTTCTTTATGCCAATAAGAGTAAACAGGTATGCCGAACGGAATCATTACTGTTCCAAGCAATAAAAGAAAACTCAACGGATACAGCAACCATCTCCTCTTTGACTGGATGATCCGTTCATAGAAGACACCACAGAAAGGCCGTATGGTAAGCACAATTGGAAAGAAATAATAAGCTTTCCCTTTCGCATAAGTGAGAAAAGCAATAGACAATAAAATCGAACTCGCAATCGGTCGATAAAAATCTATACTTGTGCTGGTAGCACCAGCATAAACAAAGTTCAGCAGTCCAATTTGATAATTTCTGCAAAGATTTATTCCATAATGGTATGTGGAGTTAGCGGAACCTTTTGTTTCCAGATCCCTTTTATGGTAAACTCATGACCCGATCCTCTATTCTTAACGGTAAAGATGTAATTGCAGGTTCTTTCTATATATTTAAACTCTCCTCTTACGACGATACGGGCATAAGGTTTGAGTAGCAGTTCTTGTTTATCTCCCGATTTTATATAATTTTCAAAAGTTTTGCCCTTGGTATAAGGCACCTTTCCTTGCCAGCGCACAGCCCCATTTATCAACAGTTCATCCATAAATAGTGAAGAATCTGCACTTTTGAGCCAGTCGAAAGCGCCATAGCTTTCACTTATAAACTCGGAGCTATATTTTACATCCTTAAAGATTGCAGTGATATCGACTTTCCGCTCTTGGTTTGAGCTGTTTGTCAGTGTCATAGCAGCACAACCTTCGGCACTAACATAAATTTTTCGACTTCCTTTCACTTCTGTAATTTCCTTTTTGACCAACTCATATCCCTCAGCTCTTGTTTGAATAAAGTTCACTTCATCTTGTTTATCTGCCGACAATATGCCAATGACAAAATTACGTGGCTGGTCACTAAAATTCTCCAATAAAGTCAATCGAAGCTTATTATTAGCTGTTTTTTCCAACTTTAACCAACCGTCTTCGACTTCAACAGCACCAGTATGTTCCAATTTTAGTTTTTTTCCCGTAGAATCTCTCAGCATTTCACCAGTAAGTGCGTCTTTTACATAAGAAACATACCAAAGATTTGCTTTGATCGGGATGATATTCCCCATGATTCCGGTTTTCAAAGTGACAGTTTTGAAATCAGGATCTATTAAACCACTTTGGGAATGAAGTCCCTCTTTTGAACATGATAAGAGTACAAGTAGACAAAAGGACCATACCAGATGAGGAAAAGGGGATGTAGGCTTCAACGGATTTTTCATGCAAATCGATTATTTGTACCACGCAATTGATTAGATAGCATCTATCTTGTAAGTTAAAAAAATAATCTAACTTTTCCTACTGTTGCCAACAGAAATGCTCATAAACCACAAATTTTGACAAATAAATAGAAAGATGCTATTTACTAATCCCGCTTATATAAACCTTCGTCACTACAGAAATGCAGTTCGTCAAACACTTTTTGTAAAGGAATTGATCCTTCGTTCTTTTGGACAAATCAAAACAATATAAAATGAATAAAAACGCAATTTTATCATGCATCGTATTCTTTGCCATGATGTTTAGCAAAAAGCTATTTGCTCAGGAACAACCTTTCATTCAATTGGGTATTAAGGGAGGAAGTAGTCTCAACAAACTCAATACAGAATTAGCTGATTTGGATGACAAATACGCCATAGGATTACACGTAGGTGGTATGGCAAGAATTAATTTCGGCAGAGCTTATATCCAGGGTGAGGCTCTTTTCAATAAACGGAAAGCAGCGCTTAAACCGCAAGGACAAACAGAAAGCAAACTAAAATGGAACGCAATCGATATTCCCGTGGTTGCAGGTTACAAAATATATCAAAATCAAGAACTTAATTTCCGGATATTGGGAGGTATCATTTACAGCTACACCCTAAATGACAACCTGCCACCTCTAAAAGCAATACAACAGGGAATCAGACATTTCGACAAATCAAACTTACAACTTACGGGTGGTCTCGGAGTCGATATTCAGCGATTTACGCTTGACGTTCGTTATGAACGAGGTTTTTCTGACCTCAACAAATCTTTTAAATCCAAACCACAGGCATTTTCTATTGGATTGGGTTACTTTATCTTTTAAAATAATGAATATGTTTTACCTTTGGAGCTACCTAGAGATCAGGCTCCAAAGGTATTTTTATAAAATTCGCTGTATGTTCAGAAAAAACTATTTAACTAAGCATCTTTTCCTTACCTTATTTTGGCTTGTACTTGGGTTTGCAGTATGGATTCAAATAAAAGATGAATTCAATGCGCTACAGGCCTTATTCCATACTTCTTTAATTATGGTTTCTTCCATTGTTGTCTCACAATGGCTTAGCGACCGGGTTTTGCCACAGGCGATCAAGACCCGACAAATGAAACCTTTTGTCCTGAAAGCGGTCGTTTTTGTCATCATTTTAGCTCTTTTAATTGGCGGTATAGATTATTATTTTATCCTTTCTAAAGACGGTATATCTATTCAACAAAGGACAGATCTCATACTCACTCATTTCTATCAAGCAATTCCATCTTCACTCCTTATTAATGGCACAGCTTGTGGAATTAGGTTTTATCAGGAACATGCCGATATACAACGTATTCACAGTCAGCTGCAGCAAAATTTTTTAGAAAGTCAGGTAAAATTTTTACAGGATCAGGTTAATCCTCACTTTATGTTTAATGTTTTGAATCATATCCACATTCTTATGAAAAAGAACGTGGAAATGGCCGATTATTTGCTTCTTAAATTTTCAGATATCTTACGATATCAGCTCTATGAATGTAACCAACCGCTTGTTCTCTTAACACGTGAATTGCAGTATTTACAAGACTTTATAGCCATAGAGAAAATGCGCTGGGGAAACGAGCTGGATGTAAATTGCTCATGGACACAATCTTCAAAGGATTTATATATCGCACCATTGATGCTCATCTGCTTTGTCGAAAATGCATTCAAACATGTGAACCGGCTTCCAAATCAAAAAGGAACTATTCTCCTATCTTGTGTTGAAGAAGGGGGAAAGCTCCAATTTAACATCAGCAATAGTTATGAAGAATACCCTCCTTTAGCCTCAACAGGGCACTCTGGCATAGGGTTAGAAAACGTAAAAAAGAGGTTGGAACTGCAATATGAAAACAATTATTCTTTAACGATCGACAAACTTGATAGCAGTTTTGCTGTCCAACTGACAATTGATCTTAAAAGCTAACTTTTGACCATGGAAGAAATGAAAATGAAATGTATCATCGTTGACGATGAACCTATGTTGCGTCAACATATTGCTGAAATGACCGAACAGATCGATTTTTTGGATTTAGTAGAAACATTTCCTTCTGCACTTGCTGCAACCTCAAGGTTACAGCAGGGCGATATAGATCTTATTTTTTTAGATATCAATATGCCCTATCTCAATGGTATAGACTTTTTAGACTCGCTTGAAAACCCACCGCTATGTATCTTTATTACAGCTTATTCAGAATATGCCTTGGAAGGATTCAGGCTGCAAGCTGTTGATTACCTCCTCAAACCTATAGTTTTTCAACGTTTCTACCAGGCCAGCACCAAGGCTTTTCAGTTCTTTTTGCAGCGCAACAAACCTTTACAGGAGAGCAATCCCAATGATCACATGTTATTTGTAAGACAGGGAGATTCTTTTGTTAAAATCTCCTGGGCAGATATTCTATACGCTGAAAGTATGCAGAATTATACAAAACTTCATTTTAAAGAGCGCACAATTACAATCCATCAGACCATGCTTGCGTTGGAAGATGCATTGCCCAACAACCATTTTTTTCGCATTCACAAATCCTATCTAGTCAATGTAAACCATATTGATATCATTACTGGAGGGAGGGTGTATATACAGGAACGAGAATTGCCTATTTCGCGTACAAAAAGAGAGGAGCTTCTCCAAAATGTTGTTTTTAAGAAACTCCTCAGCCGATAATTATGGCATATTCCATTTAATTGCTACCGAAGTATAAAAGGTCGGTGAAAACCGGGGATCTTCCTGCGTTTTATTCTTGAATAAACTTTTTAAGGAGCGATCGTTTTCGACATACAATCTGGCCAGCGTACTGCCTCCTGTCAGCTGGAGCTTGAGGCTCTTGCCTAGATTGAACTGCGGCTGAAGCCCAGCTGTCAATAACATAAAACCACCTAAAGTAGATTTTCCATTCTTCTCGCGCTCTGCAGTCATTCCGTCCAAATTAAGGACAGCGCGTAGATCCATCAATTCGTTGACATGGTAGGATGCGGATAGACCTTGCGGAAAATTCACATTAAACTTCACTTTTCCATTTGTTTTCCAGTCAAAATACAAGCCAGGTAAGATCATTGGCACCCCAAAACTATTGCTCAACACAGGGCCAAAACCAAAAGCTAAATTCGGTCTAAATTTTTTGATAAAAAGCACTCCCCCCTGACCCAGTACATCCTTACCATTTACTTTAACGAGGTCTGAATAAATCCCAACGGAGGCGAAAGTCAATAGAGACCAATTTTTCCTTAATGAGGTCAGGTATTGAAGTCCCATTTCTGCATTGAGCATTTCAGTCGGAAATAAGGGTTCTTCATACCCTCTATTTTCCATCTTTGCATAAGCTGCCCCTATCTTCCAGGACCAGCGTTTTATATTGCCAGAAGAGTCCATTTTGGTAGATAGTGGAACTTCCAGGTTAAACTGTATTCTCCTAAAATCGCTCTTTGAACCTGTCTTAACACTATCTTCAGGGCGAATATAATTTGATAGTGGGACATAATCCACAGCAACCTGTCCCGATACTGCATTTTGAGCATGTGCAGTCAGCGTAGTAAAACCGCTGAGTATAACTGCACATAATACTTGTTTCCTCATGTTTTTTCAACAAAGGAAGCTTTTGGACTGCTCAAGCACCAATCTTTTTGATATAGTGCATGTATACGTTGACCAAATGCAAATTTATCGCGATGTCAAAAAATTTATAACGGCAAGAAGAGCAGATCAAAAGCAATGTTATAGATTAAAATCACACATTGCCGGCATATTAATTTCCTTTACACAGCTTGCCGCCGAAGTAGAGATAATAAATCGTAATGCCTGAATTACATCTTGCAATGGAATAAGATTACCTTGTGTTTGTACAATAACGTTTTCTATTGTTTCATTATGATCAAATTCTGTCGCTAAATAGCCCAAATTTAATATGGAAACACCTATTTTATCTTTTCTAAGGTTTTCTCGTAAGGAATGGACAACACCACGTAATGCAAACTTTGTCGCAGAGAATGCAACTTCTTTTCCATTGTGGTTATCTAAACCCCAAGTAGAACCAATCAATATAATCTTAGCGTTGGACGATTGTCTTAAATTATCTATTACCGACTGTACATTTAAAATGCAAGACGTAATATTCGTATTGATTAAGTTTACTATTTCGGAGGCGCTGCTATCTGCAAAGTTATACGCTTCCGTAAATGCATCTTTTTCCCATATCCCAACATTATAGATAAAATAATCAATCCGCTGATTTCCTATTATCGCCTTTATCCTCTCCGAAGATTCTTTCGGTTGGGATAGATCGGTAGCAATCCATCGGATGTCTGAATTGGCACTTAAATAATTTGGTTCATTCCTGGAAATACCAAATATTAGATCATTCTCATTTGGCAAATTCAACGCTATAGCTCTGCCTAATCCCTTACTTATACCAAAAATCAAATATGTCTTGCCACCTGTTTTCAATATCTCTACTGTTTTGTTGTGCTCGGATGCCATTTTTTTCTTAGTTTTAAATAACCACTAAGATAAGATTTATTTTATAGCCTCCACTTTGAATCCCTTTTCTCGGAGTAAGGTAATCAGCCCCTGATCACCGGCCAAATGCCCTGCGCCAACGGCAATAAAACAGGATTCTTCATTGATCATAGGGGGTATCAGGTTACTCCAATTCAAATTTCTCCCAATTAACAATTTTTCTTTTTGTTCTTTCGTCATCCAGGTTGGATCTTGGAGCAATTTTGTCAACTCTTCCAAATTCTCTGATTTATAAGCTTGAACCATCTTGACTGTCAATGCCGGATATTTGTCCAACTGAAAAACAGTTTCCATAAACAATTTGGGCGTAATGAGATCTTTTAATAAATTAAACTGAAAATCAGGCGTTTCCAGCTCCCCAATTATCTTTCCTTGATTGGACGCGAGTGCAGCTAATTCAACCTCATAGGACTTCATCTTTGTTGGATCGGGGCAATTAAACCCCTTCATTGAGAATAGGGAGATCACCGCAACAGGTGATGCATAATCCAGCAATTTGATGGAAAGCTGCTGTGCAAGCAGTACACTATCCATTTTTTTGATCTCATCCTCAGAAAATGCCTTTATAAAATTAGGATCCGAAACAGCAAATGCCTGCAGGGATTTGGCATTTTCAGGTTTCGAAAGGTCTACTTCGAAAACTATCTTTTTACTCGAATTGAACGCATCCAAATTTTTTTGTTTGATGACAAAATCATCTGGACACAACATATGGATAGTACCGAACAGATAAGAATCCTGTTTCAGACCATTACCGGAAATTTTCCACAACATAGAACTGTCCTGGGCGAAGCTGCAAAAAACAACGAAAAGAAGCAGCACTGATAGAGTTGATATTTTTTTCATAGGATCATATAAATTGGTTTTATCTGTTTTAAAAAAAAGAATGCCTTTTCTTAAAAAATCATCATCCTTGTTTAAACGATTAAATGTTTGTGCCAAAAAATTCCTGATGCTGTCTTTCGCTCTTGATATCTTCAATATTTTTTTCGACCAGCCACGCCTTAAAATGTTCTGGATCCTGCGGTGTAAAGTGGATTACATCACCGGATTTTAAAAGTAGGGAAAATATTCCGCAAGAGGCAGCGAACTTTATGATTTCATTAGAATGGTATCCGAGTTGGGAAAAATATTCCATTTTTTATTCAATTCTAGAAATATATGCTTTACATGCAAATACACGTCTATTTCGACAGCTATCGTTTAGAAAGCATGTTAATTTTTTATTTTCTCTCAGTTTTATAATTCATTCAAATATCGTAAATTATTTCAAATATTTCACCAAACAGATTATTAATTTAATTGTTATTTTCACAAATTAAATAGACAATTAACAACCAATTTAACTCAAAAACACAAAAAACTATAATTCAAACCCATAACACGAAATAATTATTTTGTTATTCCTTACCACAAAACTTACAATTAATCGATATGGAGCAACAACCTAATCTGTCAAATCGTATAACAAATAGTTCTTTTATCCTCGAGAGAAGCCAAATTTCACATAATCATATTCTTTCGGAATGGCATGTTTTGTCTACATTAAGCTGGCAGAAATATTATGCGATGGCCTAGACAAAGCAAGCTTATACAGAAATGTACAACAAGTTATCCACTTCTGGGATAAAATCGCCTTTCCCAAAGCAGAAAGATGCCATTTTGATCCCGCCATTCTTCAGATATTAGGAATAAAGCTGAAAATAAACTGAAATCCAGTGGATACGTCATCGATAGTTTAGAATCCAGCCTATGGTATGTTTTGGAAAAAGAAAATTATATAGACAATTTTTTAGGTATTATTAATCTTGGAGGGGATACTGATACCGGAGCAGCCATCGCTAGAGGACTAGCAGGTCTATATTATGGTGAGAAATCAATTCCTAGAAACTGGTTATTAAATTCAGTCAGTTACGAAGACATTGACAACTTAATCAATACACTGTTAGCCAGCTACCAGTGCATTGATTCAAAAAGGCCGTCCTTTGCCTGTTTCGACAGAGAGCTCCAAACTTTTCACAAATTGTCTCCATCCGTCTATGCAAATTGCATAACATTCAATTTCAGGCTGTAAGCCAATATGTTCGAGTTGCAATACGGTTCTATTTTCCATTTCAATGATATTCCAAACGATCATTGTGCCAACCCATTCCTTTTGATTTTTCAGTCCAGGAACCGCGATCAATGAATCTTCAACATACCAAACAACTTTTTCATTTTTCTGTAATTCTTCGACCCGTATTGTTTTATAAATCTGATCCCCAAAGCGAACGGTAAACCGATCATTTTTGCTGTTTGCAGATCCTTCAAACAGTGTTGTCCACCAAAATGGTATTTCGTCTGTCAATACCTTAAATACCTGACCTGCTGATCTGCTCAGTTGAATTGTTTGGCTATAATTTTCTGTTGTCATCATCTATTTTGTTGAATATGACATAACGGTCTCGATTTCCCTTATGATTCACGAATTTATAGATACATTTTTCATTTGATCTTAGCATAAGACAAGTTTTTATTTTTTCATCAGGACAGTGCATGACGGATACTTCAGATTTATTACTGATAATAGCAATATTACTTTTATATTCCAACAACAAGTTACGAATCAAATCTTAAACCATCCATGAAGACTGTGCTCCAAAAATCAGGAATATTAGGATTGCTGATCATAATAAATCTCTCGGCCTTCGCCCAGAAACTCGGTGTAATTGACCTTAAGGTAGAACATCTAAAGGATCCATTGGCCATTGAAACCACAACTCCGAGATTGAGCTGGAAAATAACCTCTACCGAAAAAAACACACAACAATCAGAATATGAAATTCGGGTCGGAACTAACAAAACTTCATTAAGCAAGGGAAAAGATCTAGTATGGAAAAACCACGCTATCACTGACCAATCTATATGGATTGATTATGCTGGGTCTCCGTTGCAGTCAAAGAAAAAATATTTCTGGCAAGTCCGGGTGAAAGATAATCATGGGAACAGATCGGCGTGGTCCACGATTGGATTCTTTCAAATTGGAATGGCGGCCTCTGATTGGCATGCCCAATGGATCACTGTGTCTGGAAACGACACTTCGGCCCAAAGTCCGCTTTTCAGAAAGGAATTTACACTGAAAAAAAAGATAAAGTCTGCCATGGCTTATATTACAGCAAAAGGGCTGTATGAAGCCAAGCTCAATGGTCTCCGTGTAAGTGATACCTATTTTGCTCCGGGATGGACCAGTTACAAGAATCAGCTGCAATACCAAGTTTACGATGTTACCTCATTTCTGACAATTGGTCCCAATGTTATTGGTGCAAGTCTTGGTAATGGCTGGTATAAAGGTCGTATAGGATTTGGAAACCAACATAATTTTTATGGCAACACACGTGCATTGCTTTTGCAGCTTGAAGTCGAATATACAGATGGCACAAAGGAAACGATAAAGACAGATAAAAGCTGGAAATACACCTATGGGCCAATTATGGCTTCCGATATTTACGATGGTGAGCGCTATGACGCAAGAATGGAAATTGCTGGTTGGGATAGTGCCGGATTTAAGCAAGATAACAAATGGACGGCAGTAGGATTAATGAACAAGGGAACAGAAAAACTTATCGCTATGAGCGGTCCTCCTGTAAGGAAACACGAGCAGTTTAAAGCCCTTAGGGTTTTCAAAACACCAAATGGAGATACTGTTGTCGATTTTGGTCAAAATTTGGTAGGCTGGGCTACATTAAAATCGCAAGGCCCTGCCGGGACAAAGATTACATTAAGTCATGCTGAAGTACTTACAAAGGAGGGCAACTTTTATACAGAAAATCTGCGATCGGCGAAGGCCCAAAACAGTTACATTTTAAAAGGAGGAGCCGAACAAATATTTGAACCGCATTTTACTTTTCAGGGCTTTAGATATGTCAAAGTCGAGGGCTATCCAGGAGAATTAAAAGTCGATAACATAACCGCTGTTGCCCTTTATTCAGATATGCAGACAACCGGCAAATTCGCAACTTCCAATCCCCTGATCAACCAATTACAGCACAATATTCAATGGGGACAAAAAGGAAATTTTTTGGATGTACCTACCGACTGTCCACAACGCGATGAGCGTTTAGGCTGGACAGGTGATGCACAGGCTTTTGCCAATACGGCGGCCTACAATATGGATGTCGCAGGGTTCTTCAGCAAATGGCTAAGAGATGTGAAGGCCGATCAACAGCCCAGCGGCCTCATTCCACACGTGGTACCGAATGTGCTCGGGACCAACGACGGTGCATCAGCCGGTTGGGCCGACGTCTCCACAATCATTCCTTGGGACATGTATGTTGCTTACGGAGATCGCAGTGTACTGGAAACACAATATGAAAGTATGCAAAAATGGGTAAATTATATTCGTTCTGTAGCGAAAAATAATCTTTGGAATACAGGTTTTCATTTTGGGGACTGGCTTTTCTACCGTCCAAATGACGATAATGATGGAAGAGCTGCTGTAACAGATAAATATCTCATCGCACAGACCTTTTATGCCCATTCGACACAACTATTGATTAACGCCGCGGAGGTCCTAGGCAAAAAAGAGGACGCTGCGAAATACAGGGCATTACTTTCTGATATCAAAGCAGCTTTTGCAAAGGAGTATATGACCGCAACTGGCCGGTTAGTATCCAGTACACAGACAGCTTATGTATTGGCACTTCAATTTGATATGCTTCCCGAAGAACTCCGGGCTGCATGTGCTGATCGCCTTGTTGCCAACATCCGTGACTATGGCAACCACCTCACCACCGGTTTCTTAGGCACCCCCTATATATGCCATGTACTGACACGATTTGGATACAACGATGTTGCTTACGACCTGTTGATGCAGGAGAGTTACCCATCGTGGCTCTATCCTGTAAAAATGGGCGCCACCACCATCTGGGAACGATGGGACGGTATTAAACCCGATGGTTCGTTTCAAACTCCAGACATGAACTCCTATAATCACTATGCCTATGGTGCCATTGGTGACTGGATGTATCGAACCATAGCAGGAATTAACTCCTTAGCTGCTGATCCGGGTTATAAAACTATTGTTATAGCACCAAAACCAGGTGGTAAATTAACCAAAGCCTCGGCAGAACTTGAGACGCTATATGGCACCGTGAAATCGGCTTGGGTGCTAGAAAATAATATACTGAAATTGGATGTCACCATCCCTGCCAATACTAGAGCAAAAATTGTTCTCACCCGTTCCGACCATGAGATAGGTTCGGGCACCTACCATTTTGAAAGCAGCATCAAATAATCATAAAAGCCACGTCATACGACGTGGCCTTAAACTAAACATATGAAACAATTGAATTTTCAGTATAACGCTGATCATAGCGTAAAATATATTCTTTCGGTGTGCAACCAATAATCTGTTTAAATACGCGGTTAAAATTTGTAATACTATTGAAACCGCAGTTATAAGCAATAAATGAGATATTTTCCAGATGAAGGTGATCTCTGCCCAATTGATGGCAAACCTCATTAATCCGTATACGGTTAAGATACCCCACTAAGGTCATCCCGCAGTGTTTTTTAAAATAACGGCAAAATGCCTGTGGCGACAGATGTGCTCTCTCTGCTACGCTTTCTAATGTAAGTCCATGTCTAAAATATGTATTGATATAATGACAAACCTCTTCAATACGTTTATTTTTTCCAGTTGTGCAAATAGCAGACTCCATATATTCGGGACAAAGTGGATCTGTCTTTTTTGAAATTTGAGACAATGTCCTCAGCAAATAGAAAAAATGCATCATTTTTTCTATTTTTTCCGATTGTTTTAACAACATGATTCGATTGGACACCACTTCAAAATCCAGCTCAGGGATCTTAAATCCCTTGGAATCCTGCCGAAGAAATTGCTCTAGTGATTGAAACTCACCCAACATAAAAAGCTGTTTCAATCTCCCTCCCGGATCAAAAAAGATAGAAATCGAACTTGCGGCATCACCGGCCTTATCTTCGGAAATAGATTTGAATACATGCGCTTGATGTGCACCGATAAAAAAGATATCGTTTTCCTTAAAAGGATGCAGGGTTTCATCCACAAGCAACACACCTTTTCCTTTTGTAATCCACATCAATTGAGCTTCTTGATGCCGATGCAGATGCGGGTAGAAAGATTCCGATATATCCTCCTGAACAGTTATGCTCTGCCCCTGTATCACAGGAATATTAAACTGTAACGTTTTCATAGTATGTTAGTATTTAGGTTACTTAACATTGGTATACTAAATATAAACAACTGACACAACATATTGATACAAGTCAATCAAACATCCATTAAAATATCAAAATTTGCCCATTATTGGATAATTTTTGCATGCTTACACGCAAGGGTTTAGTAAAATAAGGGGAGTATATTGGACTCCCCTTATTTTTATTGCGTAATACGCGTTACAGTCGGCAGTTGCACCCGAACTTCATAGGTACCTTCCATCAAAATTTGGAATCCAAAAACAGGGTTTACGTTACTAGCAGTCAATCCGTCTATTTGGGCATACTTCATTGGAATACGGTAATAATTGAGAAATCCCCAATCCGTTCCATCTTTTCCGATTAATTTGGCCAACGGAAAAGGTGCAACTTCAAAATCACAGATCATTGAATTGTCTGTAACCTGTACAGGGTTAAACTTCACATGAGATTCGAACATTGGACGGTCGCCTCTTTTGATCACCTCCCCATTTTTAGGATTGAAAGCATTCCCATTTTTATCTACAATCTTTAAAATAACACGTGCGCCATCATTCGAGATCTTTGTACAGGTAACTTTGGGAGCGGTGATTCCCGTAAAAACCTCTGCAGCAGTTGATCCAGAAGCCGCTTGATAGGTAACTTTAAACATATCATCAATGGTAGGTTCTACAATCTCAATAGTAGCCAATTTAGGAAATATCCGCTCTCCTCTTGGATTCGTCATTTTGACATCGAAATTGAAACGGCCCAAAGGTAGATTGGCGGATGCCCGATTAAAAACCAGCTGTCAACTGACGGTATTGAATTCCATTGGTGTTTTCTTTACCGTTTCTCTCTTTTTATTCAACAGTTCAACCGTTGTATCAGTTTCGGCATTGAAAACTAAACCAGGTTTAAAAGTTAGGATGTCAAATTCTTTAAAAAAAACATCCGGTGCAGGCTGCCCCGTTGCTTCGTCCTTTAAATTTAATAATTCAAACGTATATGGTGGAGTGGAACCATCTGTATTGATGCGGTCAGACATCGTAAGCGACATTCCACGTTTACAAAAGATCGTATTGTCTTTATAGCGAATACCTTCACTCAAAAAGCCGTTTTCAATCTTTTTGCATCCAGAAGTCAATGCAAAAACAAACACCAGGCTATATAATATTTTTAAATTCGTTTTCATATCTGTTTTTTAGTCAGCCATTTTTCCGGCGTTAAAAAATAAACGATGCGTGTTTTGCAATACATGCAATACACCGGTCGTTGTAATAATTCCCGAGGTTTGACAGTCATAGGATTTATCGACCTGATCTTTTGGAATCGCATTATAATCCGGTTCCTCAGCATCAAGAGTCCCTATGACCTTCGTAAAATTGAGATAGTCTACGTAATCCAGGTAATCGCTGTAATCGCGCGTTCTACGCAACTTAATATTGAACCTGACATTCGGAATCGTTCCAAACTTGCTTACAAAATATTTATTGTCCGGACTGAGATTCTCTCTTGTAATCTTTCCATCAAATAGATAAATCATCATTGAATCACGTAATTCCTTGACGGGAATATTGTTGATCCCAAACTGGATGTTTTCGTTGCCTACTTCAATAATCTTTTGTTGTTTCTTTGCGGCGACATAATCCCGTACCCCATAATCGCTAGTAGCAAAAAAAGTGACATCGGAATTGACAATATCTTTAATACCAGCACGATCTATAATCTTAACCAGTGAATCAAAGCTACCGTGCTGCTTTAAAAAATCATAGGTTGTCTGATTCACATGGGCATCGCTCTTTCCTCCATCTACTTTGTAATTATCTTTCTTACAAGCAAAAAGAAAGATCAATAACGATGCAAACAATCCTGTTATCTTTTTCATAATTCTATTAGTTAGTGCCTACACCTTTCCTCTCCAGTAAGAGGTCTGTGTCAACTTGTTATTATTTTTGAATAGGGCTGGATTAATCGGCCAGTAGAATCCTTCCTGACGAAAACGGGATTCTGAAAGCCATGGAACAAAATTGCTGTATTGCCTTGTTCGCAATAGATCATAGAAAATATGCCCTTCGAGATAAAGCTCTTTTCCCCGTTCAATAATATACTCGTACATCACATCTTCTTTACTCGAAGTATTATCTACAAATGCGGATTCATCTGCACCATTCCTTTTTCTAAATTCATTGATGATATATATAGCCTTGGATACTTGATTTTTGTAGAGCGCAATTTCAGCTTTCAACAACCGCATATCGGCTAACCTAAAGACAATTAAATTATTGCTTATATAGGGATCTTGCTTTTGTGAAGGATTACGATAGACTACGCTTTGGTATTTTATGCAGGTGGGTTTATCACTGTTCAAATCGGTGAAATTACGTCTACAGCGAATATCACTATCATCAAAGACCTGTGAAGGCATCGCTTTCCACTCCCATTGTTGCAAACCCGCATTCCAATACCAATCCCAAACTTGATCTATCTTATAAAAATGATTCGTAAGATAGTCTGAATTGACATAACACCTCGAATTTGTTCCCGTTGTTGCTAGCTGTGCCGTTCTCAAAAACATATTGGCTATATGTTGGTTGGTTCCCTCGCGTGTATTTTCACTCATCGCAATTTCAAAAATCCCTTCACCCGAAAGTCCTTCGAAAGTCTTATAATAATTAGACGTATCTGTCAATGAATACATGCCATTACTTAGAATTTCATCGATGGCTTTATCGGCTTTGTCTACCATTTCAAGATCAGGTTGATTTGAGTTGACATCGCTCATTGTTGCCTTCCAAAGGTAAAAATGAGCTAATAATGCATTCACCGCCCCTTTATTGGCCGTAACTTTCGCGTTCCCAACAAGTGAATATTGCCAGGGCAATAGTGCATGCGCCTGTAGTGCATCCTTCTCGATCTGCGCCATAACCTCTTTCTTGGTACTTCGCGCTAATTCGGGAGCGGAAATAGGATCGTCATATTCTTCCATTATCAAGGGAACCTCTCCCCACACTCTTAGCATCATAAAATAAGTGAATGCCCGTAAAAAATAGGCCTCCCCAAGCATCTCGTTTTTGAATTTCGTCGGATTGGTTACATCGGTCAGCAAGTCATCTGCTACCTTAGGGACTCGATTAATAATGATATTACTCATCGTAATCGCTTTATAATACTTGGTCCAGTCGCCAAAATTTTCGACATTATATTGAAATGTAAAATCTCCGTTTTGAATTCCCTCAAGGCCGTCACCGTTATATTGGATTGTAAAATAATTCTTGGCTATAGCATCTCCATACATAAAATACCGTGGACTGGGATTCCAGTTACCCGAATTCATCACATCTCGCACCAAGGCATAGTTACCTGCCATAGCGCTTCTCAAATCACCGGAGCTCTTCCAATATGCACCAGAAAAGGTTGAATTGACAGGTTCCTCTACCAAAAACTTTTTACAGGATCCAAGCAAGAAAACCAGTATCAATAGCACGGCTAGCTTATAGTTTAAAATAAATCTTTTCATCGTCTTAAAAAGTTAGTTCAAATCCTAATGTATATTTTCTTGGAATAGGATAACCACCACCGTTATACTCTCCATATGGGTTTACAGCCTCCGCATCAGGCAATTTTTTTGATTTTTGCCAACGGGCTACATTGTCAACTATACCAAAGAATCTCACTTTTGAAATACTCCATTTCTTGCTGATGCGCTCAGGGAGGTTGTAAGAAAAAATAAGGTTCTTGAAACGCATATAGGAACCATTTTCTAAAAAGAAAGTCTGTGCAGAGGTGTAGTAGTAGCGATAGGTGCCGATATCATATTTGGCATACTCAGCTTTATCACCGGGTTGCCTCCAAATATTCAGCTTATCTAAATCCCGTATCGAATAGTAAGTGAAATTTGAAACAGCATCTCCTGAAGCGGAATTATTAAATTGATCTGATTCAAAAAGATTTAGTACATCTCTTCCAAAACCATAGGTAAAAAATAAAGTAAGCGAGAAGTCTTTATAATTAAAGACATTATTCCAACCTCCTGTCCACTTAAAATTGGGATCTCCAATTGCCCTTTTGTCAGGATTTATACCGCTATTAAATACGTCTACAAAATAATCCCCATCAACATCTTCAAAATAAAAATCTCCAGGATTAAATGTCCCATTGGAATTGCGATAACGTTCACCGGTGTAAGGGTTAACAGGAATATCATCCATTGTGGAGAAAACGCCCAAAGTCTTATACAGATAAAATGCATTGATTGGACTACCTACTGAAAGGATATGCGATTTATCAAATCGATCACCATCCATAACCATATCGCGACCACCATTTGGAAGGTTCATAATCCGGTTCCTGACATAAGAGATATTTAAATTGGATCGCCAGGTCAATGCGGAACTACGCGGAAGAACATCTGCTGATAATTGAATATCGACACCTGAATTGCGGATCCCCACAGAATTTGTTTTAGCATAATCATATCCTGAAGTCACTGGGAGCATTACATCAAATAGCCCATCGTAATTTTCTTTATTAAATATATCCACCATAGCTGTAAAACGCCCTCGATACAATTCCATATCCACACCTAGATTCCATTGCCTGTTGCGTTCCCAGCTAAGATTCTTTTGGGCAACACCATTCGTAAAGTTTGGTGTTATAGCCACCTGACCATTATAAGAAGTAGCGCCGGAATTACCCTGATAGCCGCCATTATTGACATTATAAAGATTGTACTGCAAATAATTGCTTTTAGGGAGCGATCCTGTCAACCCATAACTTCCTCTGATTTTAAGCAAGGTTAGCGTAGGGTTATTTCTCAGAAAATCTTCTTCGGTTAAAATCCAGCCAACAGAAGCTGACGGAAAATATCCCCATTTGTTGTTCTCTCCAAAGCGAGATGATCCATCGGCACGGATAGCTCCTGAAAACAGGTATTTACTATCAAAATCATAAGAAAAACGACCGAGATAAGACAGCTGTGACCATTTTTGCAAATCAGAGTTGGCACCGATGTTATTTTGCAGAAAACCTGTAACCACCTGAATTTGATCCGATACCCCCTGACTTCCCCATGCCGATACATTTTGCATTTTATTTTTTTCGGCTTCCTGACCCAGTAAAACATTTAAGGAATGTTTTCCAAACTGTTTGACGTAGGTTAAAAAGTTTGATATCCGCACTTGACTATTTTCATAAGAATAAGCCGAAGAATAATTACCAGCACCACTCATCAAGGCCGACGGTCTATTATAGGCCCTGTTGGCCATATCTTTAATATAGGCGGACTGCGAAGTAAAAGTCAATCCGGGCGCAATATTGAATATGAGATTTAGATTGGTATTCAAATTAGAAGATTCATTATTATCGAGACTACTGTCATATGTACCCAAAAGATAAGCTTTTTTCGCATCGGAAAGATTTAACAGTGAGGAAGGCATACTCCCCGCACTCAAAGCGATTGGACTCACATCACTTCCACTCCCCCTGGCTCTCTTATTATACGAATAAGCAACGATTGGATTGATCGTTAAACGCTCATTGATAGCCTTACTTGATAGATTTAATCTTCCCGTGTAGCGTTTAAATCCGGTTGCTTTAATGATCCCCTCCTCATCGTAATAATTACCGCTAAAACGATAAGAACTAATCGCCGATCCTCCGCTTACGGAAAGATCTGCACTCTTTATCTTTCCTTTTTGGTAGAAAAGATCCTGCCAATCGGTATTTCCATTAAATGCCGGATTCAAGGAGTCGGTAAGCATAAAGGGCAGATTCCTAAAATCATTGGAAGAAAGCTGATTTTTGAGAATCGTCATCTTTTGTTCACGCTCAGTCCTACCGAGTGTTACTTCGCGCAGTTCGGGCCGTTGCGTTAAACCGCCATATCCCGTCAGCATAAAACGCGGATCACCATTACGGCCTTTTTTCGTCGTAATCATGATTACTCCGTTGGCTGCTCGTGAACCATAAATAGCAGCCGCGGAAGCATCTCTAAGCACATCTACGGATTCAATGTCATTCGGATTCAGTCCGGCAAGATAATTGGTTCCTGTCCCCGTATTCGGGCCGACAAATTGCTCCGTAGGCTGAGGAACTCCGTCAATTACATAGAGCGGATTACTTATAACATTGTAATAATCATCATTGGAGTAATTTAAACTAACTGCCGATGTCCCACGAACAGCCAGGGTGGGTGATGCACCCGGAGCACCGGAAAAGTTCTGGACATTGACGCCCGCCAATCGTCCCTGAAGCAGCATATCAAAGCTGGCCGCGGGAAGATTTTCCAGATCTTTACCCGATATACTTGATATCGCCGCTGTAGCTTTTTTGCGTGAAGTACTTTGATAGCCGATCACCACGGCCTCGTCAAGAATACTTAATGTTTCGACCAGCGCAAAGGACATCTTACCAGTTGCAGGAATAGTTTGACGTGCTCGCTCATAACCGACAAAACTCGTCTCTAAGACCTCTCCAGATTTACCTGAAATCTTAAAATTCCCCTGATCATCTGTCTGTGTACTATTGGACGTACTCGTGTTTCTCACAGTTACTCCAGCTAATTGCTTTCCATTCTTATCACGTACAGTGCCCGTGATCTGTTGGCCTAATGCAATTAGTGAAGTTAGAAACACAGATAAAAATAAAACTATCTTTTTCATTTGTGTTTGATTAGGTGCTCTTACTTAGGTTATCCCAAATATAAGTATCAAACACAGGTCTCATTTTCTTAATTATTAACAGTTTACAGCACTTTTTTAGCAAAAACAAAAACGATAGAACTTAGCGTTTCAAAAGAAACTTCATTTTGAATTAAACAGTATTTTTATCTAATTTTAATATCAATTTTGTTTCTTTAGACCGAGAATAAACCTATGCACATTACAAAATCCATCATGGTCCAGGCTGTTGAAGTCCCTTCTTTTAAAGAGGCTAGGTACAAAATTGTAATCTGTCACATGCCGCCTTTTGGTGGTACGATTTCCAATTATTGTGAACTTCAACAATAATGTGCTCCGCGTGGATCTAAATGATGAAAGTGGATCTAAATGATGAAAAAGGAATTTTTAGAATTCTCGACCAGCGAGGAAAAATGGTCTACCAGGTGATCATCAAAACGTTAAAATAAGCTATATTGTTTATCACTAATGAGAATAGCAGACAAATTCATAGCGCATGAAACGAAATTAGGGCAACATATCCTTTATTTATTTTATTAAAATTCTACAAATTATGGTAAATTCAAACCAATGAGTACGATCTCGATAGAATATTTGACGACAACCGAGCTTGACAAAAACGAAAAAGTTGCGATTATGAGCCTATGGAACGAAGAGTACCCTATAATCTTAGCACATTCTAGCCTATCAGACTTTGAATGCTATTTAAAAGGTCTGGGCCAACCGCAACACCTTCTTGTCAGACAAAATAAACAAATCGTCGGTTGGGCGACTAAATTTGACCGTGATGCAAAACGTTGGTTTGTAATCATCTTGTCAAGTCATTTATACAAAAAAGGAATAGGCTCAAATTTACTTGATAGATTGAAATGTGAAGAAACTGAACTGAACGGCTGGGTAATTGATCATCACAAGGAGAAAAAGATCAACAATTGCCTGTATAATTCACCTTTGGGTTTTTATTTAAAGAATGGATTTGATCTCGAAGCTAGTCAACGTCTCGAGACTTTCAGTCTATCTGCTGTAAAGATAACATGGCTAGAAAAATAATGCAGGAAACCTAATCATTAATTAGAGGATTGATATAACGATTTCAGATACATGAGGTAATAAATAATGATCAATTTAAAACCACTCTCTCTTGACCATATCTCACCATTTTATGAATGGATCAATGATGATATGTCTATTAAATATTCGCTTTCGCTTTTTCAATCATTACACACAAAGGATCAAATCGACCTTTGGTTTCATTCGATTATCAATGATTCAACAAATTTTAACCGGGGAATTTTCCTGAACGACTCAAATAGATTGATAGGCTATGCTGGCATTTGCAATATTTCCAAAGCAAATAGATCTGGTGAGTATTTTATCTTTATAGGGGATCGTCAAGAATGGGGAAAAGGAATAGGTTCAGAAGTCACTAGATTAATCCTAGGCATGGGATTTGAGGAACTAGGACTCCACAGGATCATGCTCACCGTATCCGAGCCAAATTATGCAGCGATAAAAGCGTATGAAAATGCAGGCTTTAAACTCGAAGGGAGAATGCGTGAAGCCTGCTTTAGAGACAATCAATTTCATGATAAGTTATTCATGTCAGTTTTGGAAGAAGAGTGGCACAACGAAGTGCAGCTAAGTGTAAAATGAAATTAAACATTGTATAAACAGACTACTCCTTTGAATAGACAGTTTTCGGATACAGCTTCCTAAAGGCATTGTAGACGGCTTGATGTATTACTGTGGAATGCAATTCATCAGGTATATAGTCAAATACAAAGTGAATCTGCTTATTGCTTTTAATGACCTCAGATAGCGCCTTAGACTCATTGTACATTTTTAAATCTTCTTCTCTATTGGGTACACCGAGGTAAACATTTATATTATTTTTCAAATTACGTTGTAGGAGCTTGTCCGCATTTTCCAATAAAAACTCATCTCCCCACCACAAACTTGGACTAATAATTATGTAATCATTAAATAGTTCGGGTTGTTTCAATAATATTTCTACAGAAAAGAGCCCCGCTAGTGATTCTCCTATCAAAGTCTGTTTTCCGTTCGATTTATAATTGCCACTTATATAAGGGATCAATTCATTTTTTATGAATGCCCTATATTTTTCAGAACCGCCATAAGAAGGAAAATTAGCTCTCTGAAAGCCTTCCTTTTCTATAAAATCTGTATTTTCAACAGGGAAGGTAAAATCTCTTCTTCGCGTATTCCCCCCTATCCCAACAACAATACTTTGCGGGAATCTGTCGATCCAAGGCTGCGTAACGAAACGTACAATACCTGCGATATGAAAAAAATCCTCATCAACTCCGCCATCGAGAATGTATATGATAGGATACCGAACAGAATCACTTGGATTATAATTATCAGGCAGACAAATATTGATCGTTCGGTTTTCCCCCAGAATATCTGAATGCAATACTTCTGATATACCAATTGACAATGGCGTTCCTTTTTGCGCAAAACAAGCAGCTTGAAAAATAAGGAATATAAAAAAAAGGAGTATTCTATTACCTATCATATTTTATAATTTCGCTTTAACAATGGACATGTGATTAGTCTTTTGGAATCGTCAGCTCAGACATGACAACTTAAAATTCGTAGATAGCAGCCTTCAGCAAATCACAGCCGTAAATTTACAATGAAAAATAAATATAATCGATAGGTTTTTATTTTTAGCGATTGATTAGACGATTCTTTCACATCGATAGCCCCACTCAAACATCTTTCTAACGATGCTGTTGGTCTCGATTTCCAATTGCGAAGATTCTACCCGGAGAATACGCTCCTCATCGTCAAGATCGAAGTTAATTTTGTAAGAAGAAAACAAACTGACAAGAGTTGCAACGATCCGCTGTGCATCATTCATTCGATAAACATTGGTTTTAAATATTTCGACTCGTTTCATTAGATCTGATTAAATTCTGTTCAAGATATATTGTGCTAGTCCAATTCCATTTACTGATCCTAAACTACAATACGATTCGCACAACGGCTATAAAGTTTAGATAAACACAACAAAAAAATCGGCGAGTATAGGGTATTAAGCGGTAAACATCTTGATTACTATTTAACGACTAAATTGTAACTGTTCATAAATCCCTGAATAAGCTCAGGTAGATTCAGCAATAGAAATACACAGATGACAATAGCAAGAATGGCATAAAAAAACCACGATGAACTTTTCTTTTTCATAACAAACTATTTTAAGTTTAAAGATATGGGCTATAATCTACGACGCTATAGAAAAAAGAAACAGATAGACAACATTGCATATCCGCTTGATCCCCCTATATAGTTCAATATACAAAAATTAATCTATATAACAATAAAATAATTTTAAAAAAACATGTCTTTCAAAATAATCTATAAAAGATTAAATGAAGAAAAGTCATTTATGACGCACAATCTTTGGAATACGTATATCCTTGAATTTTATCCTGCCGCATTTTTTTCGGGGGAGTACTGATGTTCGTCGTGCTATTGACTTGTAACTTGTATTGGATTTTTATACTCACGGTTGTAGTTACCCCTTCTTCGGGTTTCAACCCGCTAAAGAAAGTGCTCACTCCTACTACGGTTAAAATTGCCAATGAATTAAAGAAGTGTATCATAAATAAAGATTGAATAGTTTATCAATCCAATTTCAAAAAACAAATTATAAAACACCACAGCTTTTCGGCGAAAGAACAATTTCAATCGGTAAACAACAGACTTTTCCCCATTAACCGATCTCTTATGACTATTAATGCTTAAGTACAAGGGTTCATTTAAATTTCGGGGTGACCATCTGTTAAAACATGTTTTAATAAATGGTTGTCTTGACGCTAAAAAATAGTTGGCTATACGCAACAAAAAGTGTGTACTTCAATATTAAGTTTTTTTTAATTTTAATATAAACTCTTTAGTCTGATTGCTCAATTTCGTAAATATGTCCCATGAAAAGAATAGGATCATTCATCTTGACTACTTGCCTGTTTGCAACCTCGCAACTGACATTTGGTCAAAATAACACGCAAGGCAACATCAGTGCTAGTTTGGAAAACAGCAAAGTTGGATTACCAAACGGCTGGACATTAACTCCTGTTGGAAAACAGATTGAACTAGGAGACTTACCTTTGAATTTAGTGATCAGTCACAATAAAAAGTTTGCCGCTGTAAGTAACAATGGACAAAGCACGCAAACAATAGATTTGATCGATCTAGTTTTACAACGCAAAATAGATAGTATTGAAATCCCAAAATCGTGGTATGGATTAGCCTTTTCGAGCGATGACAATACGCTGTACGCTTCAGGAGGGCATGACAATATGGTTAGAATATATACTGTAAAGAATGGAAAAATTACCTCAAGAGATTCTATTGTTCTCGGCAAACCATGGCCTAATAAAATAGGGATTGCCGGGTTGGCAGTTGACGACAAAAAGCAACAGCAACTATATACCGTTACCCGAGAGGATAAAAAGCTGTATATCGTAGATTTAAAAACCAAAGCGATCAAAGCAACCTATGATGTAGGAGCAGAGGGTTATGCCTGTCAGTTAACACCTGACGCGAAACAACTTTACATTAGTGTCTGGGGAGGAGAAAAGATTTTAGTGTGGGATGTAAAGCAAAACAAGATAACCAAAGAAATCGCTGTCGGAAACCACCCGAATGAAATTACTTTTAGCAAAAACGGTAAATGGTTTTTCGTCGCTAACGCAAATGACAACTCTGTTTCTATTATCGACACCAAACGAGGTATAGTGGTAGAAACATTAAATGCTGCATTATATCCTAATGCCCCAAGCGGATCGACGAGCAATGGGGTTGCTTTATCTGCAGATGATAAAACACTTTATATTGCCAATGCAGACAACAATTGTTTAGCAGTTTTTGACGTAAGTAATCCTGGCCGATCTATTTCAAAAGGATTTATCCCGGTTGGTTGGTATCCAACCAATGTAAAAGTAGTTGATAGAACAATTTTAGTCACCAATGGTAAGGGGTTATCATCCAAAGCTAACCCACAAGGGCCCAATCCGACAGACCAAAAGGAAAAAGTCGATCGTCATGCAGGCGACCTTAACAAGCCAAAAGATATACAATATATTGCCGGCCTTTTTAAGGGAACCCTCAGCTTTATACCTGATCCTAAACCGAAAGAACTGGCACTATATTCGCGCGCGGTATACCGTAATACCCCCTATTCTAAAGAAAAGGAGCTGCAAACAGAAGGAGAAGCAGGAAACCCTATCCCGATGAAAGTAGGTGCCCCCTCCCCGATCAAATATGTATTTTATGTTATCAAAGAAAATCGTACATATGATCAGGTTCTAGGCGATGTCAAACAAGGGAATGGAGATCCGTCACTTTGTTTATTTGGCGAAAAAATCACACCCAACCAACATAAAATTGTTAATGAATTTGCGCTTCTAGACAATTTCTATGTTGATGCAGAAGTTAGCGCAGATGGCCACAATTGGAGTATGGGTGCTTATGCCACAGACTATCTTGAGAAAACCTGGCCATCAAGCTATGGAGGTCGCGGCGGCACCTATGGCGGGGAAGGAGAACGGGAAATAGCCAACAATAAAGGTGGATTTATTTGGGATAATGCCAAACGGCATCAGATATCTTATCGTACCTACGGTGAATTTGCTGACAAGGGAAAACCAAACGTTAAATCTTTAGAGGGGCATATTGCCACCGGATACACAAGTTATGACCTCAGTGTTGCCGACACGACACGTGTAAGACAATGGAAGGCTGATTTTGATCAACTCATCCAAAAAGGAGAAATGCCCCAATTGACGACGATTCGAATCAGCAATGACCATACCGAAGGAATGCGCGCAGGCAGGAAGTCTCCTTATGCACATGTAGCAGACAACGATCTCGCTGTGGGTATGTTTGTCGATCATATCAGCAAGAGTCCGATATGGAAGGAATCTGCAATCTTTATACTGGAGGATGACGCCCAGAATGGTCCTGATCATGTGGATGCGCACCGTAGTCCGGCCTATTTGATCAGTCCTTATGTAAAAAGGAGATCCGTAGATCACACGATGTATTCTACCTCGGGGATGATCAGAACAATAGAGCTGATCTTAGGAATGAAACCAATGACGCAATACGACGCTGCTGCAACCCCTATGTGGCGGTCGTTTAGCAATACACCCGACTACACCCCATTTGACCATGTTGACGCAAATGTCGATCTCAACGAACGTAATCCAAGCAAGGGAAAACTGGCGGCATGGAGTGACAAATATGATTGGTCGAAAGAAGATGCTGTACCTGATTTGGTATTCAATGAAATTCTATGGCAGGGACTTAAAGGTGAATCCGCTCCAGCTCCTAAAAGAGCGGCCTTCTTAAAGGTAAGCGAGAAGAAAGAGGACGATGATGATTAAAACAAACTAATAGAATGGCCTTGGCCAGCAATATATTCAGAACTATTACTGGCCAATGATATCCGCATCTGCTGCTGAAACAATACGTCTCCCTGTCGCTATTTTATCGCATACCATTGGGTGGACTACTTATTACAGAATATTGACGTGCCTACTAATCCTTTTTCAGAATCCCCCGCATAACTCCCGTATCGATCAATTTTTCAGCATATTCCCAGAGTACTGCTGAACCGTCTTTAATGACAGATTTCTTTGCATGAACCTTTTCATAATTTACACCAGGTTCATTCCAGGTTCCACCATTATTAGAACTATTTTGCAAGAGCGGCTCCAACCGGTCCATGGCGCGGGCAAACTGCGCATCATGAGTCTGGCCAGCTTCGAATTCTTCCCATAAGGCGATAAGTTCTTCGGCCTGCTCAGCTGGCAGAATTCCAAATATCCGCTGAGCCGCCAAACGTTCTACCTCTGTATTGGTATGATTGTTTTCAGTATCATAAATAAAGGTATCACCGGCATCAATTTCAACAATATCGTGTATCAATACCATCTTGACCACCTTCAATAAATCCACCGATTGATTCGCATGTTCTGAAAGTACCATAGCCATTAGCGCGAGATGCCAACTGTGTTCAGCATCATTCTCAAGTCGATCGCTATTGAAAAGCTTTGTTTTTCGCTGAATATATTTAATCTTATCGATTTCCTTAATGAACTCAATCTGTTTTAATAATTTATTGGAAAAATCCATTCTCAATCACTTATTTAATTGCATAATACACAAATTTACCTTTTTTGGAATACAGCTTACTTGTCATTTGGCAAATCAATTCAAATCCGATATTATTTACATCTACCGGACAATCCATATCAATGAGATAACCGCAACATTTGTTAAATTTGATTGACATCAAATCGCTTTGTGGTTTATGAAAAAACTAGGCTTTTTATCTTTTGGACATTGGTCCAAACACCCTGCATACAGTACGCAGACAGCAAGCGACACCTTGCTGCAATCAATAGATTTAGCGGTAGCAGCCGAAGAAATAGGATTGGACGGCGCTTATTTCCGTGTACACCATTTTGCTAATCAGTTAGCCTCCCCTTTCCCGTTATTATCAGCTATTGGAGCCAAAACCTCCAAGATCGAGATTGGAACCGGTGTAATCGACATGCGTTATGAAAACCCGCTTTATATGGTCGAGGACGCGGGGGCTGCAGATTTAATTTCAGGCGGCAGATTGCAGTTGGGGATCAGTCGAGGCTCACCCGAACAGGTAATAGATGGCTGGCGTTATTTTGGATACAATCTAGCGGAAGGCGAGACAGATGCCGATATGGGCAGGAAGAAAGCATTGGAGTTTTTGGAAAAACTAAATGGTATTGGTTTCGCCGAACCAAATCCCTACCCAATGTTCCCAAATCCCCCTGGCTTATTGAGGCTAGAACCTCATTCGGATGGATTACGAGATCGCATATGGTGGGGAGCAGCATCCAATGCCACAGCGGTATGGGCTGCTCACAATAGAATGAATCTTCAAAGTTCTACCTTGAAGTATGATGAAAATGGCAAACCTTTCCATATTCAGCAGGCAGAACAGATACGGCTATATAAAGAAGCCTGGAAGGAAGCCGGACACCCCGGAGAGCCTAGAGTATCAGTCAGCCGATCTATTTTTGCTTTGGTAGACGATTTAGATCGTTATTACTTCGGGCAAGAAGCAGACAAATCGGATAAAATTGGCCTTATTGAGTCCGATAAAAGAGCCATTTTTGGTCGAAGCTATGCTGCTGAGCCAGATCAACTCATTAAAGAATTAGCACAGGATGAAGCCATACAGGAAGCGGACACACTGCTTTTGACTATTCCCAATACTTTAGGAGTAGATTACAACGTACATATTCTCTCCGCTATCCTGGAGCACGTGGCTCCTGAACTTGGTTGGCGCTAATTCTGCAGCATTTATGATAAAAAACATTCGTTATAAAACAAAAATTGCAGTTATAGGCGCTGGTCAGGCAGGGCTTTCCGCTGCCTATCATTTGAAAAAACTGGGGCTTAAAATCGGGCAGGATTTCATCATTTTTGATGAAGCTCCCACCCCTGGCGGTGCCTGGCAATATCGCTGGAACTCACTCACCTTAAGCACCGTCAATAAAATACACGATTTGCCGGGCATGTCGTTTGAAGAAACTTTAGCGACAAAAGATACGGAAGTTCAGGCCAACACCGCCGTTCCTCATTATTTTGAACTTTATGAAAGGAAATTTGGACTTCAGGTATATCGACCGGTTAAAGTAGAAAAAGTATACGAGGCCGGAGATCGCTTTCACATTGATACATCAGAAACACTTTTCTCCACTCTTGGTATTATCAATGCAACCGGGACATGGGAAAGCCCTTACATTCCAGTATATCCAGGAGCAGAATTATTTCAGGGAGAACAGCTCCATACAAAAGACTTCAAAACTGCAGATTATTTTCGAGGCAAACATGTAATTGTTGTTGGTGGTGGTATCTCTGCCATCCAGCTACTCGATCAAATCTCACAAATAACGACCACAACATGGGTTACACGACGGCAACCATTATTCAGAGAAGCGCCATTTGATGACATGGCAGGACACGATGCTGTTGCCATGGTAGAGGAACGCGTTAGGCAAGGACTTCCCCCTTTGTCAGTGGTGTCCGCTACAGGCCTTCCCTACTCTTCTGAAATCAAGGAAATGGAAAAACGCGGCGTACTTAAACGTTTTCCCATGTTTAAAGAAATAACCAAAACGGGAATCAAATGGGAGGACGGACGAGAAGAAAGAGCCGATGTTATATTGTGGAACACAGGCTTTAAAAGTTCTTTAAGCCATTTGGATACAGTGCTACCAAAAGAAGAACAAGGCGGTATTCAAATGGCAGGCAGGCTCGCTACCATGGTCGCTAAAGAACCTAGGATTCACCTCGTCGGTTATGGGCCATCCGCATCAACTATCGGTGCAAACCGTGCTGGTGGCGCTGCGGCGAGAGAACTTCTAAAAACACTCTCAACGGCCGACCTGAGCGCAGACTCCTATACGAGAAGCCAACCGTAGCGATGACACCATTTTAAACATAATATCAAAAAGCCACTTCATACTAAATAATTAGCAACTCGACTAATTTAAAACCAAGTGCTATCGCTGTTAACAAATGATTAAAATAGAAACTTAGTCCTTCATTCAATAAAACCTAACTTCAACGTTAAATTCGCATGAGCTATCTCAAACAGCAGACTCGCCCCAAAATAATAAAGCAACACTGGTTCTGGTTGCTGGGACTATTTACCATGGCATTTTTTAGTTGTACCTCTCAAAATAAACCGGTGCACCTACCAGAGTCGTTTCTGCCCTATCAGGAAATGGATAGCCTAAAAATCTCGCAGTACAACCTCATAGAACAAGACTGCACTTTGATAGCAAATAAGCGTTATAGATTATCCGTCTTTAAGAATGACTCAAGCTCTTTTTTTCAGATTGAAAAAATGCACAATCATCAATGGCACCTTATTATGCGAGATATGGAGTATCACACCAATAATTCAGGATTGTCTTTTGCCGATCAGAATGATGACGGTCTTAAAGATATTGTATGGAACAAAAAGTGGCAAGAACACACCTATTTGTTTAATCCAAAAGTTGAAAATTTTATTGAGGTAGGTGAATATCACAATAGCAAAACAGTTAAAATAAATGGTAAAACCGCATTTTATAAAGAGAGTTTTCCCATTCAATACCTCTGGAACGAAGAAAAATCCATAAACTCAATTTGCGGAGAAAAAATCGAAACACATTCAGAACTCTTTGCACTCGATGAGCATTACCAAAAAATCAGCATCGCAACAATAGATAATTTCGACAGCTACAATTATTCCGCTGGTGATAGTTGTGTACAGGTTATCAAATGCTATATACCTCCTTATAAGGGACGTTACGGCAAAATCAGCATTTGGAATATTGGAACACCCGTGGATTCTATTGTTTTAAAAAGCGATCCAAGTCATTACAATCCTGCATTGGATTCGAATTGGATCGTCAACTATTGGCAAAATAATTATGTTAAACTATTAAAAAATGCACAATTATTTCAAGTGAGAAGAGAAAAGCCTCTTTATTATTTTAAATAATACATCCTGCTCTCTCATAACCTTGATTCCTCTCGATTATTAACCTCTCCTTATTTAGTTAGAAAACAGCGCTAGCTAGATGAAATCAACACAATAGCGCGTTATCAAGAGCAATAAAAACCAAAAGCTTCCATTTCCACAAAACGAAAACAATCGTAGAGTAAGCGAATTTAAATTTACACCCCACGAATTTAAATCAGACGCTACTATCTATTTTCCAATATATTACCTTTATAAAAGATAACAAGTAGATCGTATAAGTCCACGTCATTTTGGATGCAGATCTATTGAGCTACAAAAAAAGAAGCTTTAAATATATTTGATATGAAAACAAAACACTTAATTTCAGCATTATTGCTAGCATCGTCTGGTTTGATATTGTTAGCTTCCTGCAATGGCGGTTCTGTTGATACGGTAAAAGCTATCGAATCAAACTATGACAATCAAAATAAAACCATTGAATTAACAGGTGAGTTTGATGCACCTTCCTTTACCTTCTCATCAGGTAAATCAAAGACCATGGCTATGAATTTTGTGGTCAAATCCCATGCCTTCAGCTCAGAAAAATTCACCGCTTTCAGCGTGATCTTACCAGTGGGAACAGAAAAAAACAATGTGTTATTTGACCTTCCTGCTGATCAGAAAAACTATACACTCAAAAACTTTCACGTATTTGACAATAATGGTGAGAAAATCAACCTAGATTCCCATACAACGTTTAAGATGACCGGAACAGTGCATTACAGTGAATTGGAGAAACCTGAGAATGAGCGGGAAAAAGATAACTTCTCTTATACAATAACTGACGTAAGTTTTGTAAAAGATTAACAGTAATTAGGCCGCATGCAGTACTAAAAATAATCTATATATATCCTATCATTTCTTTTGAACGCTACGAACATGCTTAAATAATGAGCAACCAATATTCTTGTCACGCTATCAGCTGTCTTAAGGCAATATATACTAGGAGCAATAAAATAGCACGCAACTACATGTCCGTATACGTTCAATCAATGGTCAAATATAGAAATAAAAACTAATTAAATTAGTTTTTATTTCTATATTTTTTAGTAAAATATTAAATAACTAAGAATAAGTACTCTTCGGTTTAAAAGAGTACAACTGCATCAATTTACCGAGCACCTGTATGTGACATAAAGAGATCAATTGCCTAAATTTTGGAATTAAAAGACGAACCGTCAAAAAAAAGGATAACAATTGAGGGCACGCTCTTCCTAAAGCGAACGGCTAATATCTACAACATTAAAAATCTGGTCTACGTCGTCCAAGCTTACCTCAAAATCAGGATATCTTGTTTTATCAGCGTTAAGAGAGCGAAGCGTAAGAATTCCATTATTTACATCATGATGGGCAATCTCTTTAATAATAACTCCTTCATATTTGTGGACAACAACCCAATAACGATATTTATGGGTATGAAATTTTGATTGCCATAGCTCCCTTTTTATCAGACGGCCAGTTACAATATCACCGTCTAACACACTCGCATCAGTCCCATCTGTCATACTATCCCCACTAACTTCAAAAGAGCGATAAGCACCTTTATGGAACTCATTAACTGTAATAAAATGTGCCGGTAAATCATCCATATATTCAGCATCTCCAAAACCAGACAAATATCCTGCTTTAGCCTTCTCGGTAACTAGTTTAGTCTGCATCAGGTATCGCCCTGGCGAAACTTCAAAAAATATATTGTTCTTGTTTTCATCGGTAAACTTAACATCATCCGCAAAGTATCCAATTGATTTCCCATTACCGATGCTAACCATCGATATGGAGTCAGGCAGAACCAAAGCACGAGCCTCTATCCTTTCCCCCTTTCCATACACTAACCAATCATACTGAATATGAGGAAAGGCTTGTTGAATACGTGTTTTCATCGTAAGCCCAATAGGATACTCTCCTTTTTTTATACGCGAGTACACTTGTTCACGTACACCTAACAGCGCCGCAAATTCACGGTTGGTAACGCGCATCTCCAAGCGTAAAACTTCAAAATTATTATTGGGATAAGTTTCCATAGTTCATAGGATATTAAACAAATGTTACACAAATACATAACATTCTGACACTAAGTTACACAACTTATTAAACCTAAACAAATAGAGAAACCTATTTAAAAATTAAATACCTTATTATCAATAAATTAAAGTTAAACAAATAAGTTTATAAACATAGAATAAACCAAAAAAATAAGCTTAAAATAAATTGAAAGATTAACAAATTTGTTTAACTTTGTTTAACAAGCAGCAAATTAAAACAAACTGTAGATCCACAGCACAATCAAGCGCCGACGGGCGGATTGAACTATTTGTAGGATCACCAACTCAAGAAACGAAAAACAGTTCATACTTAAACAGAAAAAGAAAATGGAACAGCTTCTTACACACAGTCCAAAACAGCACATCGTTTACGCACTGGATCACAATCAGTCACACGGGCAAAACAATATTTTAAGAAAAAAAGAAACAATCAGATTAACAGAAAAAAATAGTTCACAGCGTATGAACACATTATATTATTCATTCATAATGAATTTCTTAAAAGAAAATCATCCCGAAATATTAAACTCCATCGACAAAATATATGAGTCTGATCTTTCTAAAATCAGTAAAGTTATAGATTGCTATTGCCAATTTGTGAATATACCTACCAAGCAGATTATGGGAGAATATATCAATTACAAGGATATACAGCATCGCTACAAAGCAATAGCAGTTGTGCTTCGTATTTTTCAGCCGGAAAAATTGGATAATCTAAAAACCAAAGTAAAAAGCAGTATATACAAAGAATTAGGCCCCTATTTACAAATAAATAATGACACATTACAGAAATCTATTATCTGTGCCTGCAATCAATTCGACCTTTACCGCGATTTCAAAAAGGAGATTAAACAGATTGCAAATTATTACCTTATTGAAGCCCGTTTCAACAATGGCTAATTACACCCATAACAAGACCACAATCATTATCAACACCTTACACTTTCCCGTCATAAAAAGCTAGTCCTTGAATATGGAATACTCAAGGACTTTTTTTTGTACTAGATAAATTAACCGGCTGGACTACTACCAGTGTCCAAAAGATCTACCTTTTCTTATCAACCAGATAGCTAATGCGACTAAAACTCCCAAGCCAATTGTAAAATAAAGCATACTTGTTGTAGCGGGTTTCATTACCGATTTTGACTTCGTATTAAGAAGCTCTAATTTCTTGTCACTTTGCTGACTGCTCTTCATTTTCTGACCTTTCCAACCTGCGTCAAATCGCTCCTTAGTCTCCAGCCTCTTACCAAGTACATTTTTTTTCTGATAGATTTTCCCGCTATGAAGCCGTACGACACCGTCTCGCGTGATCTGAATCCCCTCACCTTCAATTTGAATAACGTCCTCTTCCTTCGTCAAAGCTCCAGCATAGGATTGAACAACCTGCATTTCCCCCGTATCCCGTTCAACCTGAAAATTCTCACCTATTTTTTCTGTGACAACCGTATGTTCGGATGCCTTGGATTTTAATGTTTTCTTAAATAGACCGCAACTGCTAACCAGTAGCAGTATCGCGATCATCTGTAGTGTATTTTTCATTTTTTATTCGCCTTAATTCAATTTGTAATCTGTTATAAAGTTTCATTAGATCATTGTATTTTACTTGTAAATCTGCTAAGGTCTTCGTACAAGTAATACGTTCATCATTTGCCAAACGTAAGCCTTCATTAAGATCTTCAATGATAGCTCGTAATTGTTCGATATTTTTCTCTAACCTATTCGCATATCCCTCCCATTTTTCAATTACTTTTCCGGCATTTTCGACATTTGTCGCTTCCACTTCGGCTTGCTGTTTAGGTTTTCCCACCAAGTAGCCTCCAACGGCTGTGACCACTGGGATGATTAATTTCTCTAAAATCTCAAGTAATTCCATTATAAGTTCCTTTCGTTAACAGTTTAAATTTCCTCCAAGGAAACTGCATCCCTGGATCCTCCTTTCTTCCTGGTGCGACATCCGAATGCCCCAAAATCTCTCTAATGGGGTACGTAACGCAAAGCGCTTTACATACGGCTATCGCCGCGTCAATCTGCTTTTCAGTATAGGCCTCCTGACCTTTATTTTGCAACTCTATCCCGATGCTAGAGTTATTGAGATCTTTCTGTCCAGCCCAATTGCTGACCCCTGCATGCCAGCATTTAATGTTAAATGGAGCCAATTGCGTAATGACACCCTCACGGCTTATATGAAGATGTGCAGAGACCTTACTCCGGGCATCGGTCATCCAATCGATCGCGCTTGTTCCATTGGTTGCACCATCGTAATGCATTATAATATAAACAGGCTTGATAATTCCACCTTTATTTGGAGTTTCTCTATAAGAAACACCCACTAGTTTGTTTTCTTTAATTTCCATAGCGCTATACGTTTATGTATTAATTCGATTATAACCTTTGTTTTTCTGAGAAAAAGGAGAGTCCTGGGCATAGAAGAAGGGGCACCACTTCATCAATATCTATTCAACTCCTATTTCAATACAAAGTTAAATACAGCACCTTGCTAGAAAATGGAATATCAAACCTAAATAGGCGGTACATTGCACCTACCGAATATATCGTCAAGACCTCTATTTCAACAAAAAAGCCCTATCTCGTCGATAAGGCTTTTTGCTAGATATTAGCAAAGAAAGAACGCGCTAAACTATACGCTTTGAAAATTGATTGTATGCGTTGAATACCTGAAAGAATTCCCCATTTCAGCTGGCTATTTTAAATACCGTTTGATACCTCAAAATATGAACATCCCGAAGCCAAAATATAATAAATTAAAAAAAATAAATATTCTAAAAGTATATATTAATTTAGCGTAAAGACATTTACTATGCCAATGACCAAAAATGCCATATATTTGGACAAAAGTGAAGATTATATGAGGTTTGTTATCAAAATGGTGCATCCTAAGTTATATCTATTCATCTTCGCTAGTCTATGGGTCCTGTCAATCTTAGGCACATTCTCTCTCATTGTTGTATTCAATATTTTTGCAGAACTAGGGCCATCCTCTCTATTCGTATTGAGCCTGGGTCTGCTCATTTCTTTTGGATTTTTTAAAATTTATAGATGGCACCGTGCGGGCGAAGAATTTTTCATACTAGCAAAAGATAACATTAGTTATCAGATTAACAACGGCATAAAACTATCAGAGCTTAGATCATTTGAGGCAAGAGATTACAAGATCGGTTTCCACAAGACGAACAATTATGAATCAAGTATCTGCGGTAGAATTTATTTTTATAGAATTGATCCAGACACCAAATTGGTTACAATTATTTTAGATAGCACACTGGAAATAGCTTTGGAGGAGTACAAACTTCTAGAAGAAAATTATCTTCAATTGACACAAAAACCATCATCCCTTTTCGATGTCAATTTGAACTAACCCAAAGCCATGAAAACGTAATCCCTTATAGATGATTATAAACAGGTTAAAGGCCAGTTATTATTTTGCGACGATGTTGCTGCCCCCATTGCTCCATCTCAATCAGTACCTGCTCCAGTGTCTTACTGTATTCGGTCAGCTCATATTGTACGGTTACAGGTTTGGTATCACAGACCATGCGCTTCACAAGTCCATTCATTTCCAATTCCTGAAGTTCCTTCGACAAGATTCTCGGGGAAATACTCGCCTCACGTGAAAGCTCATTAAAACCACGCTTTCCATTTCTCAAGACCGAAAGCAGTACGAGTTTCCATTTACCACCAACGACATCTAAAGTATCCCGAATAGCCAAATTTGCTTTAGCACAACGTTCTGCAGTATGTTCCATATACTATTCTTTTTGTAAGTACTATCCTTTTTGTAACAGATAACAAAACTATAGTATTTATCTAGAAATTTGTCAAAAGAAAAATAAATAAACAATGAAAATATTACATATCATCTCGAGCTTAAGAGGCCAAGCATCCTTCAGTAATAAATTAGGGAATTCTATTATTGAACGAATAAAAGCCAAACATTCCGTTGAAGTAAAGGAACGCAATCTTGCGTCTACCCCACTGCCACACTTATCTGACAGACATGTTGCAGCTTTCTTTACTCCGGCAGACGAAAGAACTAAAGATCAAATTGAAACAATACGTCCTTCAGACGAGGCTATTGCCGAACTTATGGAATCAGATACCTTGGTGATCGATGTACCTATGTATAATTTTACTATCCCCTCCACGATAAAAGCATGGATCGATCAAATCGCCAGAGCAGGGGTGACATTTAAGTACGGAGAGAATGGTGTACAAGGACTCGTAACGAACAAAAAGGCCTATCTGGCGATTTCTACAGGTGGGATCTATTCGGAAGGTTTCATGAAAGATTTCGATCATACTGAGCAATATCTTCGCCACGTTTTAGGGTTTTTGGGTATTACAGATATTGAGGCTTTTAGAGTTGAAGGTGTTAACCTAGCAAACGCCAAAGATGATGTCTTCTCCAAAACAAAACAACAAGTTGAAGATTTTGTATTTTAACCTTGAATAAAACATTTTCGGCACTCCTTTGTTGTCTGTGTGTTATAGCATAGGATGAGTTATACCATGAAGGCTAGGAAGTTGGTTCGCCTAGCCTTTTCTGTCGCATAGAGAAATGCTTTAGATAGTCTTTCAAGAATGGAAATGATATTGTCCATGGGGTGGGAGTTTTAACCTCATTACCGGATGATAGTAAATAAATAAAAGACATTTCTATATATCTATTTGTTGGGTCTAAAGGTCTTTCTCCCTATGTTTGGAGATCCTTTTGATGTGTATCCATACAGAATTTGGTTATAATTACAACTTTTTTTTGTAAGTTAGTCTTTATGGACAACCCCCACTTTTTAAATTGCGATCAGGAAGCTATCCATCTTTGTGGTCATGTACAAAACTTTGGTTGCCTGATCGTATTTGATAAATCTCATCATTGTATTGGCTGGAGTGAAAACTGGCAAGAAATTGGCTTACCAGAATACAGCGTATATACAGGGTTACTCCTATCAACATTCATCAGTAACTTTAAGCTATCTCACCCTATCGATCTAGATCAGATACTGAGGGACAACATAGAGACTTTCAAGCACCGATATGTAGCCGATATTCAACTGCAAGATGAAACACACTACCTAAGTATTTATCCTTTTGACGATAAGATATTTATTGAAATAGAAAGACATCAATCGCGTTCTCATCAATTCAAAAATATCTACCACTACGCCCAACATATCAATAACAATAAAGACATCTGGAAAGCGCTAGCAGAAAATATCTATACTGTAACGGGATACGACCGTGTGATGATCTACAAATTTTCAAAAAATGGAGACGGCAAAGTTATTGCCGAGCATGTGTCTGAGGGGTTAGAACCTCTTTTGGGATACCATTATCCCGAATTTGATATTCCTCAACAAGCACGCCGGCTCTATACAAAAATTTTTGCCCGGGTAACTCCAGATGTGGAGGCTAAGCCAATTCCGGTACTTGGTATTAATCCAGAGGAACTAGATCTTTCCATGACTGGGATACGGGCCATGTCTCCGATCCATCTTCAATATCTTCGTAATGCTCAAGTTCGTGCAAGTGGGAGTTTCTCTATTATCATTAACGGTCAATTGTGGGGCTTAGTTGCCTGCCAGAATAGAATGCCTAAAACGATAGATTTAGCCCAAAGACATCTCTCCGTATTTATTGTCCAATATGCCGTAAACAGTTTTTTGGCCAACAGACAAATTGTAGAAAACAACTTCAAGCTGAAGACAAAAAGTATAGAATTTGAGATCAGACAAAGTCTATTCTCAAAGCAAGATCTCCATAACGTCATCGGAAATCTTACTTCTAGTTTAATGGACATCCTAAAAGCGGATGGAATGGCATTCAAATATCGCGGCAAATGGCATATGATAGGCAAGACGCCCAGTAAAGATTGCATTCAACAGATGGAAAAAAATCTGGTCAACAACAGCAAAGACGAATTGTTTTGGCAATCTGATTTTAAATGGCCTCAGAATGACACAGAACAGTTGTGCTATTTTCCAGGCATCGCAAGCATAGACCTGGAGTTTAAACTGGATTTTAAGATTTACTTTTTTAGGGAAGAAGTGAAAATTGAAGAAGTTTGGGCAGGACAACCTGAGAAACGGTTTATTTATGATCCTAATAAAGCAATCAATTTTCCATCTCCCCGTACCTCATTTGAAGCTTGGAAGAAAACTGTTAGTGGGACCGCGCCAAGATGGAAAGAATGGGAGATTGATTTTTTAAAAAACCTAAGTTTTACTATACAGGAAGCCTGTTTAAAGAAATTCACGGAGATCCAGGCATTGAATGAAAAATTAGTGGAAATCAATAATGTACTTGAAACTTTTAGTTATACATTGAGTCATGATTTAAAAAACCCGCTAGCTGCTTTACAGATGACCGCACAAATGATCCGGGACCGAGCTGGATTAAGTCAGGAATTCTTGACAAAAGCCGGTAAAAATATGATGGAAGCAATTTCTTTGATGAATAATATGCTTGATAAAACCGTAGATTTTGCCCGTACAAAGAGTTATGACTTCGAATATGAGCTAGTGTATCCTGAGCGCTTCATTCAACATATTATTGATGATTGTAAAGTCAGATATCATATCGAGAACCTAGAATTTGAAAAAGGCAAAATCCTGCCTATCGATGGTGAAAAAACATTGATTTATCAACTGTTCTTAAACCTTTTGGGCAATGCTATAAAATATAGCAGCAACAAGGGAATACCAATAATAGGACTGGATAGCGAAGATAGTGGTCATGCTATCGTCTACAAGATTTACGACAATGGTATCGGAATTTCGGCAGAAGAAACAGAACGGATTTTTGAAATTTTCCATCGCCTACCCAATGCCATTGAATTTGATGGCTCAGGAGTAGGATTATCCATCGTCAAAAGAATCCTGGAAAGGCTTAATGCAACAATCACCGTGGAAAGTGCACTAAATGAAGGAACAACCTTTACGATTCATTTTCCTAAAAAAAATAATAAGTCAAAGTCTACGCTATCTAAAAAACACCAAATTTAAGCCATATCAGTCCTTCAAGATTTTTTATTAAATTAGTGTGGGATAGATCCAAATTCAACATATATCCTCCCTACAACAAAGTATGTGATTGTTCAACATTGTCGGATTTTTTTAGGCAGGACTCTTGATTTATAGTACAATGACCAAGTTTACTTTATTCGTTGGAAACGACATAAATAATATTTCACCAGGAATTAGCTGGAGCGATTTGCTCCATAATATCAAAGCAAAATATAACGTTAGTTCATTAGAAAATGGGCAAAAACCTTTTCCTATGCTGTATGAAGAAATATTTCTTCATTCAATTAAAGAAAATCATATCAATGAGAAGGAACTAAAAAGTTATATATCGGATTGTGTTTCGCAGATCAACCAAAATGAAATACACCAGTTAATTAGAGATGTTCCAACCGAAAATATCATTACCTCAAATTATGAATTTAGTTTGGAAGGGAAAGCAGCAACTACGAATACCGGTCTAATCCGAGAAACTACCTATAGTGTATTTCGGAGACACGAAAGCAACAACAAAACCTACTGGCACATACATGGAGACTGTCTAAACCCATCTTCCATTAACCTTGGCTATGAACATTATTGTGGTCAGCTGCAAAAAATGAGAGACTATGTTGTTAACGGTACAAATTACAGTTCGGAAACTGTTTATAAAGCCCCATTGATGAAAAGATTAAGCCAGCAAAAGGACATCAAGCTCCAATCATGGATTGATCTATTTTTCATGCAGGATATCCACATATTTGGCCTTTCGCTTGATTTCGTAGAGATAGACCTTTGGTGGCTCCTTACTTATCGTGCAAGAAATAAGTATTACAAACGAAGTAGCTTTATTGTAAATCAATTATTTTATTACACAACAAAGAAGTGGCATGAACTTTCCAAGGACAAGATGCAATTGCTTCAGGCAAATGATGTTGAGATCGTTGTTATTGATGAAGCCGATAAAACTAAATACTATAAAAAAGTACTTACTGCAATAAAGAAGAGGTACAGATTACCCAATGAAGCATAAATTGAACGACTGACTTATCATAAATCCCTTATGCGTGCTTTATCAGCTTTAACCAATGTATAATGTAGACCATCTTTCATTCCAAGTTACTGTTAGCATGCTTATTTTATTGGACGTTCACATGAATTCAATACCTTAAAATAAACGATTAAATCTTAAAATTATCTCTAACACACAAATTCATTCGAACCCCTTTCCAAATACTTTAACAGGAGCAGCTTATTTCACCACCAAGACACACAAAATAAGACTACACATAAAGCTTCCATGAAACAGCAATGATGCAAAGCAAAAACTCATCTAGGCAGCTCATGAGTTCCCGTTATAACTTATTCGCAAACTATCCGACAGGCAGTTTGACAACAAATAAACAGTACCGGAAATACGAGTCAAAAGGACACTTATGTTCCACGAAAACAAATATTTATCGCAATTACCATATTTTTTCAAATCGATTTTGAGAAATAAAAAAAATAGATCACTTTTGCTATCATTTAGCTAAGATTAACAGAAAAAGTAAGGCCGTAACGAATTACCATTCGCATTTTATTTTTATTGATTCCATATGTCGTTTCAAAGAATTACCTATTTCTTTTTGGGAATATTATTGTTTATCGGTTGTAAAAGAGACATACATCCGGGCATTGTACCTCCAGATCCAGAAGTCATCGAAAAGGATAAGTTACCTATTCCAACAGGCTTTACCAATGATCTTGGTTCTATAAAAATCAATACGATTGCCAATGCAAATCAGCCGGGCGAAGAACTGCCTGCTTTGATACGAGACATTTCTGGCAATAGTGCCAGTTATTGCCATCCCGATGTAGAATATTTTCCCACTGGTTTCAATGGATACAAATATTGGATGGTATTTACCCCTTATTTTGGAATAATAGGCTCCGACAGAACAGCTTCCCTGTATGAAAACCCGACTGTAGTAGTATCGAACGATGGAAAAGAATGGATTACGCCGGCGGGATTAATAAACCCCATTCAGCGACGCCCAGCATTAGAAGATTCTTTCATCCAAAAAGATGGTAGCCCCAATCAAGGTTATTGGTCTGATGTAGACTGGAATTTCAATGGCCAAGAATTTGAATTATACTACAGAGGTTGTTTTTTCTCAAGCAAAATTTTGAAAAAATGGGGCGCCAAAAGCGAGAACAACGATAGAAAATTAAACGAAGAAGCTGAACGGGTTATTGTCAGACAAACATCGAAAAATGGGATTAACTGGACACCTCTCGAACTCGTATATAATAGTAATGAGCCAGCTTCATTCCAGGACAATCATATCCTTTCTCCTACCTTTGTTAGAAATACAACACATGTAACGAGCTATGAAGTAGATTTTAGCCCAACATACAAGGCACCCATAATGACCAATATTTTATCCCGTAGCTCGACAAATGGACTAGATTTCACACCTTATCGAAATAGCAAAAAGGTCGAATTTATCAATAAACCCTGGCTTGAGTTTAACAAGGGATATTCAACCTGGCACTTACAGGGATCTTATATTGACGGTTACTATTTCCTATGTCTGGCGATTGGGAATGTGGATCGATTTACCTCAGATATGAATTATTTGGCCTATTCAAAAGACGGCTTACATTTTCGCGTCTTTGAAAAACCTTTAGCCTCATCCAACGTATACCGCTCTTCGGTATTTCCGAAGACCTCCACTTCAAAAAACATTGAATTTGGAGCAGTAATTGGATATAAATCAGGAGCTTTTGGCTATAGGGAGTTTATCATCAGCAAACAGGTACTGGAAGACGGTTTAAAATAAACACAAAGCCCAGCAGTAGAGAAAGAAATTACCATTTTTATTTTAAAGCATTATGTATAATGAACTTCGACCTAATTGACATCATAGTTGAAGGCACTTTTTTCATTCTTAGACAAGGTTCCGGCAAAGAACGTCCGGAGAAAGAGAAAGTAATTTCAAATTGGTGTTTCTATTTGGCCCTTATTATCACTTTAATCGTCACATTGACCTATTTTGGTCGAATGCCGATGAATTACTTTATCTGGATAGCCCTACTCTGCTTACCCACGGGGTTTATTCTATTTTTCATTCCTCTTCGTCTTCATTGGATAGCGCCATGGAAAATAGCAACGTATATAAAGGCTTCTTTCACTTTTTCATGTATAGTCTGGATCGCAATACTTATTTTTATCTTTTGACCTTAAACTTCCACAAAATGGCAATAAAAAATATTGAAATTGTAAAAACAGAAATTCTATCAGATAATTGGTACACATTAAAAAAATTAACTTATCAATATACCAAACCAGACGGAACAATACAGCAACAAAGCCGGGAAGCCTATGACCGCGGTAATGGAGCCGCCATCCTGCTGTATAACATAACATCCCAGACAGTAATATTAACTAGGCAATTTCGGATCCCCACTTACATAAACGGTAATGAATCCGGCATGCTAATAGAAGCTTGTGCCGGTTTGTTAGATCAGGATTCACCACAGGACTGTATCCGTAGAGAGACAGAAGAAGAAACGGGTTACCAAATCAAGGAAGCAAAAAAAATATTTGAAGCTTACATGTCTCCAGGGTCGGTGACTGAAATCCTACATTTTTTTATCGCAGAATATACCAACAATATGAAAGTGAGCGATGGAGGAGGATTAGAAGAAGAGGAAGAGCATATTGAAATTCTTGAAATCAATATCCAGGACGCTTTACAGATGATTGATACAGGTGAAATCAAAGATGGAAAGACTATTATGCTATTACAATATATTAGATTGAAAAATATTATGTAAATCGGAGCAATACACTTGTCCTTAACGATCAATCTCAGCAAAAATAAACTTCGGATCCCGAAAATTGATGGTAGACGGTATAAAATGGGGAATCCCCATATACACTTGCTCCGTACCTGTACCCAAAATATATTGAGACCCTTTTTTTAATAAAACCAAGGGTCTCTTTTTTTCTGCCCCCAGCCGAATGGCGTATAATAATAATCCCCAATTAACGTATCTTTTTGGATATTACCCCGAATATCGCCAGAATCGACCTCACCTCCCGGTCTATAGAACCACAATTTTCCGTGAAAACGACTTTCGAAAAGATTAAGGTCCAAACGGGCGCTATCATGCTTACTCCGAGCAATATAAGTCAAAGCCTCTGTATCTTGCCTCCGCTCTTGACAGCTGCTCAATAGCAGAACAGACAAAATAAAATAAACAGCAGTCGAAAGTAAACGCATTTTTCTTTTGATCCGAAAATTAACCTTGACCAAGATAAACACAAAAATCAACAAAGCAGAACGAAATTGCGATAAGCCCCTTTTATTGAATTCGATTTACTCCCTTATTTGCTACTTTCCATTTCACATAATCGGCTTTCAAGCAATGCCCACAAGGACGGTAGTGATGTATTAACGCATCTTGCTCTGAAGTAAAAAAGACTCTGTTGTTCCGCTTCATCCGCTTGCCTGATGTGCAATGAAGTAATCCATAAATTCTCAATTTTTCATTTCCGCCAAAGCAAATTTCTCCATGGCGAATCTTAGCATGCAACAAAGCATCTGTTATATTTTTGTGCCATTCCATGGTTTTATCTATTTCTCAGCGTCATGAAAAATTATACCCAAAGCATGTCGCTTCCCTGATGTGACCTCACTCACTCCATGTTTCATATTAACTCTGAAATATCCAATCCGCCCCTTCTCTGGTCTAAAATTTGTCGCAAACAGAATGAGCTCTCCCTTTTTAGGTTTTAGAACAATTGCTTTTGATTGTGCTCTGGGAATTTGTTGTATTATTATAAACTCTCCGCCGTTGAAATCGAATTCGGGTTCATCCAGCATCAGAACAACCTGCATCGGAAAATATACTTCTCCATATAAGTCCTGATGCAAAGTATTGGAGCCTCCTTCTGTATATTTCAAAATTAATACAGTAGCCTGCTCTTGACCGTGGAGCCGACAATGCGTCAAAAAATCTTTATGTTTTGGAGGAAATGATAGTTTTATTCCCAATGCCCGAAACCAGGCGTTCGCTATAATTGCCAAATAAGGATAAAATTCCGATCGAATGGTTTGTATCAAGTCGGGTAAAGGATAATCAAAATACTTATACTCTCCTAACCCAAATCGATGTCTCGCCATAATAACAGTTTTACGATAGCCTCCTGAATCATCATACCCCTTTTTTAATAAGTCACATTGCGAATCTGTAAGTAACTTTGGAATAATCGCATACCCCCGGGTATGCATTGTTTCTGTAATCGCGGACCAGTCCAGATCCTTTATTTTTTGAATGATATTTTCCATTCAGCGAATCTCCGCATTACAGTGGTGCAAAAAAATCCGAAACATGCTAATGTAATATGAGTATCTAGAGGCGAACTATCAAAAAAAAGATCGAACACAATTCAACTGCATTCGATCCTTTCTTTTATTTTCACATACTACAGACAGCTAACTTTCTCCAGCATTTTTAACGACCTTCTCTGCCAAAGCCTTAAGCTGAGCCATATCAGCATAGTCCAGCTTTAATGCCTCAAAAATCTGCATCGGGATACAGCTCGCCTTTTCTTTCAATTCAGTTCCCTGTTCGGTTAACTTTATTTTCACAACTCTTTCATCTTCTTTACTCCGTGTCCGTGTAAGCAGAGATTTGCTCTCCAATCGCTTTAGCAGCGGTGTAAGTGTCCCATTATCCAAATATAGTTTCCCACCAAGTTGATTTACCGTTTGCTCATCGTTTTCCCATAAAGCCATCATCGTGATATACTGCGGATAGGTCAAATCAATCTCTTCAAGAATAGCACGATAGCGCTGCATAATTTCCCGGTGCAATACATATACAGAAAAACAGAGCTGTTTGTCTAATTTTAATAAATCATCCATCTCGCAAATATATTGAGTTTATTAGGGATTGAAAAGCTGTATACTGTTTATTTATACGCAACAACGAATTCTTCCTTGGGAACTCGAACTTTCTTCATCGTGGAAATCCAGTCACGGGAAGGATCCGCCACACCGACATACATCAACGAAACACTTTTCAATCCATGTTTTTCCAATTGTAATACCTCATCTACCACACGGTTATCGAAACCCTCAGCAGGAGTAGAATCGACGCGAAGCTCTGCTGCTTGAGCTAGGGCGAGACCTAAAGCAATATAGGTCTGTCTCGCGGTATGTGCAAAGTTTCGTTCAGCGGCCTCGTTCAGGTAAATCGATTTCAACTTTTCGGTATAGGATCCAAAACGTCCCCGAGGTAAATCGCGTTCATCTGTTGTGAAATCATAAACTTTATCAATACGTTCCTCAGTATAACGATCCCATGCAGCAAAAATCAATACATGAGAACATTCACGCATACATTCGGGATTCAGCGCTCCCTTTGCCAATTCTTCTTTTAATTTTTGGTTTTCAACAACCAATATTTTAAAAGGCTGTAAACCCGAAGAAGTAGGCGCAAGACGGGCAGCTTCCACAATTTTATCTATATTTTTCTGACTAACTTTTTTTGTTGAATCATATGCTTTTACAGCATGACGCCATTTTAAATCTTCTAGTAATGACATGTTGATAATAAATTTATTTTAAGAGAATAACAGATAATAATGCCAGCAATGCTGGAACTCCTTGTACAAAAAATATTTTTTTACTTGCTGTAATTCCGCCAAAAATACCGGCAGCAAGCACGCAGCCTAGAAAGAACAAACGAACGTTATCACTCCAGACTGGATCGCTAATAAAAAAAGACCAAGCTAAACCTGCGGCCAAAAAGCCATTATAAAGTCCTTGATTTGCTGCAAGCCCCTTTGTTGGTTTAAATAGCTCAACGGAAAGGGCCTTTCCAAAAGTACGTTTTCCAGCAGTTTCCCAAGCAAACATTTCCATCCATACGATGTATAGATGTTCTAAAAGTACAAGTGCCGTAAGCACATTGGCAACATAATTCATATATTATTCGTTTGTTGATACAGTCAGTTTGACTTCCATATTCCCTCTTGTGGCATTTGAGTAAGGACAAACTTGGTGTGCTTTCTCGATCAATTGCTGCGCTAATTCCAAGCTTATCCCAGGAATATTTGCATGCAATTCTGCAGCAAGCCCAAATCCGCCATTCTCTAGCTGACCTATGCTAACTCTTGCCGTCACCGAAGTTTCTCCAGTTTTAACCTTCTCCGTTCTAATCACTAAATTCAGTGCGCTATCAAAACAAGCTGCATATCCCGCAGCAAAAAGCATCTCTGGATTAGCATAATCGTCATTTGCCCCACCCAGACCTTTCGGCATGCGGACCGCCAGATCCAATACACCATTTTCACTTTTTACTTGACCATTTCGTCCTCCTTTAGCCGTAGCGCCGATATTATATAACGTTTTCATATTTAATTTGTTTTTGACCATACAAATGTATAGCTACAAATTATATTGTGCAAAATATAATTTAGCAAATTACATTAAAATGAAAATTGTCAGGATGCAAAATATTTTCCATAAGTTTGATTATCACAAATCGTTATTTATATGAATACAACTTCCATCGAACAGTTCTATCAAGAGATCAATGCAAGTATTCCAAAGCAAATAGCCCAAGAAATTGGTCATTTTAATGTTTTCAGTTATGAGGAACTAGCAAAAAAATTGAAAGATAAGCCGGTCATGCCCTATAACAAGCGTACTTATTACAAAATCAGCCTAATCACAGGAAAAAACACAGCCGAATATGCTGACAAAGTAATCGAAATAGATGAATCGGCACTTGTATTCGCGACCCCAAAAGTTCCTTATCACTGGATACCGAAAGATGAGCATCAAAAAGGTTATTTTTGTGTTTTCACCGATGAATTCCTTGCCCGAAATAAAAGCGGCGTTGTGATAGACGATCTCCCTATTTTTCAACCTGGAGGACTCCCGGTTTTTCAGCTATCTACAGGACAACGAATGGAAATTGAGGAAATCTTCCTGAAAATGAACAAAGAGCTATCTTCCGAGTATGCGTTCAAATACGATCTTCTGCGCAATTATGTATTGGAAATCATCCATTATGGACAAAAATTACAACCGAAAAGTATCACAAACCCAGCACACAATGCTTCCAATAGAATTACATCGCTATTTGTAGAATTACTAGAAAGACAATTTCCAGTTGAATCCCCAATACAGCGGGTACAGCTGCGTACAGCAAATGATTTTGCTGACCGCCTTGCCATCCATGTCAACCACTTGAATAAAACCTTGAAAGAAAATACAGGTAAAACGACTAGTCACATTATTGCCGCTAGAATAACACAGGAAGCTAAGATTTTATTACGGCAAACCGACTGGAATATTTCCGAAATAGCCCATTCACTTGGTTTTGAAGAAATAGCGCATTTCTCCAATTTTTTCAAAAAACAGACCAGTCTCGCACCAAACAATTTTCGTTCCCAAACGTTATAATTTGAATTTCGCAATTATCCATTTGCTTTTTGCAAAGACAGATTTATTTTTTAAATGGATCTTTGTCATATTGAATTTAAAACAAATCAGAAATGGCTACAAATAAAATAGCGTTGGTGACAGGAGGAAGTCGCGGGTTAGGTAGAAACATGGCAATTAGTCTCGCAAAAAAAGGGATTGACGTCATGCTCACCTACAACAGTAATCAAGAAGAAGCAGATCAGGTTGTTGCTCATATAAAGTCTTTAGGACAACATGCTGCAGCCTTTCAATTGGATGCAGGTAATGTATCGTCCTTTGATAGCTTCTTAGAAAGAGTTACCCATCATTTGAGAGAACAGACAGGGCAGTCCAATTTGGATTTCCTAATCAATAATGCTGGAACAGCATTATATGCTCCTTTTCTGGAAACGACCGAAGAGCAATTTGATACAGCTTATAACATTCATTATAAAGGTGTATTTTTTCTCACACAAAAAACACTTCCTCATTTAAATGATGGAGGACGCATTATTAATATTTCCTCCGGCCTAGCTCGCTTTGCCTTTCCGGGATCATCCGCCTACGGCTCTATGAAAGGAGCAATTGAGGTCTTGACAAGGTATCTAGCCAAAGAACTGGGCCTACGTGGCATTGGGGCAAATGTAGTTGCTCCAGGCGCGATAGAAACAGACTTTGGAGGTGGCCATGTGCGGGATAACAAAGAAACGAATGCGCATATCGCCGGTGTAACAGCTTTAGGACGTGCTGGGGTACCTGACGATATCGGCGGTGTTGTAGCTTTCCTATGTACAGAAGAAGCCAGATGGATCAATGGGCAACGCATCGAAGTATCCGGAGGAATGAACCTTTAAATAACAGATGAATAGAATGGGCTCGTGTATTAGGTCGAAGCAAGAAAACATGAGCCCATATAAAATATGATGTCGATAGTTCCCTCCGAGTTTTGTTGATTATAATATTGAATATAATAGCAGTCTCATTTTCTCATTAAAAGAACAAACAACGTGATTAATTCGCATAGTGAATTGTTAAGTTTAGGGTAAAATGAAGATACAACTCGCCATAATAAGTGATATTCATGCCAACATAATTGCATTGGATGCGGTTTTAGCAGATATCAGTAAAAGAGACATAACACAGATCTACTGTTTAGGTGATCTCGTTGATTTCGCCCCTTGGGGCAATGAAGTGATAGCCCGCATACAGGAAAAAAACATACTATGTCTTTTGGGAAACCACGACCAAAGAATTGCTTTTGATGAAGCGATTATACCTTTGCCACACCATGATGCGAAAGAGACCTTAAATCGTGAAATAGCGATCAACCTCAGTAAAAAGGAAATCTCGGCTCCTCATAAAAAATGGTTGGCCACTTTACCCTATAATATTGAACTGACGTTTAAAATAGGCAAGAGCTTAAGAAAAATACTGCTCGTACACGCGAGTCTTCAAAGTAATGATGAATATATTCATCAATCAACTCCTAAGGCCGATTTATCCGCTCAATTAAAGAAAAGAGCAATAGACATTCTGGTGATGGGGCATACCCATCATTCCTATGTTCAGCAATCGGAAGATATCTTGTTTGTCAATTGTGGATCCGTCGGACGCAGTAAGGAAAAAGATAGAAAAGCGACCTATTCCATCATAACACTTTCCAAAGAGGGGGTGGAAGCCCAAATCGTTAAGGTAGATTACCCAATAATAGAGGTTGCCAAGGCTATCTACAGCAGCGATATTCCTGATTTCTATGGAGATTTTCTAATCAAATAGATAAAAACAACGTATAAGTCGATCGACGATCAGGATCATTCAGAATAACTTCAGCTTCCTATTCTTAATGTGAGAATAGGGAAATTGTATGTAAATTGGACATAGGAAATCAATAAGATTCCCCTAAGGTGATTATAAAATGTAAAAAAAACACCTATTTGCCAGAGACAGGAGCAAAAACCGATCATTAAAAAATTTTAAGAGAAAATGGAAAGACGGATATTTATTGCAAACAGGTTGCGCGAAGTTTTACTGAATGGACACTGGATTGCGAATACCAATTATCAGGAACAATTACTGGATACCACCTGGGAACAGGCCATATTCAAAATAAATAACTTGAATACCATTGCGGCGCTAACTTACCACATCAATTATTACCTAGAGGGGCTACTAACTGCATTTGAGCGTGGTAAGTTGGAAATACGTGATAAATACAGCTTTGATGTTCCTGTCATCGCATCAAAAGCAGATTGGGACTCGCTTGTAAATAAATTCCTAAAAAATGCGGCAACATTTGCCGATAGTATTACCACATTTGAAGAAGAGCAATTTGACCAACCTTTTATTGATGAAAAATATGGATCTTATCTCCGAAATATTGAAGCTGTAATAGAACATAGCTATTATCACCTCGGTCAAATTTCACTCATCAAAAAAATGATCATTCAATCGGAATAAATTACTTTTTGGATATTATTGTAATCTCCTGTTTCATTTTTTCTCGGTATTCCAACCCCCAATCGACTAGAGATTCGGTGACTGGGAATACACTTTTTCCATAAGCCGTGATTTTATAAAACACTTTTACAGGATCTTCAGAGGATCGACGGGAGACCAGTAAATTTAACTCAAGATCCCGAAGTTCTTTTGTAAGTACTTTAGCAGATATTCCCTGAATTTCTCGTTCCATTTTTTTGAAATGGATTTCCTGCAGTTCCCGATTCGCCAGATAACGCAATATCATCAATTTCCATTTACCCCCCAAAATATCTAATGCATCCCGCATAGCGCGCAGTTCTTCCGAACAGATTACCTTCCGCTGTTGATTCCCGTCTAAAATTTTATCCATATTGCCATTAAGTTCTACTAGTTACCACTTGTTAACTAGCAACAAATATATAGTAAATGAAAAGTAGATTTGTCAAATCAATTATGCAAGAAGAAAATCTTCCGATTACCTACGCATTGTATCGGTCATATTAAAACCGAAAAGATTGAGAGACGACATCAATTTATTAAATAGAGAAGAAAAAATAACTAAGACAATGAACACCATACCGAGAAGAATCGTGACAGGCACACAAGCTGGCAAGTCCTTTATACAAATGGATGCCTTGGTCGACAATGTTTCTGAGCACTTCCCAAACCTTATTATCTCAGATATCTGGCAAACTAGTCAAATGCCCGCCAAATTTGAGCAGGAAAACCCAATAGAAAATTCAGCAATACCACAGGTCATCAAAAATGGAACTTATTTTCGCTATGTTCAGATTCCTCCGGACAAAGAACTCGGTATTGAAGCTCCGGTCGGTCAACCTCATCCCCTCATGCATCAAACAATAAGCTTGGATTATATCGTCATTCTCTCGGGCGAGATTTATCTCATAACAGATACAGAAGAAACCAAGCTTTATGCGGGCGATATTGTTATCCAACGTGGAACAAACCACGCCTGGAGCAATCGTTCTGATCACATGTGCCTACAATTAGCAATTCTAATTGATGCGCAATAGAAGTGCTCATTTTTAATCATTAGCCGGTATAAGATGACCCTTTGAAGCTGGCCCTATTGGATTTATCTTGCATTAATACCGCAATTTAGTTAAGTTTGGACGACATGATAGCAGCATATTTTCGATCGTTGCATCTATTCGAGGAAGAAGAGATCAATGAAATTATTCAGCTTTTTGAATACAAGAAACTGAATAAAAACGATTTTTTTGTCAAAGAAAATCAACCTTGTCATGAAGTAGCCTTTATACAATCGGGTATCTTTCGCTCCTATTATAGCAGTGCAGACAAGGAAGATATCACCTATTGTTTCCGCTTTCCCAATACCTGGATAGCAGCGTACTCTTCTTTTATCACAGGAGGACCAAGCACCGAGACTATGCAGGCCATTACTTCTGCTGAGCTTTGGACCATCAAAAAGCATACAATTGACAAACTTGCTACAGACAGTTTAAAATGGACAAAGTATCTTAAAATGGTTGCTGAGGAACAATATCTTGAACTCGAAAAACGTGTATTCCAATTGCAAAAAGAAACCGCTTCCCAACGGTATGCAAATTTGCTCAAAAATCACCCTGAGTTTATCCAACAGCTTCCATTACAGTACCTCGCCTCCTATTTGGGCATTACACAACGTCACCTAAGCCGTATTCGCAGCGAAATTTCTTTTTAGACATTTGTCCTGTAAAAAGAGGTTGGCCAATTCTATTTTTGTGATGTAAAACAACATCATGCAGAAAAAAATACTTATCATCAACGGCCACCCGAATCGGGAATCCTTTAATTTTGGGGTTGCAAATGCTTATCAAGAAGGCGCAATAGTCTCCGGAGCTGCGGTGCGGACAATTCATATCATCGATCTCAAATTCAACCCTAACCTTCAATTTGGTTATCGCAAACGGACAGAACTCGAACCCGATCTACTTCTTGCCTGGGAAGACATACAGTGGGCCGATCATTTAGTTTGGGTACATCCTGTTTGGTGGGGAGGTCTTCCTGCACTAATGAAAGGCTTTATCGACAGACTTTTTTTACCGGGGTTTGCTTTTCAATATCGGGAAAATTCTCTTCTTTGGGATAAATTACTGAAAGGAAAATCTGCCCGGATCATTACAACACTCGATCAACCCAGTTGGTATTATACATTGGTTTATGGCAAACCCAGCGTTAACCAACTAAAGAGATCGACACTGCAATTTTGTGGAATATCTCCAGTGAAAGTCACTTATATCGGCATTATAAAAACCTCCGATCCAATTAAACGGGATAAATGGCTACACAAAGTACAGCAGCTCGGTCGCAAACAAGCTTGAGTTCACTCACCAAACTTCACTGGTGCTTTACAAAAAGTACCTAGCATCACTTTTTGCCAAATGACAATTGTCCCCTGCTTCTCAAACCCTAGCTTTGGACATAAATTCAAGACAAAAGCAATATGGACATTTTAATTGGGCTCCAATGGGGAGATGAGGGCAAAGGAAAATTTATCGATCTGATCGGGCGCGACTATGACATTATCGCACGGTTCAATGGTGGAGCGAATGCCGGACATAGTATCTATTATCAGGGCAGCAAGATTACCCTGAAACTGCTTCCTTCGGGGATTTTCTCTCCCCATATCAAAAACATCATTGGCACCGGCGTAGTCATTGATCCCCTGTCTTTGAAAACAGAAATTGAGGAGCTGACTCAAATTATTCCGGAACAAGATCTCGTAAATAGAATTTTGATATCCCAAAAAGCACATCTTGTATTACCCACCCACCGTTATTGGGACATCTATATGGAAGAGTCTGCATTATATCGGACGATAGGAACGACCAAGAATGGTATTGCCCCAAGTTATTCCGATAAAATAAAAAGACAGAATCTACGCGTGGAGGATATTTACTCCGACAACTTTAAGGATGACGTATATCAAATTTTAAATCGTCAATACAATGAACTGCAGCATTTGGGACAGGAAATGCCAGCCTTAGAAGAGCTTTATCACAATTTTATGCGAGGATGCATTTTCCTCAAAAAAATACAGATTACAGATACTGAAATCTTTCTGAATAAAGCCCTCCGAAATGGGCAAAAGGTACTGGCAGAAGGAGCTCAGGCAACATTACTTGACATCGATCATGGCAGTTATCCGTATGTTACCTCTTCCAATACCCTGGCCTCCGCTGCCTGCGTGAGCTTAGGCGTATCACCGAAGCTTGTGGATAAAATATACGGCGTGACAAAAGCTTATTGTACCCGGGTGGGTCATGGCATCTTCCCAACAGAGATAACAGGCCAAACTGCCAGCGATTTGCGAGAAAAAGGAGGCGAATTTGGTTCCAATACAAAACGTCCACGTCGCATAGGCTGGCTCGATCTGCCTGCATTGAAATATGCCATCATGTTGAATGGGGTCACCCATCTTGTATTGACTAAAGCGGATATTTTAAATGCTATGACCGAGATTCCAATTTGTACCCATTATGAAACAAAGGGAGAGAAGATTGCTTTAGCATTGCCTGCATCCACGGATCAAGAAATTAAGCCTGTCTGGAAATATTTGAGCGGATGGAATACGGTGCTGACGAATGTGAATCAGGCGAAAAATCTTCCTGAATCCTTAGCAACATTCATCTCTTTTCTCGAAGCAGAACTAGAGGTTCCCATAAAGTACCTTTCAACAGGCCCTCAACGGGAAGAATTGATTAACTTAGCTATATAATATAAAGTAAAATGGAGCAATTGCTGGAATACATCCGAAAGTTTGGACAGCTCGATTTGCGGGAAGAGAATCTCATCCGACAGGCCTTTGAAAAAAAAAGCATCCCAAAGGCAAGCTATTTTGTCGCCTGCGGGAAAGTAAATAATAGCATTGCTTTTGTGGAATCGGGGGTATTCCGTTCGCTCTATTACAATAGTAAAGGCGACGATTTTACGCGTTATTTTATCTATGAAGGTCGTTTTATTGGCGATCTGCAGAGCTTCTTGGATCGAACACCTTCCAATGACTATATAGAATCCCTGACAGACACTGAAATCTTGAGTTTGGACTTCGATAACTTCGCCCTGCTGGAAAAAGAAATTAAAGTTTGGCCACTGTTGATGGCCAAACTTTATGGTTTTGTTGTTGAAAGCAAATTAAAAACCGCGAATACCATGTTGAACCTCGACGCCAAAGAGCGATATCTGCTCTTCTTGAAGCTCTATCCCGGTTTGGCCAATCGCGTTCCATTAGCGATGCTAGCTTCCTATTTAGGTATCACCGCATCTTCACTGAGCCGTATTCGAAAAAACATCTAAGTTTCATTTCAGAATTTGAAATAACACAGAAATCACCAATCAAGAATCACTTCGGTTCAATTTTGATTTGATACAAAGTTATCCTCGGGATCTTGCTAAATGTAGAAACCAGACCTTCTTTTACCAGCGGTATTGCATTCTAGCTGTAAAAACATTGTCTTTAATATCTGTTGAAAAATTTGGTAGACTTGTTGCCTCATTTGTTACATGTTCATTGTACACCGTGAATTTAAGTCTATTGCTAAATTGATAAGCGACACCATAACCGAGCGTGCTAAATTTGACGTCACCATCAGCCGTAAAATTACCAGCCATACCTATCGTTGAGCCACTCGCCTTTGTATTGGGATCATATACATCATAGGCAACCATGGCTGTAAAACCCGTATGGCCAATTTCTTGTGTTAACCAAAGGTAGTAACCGTTAAATTTACGTTGATAAAGGTCTGTGGTCGGTTGAGTCGTGAAACTTCGACTTGCATAAGGTCCTTTGATATCGGCACCACCTGCAACTCCAGGCTGGTCACCTGCAACATATTCAGTTTTGAAACTGGATTTTCCAAAGCTATTATCAAATTCGACCTGTAAGTTTGCCCCATAATAATTCCGGCCAATTGCCTTGCCTTCATTATCATCACTGGTATGTGCTGTGTACCCATTATTGTTGGGCGTATAGTAGGTTTTGGTGTCGTTACGGACCGAGCCGTTATAGAATGAACCACCAAATCCAAGATGAAGTTTTTTATCGGCGAGGCTATCAAATTTAAAAGCAAGATTACCGATTAGATCTTTTTTAGAATCATAATCCTTAGCTGAATGGCCACTTCCGTTCACAAGCGCCAAGTCTAAGTTCAAGAACTTAGCTTTACCGCCAGGGTGATAGCTTACCATCCCTCCCAGATCACGTTCGCGTGGCATCAGCGTCTGAAAGACGCGAGCTCTTTCTGGAAAATCACGGTATCCCGAGGAATACACGATAGAGTATCCAAATGGTCTATTAAAAAGACCGGCAGTTAAGCTCAGACCTTTTTGATCGGGATGTCGCAATTGAATAAAGGCATCCATTAACTGTACGCCATCTTGGGTTGCATCCAATTGAAAAACAATACTGGAATATGTATCCACACGGTCAATCTTAAGGCGTCCCCTGCGGATCATAAATCTGTTATCCGAATTCTTTGAAAAATCACCGCCCGAAAACGAAGTAATTCCCGGAGACTGCGCTTTTTGGAACTGTGTCTGTAGATATCCCGTAATCTTGATATCGTGCGGATCATAGCTAGAGGGCGCATTGTTATTTTGCGCAAGAGCTACAACAGGCCCTATCAGAGCGGCGAGTAAAAGTACTTTTTTCATTAGCATTCAGAATAAATTATTTTTTCAGATATGATGAAGGCTATTTAGATCGTTTTTATTGGTCCAGCGCCTCATCATTTCAACGGCGTAAAAATAGATTCTCAATATTAAGTTAATATTAATAAATTGTTAGTCTATTAATTTATATACATAAAATTAATGATTTGATAATATTAATAGATTATAAACATATCAATAGTCATAATAAATATTTAAACATCTTGTATATAATAAGGTCTTGAGGCCCTTATCAAAATAAGTAATTCTAAAAATTTAAACACCTATAAACCTAGAAATAATTTTTCCACCCAAGGTACAGAAATTGAGTAATTACCGTATCAATCTTAGTAGCAAGATTTAATCTTTGCTCAATTACCGTTGCACCTGCCTGTCCAGAAGAAGAGACCACCTTTCTTCCTATGATTTTCTTTTTTTTGTATGGATGCTACTGAGGTTAAGATAAAGCCGTTCAATAAAAACTGAGTAATTTGTGTTCCATATGTCTATATGATTTCTTTTTATTTGGCTAAAAGAAATCTTTAGGAAATTTACGTATTGGGTAGATATAGAAATTACATTAAACCTTTTATATTAAGCTTAGCATATTCCTTTCAAGCTTAATAAAAAAGCCTCCAATACGATAAATATTGGAGGCTTAAAAGAAGTATTTTTTATTCTGTCTATTTACTATTCCACCATACAGGTATAGTTATTGATTTTATCGGATCGTTTGGTATCTCCGACGGGATATTAGCAGCATTATATTGCCGTTCTGACGAAGGATAGGGAAATCTCACTGGAACTTGATTAATCCGAGGAGGTTGGTCCAACTTAGTCTGGCCTGGATACATCTCATTATTAATCGGCAGCTGAGGATACCCAGTTCTTCTTACATCATTGAAAGACTCAAACATGAGGTAATTGGCGATGTATTTTTCAGTCATAATCTGTTTATAAGCACTCTCTGACGCGGTACTAAGTGCATTATTAGCTAAATACGTAGTGGCATCAGTTGCTGGTACAGAATAAAAATCCATAGAAGCCCTCACTGCATTCTCATATGCTGTTTTAACCCCAGCAGTCACAGTTTTCCCCGAAACTAAAAATTGAGCTTCCGCTTTAATGAATTCCACTTCCGGATAGACCATCCAATACAGTTTCGCGTTCGCCGCACTATAAAATGGCGCTATCGCAGAATAATTAGCAATATTATTTGATGGAGCTTCATTTGTCACCCCAATATATTTACCGACATTGGCAGGATCCACATTAGTTCCAGCAACTACTTTGGATGCTTGAAAAGCTAAACGAGGATCGTTTGTAGCTAACAATTTATTCACATAGTACTGGGAAGGGCGTGTTGTAGTTGCCCATTTTCCATCAATAGCATACTGATACCATGGATTCTCTGAACCTGTTGCTGCAAAATAAGAAAATGTTGGCTGATTAGCATTTGTAATCGCTCCTTTCGCTAGCTCATCCAATGCTAATTTCCCCTGTGTCGCCGCCACCATTCCAGGTGCATTCGATAATCGCAAATAAAATCTCGCTTTTAGCGAGTGGGCTAATGTAATCCATTTTGTCATGTCCCCTTTATAGATAAAGTCATCTGCACCGGGCTTTAATGTATTTGTAGCATTACTCGCATCAATAATGGCCTCATCCAATAATGCCTGAATAGATTTATAAATATCTTCCTGCTTATCATATTTTGGTTTTAGATTTTCGGCACCTTTGAAAGCTTCTGAATAAGGTACATCGCCGTATAGATCAGTTATTATTGATAAATTCCAAGCTAAAATAATTTTTGATATAGCACTATAATTTGGATTTCCATTAGCGGTTGCTTTGTTCTTTAATACAACAGCATTATTCATTACGTCTGTGTATGAATAATTCTCCCACAAATTGTTCACATCATTTGTGGTAAGATAATAATTACCCTCGTGATTTCCAGCTATTGCACCTGCAATATTTTTTGTCCACAGCCCCGTAATCCGAGTAGGATACCCCCCTATTACTTCGTACGAAAAATTAGATAATAATGCTGTCAACATTAAATTTTCTGGCACATCTGTCGGGTTATTGGGATCTTTATTAATATCTAATTGTTTACTACAAGAAGTTATAAACATTGTCGACGACACAGATAATGCTAAAAGTATAGCTAGTATTATATTATTTCTTTTCATTACATTAAAATTTAACGTTTACACCAAATGTAAAACCTTTCGTATTAGGTGTGATTGAGTGATACAAACCTTGCATTTGGTTACCCAATAAACTTCCTTCCGGATCTTTATAAGTAAAATCAGATTTAATCCAAAGATTTCTACCAGTAGCTGAAAAAGTTACATCGCCCAATTTAGATCGCTTCAACCAAGATTTTGGTAACGAATAACTAACGGTCAATTCTCTTAATTTTACAAACCCTGCATCTTCGACGAAATTTTGATCTACAGCAGAAAACCAATTTTGGTAAAATGACTGGTCTTTTACAACTTCGGTTGTGTTAACCTGACCATCAGATTCGCGCACGCCTTCAAAGACAGTTTTCGTACCTCTATCTGCTGTCTTAATAGATGAACCATAGAATGTCGCATAGTATAAATCCAAATTTAATACCTTACCGCCGTGCTTTATATCTAAAAGACCAGAAACAGATAAATTCTTATATCTGAAAGTGTTTCGAATACCAGCTGTCCATTTTGGCATAACATCACCAATAGGCCCCAAATCATCAGCTAAAACTGGTAGTCCATCATCTCCAATCAAAGTTTTTCCTTGATCATTCTTCTTAAACCCTTGTCCCCAAATAACGTAACCATAATCTTTATCAATACGAACTTGAGGGCTGGTAAAACCGCCAATAAAGATATTATCCACTCCTTCTGCAAGTGACGCTAGTTTATATTTATTTTTAGCAAAGTTGGTAACAATATTCCATTGAAAATCGTTTGTCTTAACAGGAGCAATGTCTAACATCACCTCCACACCCGAATTTTTTAATTTACCAGCATTTGCAACTCTGAAGTTGTAACCTGACGAAGCTGAGATTGGTTGTTGAAGGATTTGCTTTTCACTCTGTTTATTATAGTATGAAAGCTCCAAATTGATGCGGTTCTTGAAAAATCTCAGTTCTGTACCAAATTCATACTCTGTAACGATTTCAGGTTTCAATTCATTGCTAGCCAAAACACCACTCATCTTAAAGCCATTCAACCCATTAAAAGGAAAGTCGATATTACCTCGAGTACCATCTCCAGGATTTGCTTTTGTGTAAGTTTGAATGGTTGAGTATGGTGCAGCATCGTTACCTGCAACAGCGTATGAAGCTCTTACCTTACCGAAAGAAAAAATATCATTAGCAAGTCCAAAAGCTTCTGAAAAAACAAAGGATGTTGACACGCCAGGATAGAAATAAGAATTATTTCCTTTAGGCATCGTTGATGACCAATCGTTTCTTGCAGTCAAATTTAAAAACCAATAGCTTTTGAATTCAACATTCGCAGAAGCGTACACCCCGACCAATCTTCTAAGCATATCCGATTGATATCCTTGAACTGTTGCCATCCCACTTATATCAAAAAATCCTGGAATATTTAAATCTAAGCCACGCACTGTTCTCCTATGAGATCCACGTTGATTGTAGTTTGTCCCTATAATACCCGAAATACTCCAGTCATCATTAATTTTATGGTTTGCAGATAAAATAAAATCGTTATTCCATTGTTTATAATTCACTAAGGCGGAAAAATATCTACCTTTTGGAATTCCTTTTGTTCCGATATCTATCTTTTCTTCTAACAAATCGGTATAAGTATCTAGTCCAATTCTATTTGTTGCCTTCAACCAAGGTAAAATATCAATAACTGTTTCGTTTGAAAGCACAAATCGATCTGTAACCCCTGGTCTTGAATTATGATTTACTAACCAATAAGGATTATTAAAACCTGAAGTCGCTGTTTCAGCGGATTGCCAAGACAAATTTCCATGCTTTTCATATGCATCCTTCATATCAAAACTAACCGGCGCAAAATTCAAACCATAAAGAAAAGACTGTGCACCATTTCCTTCTAACATCCTGTTATTTTTTGTATTAGAATAAGAAATAGAAGTGTTAGAAGTAACTAGCTTACTTAATTTTGTACCGAATCCACCGCTAAACACATTACGTTTAAAAGTATTATTTGGAACAATCCCATCTTGATTTGTATTAGAATAGGTTAACCTATAGGTTGTATTTCCCAAACCACCGCTCAAGGTTGCCGAATTATTCCACATAACACCAGTCTTGTAGAACTGCTTACGCGGATCGGTTAATTTAGGCATTCCAATTGCATCAATAACCTTTTGGCTTACAGAATCTTTGTGAGGCCCCCATACTGCAGAAGTTTGTGGATTAGTTGTTCCACCTTCCTCGGCATACCCCCCGTAAATTAAAGGTAGTCCGTTACGATACTTACCATTTACTCCTTGTAAATATGTCGTTTGAAAACCATCTGTAATAGCATTGTCAAATGTAACGGAGGATGATAAAGAGACTCTCGGTATCTGCCTATTTTCGTCTCCCCTACCCTTTTTTGTAGTAATCATAATCACGCCATTCGCACCTCTTGATCCATAAAGAGCACTCGCTCCAGCTCCTTTCAAAACGGACACATTTTCAATAATATTAGGGTCCAAATCAGAAAGACGACTACCATTTGTCCCGGTAAACAAAGGATCAACGCTATTATCCCCCTGGTTAACAGAATTATCCATTGGTATACCATCAATTACAAATAATGGCTCACTACTTCCAGTAATAGAAGTATTACCTCTCAACTGAATAGATGCAGACGAACCTGCTTGCCCGCCTGTACTCGTAATCTGCAGTCCGGCTACTTTTCCGGCTAATGCATTCACTACATTTGGCTCTCTAGAAGTTAGAATATCGTCAGCCTTCACGTCTTGTACTGCATAACCTACCGATTTTCTATCTTTTTTAACTCCTAAGGCAGTAACGACCACTTCTTCCAATGCATTATCTGTACCTTCCAATGTAACATTGAATGCAGATTGCCCCTCCTTCACAATAATCGTTTTATCCCCATAACCTACTGAACGGAAAATTAAAATTTTCCCATTTGGAGCAGAAATGGTATAATTGCCTTTCGCATCTGTTTGTGTGGCAATATTTGATCCTTGAATCGCAATTGTAACACCGGACAACGGTTTTCCGTCAGCCCCTGTAACATGACCATTAATCTTCCTATCTTGCGCAAATGCAACGGAAGTTAGAATCATACTACCCACGAAAAAACTGAGTAATTTGTGTTTCATATGTTTATGTTTAATTAAGTATGTTTATTTAATTTTTTGATAACAAAATACTTTGGCTAGTAAATTTTACTTTTCAATAATTATTTTTTAGCTATGTTAGTTAGTAGTACATCTCTTAATTGCGTTATATCAGCTGTTAAAAAATGTTAAATACAAATTTATGACTTTTTTTAACTTTTGCAATGCAAGCATAACTTTGCGATAACATTTATTTCACAACAAACTATAAACAACTGAAAATTAACAAATTATTTTCACATACAAACGTAACAAAATATAATTATTGCATAGAATACGGAATTTAGTTGGTAAAGAGAAAGATCAGATAAATTCATTTTGGAACCTTTTTTAGCCACTACTTTTTTGTGACTGAAATATCAATAACAAATAAAATATCCAAATCCATTGATATATATAAACGAAAAAGCTCTCAAAAAGATTAAACTTTTTGAGAGCTTTTCATATTTTTCTAAACTGGAAAGCAATTTCTTTCCAACCTAGCATTTAAGGAACTAGATCCCCCACCAAACCGCTACGTCCATTGGAACATTTTTTGCATTGGGATTATATAAAGTAGTTGTCTGTGGAAAGGGGAATCTTTTAGCGATGATAGACATGGTTGCTCCTGCACCCTGTGGCCTTGGAGTTAACACGGGAATTCCAGTTCTTCTATAATCATTATACGGTTCTATTCCCTGGTTGTAAAGTGCTACCCATTTTTTTTTAAAATATCGGTTTTACTTGCTTGAGCATAGTTTACCACGGCAACAGCAGACTCCTCGCCTTTTGTCACGTATTCCACATTTGCTATGATAGCATCATTTAATACAGCAGCAGCATTGCCCCCTTGCCTTTGTTTAACTTCAGCCTCTATAAATTTAGCTTCATAATACGTAATTATTGGGAAGTTACTTGCGACAATGTTTTTCCGCTCTGAAGAACACCACCTAGATACTGCTCTTCATAACGGCTCCCCATATTCCAGACTTCCCATTTACCCTCTCTTTCATTATCTTTTAGCTCACCTTCGATATATGTACCATCCGAATAATCCAGTTGAAGGAATCCAGTTCCGCGCTTCAAGAGATAATTTCCCAAAGAATCCATATACAACAGGTGATATGGTTTTGTCATTCTCGAACCCGTAAACGGATTTTGTGCAGTGTCAATATGCGTCACGAGCATTTTCAATTTTCCTGTCGGATAATAATAGTATGAAGAATCCATAGGCACACCGTCTGCATCAAATTTCTCTAAGCTTTTCAACTGTCCATTTGGATAGTATACTGTCGACTCCCCGACATACTTCCACCCGAAAAACCCAACTGTGCTATCACGGCTATAAGCGAAGGACTTTATGGAATCAGTATCTGAATAAAAGCTAACAATATTAAAAAATCTATTCGCTTCATCTCCTACAGGAACAATACATTGATAAGAGGAAGACGCTAGTTTTGTCTTAACTGAATTTCCTGATTTATCAAAGTAATTCACTATGGTATCCTTAATAAATACTTCCCCCCTTGCTTTAGAAGAAAAACCTTCCGTATGAGCTCCTATAAAAACAAGCACAATTAAAACGAATATCGATCCTTTCATAAAATATAGCAATGTTAATAAGGACGAAAATGCAGCTTTTTCCATAATTTAACACCAAAAATAAAAGCGGCAATTTCTTTCGAAATTGCCGCTTTTATTTGCTTATAAATCTAAAAGATTATTTCACGTCCCACCAAACTGGCTCATATAAAAACTTGATACCAGGGAAGTTACCATTGCTAGTCACCTCATTTTGAGGATATGGCAAACGTAATGGCCAACGTCCAGCTCCCAAACGAGATGCTACAGAAACCTCGAAGAAAGTCGGATAACCGGTTCTTCTCCATTCTGACCAGGCTTCAAAACCTTGACTACCACACATGGCATAATACTTTTGTGTAATAATGGATTCCAACTTAGCCGTTGCCGATTTGTCTGAGAAGTCTTTTGCATCAACAGCATTAGCCAAATAAACATCTGATTGCGCGTCTGTTAATTTAGCAGCTTTAAAGCTTTCTTTTATGCCTTGATTAAACAACGCAGTTGCATCTCCGCTCCCCCAACCTCTGACGATCGCCTCTGCTTGCAAGAATTTTGATTCTGCACTTGAGAATAACCATACAGGTGCTAAAGCTGATTGTGCATCATTTGCATTTCCAGCAACTAAAGCCGATGGAGGAGAAACCAATTTTTCAGAATTAATTTCAAATGACCCTTGTGGAATATAAGCTATTGTGTCTTGCTTAGGCAATATACTAAAGAAAGCATAAAGTCTTGGATCGTTATTTCTCTTAAAAGCTTTAGCCACAGTTGCACTTGCTACGATATTTTGTGTTCGGCCCAAACCGATCATCTCATTATACAAGGGGTTTTCATTTCCACCTGTACTTGTATACGTGATCGATACACCTTTATCCAAAAAAGTTGCTTTGCTATCGTAAAGCGCTTTCACACCAGCCGCTGCTTTAGTTGAATTCTTTTCACTTAATCTCAAATATGCTTTAAGCTTAAGAGTGTTTCCAAAAGCTGTCCATCGTGTTAGATCACCACCAAACAACATATCCTGAGTTCCTACTGCATTTGCATTAGGTGTTTTTAACAAAGCCAACCCTTTATCTACAAAATTGAATACGGAGTCATAAACAACTTCTTGTGAATCATATTTTGGGCTTCTGTGCTCTGCACCTGTCAAAGCTTCAGCAACTGGAACATCTCCAAAAGCATCGGTTGCCACTTGAAATGTATATGCTTTCAACAAATAAGCAATACCTTTATAGTATTCATTTTTAGCCTCTTTACTATCGATGATCATCTGCGCATTATTCAATGCGTTTCTGTACAAAGCAACCCAAGCAGTATTGGTATTTGCATTGGAAACTTGGTATTGATCGACAGTCTTATACTGTGAAGAAGATGGGCTTTGAGTCCAATATTGAGCCCAAATACTTCCATAAACCTGAAGTGAATTACCGACGACCTGACTGATAGAAGCCTCTACTGTAGGTAATAGTAGGCTAGGATCAGCTTTATCGGGATTATTTGGATTGGTGTTCACATCCAAAAATTTATTACAGCCGGATAGCCCAAAAACTGCTGAGGCAACCAGAACAAGTCCAAGACTTTTTGTTTTAATATTTTTAATATTCATTATGATCAAGAATTAGAATGATACCTTTACGTTGACACCATAGTTACGTAATGAAGGTTGTGCTGTAAAGTCAAAACCTTGTGCATTTCCCGCTCCCGAAGAGTTCACTTCTGGATCGGCAAATTTGTTTGCTTTAGGTGTCCAAATAAATAAGTTATTACCAAAAAGACCAATGGTTGCAGCCCCAAATGGAGTTTTCTCTAATTGATGTTTTTTGAAGGTATAAGAAACTGTCAGATTGCGCAATTTCACATAAGAACCGTCAATTACACTCATGCCTGTTTGGAAATTATTCCCGTAGTAAGAAGCTTTATCATACTTTACAGAAGTATTTTCTGTAAAGTTTCCATTTGCGTCCTCAATAACTGAATTAGGGTAAATCAAACCGATACGTTCACCACCTGTCTCCTCAGATGCGCCAACGAATGCCAGTGTATTTTTTGTTCTTGAGAAGAATACTCCTCCTTGCTTCGCATCAAACAAAGCACTTAATGACCAATTTTTGTAAGTCACATTCGTACCCAAAGAAGCTTGATATTTCGGATTATAAGATCCTAAATATTCAGCTTTTGAAGTCGCAACAGGCAAACCTGTTTTGCCATCCACAATAGTACGTCCTTGCGGGTCTTTCGCTTCAGTAACAGCATAAAATTCACCATAAGGGCGACCTACAGCAGCCACGATAGACATACCAGAGAAACCACCGACAGAAACCTGCTCGACGCCATCCATCAACTCAACAACTTTACTGTTATTTTTGGTATAAGTACCATATAATTCCCAGCTAAAATTGTCTGTTTTGATAGGTGTACCACGAAGTGTTAACTCCACACCTTTGTTTTGGACTTTACCCGCATTGATCACACTAAATCCATAACCTGTCGATGCCGGAATAGGAATACTTAAAATTTGGTTTTTAGAGCTATTGTTATAATATGTAAAATCTACATATAATCTATTTTGTAAGAAACCTAACTCAGTACCAAGCTCAAATGAATTTGTAATTTCCGGTTTTAAACCCGCATTTCCAATAGTAGAGCTTGACATTAAAGCAGAGACATTACCAAAAGGGAATGTTGTACTACCAAATCCACCGTTGATTGTTGTACGAGCAAAAGTAGTCAACAATTGATATGGATCAGTATCTGATCCCACCTGCGCCCAATTTGCACGGAATTTAGCGTAGTTCCAAGTTTTTTTGATGTTCTCATTGAAAAGTTCAGAAAACACAAATGAACCACTTACACTTGGATAGAAGAACGAATTATTATCCTTAGGCAATGTAGAAGACCAATCGTTACGGCCTGTAACCTCTAAATACGCCATGTCTTTATAGGATATATTTGCATCCGCATATACGCCTACTAATCTTCTATTTGACCAAGTATCTTCGATCAAATTTAATGGACCGTTTGAATTAGCTAAGTTATACCATCCTGGTACTACCAAACCACCACTAGCATTTGTCGCCGTACTGTTGCTTGTTGTTTTCCGTTGACGGATGTTATTACCGAGCATTAATGATCCTTTCCAGTCGTCATTGAAATCATGCGTTGCGGTAGCCATAAAATCATGAACGATCTCATTTACGTTAAATTGATCGATACGATAAGATCCCACTCCCGAAACACGGTTTCCGTTGCTATAAGGAGCGGCAGCATCTGTTGCAACATAGTTATATTTTGGAGACTCATTTCTACGACGATCCGAATAGTTGTCCAGACCAACGCGTTCTTGGAATGTCAACCAAGATGTCGGCTTGTAATCAATATTGAAATTACCAACAATACGGTTCACATCATTGTAGTTTTTGAAGTTATCCAATATCCAGTATGGGTTAAGTGTGTAAGCTCCATAATAACCATACTCATTACTGTGTACCAAACCGTTCGCATCCGTAAATCCATATGCATTGTAAGGATTATTCAAGTCTTTTAGTCCTTTGATATCGATATCACGAGGTGTTTGTAAAATCGCATTGTAAACAGATCCTCCACCTTGACCGCCACCAACATTATTACTATTGATTCGGTTATAGCTTACAGAAATTCCTGCCGAGAATTTATTTGAAAATTCAGTATTTCCATTAAAACGTACACCATACTTGTTATAGTTATCGTTTTTACCAGGATAGACGCCATTTGAATTCAATGCATTCAATCCTAAATAGAAGCTAGATTTTTCTGTTCCTCCAGCGAAGCTCAAATTGTTATCCGAAGCAATACCGGTATCGAAGAAATCACGAACATTATTTTTCACAGCAGAATAAGGCTTTTGCTGTCTAACTCCGTTGATCGTTTGTCCCCATTCCTGCATCTTACCTGTAAATGCCGGTCCCCAAGAACCATTTTCCCTTGGATCGTTGACATAAGTTACATCTCCGGTAGTCTTATTGATATTGTAATATCCCTGTCCATAGTCATTTTGGAAATCAGGTAATTTCAAAATGGATGAAAATGTATTTACAGTATTAAAAGTGATTTGATTCTTCGCGCCTTTATTACCACTTTTCGTCGTGATGATTAGGGCACCATTTGATGCACGGGAACCATACAACGCCGCAGCAGCTGGCCCCTTCAATATAGTTACAGAGGCAATATCGTCTGGATTGATATCATTCCCTCTATTTCCAAAATCCACACTTGACAAATCACTTGCACCACCTACTTTACTTGTATTATCGATAGGCATACCATCAACAACGATCAACGCTTGGTTGTTACCGCTGATTGACGTTCCACCACGCAAAACCACACGAGAGGAACTACCAGGTGAATTTGATGTTGATGTGATATTTACACCCGCAACTTTACCGGCTAAAGAGTTGATAGCACTTGAATTACCTCCCTCACGTAATTCATCCGCTTTAATTGTTGGAGCAGAATAGCCTAACGAGCGTTTCTCACGCTTAATTGCATTAGCCGTTACGACAACTTCTTGCAAAGCATTGTCTTGACCCGATAAAGAAACATTGAATACTGTACTATTGTTATTAACAATAATGGTTTTATCGTCAAAACCAACGGAACGGAATACAACAACTTTACCTGCCGGTACACTCAGAGAGTAATTACCATTAGCATCAGTTTGTGTTGCTTGATTAGTCCCTTGCACAACTACTGTTACCCCTGGTATTGCTTTACCGTCAGCAGATGTAACACGACCACTAATCTTTTTTTCTTGAGCGAATGCAACCGAAGTCAGAATCATACCGCCAACAAGAAAACTTAGTAATGTTTGTTT
>JAIRVH010000071.1 GCA_031253985.1 Sphingobacterium sp.
ATTTTAATCATTGATGATGAGCGCGCCATCAGAAGTTCGTTGCGTGATATCTTGGAATATGAAGATTATACGATTTTAGATGTCGACAATGGCCGGGATGGATTAGATATTTTAAAAAAAGAAAAAATAGATCTTGTTCTTTGTGATATCAAGATGAATACGATGGATGGGATGGAAGTTTTGGCGGAAGCGCATCAAAGCAGTCCGGATATCCCCTTTATTATGATCTCTGGACATGGTACGATTGAAACGGCTGTTGAAGCCGCGAAAAAAGGCGCTTTTGACTTTTTAGAAAAACCGCTGGACCTGAATAGACTATTGATTACTGTTCGGAATGCACTGGATAAAAGCTCCCTTGTCACAGAAACTAAAGTGCTCAAACGCAAAGTTAGCAGCTCGAAAACAAAAGATATATTGGGAGAGTCTGGGGCTATCAAACGGATCAAAGAGACAATAGACCGTGTAGCACCGACAGAAGCCCGTGTTTTGATTACTGGAGCAAATGGTTCCGGAAAAGAGCTTGTGGCACGTTGGTTACATGAGAAATCGAATCGTGCACAAGGACCTCTCATTGAAGTAAACTGTGCAGCTATACCTTCCGAATTAATTGAATCTGAGTTGTTCGGACATGAAAAAGGTTCTTTTACATCCGCTATTAAGCAACGTATCGGGAAATTTGAGCAGGCTAGTGGCGGAACATTGTTCCTGGATGAGATTGGCGATATGAGCCTATCCGCGCAAGCTAAAGTTTTAAGGGCGCTACAGGAACATAAAATTACTAGAGTGGGAGGCGACAAAGAGATTGATGTCAATGTGCGCGTGGTAGCTGCGACCAATAAAGATCTATTGAAGGAAATTGAGGAGGGTAACTTTAGAATGGACTTATATCACCGTCTGTCGGTGATCTTGATTCATGTACCAGCTTTAATTGATCGCGTTGATGATATTCCCTTGCTATCAACAAATTTTTGCGAAGAAATCTGTATGGAATATGGTATACCCGTAAAAGAGATTACTTCTGCTGCAATGAGAGAATTGAGCCATCTTCCCTGGACTGGTAACATTCGGGAATTGCGCAATATGATTGAACGTTTAATTATTTTGAGCGACAGATCTATTACAGATAAAGATGTGGTGGCATTTGCTAATCCTTCGCGTGAGCCGGTAAACGGTATAGCACATGAAAGAGTTGCTACAAATTACGGTTTAGATATGGACTCCTTTGATTCGTTTCAAGATTATAAAGATCATGCTGAAAAGGAGTTTATTAAATATAAATTGGAAAAAAATAACTGGAACGTCTCGAAAACAGCCGATGACCTTGATATTCAACGTAGTCACCTCTATAGTAAAATAGAAAAGTTTGGTCTGAAAAGAGATTAATAACTGAATAAAATTGTAGTCAAGCGGCAGCAATTGAAAATTTAGTCCAAATTGGACAATATGAGCGTAAAAAAAAGAGATTCCCAAAGGAATCTCTTTTTTTATATGTTAACAGCAGCTCAAGGAATTTTTGGATGATACGATAAAGCTGCTTCATGTCATATGTGTTTTCTTCCCGCAAATCTCCAGTAAATTTTTAGCTACTGTGTTTTTAGAATGGCTTCTACATTCGCCACTGATATTTCTGTATAATTATGTATATAATCGTTGCTTGTAGGCAACTCTTCTTTTTTGTGCGTTGAAAGTACGGCAACAACTTTCATTTCAGCATTTTTTGCTGCTGTAATGCCCGAAAAAGAATCTTCAAAAACGATACAGCGGTCAACCGGAATATGTAGATTTTCTGCTGATTTTAGGTAAACCTCAGGATGTGGCTTATGTAGTCTTACATCTTCACTGCTTAGTGTAGAGGAGAAAAGATGGCGTATTTTTAATTCATCTAGAATTAAATCCATGTTCTCACGGGGAGCAGATGTCGCCACAGCAAGCTTAAAACCCTTCTCTTTTAGTTCAGTCAGAAACTCAATTAATCCCTTAATAGGTGCCACGTGCTCCTTGTAAATAACTCTAAAGAGCTGTTCTTTTTCAAATTCAAGCGTTCGCAATTCCTCTGGAGATATCGGACGCTTAAAGAAATATTGCATGATGTAACTATTATGCTTGCCATACATGTGCTGCTCAAATTCCTCTTCTGTAGCCTGTTGCACATTGTGATTTTTAAAAAAAGCTCTAAAAGCTTCGGCATGGAAAGGGTTGGTGTGGCTGATCACACCGTCCATGTCAAATATCGCTGCGTATTCTGTCATTGAGCTAATATACAATAATTGCCTTATTTGGTCGATTTAATAAATTCATATTCCGGTAAATATTTTCTTTCGGTTAGCGAAAGCTGAGATTAAAGCGTCCGCGATCACTACTGCTTACCTCATTATTAAACTGGAAAAATTCTTCATAATTATCGGCCGGATAGCAGCCTTCAAAAAGTTCCAGTTTTCTATAGGTGAATAGTTTATTGTCTTTTATTTCTGACCTAAATTCATATTTTCCAAAAGGTTTCTCAATGATTTTCTTCTCAGGAGTTATGTTTTTGAGTATATTTTCTGGAAGCGCAATACTAATGCTATCGATATCGGCAAAACCTCTTTCAATGAAAATATCTTCTGTTCTATTTTTGCTTTCAGGGATATTGGAACGCATATTAAATAGATTAGGTTGGATCAAAAGTTTATTGCCATTTTTCACCGCATAGTTTTTAACAAAAATATTCAGGTTCTCTTCAATAAATGGATTTTCCTCCTTGTGTTCAATATAGTTTACCTGGTTGAAATTGATATTGTCAATATTATAGTATTCCGTGAGAAGCTTATTCTTATCATTATTGCTGGCTAAAAGCACGTCCATATGGTTCTCATATTGGGTTCCATAGAACTTGGTGTTTAAGGTACCTTCGATGCTTCCGTCTTCCGAAAGTTTTAGGTCAGCATAGCGAAGCTGAAGATTGGTGGAGTTAAGGTATTTTGGCGTATGCATGATCACACCACCATTTTCGGTACAGGCAACGACATCTCTATCGTCCGTAAAATCACTCAGAAAACCAAAGGGAAGGTTTTGGCTCGTGCATTCCAGCCAGGTGGTATCATTTTTGAATGGAATACATAAGATGACGTGATTTCCATCCTGGGCATTTGCAAAGGTTTTGTTGAAACTTTCTTTGCGTCTTCCAGCTTCGACTATACAATAATAGGAAGGGATGTTGACTGCCGATAGCATACTTCGCATGTAGTTTGCAAGTGCTTTACAATCGCCATATCCCAGACGGTCCACTTCTGAAGCCGGAAATGGTTCTAAACCGCCAATCCCAATTTGGATACTGATATAGCGTGTGTTTTTTTGTAAATAGTCGTATAGAATCTTCGCTTTATCTTTATCGGAACTTGCATTTTTTGTTAGTGCAATAAATTTCTGTTTGGAAGCTTCTGTCAGATCTTCTTTTTTATTCAACAAGCTATTCGACACCCAATTGCCAAACTCTTTCCAATCGGAGAAATTTCCTTCCTTACCATAGTAAATAAAGTTTTTGGGAACGATGAGCACGTTTGTTCTTTTTAGAACTGGGTTGGGGCTATAGGATTCATCCTTTCTTGCCGCAATCTGTTCTACAGTCCAGGTTTTGCTTTCGGTTTTCTCATTTTTCTCTTCTTTGATGCTGCCTTTATAATTCTTTGTTTCAATTCTACATTCGGTGCCAAGCGGAGCAATAAATTGAAAACTGCTTTTTTCCACAGAAACATTGTTCGATACCTCAGGAGTCCAAGATGGAATGATCAAATTTTGTTTATTTTTCACTTCGTACTGGTATTCCACCGTATAAGGATAGCTGTGGTAGTCTGGGATATATAATTTTACCCGTGAATCGGCAAACATAGTACTGTTGTCCACAGCGCTTATATCTTTGAAATCTTTCGTTGCAATTTTCTTTTGTAATATCCCCATTTCATTATAAATCGCTCCTTTTAGATTTTTGATTTCGCTGGATTTATTGTAATAGACTGGGAGGGAAGCATAGCGATCTCCATTTTTATTATAAACAGTAACGGCACAAGTTATGGTTGTGATCACCTGTTCAGGAGATTTCATTTCTACCACAGTTTTATCATTACGGACAGTTGCTACTGCTCGGTTCTTTAATGCACTCGGGATTTTGGCGACGTCGTAATTATCTTGCCCAATTGCGAGGATCGGAAGTAGGAGTAAGTTGACGAATAAGATTTTCATTTTTTACCGGTTAATTTTATGTCTAGCTTTTGCTGTTGAATGATACGTGAATACAACTCTTTGAGCGAAAAATACTCATCGACTGAAAATATGGGTTTGTTAAACGCCAGGCTCTGCAGAATTTCAAGCTGATTGCCATTGACTTGCGTAACATATCGATATTTTGCAGCTGACTCTGGGAGTGCTAAAGAAGCATTTTGTGGTTTTTCGACAATTTCATATTGATCAGGAATTGTCAATTTGATCGAGTACAGAGTCTTGGATTTAAAACCCATATCGACGGGGTAGGTTCTTTCCTGCGCTTTAAATGGATTGTAGGAAATCCTGTCAATAAGATTGGGCGCCAAAACCAGTACATCTTGTCCCATCTGTTTGGAGACATCCATTGTGACATCAAATTCTTCTATTAATAGCTGATCAATATCCTCCAAATTTTGGATACTTGATTTTGTTAAGGTGATATTGGGCATTTCCTCGTCTAGTTTTTCCCAGTATTCTTCTAAAGAATTGAATTTAGCGATATGCTGACGCTTTAATAGTGCCTTGTTTCCTTTACTGCTGATGGTCAGTTTTCCCTTGATTTTAAATTGATCATCCAATGTGCCCTCCAATACATAGTTTACATCGGAAGATTCTTCAGCAGTCAGCGGATACCAATCGGAGCTCTTTTTAGAGTAAATAATTCTTCCCCGTTCATTCAGGCATTGTAAGGGCAGTTCTCCGAAAGGTAAGTATGCATTGGAGGCATCAAGTTTATACTTTATCCCGTCAATATCGACGCAGGCGATCACATAGTCAAAATCAGACAGCACTGGAAATAGCGCATTTGGAGTACCCTTTCTTCGTGTTGAAAGAATAACCGGGTAGGCCTCGAGATCAGCCGCCAGCAAGGCGGTTACCAGTGCTAAGTTAATGTCTCCAATATTCCCAGTTCGTTTTTCCAGGGCTTTTTCGATACCTGTCTCGGCGTATTTCCCTAAATAGTTATTCCATTTTATTTGCTTATTGATATAGCTATATATCTTTTTAGCCTTTTCTAATTTTGTGTCATTAGGCGATACGATCGTTGTCAAACTGGTTTTAAATAAGTCTGTTTTTTTTAATTGCCCGCCAAATGCCTTTTCATTCATCAGATCTATATCGACGTCCTTCCAGGTTTTGCTAAATGTCTTCTTGCTACCCGTGCTCGGATAATAGATCGATTCAAGCTCATAATAGATAGCAGATTTGAAATTGGTTGGAGACGTCATGTAGTCTTCTTCTACAAATGCCGGAATATTCTTCATGGAATAGGTCAACTTAGAACAATCCATTCTTAATCCATCAAGAAAAATGTATTCTTTCAATACTTCGCCTTTTTGATCGCTAAGCTTATAGGGGCCACGTAAGACTACATTGTAGGTGAAAGACGCAGGTATGATGGCGATATACTGGCTTTGTAGTTTGGGGATATCATCTTGGAATTCCCATGTTTTAAAATTGAATAAATCTTGTTCCAGCGTCCGATAGGATACTTCAATAATAGATCCTTCTTTAATATTCGGAAGTGTAAATTTATTTAGATCTAGATAGGCGGAGTAGTTTTCTCTAAAAACTTTTTTGTTTTCAAGTTCCGTTTTCTCGATTCTGCCGTTTTCTAAGTTATAAGTAACCGCCTTTAGTTCGTCAAAATAGTCACGGATGTAACTTCCTCGTTTGTAGGAGGGAATTTCAAAATTAGCTTTTTTAAATCCTTCTTTATTATTGATACGGATAAGTACATGGTACTCATGTTGAAGCTTTATACGATTATCATAATCATCAACAAAAACAGAACTTCGTCCAAACTCATTGAGCACGATTGCATTGGCATTACTATCCAGATCTGTTTGCGAGAAATCCGAAATAGAAACTTTACCAAAGTCAAAAGTTTGGGCTATACTATTTGTATAAATAGAAAATATTAAAAATAGCGTTAAAAACTGGCGCATAACTATAGGTGTAATAATTCACGAATATAAGTTTTTAGCCAAAATTAAACGATACTCCCGTATAATTATTTATCCAGTTGCAAAAGATTATTAATGATTTCGGTGATGTTATCGACATCTTCACCATCTTCCAGCATAGAGAATGCAAGATAGGTGGCGTAGATTTCAGGGCTGAATTTTACATGTTTATCAGCGATAAAGCGGTCGATCTGTTCTTCATTACATTCAAAATTAATGCTCTGTAGTTCGTTGAAAAGGTTGGTTGAAATTGTCTGATGATTTTCACCACAGGCAAATCCTGCAATGATATGGAATAGAAACTTATCGGTTATTTCGTCATCTTCCTTTTTGAACATAGCACGAATATGCTTATAATCGAATTTAGTTTTTGCGCTATTCACAATAGTGTCCCAAATCTGATACTCTGCTTTTGTCTCCATAGCTTGCTTTAAATTTATATTGGTCTTACCAATATAGCAAAAATAATTTGATTTTTAGCAAGGATAATGAAACTTATCGGCTTACAAAACCGAGCTAGGATAGACCGATTGTCCAAGTGAATAAGAGTATATCATTGTCATGACAATGGTGGAATGTGGATTATCCGGGTGAACCTATAGCTGTAATAGCGTAAAAACTATTTCTCCTAAAAAACAGCCCAATATTACACCAAACACAATTGACAAAATCACCTTCAGCCACACTGGGCTTGTTTCTAACATCAGTTTCATGCCGTAAAATTGCTTTAAAAATCTACCTTACGGAAGACTTTTCTTCTTTTTAAGGCTAGCTGTGGCGATATGCTGACATGAATTTGTGGCTTTATGGTATGATAATTGAAAATTAATAGTTGGATTCGATTTTTTTAGTAATTTAAGTCGGAAAATGAGATTGTGAAAATAGCCTGATTTATAATTATGATAACACGAATAGTATTGACAATCGTTCTATTTGCCTTGGCAAAGGTTGGAATGGGCCAACAGGTAAATATTGATAAAATTCGCAAAGAATATGCAGAGGCTGTGAAAGATGGGGATCTGTGTGAACATAATTTGGAGACGCTGAATGAAAGTGCCAAATCAACAACGGAGAAAGTATATCTAGCCGCTTATGAAATTCTTCTAGCGAAGCATATCGGCAATCCATTTAAGAAAGTTGGGCAGTTCAAAGAGGGCAAAAAATATTTGGAAGAATTGATTAAGGAAAATCCCAATCATATTGAAGCCCGATTTATACGTTGGAGTGTACAAGTGCACGCACCTTCTTTTTTAGGCTATAACAATAATATCATCGAGGATAAAAATTTCCTTGTTAAAAACCTGTACAAATTACCCAATGAGGAGGCCAAATCTATTATTTATAATTACCTAAAAGGAGCAAATCCCTATCTGAAAGGAGGACAGATATTTAGTGCCGCTGAGTTGAAAGAGCTCGCTCAATAGACGTTAAAGGTTGTTAATTTGATGGTGTTGCGTTGTTTTGGCTGGAATATTGCGTACCTTGCTGTATGAATTAATTCAACATCTACAAAAAGAATATATCATGAAGAATTTAGTTTTTCCAATGACTGTATTAACAGCCAGTCTGTTTGTTATCGGATGTGGTGTCAGCAAAAAACAATACGCTGGTTTACAGTCAGACTATAGTAAATTGCAGACAGAGCATAGTCAACTGACCAAACAGTACCAGGACGGACAGCTTCAGCTGGCTGAAGGGCGGACACGGATCAAGAGCTTAGAAGATCAGTTAGCGTCCGAAAGACAGAATAATGCCGACCTTCGCTCGGCGTATGCTGCATTGCAGAAAACATTAGACAATAGTATTAACCAGAATTCACAGGGAAATATTAATATCTCCAAGTTGGTTGATGAAATTAACGCTTCAAATAAATACATAAAGCATCTCGTAGAAACGAAAAATAAATCCGATTCCTTGAATCTTGTCTTGACAAATAATCTGACAAGATCGCTTAGCCGTGAAGAGTTGCAGGAAGTTGATGTTCAGGTATTAAAAGGGGTGGTTTATATCTCACTTGCGGATAATATGCTTTACAAATCCGGTAGTTACGAAATAAACGATAGAGCAGATCAGACATTAAGCAAGATCGCAAAAATTATTCAGGATTATCGGGATTACGAAGTGTTGATTGAGGGTAATACAGATACAGATCCGATTTCTAAACCTAATATTCGGAACAACTGGGATTTGAGTACCCTAAGGGCTTCTTCTGTTGTACAGGCTTTACAGAATAAATATGGTGTGGATCCCAAACGCTTAACTGCAGGTGGTAGGGGTGAGTATAATCCGATTGCAGACAACACCACAGCAATGGGTAAACAACGTAATAGAAGGACGCAGATTATCATTACTCCTAAATTGGATCAATTTATGGAGTTGATTGATAAAGCACCGGAGACTACTGAAGTGCCATCGGCACAATAATTTCCATTAGAATAAAAAAAACCTTTCCGTTATCGGAAAGGTTTTTTTTATTATCCAAAGAATTTAGTGGGGTCAAAACCGTGTTCTTTTAATACATCATCCGGTACACCATTCCAGACTCCAGGCTTATTTCCGGCATAGCCAATATCTTTTACGCCTATTTCACTTGTATAAAATCCTGAGGAAGTCAGGTTGCGCATCAGCGAAAAGAAGGCTGCACCCTGTTTCATTTCTGGTTTTGCCAGTTCAGGGTAAGCGATATCATCTACTAAAGCAAGTTGATCCTTTTCGCTACATTTTATAAATACCGTACCATAACGTTTTTTGGATTGGAGGTCCAGCCAACGAAGGCCACCCCGCATAGGAATTTTATTATCCGGCAAATCTTTTACGATAAATTCGATAAAATCAGGTACGCCCGCTTCTGATGCACTCCCTGATTTGCTGTCCTTTGGGATAATAATATCTGCCAAAACAGTGATTGTCGCCATTTCGTGTTCATCAAAAAACTTTTCGGCATACAGCTGTTCCGTGCGTTCGTATTCAAAATCCTGAACTCCAGGTAATTTTTTGCTATTGTCTAATGTTGCATTTTTAGCCTCTTCTGAATTACAAGCTGCGGTTAAAAGACCTGATCCAGCTGCAATTAAGCCCAATGCTCTTAAAGATTCTCTTCTATTCATGCTTTAGCCGTTTAATTTTTTCTTTTCTTGAAGTATATATTCTGCTGTTCGCATCGATAAAGCGAGTATTGTCCAAGTTAGATTTTTGTCACCTTGTTGTACAAATGGTCCCGCATCTACCACATAAAGATTTTTACAATCGTGCGCCTGTCCCCATTTATTCAATACAGAGGTTTTAGGGTCATTACCCATTCTTGTGGTACCGCCTTCGTGAATAATTTTTCCTGGAGCTTCCAGGCCATATAAGGTATCAGCCCCTGGAATCTTTGAGGTGATTACCGCGCCCATTTCGTGCATAATAGACTGAAATGTTTCCTGCATGTGTTTAGCCTGTGCTATTTCTTCATTTGCCCATTTGTAGTTGAATCGTAGCACAGGGATTCCGAATTTGTCGACTTTATCCGGGTCGATTTCACAATAATTATCTTTTCTGGCCAAGGCAGTTCCCCGTCCGGCCATGCCTACATTTGCACCGTAGTAGCTCCGGAAATCTTCTTTTAACGCGGTACCATAACCACCTTTGGCTTTTGTTTTTCCATCAGAAGTTTTCGCGATATCATTTACTTTAGGTACCCAGTTCAAAAATCCATAAGAGGGCATATGCAAACCGCCACCGTATTCGATGTGGTAACCTCTAGGGAAGTTCAATTTAGCGTTATCTTCCCACCATGGCGAATAAATATGTACACTTCCGACACCATCTTCATTGTACCGTTTGCGGTCGAGGAGCTGTGGTAAAAAACCTGATAAGCTGGCTCCTGTAGAATCATGAAGATATTTTCCAACCAAACCGCTGCTATTACCAACGCCACCAGGATGGGATTTTGATTTGGAGTTTAACATGATGCGCGCACTTTCACAGGCGCTCGCCCCCAAAATAACGGTTTTTCCCTTCACTGTATATTCCTGCAAATCTTTGGTGTTTACATAGGACACACCAATAGCAAGCCCTTCGTCATTCGTAATCACCTCTCTCACCATGGCATTGTCGATCACTTTTAAGTTACCTGTTTTCATGGCTGGAATAACAAGACATGAAGAGGATGAAAAGTCTCCATATACTTTACATGCACGACCACATTGACCACAATAGAAACAGGCTCCCCGATCCTTGATGTCTTTCGATACTTCAGTCAGTACAGCCCCTCTTCCCGGGATCACTGGAACCCCCGCTTTTTTAGCTCCTTTGGCAATGTATAGTTCGTTCAGACGTGGTTTAGGTGGTTTCATGAAAATTCCGTCGGGTTCATTATGAATACCTTCCACGGTGCCATATATACCGATCATTCGATCGACACGGTCGTAAAACGGCTTGACCTCTTCATAAGTAATAGGCCATTCGTCTGTAACTCCATCCTTTGGTTTGAAATCGTCGGGTCCCATACGTAATGAAATACGACCCCAGTGGTTGGTTCTGCCGCCCAGCATACGTGCTCTAAACCATTCAAATTCAGTTCCCGCTACCTTGCTGTAGGGTTCACCTTCGATTTGCCATCCTCCGAATGCAGCATCGAAATCCCCAAATGGTCTTGTTGTGCCCGCACCTCTTCTTGGAGATTCCCAGGGCCAACGCAGTTGTAACGAATCTTTTGCTGGATCGTAAAAAGGACCTGCTTCCAGCATCAATACTTTAAGCCCCGCATGTGCAAGTATATAACCTGCCATACCACCACCTGCGCCGGAACCAACGACTATGGCGTCAAATAATTCGGGATTTTCTTTAATTTGATAATCTGACATAATTAAATGAAGTAATTAATTGAGCGGCCTGTGAGATACATTTGCCTTGAGGCATACTATGTAAATGAGAAGGTTCAATTAATTTAATGGTTATTGTTTCGTGTTTAAAATTATCGTGAATATATCGATAAAAATTCATTTTTTTCAAATTAATTTATCGATTTAGCAGATTTTAAATAAAGAATATGGGATTGTTACAAAAAATACGATGTTTTATTGAAACGTATAGTGGTTAGCGGTAAATATTCCTTCTATTTTGTAGCAGTAAAATAGAAGGAATATGTATGTGCAGTCTTTAGAGTGTGATGACTTTATTTACATGAATTTCTTTCAGAAAAACTTCATCATGTGAAATGACGAGGATTGTGCCCTTATAGAGCTGAATGGCTCTGGTCAGTATGCGGATATTTTGAAGATCCAGATTGTTTGTTGGTTCATCCAGGATAATTAAATCTGGTGACTGTTGCTGAATAGTGAGGCAGCATAAGATCAGGCGCATTTTTTCGCCGCCGCTAAGTAGCGCACATGGTTTATCCCAATCGTCCTTTCCAAATAGGAAGCGATTGAGCCTGATTTTGATCTCATGTTCAGGCAGCGCATTGGTGTTGAATTGCTGAGCTTGTTCGTAAACGCTCAAATGAGGCGATATAATGGAATACGTCTGATCTAAATAAATCGCGTCAAATGATTGACGCTCAATTTTTCCTTGCTCAGGTGTGAGTTGGTTAAGTAAGAGCTTGACCAATGTCGTTTTGCCAGAGCCATTCTGACCCTGTAGTGCGATGCGGTCTCCACTGAATAATTGAAAGTCAACATGATCTGCCCAAAGCTGCTGCGAGCCATAGCTGAAATTGATGTTTTCTGCTTTGACCATACTTTTTCCTGTCGGAAAAGTGCTATTTCCTAGATCTATTTTAATTTCATCCAATGCCGATTGAGAGCCCCGAAGTTCCTGTAGATCAGATCTGATATCTCCAATTTTATCCTGATGTACACTCTTTATTTTGGCGGTGCTTTTTTCGGCATTATTGCGTAGCGTATTCATCATGATACGCGCTACACCAGCTTTTTCCTGCTTTTTTTGACCACGGTTATTTAATCTATTTTGGCGTTCGATTGTCTCTCTTTCTTTTTCCTTCGCAATTTTGATCGCTTTTTCCTTGTGGTGGATATCCTGTTGCAGAGCATGGCGTTCGCCTTCTTTTTGAGCCTCGTAAAAGCTGTAATTGCCTCCGTATCGTTTAATTCCCAGGGGCGTCATTTCGGCCATATCGTCCAATAGATTAAGCAGGGTTCTGTCATGGCTTACAATGATCAGTGTGCTTTTGGTAGATTGAATCCAGTTGTATAAGAACTTTTTGCTATCTAAATCCAAATGGTTGCTCGGTTCATCGAGCAGAATAAACTCGGATTGATGAATCTGGATTCCGGCCAATAAAATTTTCGTTTTTTGTCCACCACTAAGAGAAGACATTTTTTGTGTCAATGCGATGTCGGGCAGGTTCCATTGTTCAAAAGCTTCTTTGCATCGTTCCTCCAAAGTCCAGTCATCTTGAAGGCTGTTGAAATTTTCTTCTGATGCATCACCCGCTAGTATGGCATGAAGTGCATCTAATTTTTTGTTGATTCCGAGCGCTTCGGCAACGGTTTTGTCTTCAAATTGTCCAACCACTTGTGGAACATAGTACGTACTGGCATTGACAAAGATGCTGCCACCCGCCGGGGATAGTTCCCGCGCGATTAATTGCAATAAAGTTGATTTGCCAACGCCATTATGGCCGATCAACGCGATTTTCTCTTGCGCGTTTACATGAAGATTTATATTCTCAAACAATAAATCTTTATTCGGATGTATATAAGAAAGCTGTTGTAATGAAAGCATGTTGAAATTCTTTAAATGTTGGAAAAAGACCAATTTGACAAGTGCTGCCAATGGATGGTATTTATTTCGTTCTAAAGAATTTTAATCTTACATGCAGTTTTGATTTTGTTGTGGAGTTACAAATATAGCTTTTTTATTTGGATATCGGGAAAACTTTTGAGGAATAGTCAAATTGTTTATTTTTCTACTATTTGCTTCAGACAAATTGTAATTTTGAAAAAACGAATATTGTGAATAGAGTTCTCCTTATAGACGACGAAGAGAAACTTCGGAAATTACTGTCCAAAATCATTAGCTTGGAAGGTTTTGATGTGATTGAGGCAGGGGATATTAAATCGGGATTCAAAAAACTTGAAGTCAATGATGTCGATGTTGTTCTATGTGATGTTAAGCTGCCTGACGGTAATGGGGTTGAAACCGCTAAATTAATTAAGGATCGGTATCCAATTGTGGAAGTTATCTTATTGACAGCTTACGGGAATATTCCTGATGGGGTAAAGGCAATAAAAAATGGTGCCTTTGAATACATTACGAAAGGGGATGACAACAATCGCATTATACCCTTGCTTTATAAAGCTTGTGAAAAGGTTGCCTTGGCTCGAAGGGTACAACAGTTAGAAAAGCGATTAGGGGATAGACTCTCTTTCGATAAGGTTATTGGAAAATCTAAGGCGATTCAAGCGGCCATTGGAATGGCGCAAAAAGTTGCTGTTACCAATACAACCGTTTTACTAACTGGAGAAACTGGTACCGGTAAAGAGGTTTTTGCGCAGGCAATCCATCAGGCCAGTTCTAGGAGAGATCGTAATTTTGTGGCTATTAACTGTGCCGCATTTACAAAAGATCTGCTGGAAAATGAGTTATTTGGCCATAAATCCGGTGCTTTTACTGGAGCGACGAAAGACCAACGTGGCTTGTTTGAAGAAGCACATTTAGGTACTATTTTTCTGGATGAGATCGGGGAGATGGCTTTGGAGCTTCAAGCTAAAATTCTTCGTGTTTTGGAAACGGGAGAGTTTTTGAAAGTAGGCGATTCCAAACCCACGAAAGTGGATGTACGAATCATAGCTGCTACCAACAGAAATCTCGAAACTGAAATTGCTTCAGATCATTTTAGGAGTGATCTTTTTTACAGATTATCTGTTTTTACGATTGAACTACCGCCGCTACGGGAGCGGGTACAAGATATTATGCCGCTGGCGCAATATTATGCCGATTTTTTTGCGCTAAAATCCAATTTGAAACCTTTGCAGATGAGCCCTGCATTTGTTCAGGCATTGGAACACAATGTATGGCGGGGAAATATCCGTGAGCTGAAAAATGTGATTGAACGCAGTGTAATTTTAAATGAGGACGGCATACTGGATGTTCAAAGCCTTCCTTTCGGGGAACGTGATTATCGAGAGGAGGCGGGCGTCTTATCAAGCTTTTCAATGGCTAATATAGAAAGGCAGCATATACAACGTGTATTGAAACATACAAATGGAAATAAAGCTGAGGCTGCTCGATTGTTAGAAATCGGTATAGCTACCTTGTATCGAAAAATTGAAGAATATAAAATCCAATGAAACTTAAAGCTCAGCTGACATTTGGGGTAGGTTTTTTATTTTTCATGATCTTGCTGCTTGCGATAGTGAGTGGGTATTACCTTTACCGGCTAAAAAAAGATACAAACAATATTTTAGTCGACAACTATAACACGTTGCATTACTCCCGGAATATGCTGTTGGCTTTGGAAGATTTTCGTACAAACGGGAAGAGTGTTCAGCTATTTGAACATAACTTAATGCTCCAAAAACGCAATGTGACCGAGCGTGGGGAAAGGGCTGTAACTGAACGTGTAAATCGTCACTTTTTGAGTTTAAAAAGAGAGACGAAAAATGCAACAGTACTGGCCGATTTACGTAAAGATATATTCCAGCTGATGTATCTTAACATGCAGGCGATTGAATACAAAAACAATGTCGCCAATACAACGGCAGAAAAAGCTATTCTGGCGATCTCCATTGTAGGTGCGATCTGTTTTATGATTGCGTTTGTGTTGTTGGTTAATCTCCCCCTAGCTATTGCTGGTCCAATTGTACAATTAACCGATAGTATTAAACAGATTGCTGCTGGGAACTATAAAATGAGACTTCATTTTAAGCGAGAGGATGAATTTGGTGCGGTGGCAAAATCGTTCAACACAATGGCTCAAAAGCTCGAGGAATATACAGAAAGTAAATTAGGAAAGATTTTACAGCATAAAAAGAGAATTGAAGCACTTATCGATAATATGCATGATGCTGTTATAGGGGTGGATGAAGAAAAAAAAGTGCTTTTTGCGAATGAACCTGCTTGTTTAATTTCGGGGTTAAAACTTGCTGAATTTGAGGGGAAGAATTTGGAGGAAATTGCATCCTTTAATGATTTGATCAAAAATCTCCTCAACAAAATTAGCTCTTTGCATCAGGGATCCGGTCATCTGGGCTTGGTTCAGGTATTTGCTTCTGGAAAAGAAAACTATTTTGAGTTAGAGGTCATTGATATCAATGTTATTCCAACAGGAGAGGAGAGTTCTCAATTTATAGGGCAATTTATTTTACTGAAGAATGTAACAAGTTTCAAGGAGCGTGACGTAGCGAAAACAAATTTTATTGGAACGGTCTCCCATGAATTGAAAACGCCTATCGCTTCCATACGAATGGGCATCCAATTGTTAGAAAATAAGCGGGTCGGAGATTTAAATGCAGAACAAAAAGATTTGCTCGAAGGGATAGCTGATGATACAGCGCGGCTCCTCAAGATTACGGGAGAACTTTTGGATATTGCACAAGTCGAGAGCGGTACGATTCAGATGAAGCTGACACCAGCATCTATCGGACCGATTGTAGATTATGCACTTTTAGCCAATCGGTCGATGGTAGAGCAAAAACAAATTCGGATAGACGTGGAATTGGAAAAGGATTTGCCGATGGTTTTTATCGACACGGAAAAAACCGCATGGGTGTTGATAAATTTATTATCCAATGCGATTCGGTATTCCGATGAGGGGGGAGTGATCGGTATTTCCGTTAAAAAAATGGGTACAAGAGTACTTTTACTTGTTGAAGATCATGGACAAGGAATTCCAACGCAATATTTAACGAAAATTTTTGATCGCTATTTCCGTGTCCCGGGGAGTACAAAAGAAGGAACGGGTTTAGGTTTGAGTATAAGCAAGGAATTTATCGAAAGCATGGGTGGAGAAATTGATGTACAAAGTGTTTTTGGGACTGGAAGTACGTTTTTGGTTTACCTTCCGATTGATCGGTCTATACCATCAGCCTAAAACCATTGACCTACAACCATCAGCCTAAAAAAGGAAAAGCTAAAAAAAGCTCTTCCTTTTTCGTTCACAAGGGGATTGAAAGATCCTGCGGCTTGCATTGCAGAGGCCGCAGGATAGGCACCCGCTAAAGTTTTATTTCATTGTCATCGATAAGTTTTGCATCGCGTGTATTCTTTTGTACAGCGATTGCAGAGAATATACTCAATGAAAAGGACATCGCATAGAATCCTTTTTCACTTAAAAGCAATTCCGCATTCCATAGGCCTACAGTCAACAGAACAACGGCGGCAATTGTTGCAAACCAGCTCAAACCATAATACAATTCGGTGACAGCAAGCCCTTCCGCTTTATCTCTGACACTTTTTTGAACGGAGATGACAGCAAACAAGGCAAATAGTAAAATCGTAAAATAATACCCTTTTTCATTCAATGCCATGGTTGCATTCCACAAGCCTATGCAATAGCCAACGGTTCCAACCAATAATGCGGTCCATGAAGCACCAATAAATGCGCCTGTTGGTTTAAATGGATTTCTTTTGTTTAAATCTCTTTCAGCTTTTTTTTCTTCAATCATGTTTTTTAGCGGTTCCATAATTTTCTTGTTTTAGTTTTAATTTGTTGTTGTTTTGTGATTCAAAGATCTATAGTATCCAATTGTTTTTAAATTTAATTTTACAAGAATACTGACGATATTATTTTGTTTTATATATTTATTTAATTCCAGATTTGAGCTATGACAGATGCAATATCGGACTTACTATTACTGCTTAATAGTGATGATAAAAAGGATTTTAGGGCTTTTCTGAAACGAAAAAACAAGCGAAATGATGTGAAAAATGTCAGATTACTAGAAATCATAGAAACTGACGATATAAATAGATTAAAAAAATTATATGATCCTACTAAAAATAGGAATGCTTATCATGCCCTGAGAAAAAGGCTTCATGAGAGTCTGCTGTTTTTTCTTTCAAATAAAGTTTTTGAGCGGGACAACAGCGAGGCGCATGAAGCACTGAGACTGCTTGTTGTTGGCCGTTTTCTACTGGAAAGTCAGTCGATCAAGATTGGGTTTAAATGTCTTCAGCGGGCTGAAGACAAAGCGCTTCTTCTTGAACAGTTTAGTTTGTTGAACGAGATCTTACAAACTAGATTACAATATGCTTATTTGGATCCAAGTGCCAATTTGGAATTGCTTGTCGATCGTTTTGCCGAAAATCAACGGAAATTACAACAAGAAGCGAAATTTCAGATTGCTTATGCCTTGTTGCGTGCGGAATTGCAGGATATTCATCTGAAGGCAAAAATAGTTGATCTCAATAAGTTGATTTCGGATACGTTGAGCAAATACAGTATTTCCTTAGATGATCTTTTATCATTTAAATCACTTTATCAACTCTTATATATTGCGAATGAATATGCCGCAATTCATCAAAATTATGGGCTGGTCCGTTCTTTCTTAAAAACAGCAGATAATTTCCTGCGAAAGCATCAGGAGCAGGCACTCCTGCAGTTATTTTACTATCTCCATATCTTGTATTATCTGGCTAACTTCAATTTGCGGAATGGTTTTTTTAAGGAAAGTTTGCGTTATTTGGAACGGATGGATGAAGTTTTGTCGCAAGCAAGTCCTGCTTTTCGAACACAGTTTCAGCTGCGATGCCAATTGTTGAAGGCATTGAATTTTCATTATCTTGGCGATGGCGTACCGGGTCTTGCCCTTTTAAGGGAGGGGATCAAACAAGTGGCACCAAAATCAAGTGAGCTTGATCTCGCGGATCTGCAATTATGTTTGGTCATGTTTTTAACCCAATTTCGCGATAAAACCGCTTTAGTTGAGCTTCAAAAATTGACTCGAACAGACGCCTGGTATGAGAAGAAAATGGGGATGTTATGGACCATCCGGAAGAGTCTGCTCGAAATTCTGATCCACATCCAATTCGATCACATTGATTTGGCAACTTCGAAACTAAGGAGCTTTGTTCGTAGGTATAAAAAGTACCTGATGAGTGTCAATGAAAATAGAGTAATTGATTTTGCTAAATTGGTAGAAAAATATCTTTTAAATCCTACTGTCATTCAAGGGAAATCCTTTCGTGCAGCAGTCGAAGCTATGGTGAATCAAAAAGAAAATAAAGATTTATTTGTTAAGGGGTTTGTTGCTTGGTTAAAGGCTCTTGTTGTTTCTGGAAGCCCTTATCAGGTCTTGTTGGATTTGATTAAAGAAGAGGGGAGATAAGTAACATTTTTTTGTCCAGCAGCACTACTCTATTTGCGTATAAAATCGCTCGAAAGATTTCCAGTATTTATCTTTGTAGATGCTATAATCAATTTGGAGTTTTTCTTTGTACTGTTCGATTAACTGATCGATGGCTATGGAGATTTTTCGAAATTCTTTACAAGCTAGATAAATTTCCCTTAGACTATCAGCAGTTTCTCGGCCAATATTTAGAAAGCCAATATCATCTGGAAGGTTGTTCATTAATTCCTCTTCAAACTTATCCATTAAATCGTAAGTTTCCTGATCTGGCATTCCCTTGGTTGCTGTACCATCATAGCTGATTTTTAGGGTAACGATCCAAGGGTGAGAGGCTTTTCCATCCCAGTCTAATAGCGTTGTGTTAATAATAGCCAAGATAGGTAGGTCGTTTTCTAATATACCTTCAAATGCAGTATAAGTATCATCGGTGGTATTGTGTCTTAGATCAGTGTATTTTTCCACAAATTCCTTTTCCCGCCAGATCAAATAATCTTTTAATTTGAGCAGCGGAATCAACTCTTCAGTTGCGAGATCTGTTGAGGTCACATTTAGATTGTCTATGGCTATGATCGAATTAAGTTCACCAATATAATTATCGAGGAATATTTCTATTCCATGGGCAATATTAGCCTTGTTCTCTTCCGTATAATCAGGGTGAACGATGACAATATCGACTTCATCCGGTTGGTATTTATGCTGAATAGGGTAAAAAAACATATCCTTGATGTCGAAGGAGAATCCATACATCGTGATTTTGAATTTTTCCATATCCGCAATAGCGGGTTTTAGTGCCGTAAATTTCCAGCGGCGTAGTGATGGAGCAGAAGCAATCAGCTGTTCTACAAAAGCAATATTTTTGATGACCCCATCGGGAGTAACGACAAGCTCAGCTGTTTCATCATCATACATACCAGTTAAGAAATACAGCTCTTTGCGAAGCGCATCTATCTTCGGTGCAAGCTTGCTGAAAAAATTCTGATCAATTTGTTCTCCACTCTTAACGATTTGAAAAAATGTCTGTTCGTTTTTTATAAACCAGTCCCAAAAATCTCGTACACCGTCCTTTTTATTTTCTTTTTTACCAAAAATATTATTCAAAAATCCCATAATTAATAGCTGTTCGATTGAATCATCAAAGTTCGTACCTGTGTTTTAAAAGTATTTTTATAGCCTCGAGGAGAAAATGATCCGAATGAAATAATCATAAAGACCCCTGCTTCTAATTTAATTATATAATTACGATCCGGCAAGGGAATTTGAGTTTAAAAATAATTGGACAAACAATTGTGATGGGAGTTTGTTAGGATTATTGTTGGAATTATAAATTAAAATTGGTCTTATGAAATTTAGCAAATTAACATTTTGTCTATTGGCAACGACAGCTGTACTTTCTTTTACGTCTTGCAAATCGGGAATGTCAGACGATAAGCTGGAGGAAAAGATAGAAAATGCGCTTACTGGCCGTAAAACAGTGGACGTTGAAGTTGAAAAAGGAAAAGTTATCTTAAGCGGTACCGTCGCTTCGGAGGAAGAAAAACAACAGGTGGAATCGATTGCTAAAACAGCAGGAGATAAAGACGTTAAGTCTATTCAAAACAATATTATCGTTAGCGCTCCGGTGTCATCGACTCCAGCTCCAATTGAAGTATCCAATAATGACGCGGTACTGGGCGCTGCAGTAAATACGTTTATGAAGGATTTTCCGACGGTGCAGGCAAGTGTAAAGGATGGTGTAATCTCTGTTACAGGTACCTTAGAGCAACCAAAGATAATAACTTTAAAACAGGGACTGGATAACTTGAATCCCAAAAAAGTGGATCTAAGCGGTATTGTTGTCAAAAAATAAAATAACGAAACTATGTCATTGCAAGAAAAATATAAGGTTCTTTTGGATACGGCGCAATCTTCGGGTGTAAATGACCTGAATTATGCCGAAATGGATGGTGTATTGCAGATTCGAGGTACAGCACCTAATGCAGATGTAAAAAATAAGCTATGGGAAATCTACGGTAATATAGATCCTAATTTTCAAACTGGAGATGTGGTACTCAATGTAGATGTGGCTACAGAAGTGCCTGGAAGTCAGGTGAAGGTCATTACAGAAAATAGCAACTTGAATATTAGAAAGGGGCCTGGTACAGATCAGCCTATTGTAGGCAAAGCTGCTAAAGGAGAAATCATCACTTTGATTAGTAAGGCTAATGATCAGTGGTGGCTGGTTAGAACCAAAGATAATGAAGAGGGCTATTGTTATGCACAGTATTTAGAGTCCGTTTAGTTGCTGGATGTTGTGCGCGCCTTCGGTGCGAACATTGCTAGACAAAAAAAGGAGAATTATCGATAGATAATTCTCCTTTTTTATTATCTGCATAAGCTTTTAATGGATGTGTTATCGCCTACTGTAAATACATTTTTATTGGAAAAGTATTTTGAAAAGCAGTCCTATTTTAATTTTTGGTGTAATAATTGTGTTACTATTATTGCAACAATTTTATTACATTATGTCAAAATTACGTTTTATTACCTTATTACATATGTGTTTAGCTGTTCAGTTTGGAGTAGCGCAACAGTATGTTCGATTAGATAAAGATAGTTACCAGCTTCATTTATCAGAATATCCAAAGGATACGATCCGGATACTTGAAAAAGGTAAAGAAGCGAAATTAAAACCGGGTAAATATATTCTGCAGAAGAATCAATTTATGGGCCTTTCCAATGCGTTTATTTCGATCAATCAGGAAGGTATAGTTGAGGGGGATTTTAAGATTGAAAAAGAGGGGAAGCAGGGTGTTGTTGTGGTAAGGCATGGTGTATTGCAGCAAATGACTGTGAAATCTGCCGCATTGCCAGACTTTAAGTATACAATAACGGATAGTTCAAGTGTGCAGCGTAATTTTAAGAACGGGAAAATCAGTCAGGAAAAAACAGTATTCTACCGAGCTGCAAATAATGGAAAAAAAATAACAAAAGTCTTTTTTGATAATTACTATACGGTGGAAAATGATTTTGACCATACCCGAGCTGACTATCGCTTAGACAATACATTAATGTACAGTGCCAAATTGAATTGTGGTGGGCAGATACAGGAATCAAAGTCATTTGATGCTCACGGGCAATTACTAAAACATACCTATCGGAAAGCTAAGGTTGATTATACTGATTTATATCAGAATAATAATCTTGTCGAACGGAAATATAACGTTGATAACTGCTTTTACCATGAGTATTTTAAGAATTCATTGCTCTTGCAGAAGGTCGTGGAGAAAAAAGATAAAGGGAATACGGAGAAGTATGTTTATAATGCCTCGGGAAAATTGATGGATAAAAATACCGGTGGCAAAACGTAAATCGAATCGGAGATCGCAATATTTTGCATTTTAAAAATATAGCGCTACCTTTGTCAAGCAATGAAGAAAATGAACAACATATTACGTCTTCCATTTTTCTTTAATTATTATCGCCCGATAATCGTTCGGGACCCCTATGCCTATTAAATTAAGAAATTCAATTATTATTTATAG
>JAIRVH010000118.1 GCA_031253985.1 Sphingobacterium sp.
CACGCCAAATCCATCTGCTTGAATTTTGGATTAGCACAGCAGTATAATGGCAAGACTAATCTACGTTTTGATGACACTAACCCTGTCACTGAGGATACGGAGTATGTTGAAAGCATCAAGAAAGATATTCAATGGCTTGGATTCCAGTGGGCAGAGGAATTATATACTTCAGATTATTTTGAGACATTATACAGTTATGCAGTTGAGCTAATCAAAAAAGGTTTAGCTTATGTTGACGATAGCACAGCCGAAGAAATTGCGGCAGCAAAGGGCACTCCTACAGAACCGGGGGTTCCAACACCGTACCGCGACAGAACTATTGAAGAAAATCTGACTTTATTCGCAGACATGCGTGCCGGAAAATACAAAGATGGCGAAAAAGTACTCCGTGCAAAGATAGATTTGGCTAGTCCAAATATGCACATGCGCGACCCTTTGTTATACCGCATCAAACACGCTCATCACCATAGAACAGGCAATCAGTGGTGTATCTATCCGATGTATGATTTTGCACATGGACAATCCGATTCCATTGAGAAAATTACACATTCGATCTGTACATTGGAGTTTATTCCACATCGCCCACTTTATGATTGGTGTATTGATAAATTGGAGATTTTCCCATCTAAACAATACGAATTTGCTCGTTTGAATATGACCTATACAGTCATGAGTAAACGTAAGTTGTTGCAATTGGTTAATGACAAGTTTGTCGAAAGCTGGGATGATCCGCGCATGCCAACAATTTCAGGATTGAGGAGAAGAGGTTATACGCCGGCAAGTATCCGCAACTTCTGTGAGAAGATTGGTGTTCAAAAACGCGAAAACATGATTGATGTCAGTCTTTTGGAATTCTGTATCCGTGAGGATCTCAACAAAACAGCATGGCGCAGAATGGCTGTACTTGACCCAATCAAATTGGTGATTACAGACTATCCGGAAGACCAGGTTGAGGAACTTGTCGGTGAAAACAACCCTGAAGTGGAAGGTGGTGAAGGCTCACGCACTATTCCATTTTCAAAAGAACTTTGGATAGAGCGCGATGATTTTATGGAAGACGCTCCAAAGAAATTCTTCCGCTTGGGACCGGGCCTTTCTGTACGTTTGAAACATGCTTACATCGTCACCTGTCACGATTTCGTGAAAGATGAAAATGGAAAAGTAACAGAAGTTCATTGTACGTATGTTCCAAACTCAAAATCAGGAGAAGACACTTCCGGATTAAAAGTAAAAGGAACAATTCACTGGATATCAGTTCCACATGCGAAAGAGGCCGAAGTAAGGTTGTACGACAGATTGTTCAATGATGAAAATCCTGCCGCTGCAGAAGATTTTAAAGCATCGATCAACCCTGACAGTTTACATATTATCCAACGTGCTTACATTGAACCGGATCTAGCTAACGCTACGCCTGGAAAGGGATATCAATTTATACGATTGGGTTATTTTACATTAGACACACAGTCAACGCCAGACCATCTAGTCTTTAACCGTACGGTTACATTAAAAGACTCCTGGGGTAAGGAAGTGAAGAAAAACGCGTAAAACCGTAACTTCTAAAATAGAACAGGTCGGATTTATTCCGACCTGTTCTATTTTAGAAGCATTCCTATTCCATTCAATATGCATTGACATGCCGGATTTGTATCCCCATTAACCCTGCTAAACGAGACTCCAGTCCCCCACTTGCCCCAACTCTCCTAGCAGTTATTCTGGTGCACAATCTGCAGTTGCGCGAATGACATACTTTCATAACCTTTGCTCGTGCACAAGCGAGACAAATGCGTGTAATAGGCCTATTATCCCAATGTGGCCTAAAAAAAACTATTACAGCGGATTTACAACTACCCATACTTTCCTATTTTTTACAACAGTAATTTATAAAGGTACATCATCTGCAATAGGAAAAACATCGTATCATTCATTTTTCAACCTGATTATCGTCACTCTTTTACCGTGATTTTAGCAATAGTTTTACAGCAAACAAAATACCCTTAATGATATGAAAAAGCTACTTTTAATTGCACTAACACTTACCCTAGGCGCACTAAGTTTACAGGCACAAACAATCCCTAATCAACGCTGGCAAATGAGACTGAGAGGCGTGACAGTTATGCCAACAGAATCAGCCAATATCAATACAATAGGCGGTGATATAGACATCAACACAAAATTTATCCCTGAACTGGACTTTACTTATTTTTTTACAAAAAACATCGCAGCGGAGCTAATCTTAGGGACGACAAAGCATAAAGTCCATACCACAGGCTCAGATTTAACAGCAATCGGCGGTAGTTCGTCCACCAATGTCGATCTAGGCAGTGTATGGCTTCTTCCTCCCACACTTACAGCGCAGTATCATTTCTTTCCCGAGGGAGCCATAAAGCCCTATGTGGGTGCAGGAATAAATTATACGATATTCTATAGCGTCAACGCTGGACCAACGGTGAAGAATGTGAAATACGATAATGCGTTCGGTTTTGCAACTCAGCTCGGGGTTGACTTTAAGCTATCTGACAAGTATTTCGTGAATTTAGATGCCAAGTATATTCTTTTAAAGACCGATGTTAATGTAGATGGATCAAACTTGGCGCCCAACTTAACCATACCGGCAAAAGTTGACATCAATCCTTTTCTCCTTGGCATCGGAGTAGGTATGAAATTCTAATAAATTGGCTCATTTCCCTATCCTATATGTATCGAGGTCCCTTCCAGCATGTGCAAGGGGCCTCATCTGGTTTCTTTACCGAAAACGCCTTGATCGAATTTCTTTCGTCAAACTCACCTAAACAACAGTCCTTTGACAGGAGAATTGCTTACTCTATTCCATACCAATTCTGGTATTGCTTTCTCAAGCCCTCGACGCGTGCTAGCCGCTTAGCATCTTTCGCATCCAATAATATCGCGCGATAGCGGTCGACAGAGTCCAATCCAATCTGAATATCATTCCATTCGAAGCTTAGATTTTTCTTTTCCGCTGCGAGCTGATGCAGATATTCCATATTTTCAGCCACATAATTTAGATTGCGATCCAACATGTTATTGGCAAGCTGAGGTTGCCCCGACCGATAGAGACTGTCGATAATATCGGCATAGTTGATTGCATCAGACATCGCATACACCCGGTCCGGTAATTGATCGTATGCCTTTTTAGCGATTTCCCCGGCTTGTTTGACCTGGCCATTGGCCAGCAACAGACGAGCTGCTTTTCCAAAAATATCTCTTGCATACATGCTTGCAAAGCGGAACGAATCTGTATCCACATATTGCGCATTTTTTATATTACCCCAGGTATAGGTATGCATAATATTGTTATACAACGCTTCGATATTGACTAATGCTGTTGGCTCGCTCGATTTTCCCTGCGATTTTTCTGCCGCAGCAACAGGCATCAGCCTCGAAGTAAAGCCTTCGTTGACCAAATATTTATCCAGTCCCAACTTGATATCGCCAGGCAGCATATTTGAAAAATATATCGGTCGGTCCCAATGATTATTTTCGAGCACAGACAACAGGGTCAGGTCTGCTCTGGTCAGATGGTCATTCGGTATCTCCCATTCCATGGTGGATACAATGGCGTTCTGCAAATAAGATGGAACCGCATTCTTCTTGACGACTTCCGCTCGGTTAACGCTTAATTTAACCTTTTGGGAGGGAAAATAATTCTCCATACTTCCCGAATTCAGCTGAACCTTATAATCTGGATCATCCGAAGTCACAAATTGCAATAACTGACCGATTTCAACAGCTTGGTCAAGTTGCCTATCCACAAAAGGAATATAATCTCGAACTCCTTTTTTTGTTTTCTCCGCAGAGATCGTTACCGGAAGGCCTGCAGCCTGATACGTTGGTTGTTTTGCCTGCTGCATGTACCAATCACCGGTGAGATAACTTAACACGACAACCCGTACATCACGGCGGACGCCTTCCACTTCCTGTAAGTACCATACCGGAAATGTATCATGATCGCCATAGGTAAATAGGATCGCATTTGGAGCACAAGCTTCAAGATAATTACGTGCCATGTCTCTTGCCAACGATTTCTCCGATCTATTATGATCGTCCCAATTTTGATGAACCAAAATAATGGGACCTCCCAACAATGCAAAAGATAAACCTGTCGCCAAGGCATAGCGCGTTTGTACAAAACGTTTGAAAAAACGAACAAGTGCGATCAGCCCCAATCCGATCCAGATCGCAAAAGCGTAAAAGGATCCGACATAAGCATAATCCCGTTCGCGGGGCTGCATAGGAGTTTGGTTGAGGTATACGACAATCGCAATACCTGTGAATACAAACAGTAAAGTGATGACAAGTGTATAGGGCTTGTTGTTTTTATACAACCAGATCGCACCGGCGATCCCCAAAAGTAGCGGAAGAAAGAAATAGGTATTGCGGCTCGGATCATGCTCTTGAGTTTGGGATAGTTTATCTTGGGCCCCAAGGCGCCAATTGTCCAACGTTTTGATTCCTGACAGCCAGTTCCCGTCACTATACGTTCCATACCCTTGCTTATCATTCTGTCTACCGACAAAATTCCATAAGAAATAGCGGGTATACATATCGCCCAACTGAAAATTGAAAAAGAACTTAAAATTATCGGAAAACATTGGCTGTTGCCCTTCTTTCAAATTGAGGTAACTTCTATAATAGGCTTGATGGCTCCCATCTTGGCTATAGATACGCGGGAAAAAGGTTTCCTTATCAAATTGATATTTGTCTACCTGTGTGAAAGGAACATACTCTGACTTATCTTTCCGATAGCTCGTCTTACTATCGACGCCAACCACTTGCGAGTCATAATAAGGTCCTTTGAGTAAGGGTTCCCGAATATATTGTTCCCGGCTCAAATATCCTAAAAAAGAAAATACATTATCCGGCGCATTATTGTTCAAGGATGGATTTGCTTTTCCCCGGATCATGACCATGGTGTAGGAACTGTATCCAAATAAAACAAAACAAAAAACCAGCAAGGCTGTATTGAGTGTATATTTCTGCTTTTTATAGGAATAATATAGACCATAAATTATCAATCCCCCCAATAATAGGCACGAGAAGAAAATTCCGGTACCAAATCCCATTCCTAGTGAGTTTACAAATAAAAGATCTACTTTAGCTGCCAAACCGACCATCCATTGAATAATGCCCCACAGAACTGCACCCAAAATCAGTACACCTACGACAAAAGCTTTGAAGGTACCCTTCGCACTAATCTGACTTGCCCTTCTGAAATAGACAACCATCGCGATAGCTGGGATAGCCAAAAGGTTTAGTAGATGGACTCCGATGGAAAGCCCCATAACAAAAGCAATAAAGACCAACCAACGATCGCTGCCTTCTTCATCTGCACGGGCTTCCCATTTTAAGATGGCCCAAAACACGACTGCTGTACACAAGGAAGACATCGCATACACTTCAGATTCTACTGCCGAATACCAAAATGAATCGCTGAAACTAAATGCCATCGCTCCGACAATTCCTGCGCCGAAGATCTGTAAGTAGTTTGATAAAGATGCCTGTCGGTCTTTGTTAAGTATCTTTTTGGCAATGGCGGTTATTGTCCAAAATAAAAAGGTCACGGTAAGTCCGCTGCAAACCGCTGAACCTATATTCATCCAATAGGCAATCTGACCAGTATTCCCTAAAGCGAGATTAGAAAATATATTCTGAATAAGAAGAAACAATGGTGCTCCCGGCTGATGTGCCACTTCCAACTTATAGGCACAGGCGATAAATTCACCACAATCCCACCAGCTTACGGTCTTTTCTACCGTAGCTATATATACACATGTGGCTATAATTCCGCAAGCAAAACCGAGTAAAGAATTTATTCTGTTGTACGTCATAAGGTCAATTGGTCTATTGTTAAAATCCTTTTTTAGCACTTTAAATTAAAAAGTTATCTTGACTCCAATATGTTAATTAACACTATTTAACACAAATAGCTGACGATAAACATGCTACTCAGATTATATAAGTCGGTTTATTAAAAATCCCTAAAATCAGATCAGATGACAGGTTTCCATAGGGGCATACGAAATACAAGAAAGGGAGCCTATTTGCTCCCTTTCTTGTATTTCAAATATTATGCTAGTTTTTCAACAATCTTTTTTGTAGGGCCAGGATTACTCATCGTATAGAAATGTAATACCGGAGCGCCAAATTTGATCAGCTCCTGACATTGCTGTACCAGCCACTCCTCGCCCACTTGTCTGACTTCGGCATTCGTTTTACATGCCGCGACAGCGTCACTCAGTTCTTCGGGAATATCTAAATGGAAGATGCGAGGCAAGGTCACCAATTGTTTTTTCGTTGTCAATGGTTTCAGCCCTGGGATAATAGGTACATGAATTCCGTTATCTCTACATTTTGTCACAAATTCCTTGTATTTATCGACATTGAAGAACATCTGGGTCACAATAAATTCTGCTCCCATATCCACTTTTTGTTTAAGGTATTTAAAGTCCGTATTGAAATTTGGCGATTCAAAATGTTTTTCGGGATAACCTGCTACTCCGATACAAAAATCAGTCTTCTCCGATGTGACAATATCTTCATGCAGATACTTCCCTTTATTCATATCCGTTACCTGTTCCAATAGGTCTGTTGCAAAAGCATGTCCGCCATCAGTTGGTATAAAATCGGCATCTCCCTTGCGTGCATCTCCCCGCAAAACAAGGACATTATCTATCCCCAGGAAGTTCAAATCGATCAATGCATTTTCAGTTTCCTCTTTCGTAAAGCCTCCGCATATCAAATGAGGGACTGCATCCACTTTATATTTATTCATGATTGCAGCACATATCGCCACTGTCCCCGGACGTTTACGGTAGGATACGCGTTCCAGTAAGCCACTTGCATGCTCCTTGTAGATATAATCTTCCCGATGGTATGTTACGTCGATAAAAGGGGGCTTAAACTCCATCAGTTCATCCATAGTTTTAAAAATACTTTGGATGCCCTGTCCTTTCGCCGGCGGCAATAACTCAAAAGAAAACAATGTCTTTCCTTTGGCATTCTGGATATGATCGATAATCTTCATTAAAAAAATGTTTTTAGTTTGGTTGGCTTACATCGAAACGCACAAGTCGAGGAAATGTTTATCTACATGTAACTTATCTTTCCCACATGGAGCAGGGTAGAATTTAGCACCTTGAACAATACAGGTTGCTAAGGCTTCACTGGGTCTAGTCCCTCGGCCTTTCTCTATAAGCGTTGCTAATATCGTTTTAAAAAATCAAAAGACAAAAATATTTTTTCGAAAAGGCAAAAATAGCAGCAAAAAGACTGCACCAAATACGACTTCAGGCTTATTCCCAGGTAAAACCAGGAATTTACTTTCCACCAAAAGTAAAAGACTTATAAAAATGGATAAAACTGACAATTGGAGTTCATTGATCAAGAAGATATTGATTGCGCCATAACAAGTGACTAAAGATTAGCCGCCAGAGAATTCCGTAGATTTTTGAGATAAAATGTGATCAATAAGAGTCCTGTAACATGGTACTCCTCTTTGGACCCATATTTAAAACCATCAAATAAATACTTATAAGCGAGCAATGCATTCTGTTCGTTGTAAAACAATTCTTTCCAAGATTCAGGAACATCTGCCCACTGCTTTAGCACAATACCGTTCTCGGCATAGATAATTGGCGATTCAACTCCATCCATTCGATAATCATGATGTGTACCGGAACTCGATATATGCTGAAAATAAGCAATAGAATAATCGACAAAATTCAATGCCCTGGCTTTTATTTCCTTTTCATTCTCTGATTTTACAGGAGCATTCCGCCAGAGATTTACCTGGCTATCAAATTTGCTGGGCGTCTCCCGCACAGGGGTTTTATCTAACGCAAAATTGATATAAAGTCTTTCGGTAGTAGGGACACGTGCTGAGTTAAACTGTGAAAAATCACCTCGCAGCTGAACAAAACTGTCTTTTACCTTAATAATATCCAATGCGACGCTGCCTTTTTTCTCATCGGTCAATTCTAATCGATCGCCATTGAATCTATACTTACCGAAAAGTAAAATATCATCGATCGCTAGGACAAATTGGTCTTTATCATGGAGGGAGAGAAAAGATCGGTATATAGTTGGGTCATTACCATAAACATCTGCCTCCACATTTTGTGAAGATTCGCTTTTTAATTTACGATACTCCTCATTTGAATAACCAAATATCATTTGGTAATTGCCTTCAGGAAACTCCTTTTTCTTCCCAAAGAAAGCACAAGAAGATAACGAAAATGCGAATAGCAGCAGTAATAACGGTTTCAATAGCAAATTAATAATTATGGCCAATAATAATACACGGACCAAGATAAGAAATTACTGCAATAGTTATAGTATACCGTTATTCATTTGAATTAAGCTAGGGGTTAACCTTATTCCTTGTAGAGTTCTACCAACCCCTCTGGCAGTTCAACTTCAATGATCTGCTCTTCGCCATCTATTCCTAAGATCAAATCGTCGGACAAAGGGAACATCAACTCTTTGCCATCCATATCGACTGTCGCGACAAATTGTTGCGGAAATTCCTGAACATCTGTTATCTCACCCAATTCACCATGGTTTTCATCGATCACTAAAAATCCGATTAAGTCAGTATATCTAAAATCATCTGGATCGCGCTCGGGCATTTTATCATTGGAAAGATATAGCTTTTTACGGACGAGTACCTGAGCCTTATCGATATGATCCACATCCTCAAATGTTACATAAGCAGTGCTATTTTTTTGAAATTTAATGGCATCAACAAAATAAGGAACAAGCTTTTTGTTCACTTCTACGAAGACAACATCGATATCCAAACTCTCGTATTCTTCGAATTCAAAAAACAGTTGTACTTCTCCTTTAAGACCTCTTGTTTTACTGATGTAACCGATGTAAAAGCATTGATCAATAGTCATATTTTTCTTATTTGGCGATTAGCTGTGAGACATGATTTGGCAAACGATTAGCCTATTGGCTGTTTCAAAAAAAGCCGGCTCAAGATTGAGTCGGCTTTCTCGAATACTTTATGAAAGAATTAACCTTCAGTTTCTTCTGATGCAGGAGCTTCAGTCTCTTCAGCAGCAGTTTCTTCTGCTACAGGAGCATTTTTAGCAGCTACAGCAGCAGCTTTTTCTTCTTTTTTCTTAGCTTCAGCAGCTAAAGCAGCTTTTTTAGTTTCAGCTTTAGTTTGAGCTAAACCATCTTTTTTACCAGAGATTCTAGCTTCTTGAGCGTCAGTCCAAGCTGTAAATTTAGCTTCAGCAGCAGCTTCATCAAAAGCACCTTTTTTCACACCACCTTGCAAGTGTTTTTTGTAAAGAACACCTTTGTAAGAAAGGATAGCACGAGCAGTGTCAGTTGGTTGAGCACCTTTATTCATCCAATCCAAAGCTTTTTCAAAATCCAAAACGATAGTTGCTGGATTTGTGTTTGGGTTGTAAGAACCAATACGTTCGATGAATTTACCGTCACGTGGAGCGCGAGAATCCGCTACGACTACGTGGTAAAAAGGACGTCCTTTTTTACCGTGTCTTTGCAATCTGATTTTAGTTGCCATTTTTTAATTTTATTTTATGTATTCAACATATCCCCCGAGCTTCAT
>JAIRVH010000162.1 GCA_031253985.1 Sphingobacterium sp.
TGGTATGAAATATGTTTTTTTAAGCTAATTTTAAGAATTATTTTATCATAATACATCAATTAAATAACAATTTAAGTATATAGAATTAATATGGGACAACAAGTGAAAGATGCCAATGGAAAATTGGGTATTCTTATTCCGGGATTAGGTGCTGTGGCTACAACATTGATCGCTGGTGTGGCATCTATAAACAAAGGTTTTTCAAAACCAATTGGATCTGTTTCTCAATTGAGCAGAATCCGTCTGGGCAAACGCACTGAGAATAGAAATCCATTAATTAAAGATTTCGTCCCTTTAGCAAAATTGGAAGATGTTGTTTTTGGTGGATGGGACGTATACGAAGATAACGTTTACGAGGCTGCATCAAAAGCACAGGTATTGGAACAAGGTCAATTAGATGCTGTTAAGGCTGAATTGGAGGCCATCCAACCAATGAAGGCTGTGTTTGACCGTAATTTTGTGAAAAATTTGGACGGAACACACATCAAATCTGAAAAAACTCGCCGTGAATTAGCAGATGCTGTACAACGTGATATTCGTGAATTTAAAGAAAAAAATGGATTGGACCGCGTAGTATTGGTGTGGTGTGGATCGACAGAACGTTATATTGAGACAAACGAAGCTTTTTCAACATTAGCTAAATTAGAAGAAGCTTTGGATAATGACGATCAACGTATTCCACCAAGCATGATCTACTGTTATGCGGCATTGAAAGAGGGAGCTCCTTATGTAAATGGTGCACCAAACTTAACCTGTGACGTTCCGGCTATTGTTGAGTTGGCTCATGAAAACGGTGTAGCAATCGCAGGTAAAGATTTTAAAACAGGTCAAACGTTGATGAAAACAATTGTAGCACCGGGTCTTCAAGCAAGAGCTTTAGGTGTTGAAGGTTGGTTTTCGACGAATATTTTGGGTAACCGTGATGGATTAGTATTGGATGATCCTGAAAATTTCAAAACAAAAGAAGTATCTAAATTATCCGTATTGGAAGAAATTCTAGATGCGAAAAAGAACCCTGAGTTATATGGTGATCTTTACCATAAAGTGCGTATCAACTATTACCCGCCCCATGGTGATAATAAAGAATCTTGGGACAACATCGATATCTTCGGTTGGTTGGGCTACAAAATGCAGATCAAAATCAATTTCTTATGCCGCGATTCAATTTTAGCTGCCCCAGTTGCTTTGGATTTAGCTTTGTTTATTGATTTGGCGCAACGTGCAGGTATGTCAGGCATTCAAGAGTGGTTGTCATTTTATTTGAAATCGCCTCAAACTGCTCCGGGATTACCTCCAGAACACGATATCTTCAAACAATTGATGAAATTGCAAAATACATTGCGTCACATTATGGGTGAAGATTTGATCACGCATTTGGGATTGGATTATTATCAGGAGCTCGTAGATAGCATTCAATAAGCTTCCTGAATAAGATAGGGGAAACAATTGTTTACAAACAGTTTTTCCCCTTTTTCTTCAACATCATTTAAGAGGTTGAAGATGGAATACAACCCTCTGTAGACTTTTGCGCTTACGAACGCTGAGATAGTGACGGGGGTTTTGCTTTTTTTAAAATGATTTTATTTTGCAATTAGAAGAAATGGAATTTGCAATTATAGCAGCGGGAGAAGGTTCTCGATTGCGAAAAGAGGGATTCAATTTACCGAAACCCTTGCTACCATTACATGGGGTTCCATTAATTGAACGATTGATTCGTGTGTTTGTCAAAGAAGGGGCACAGAGAGTTCATATTATCATCAATAAACAATCTCCCGAACTGAAATTGTTTTTGGAAAAAACGACTTTTGAATTACCCATTGTGTTGATCGAAGAAGATACTGCAAGTTCCTTGCATAGTTTTGCGTTGCTTGTTAAAAACAACCCCGATTGGTCGTCCTGCTGTTTGACGACAACAGATACGGTTTTTAGGCCACATGAATTTCATGCCTATTTAAATGCCTTTCATCAACACAAAAACGCTGACGCTTTTATGGCAGTTACGCCTTTTGTCGATGATGAGAGCCCACTCTATGTGAACACAGATTCACAGCTTCGTGTAGCAGCATTTTTGGATACGGCAACTGCCGAAACGAAATATGTTTCTGGCGGAATTTATTGCTTTCGACAAGCGGCAATGGATTGCGCATTAAGCTCCGTTGAAGCAGGAAATTCGAGAATGCGTAACTTTCAGCGTGCGTTACTGGAAAACGATTTACAAGTAGAAGCATTTGTTTTTGAAAAAGTCGTCGATATTGATCATTTAAAAGATCGTGTGGTTGCAGAACAATTTTTGAGTGAGGAAGTTAGTTAGTTAGTAAAATGAGCGAAATGATTTCTATTTTAGGCGTAACTCGAAAAAATCGCTTTTCACCCAATCATGTGGGGAATGATGCCGCTATATTTAATGAAGTAATTTTAAAACTGACCGAAAAAGGTGCGTCGGTCGAAGTGTGTAATGAAGATGAATTCTTATCTTCTGCATCTATAAAGCAGAAAAATATTCTGACGATGGGGAGAACAAAGACTTTAGTGAAAAAGTTGCAATCTCTTCAAAATAATGGGACCAATGTTTTGAATTCCGGTTTTGGAATTGAAAATTGCTTTCGGAAAAATATGACACTTAAGCTTTTGGAAGGCGGTATTCCTTACCCCAAAAGTATTGTAATCTCTACTGTTGCCGACATCCAATCTATTTTTGAGAAACTGAAAGGAAAGGGTGTATGGATCAAACGTGGTGATTTCCATGCCATTCATAAGGAAGATGTGACGTTTGCTGCCAGTCTGAAAGAAGCTCAGCATATCTTGAATGAATACGCGCTTCGCGGGATTAAAGAAGCTGTGATTTCTGAACATCTTGCCGGTGACCTGCTGAAGTTTTATGCGGTACGGGGAACAGACTTCTTTTTTTATTTCTACCCTTATGAACATAATCATCATAAATATGATTTGTATGAGCAGATTAATGATGAGGTGGTGCACTTTCCTTTTGACTTGGACAATTTAAAAAAGGTCGCTAATCGCGCTGCTGAAGTCCTGGATGTACATATCTACGGCGGTGATGTCATTATTGATGCAAATGGAGATTTCCATATTATTGACTTAAACGACTGGCCAAGTTTTGCGCCATGTCGAGCAGAGGCCGCAGAGGCTATCGCTCAAATGGTTTACCATAAATTTACTGAAAAGAACCACAATGCAGAAAGAACAAGTTAATGTTATCGAAGAAGAGAATTTGAGTGCATTCGAACAATCGTTAAAATCCAATGATACAGAAGAGCGAATAGATATCTGGTTTTATCGGCCTATTGGCTATCGTATAGCGCAAGTCTGCGCTAAAATCGGTATTACGCCCAATGCTGTGACGATTATTAGTATTTTCTTTGGCGTTGCGGCGGGTATTTTATTCTATTACCCCGCGTTGTGGATTAACGTAATCGGCATGCTTTTATTGGTGTTTGCCAACTCTTTGGATAGTGCGGATGGGCAACTAGCAAGGATGACAGACAATAAGAGTCGTTTCGGCCGTATCTTGGATGGTTTTGCAGGAGATTTTTGGTTTGCTTCTATTCATATTGCGATCTGTTTGCGCAGTATTAATGAAGGATGGCCACAATGGCTATGGGTATTTTGTGTGCTTGCGGGTGTATCGCATATGATTCAGTCTGCAATGGCCGATTATTATCGTAATGTCCACTTATATTTTATAAAAGGGAAAGCCGGTAGCGAATTGGATAATACGCGTGATTTGAAAGCTGATTATGAAGCCTTGTCCTGGCGTAAGAATTTTTTCAGCAAATTTGTGTTGAATGGCTATATGGGCTATACGCGAAACCAGGAAAAGCTTTCTCCAAAACTGCAAAAACTACTGCATATTGTTAAAAGTCGTTATAAGGATGAATTGCCAAAACAATTGATGGTAGACTTTAGGGTTCAGAACAAACCATTGATGAAGTACACCAATATTGTACAGTTCAACACACGGGTAATCTTTCTATTTGTTTGGTTGTTTATCGGTCAGCCCTGGATTTACTTTTTCTTTGACATGTTTGTCCTCAATCCGATTTTGATTTATATGTGCAACCGACAAGAAAAAGTAAGTGGTTATTTTGTTGACAAATTAACAAACGATCCAACCTATGGGTAGTAAGATCTATAAAGTACTCTTTATGCTGATTGGTATAGGCACACTTGCCTATATGATTCATGCTATGGGAATTGATGAGATTTGGAACAACCTCGAAAAAATTGGCTGGTGGTTTTTGCCTGTACTTGGCAGTTGGGCAGTGCTCTACTGGATGAACGCAATGGCGTTTAAGGCAATTATTCAGGAGCCGCAATTGCCACAGACAAACGTGCCATTTTGGAAAGTATTGCAATTGACGGTGTCTGGTTATGCCATTAATTATATTACGCCATTTGTTGCATTAGGGGGGGAGCCTTACCGTATCATGGAGCTTAAGAATTATGTCGGCGGTTCGAAGGCCGGTTCTTCCGTACTGTTATATGGTGTGATGCACATTTTGTCGCATATTTTATTTTGGGTCGCTTCTGTTTTCCTCATTCTTTGGTTTGTACCTGCAAGCACCATGGTGAATGTGGCCTGTGCTGTGATTTTTGTGATGGCCATTATTTGTACTTGGCTGTTCACAAAGTTTTATAAGAAAGGAATTACAGTTTCGCTATTGAAAGCTTTGTCTAAACTACCTTTTGTAGGCAAGAAAGTCGGTAATTTATTAGAGTCGAAATATGAAACGTTGAATGACGTGGATCAACAGGTGAAAAATCTCTTTCAAAATCGCAGGGATCGTTTCTACACGGCCCTTTTTTGGGAATTTGTAGCACGTGTTGTTGGCTGTTTCGAGATTTATTTTATCGGTTTGGCTTTGGACATCAATATTGACTTTGTCGATGCCATGATTATTAGCTCAGGATCTTCCTTATTTGCCAATCTTGTTTTTTTCTTTCCAATGCAATTGGGAACGCGGGAGGGTGGATTAGCTATGGCGGTGATGAGTATAGGATTGCCAGCGAAAGTCGGTATTTTTATGGGAGTTGTTACGCGGATTCGGGAAATCGTCTGGATTATGATCGGTTTGGGTTGGATGAGCTTAGTAAAAAAGAAATAACATGGATAAGTTTAACGTTAAAGGGATTATTTTTGATTATGGTGGTACCTTGGATACCAACGGTGGCCATTGGGGAGCAGTTATCTGGTCTAGTTATGAGAAATATCAGGTCCCTGTAAATTTGAATGCTTTTCAGGAAGCTTATGCTTATGCTGAACGGCAGATGGCTTTACAGCCTATTATTAAAGCGAACTTTAATTTTTTAGAAGTACTTGAAGCAAAGCTTAACGTACAATTTGAATATCTAATTGCTGCGGGTTATGAATTGGATAAAACATTAGCTCATAAAATTGCTTTTGATGGCTATTCACTGGCGAAGAATACAGTTGAGCAGGTAAAACCGTTGTTAACGTCACTCAGCGAAAGCTATCCGATCGTCATGGTCTCCAATTTTTACGGCAATCTGAAATCTGTTCTTGCTGATTTTGGAATCTTGTCTTGTTTTCAGTCCGTTGTAGAGTCAGCGGTGGTTGGCGTGCGCAAACCTGATCCTGCAATCTATGCTTTAGGTGTCGCCAAAATGGGACTTCCTGCACAGGAAATCCTTGTTGTAGGTGATTCTTACAGTAAGGATATGGTGCCTGCTAAAGCCGTTGGATGTCAAACCTTATGGTTGAAAGGACAGACCTGGGGTGAAGATAAATTGCAGGATACCTCAGCTGCAGACCAGCAGTTTACGAGTATCTTTGATTTAATCGATTTTATTTAAATAGAGATTCTGACGATATTCTTTAGGCGAGATCCCAACATTTCGCTTAAAGAATTTACCAAAAAAAGACTGATCCGAAAAGTGTAATTTCGTCGCAATTTCTCGTATCGAGAGACCCTGGCAGAGCAGCGATTTTGCTTCTTCTACTAAAACATTTTGAATAAGTTCTATTGCTGATTTTCCTGTTAGCTCCTTGGTAATTACCGAAAGGTGTTTCGCCGAGATGCCAAGTTCCATCGCATAAAATTGCACCATGTGTTCTTTATGAAATGACTTTTTTAGCAGCAAATGAAAATTGGCAAGTATCTCTCGTTTCCGGGAGGGAATAGCTGCTGTATTTCGTAGATTCTGACTTCCTAAGCGGGCAATTTCACAAAATAATATTTCGGTTAAAGACTTTATAATCTGATTTTTGAAGAGATAGCTAGACTCTTGCCGATCGTAGTGAATAAACTGCTTGAATAAGTTGGAAAGGTTGGTCGAATCCTGGTTCGATAGCGACCAGATATAGCTATCATTTAAGGCCAGGGATTTTTTTGTCACTTCGAAGAAATCTTCCTGAAAGTCCAATTTGAAGCTGAAATCCAGTGTAAATAAAATGAGATACACTTCGCAATCCCAAGATTTAGAGACCGAAGAGCCATTGACCCTCGAAGACGGATTGGTGAGCAGCAGGTGATTTTGAGCGACCTGTATCCGTTCGTTATTAATCACAAAGGAAGTCTCGCCCTTTTTTATTAAACAAAGTGAATAGAGCTCGCCTTTTGTTAAAATGTGCTGCTGCTCAGAACTAAAAACGGGTTTTGATTTGTTACCCTTAAAATGAAAGACATAAAAGCCCTTATTTTCGAATGATATTTCCTGTACAGACATGTTTATTTTACGATAAAATCAAAATAGGTTTTACGATAAGGCTCGTCTTGCAGGGTGTAGTGCCACCACTCTTTATCGTAAGCTTTGAAGCCAAACTTAGCCATAGCTTCTTTTAAAATCTTTCGGTTGTCTTTCTGCTGGGCTGACAGATTCGTATACTGATGATGGGATACTGCTCCGAAAAAATCAAATGGGCCGCCCATATCAATTTCTTTGTGATCTCTTAGGCTGATAAGTGTAAGATCTACTGTACTGCCACGGCTATGACCTGATTTGGACGCAATAAAACCTAAATTAAACAAATTCTTCTTATCGAGAAGCGGATAAAATTCTCTTTTTGCAATGGTATCGTCGGTTTTTAATGACCATGACTTGAAGTTGTCAACAGCGCGCTGCGGACGGTAGGCATCGAATATTTTCAGTCCTAGGCCTTTTTTATTTAAGTAGCTCTCCACTTGCTGAAGTGCTAATGCAGCCCGCTTAGTTAAAATTGCAACGGGTTTTTCATAACCCCGGATCGGCCTTCCAGTGAAGTTGTGGCTGCCGAAATAGCGCATTTCTAAGGTTATGGTAGGTATAATGTCCTTGACGTATACAAAATCTGAAGGCATAGTCTTTTCCTGCGCATTGAGGCATAGTGTGAAAAGACTTAAGCCGAGTGTAAGACACAAGTTGAATTTCATGGAATGAAGATACAACTTGTGTCTTAATTAATATAATAAAAACAGTGATTCCCGTCCGTATCAATAAGAATAAACCTAAATTCGGTTTATTGATTAACTTGCTGACATTTGGTAGACATGCCCTTAATGATCAGCCAATTTTTTTCGTAGATAATTGTATATTTCAATCTGCGAACGACACGGTGCCTTTTTATTCTCCACGTAATGATTGCTCAGCGAATTGTTGAGTATGCGCGCTTTGACATTATCATTGAGCTGTATTTGAAGCATTTCTTTTAAATCTTCCTTGATTTTTTTGCTCGTTATTTTGACCGCTGCTTCAACACGATGATCCAAATTTCTTGTCATCCAGTCGGCAGAGGAAATAAATAGCTGTTCTCGGCCAGCATTGTAGAAATACATCACACGGGCATGTTCCAAATATTCATCGACTATTGAAATGGCATTCATTTGCAATTTGAACGTCTTTTGATTTGTTGCACAGTAGATTCCCCGGATAATTAGATCTATTTTGACACCAGCGGTAGCTGCGTCATAAAGCTTTTTAATCATTTCTTTATCACTCAGTGAATTTACCTTGACAATGATATACGCCTTTCGACCAGCCTTGGCTTCAGTAATTTCCTGGTCGATATAGTGCAGGAGTTCCCTGCGCATATCCGTTGGGCATATCAAAAGGCTTTTGCAGTTTTTGATCATCTCTGCAGGATTTGATTTAGGACGTCTTAGGTAATTGAAAACCTTGTTTATATCAGCAATAACATCCCTGTTGCTCGTTAAGAGACAATAGTCACCATATAATTTGGCCGTTTTTTCGTTAATATTTCCTGTGCTGACAAAACCATATTGAATCGTTTTCATTCCAATACGTTTTTTTATGACACACAGTTTTGCGTGTACCTTTTTATTCGGGATACCCGTCAATACTTTAATGCCTTCTAATTCTAATTTTTCTTTCCAGTCCAGGTTATTTTCCTCGTCAAATCGTGCGCGAAGTTCGAGCATCACGGTAACTTCCTTTCCATTGCGGGCTGCATTAATCAAGGCATTCGCAACCTTTGAATTGGAAGCTAAGCGGTATGCCGTAATCTGGATCGTTTTTACATCCGGATCCATCGCTGCTTCCCGAAGCAGATCAATGATCGGTCTAAATTCATGGTATGGAAAGGAGAGCAGTACATCTTTTTTTAATACGGTGTCCGTTACACGTTCGTAATTCTGAAAATAAGGATGCGGAAAAGAAGTGCGTTCCAAGGGTTGGTTATAGGATTTAAACACATTTGGGAAATCCATGAAGTGTTTAAAATTATGTATTTTTTGCCCAGGAATAATACTGTCTTTTTTTGAAAGGTTAAGTTTCTTGATCAGAAATTCAACCAATTTAGCGTTCATTTCCTGATCGAATATAAATCGTGTAGGCTTACCTTTTCTTCTATTTTTTACCCCTTTGCTGATTTTCTCAACAAGTGTCGTATTGATGTCGTTGTCAATATCGAATTCGGCATCTTTTGTTACCTTAAAAACATGTGCATTGAATACATCAAAACCAAAATAGGAGAATATGAGTGGTAGATTAAACTTAATGACATCTTCAAGCAGGATGATATGTTTTTCATCTTTTGGTGAAGGTAACTGCACAAAGCGTCCATTTTGACTGGTAGGAATCTCAATGAGTGCAAATTTTGTTTCATATTGCCACTCCTTCTTTCCCATTGCAATACCCAGATAGAGACTTTTGTCCCGAATATAGGGCATAGGACGTATGTCGTCCAATATCAGCGGAATAACGTTCGATTCCACCTCATCCTGATAATAGTCACTGACAAACTTTTGCTGTTCGGGATTGAGTTCTTCACCGGTCTTGATATAGACATTTTGTTTGGCCATATCTTTTTGGATACGGTTCCAGGTACTGTCAAATTTCTTTTGTTGCTTGATTACCCGGATATTGAGCTCTTCCAGGATGAGCTGTGGATCTTCATAAAAGGATTGGTTGGCGCTTTTGTCTTTCAGGTCAATGGCCCGTTTTAGACCTGCAACACGCACACGGAAAAATTCATCGAGGTTATTGGAAAATATACCCAAGAATTTGATTCTTAAGGGTAAAGGGACTGTCTCGTCCGCTGCTTCCTGTAATACTCTACCATTAAAGCTCAACCAGCTAACGTCTCTAGGAATAAATTTTTTCGCCATAACTAAATATACGTAAATTTAAAAAGCAAAACTATAGCTCTAGGGGTGATAAACGAACTTTTTCGTATTAAAGAATTATTAAGTTATTTTTTGTTTATGTATCGAAGCACGCGTGTTAATAAGAATTCCGCATAGCAAAAAAAATCCCCCAAAGATTTATTTAAGCTTTGGGGGGTAGGACATGATGTTTTGTGTCTGTCTATTTCTTCTTTCCGTATTTTTTTGAAATTTGAATAGCTTTGTATTTTGTTGTGTCAAAATGCGGTGTATCGATCGACAGGCTTGTGGGATAAGGGGCGCTTCGATCGAAGAAGTATACGGTTGTGGTACTTCCATAATCATTGACAGGCATCAGGTCAAGGCAACCCGAATAGTCTGCGTTCAGCAGGTCACCTACCGTTACGGCATAAATGCGTATAATACCACCTTTGTTTTGTTCGTTTCGTACAAAAGCAACCTCCTTAAAACCTCCGGGTAGATCTTCTATACTTTTCTGATTGAAGCTATCTTTTAAAATAAAACCCAACAGCACTAAAATCGGTATGACCAAAAGCCATAACCTTTTATTCTTCTTCATTAAAATACACTTAAATTGTAATTGTTATTCCTAATAATTTGTAAAACTCTTTTAAAATTGCCTGATGTCCCGGCCATGCTGGTGAGGTCACTAAATTGCCGTCTACTACTGCCTGATCTGCCAGAATATTTTTCCATGTGCCACCCGCTAATTCGATATCGGGACCTACAGCAACATAGGCGGTCAAGGTACGTCCTGCAAGGACCTTTGCTGCTGTTAGCACTTGGATACCATGGCATATTGCTGCCACAGGTTTGTTATGCTCAAAAAAGTGCTTCGTAATCTCCAACACACGTTTGTTGAGCCGGATATATTCTGCCGATCGGCCACCAGCAATATACAGACCATCATAATCTTCGACATTTACCTGATCGAAATCCTTATTAATAGCGAAATTATGTCCACGCAATTCTTTATAGGTTTGGTCACCCGTGAAATCATGGACTGCTGTGGGTACAACATCTCCGCTTTTACGATCTGGAGCAATTGCATCCACAGTGATTCCTATTGATCCCATTGCCTGAAATGGAACCATTGCTTCGTAATCTTCTACAAAGTCTCCTACAAGTAGTAATATTTTTTTTGCCATATCAAAAAACCTCTTTTAATAGGTTTTCAATTTACATATTAAAAGAGGTTTTTACAATGATTATTTGTTAATCTTTTGTTAACCCTGTACTGACAATTTTTCGGCAAGTGCACGTTTTGTTTTGCGTACTTTCGCTTCTAATTGACTTCTTAATGTCGGATCGATAATACCTTTACCTTCTTCAAAGTTTTTGTGGAATTCCGGAAGAGAGAAGGAGTCTAATATGTCAGCACCATCCCAAGTGATTCGGTTGACGGCTGTATTCAGTACAGTGGCACCGCCCATTGGACCGGGAGCCGTAGCCAACAAGAAGACCGGTTTACCGTTGAATAATTTACGGTTAGGAATACGTGAAACCCAGTCAACGATATTTTTGTAAGCTGTAGTATATGACCCATTGTGTTCGGCCAAAGAAATCAAAAGGAAATCTGCCGCATCCATCTTAGCAGCAAAATCATGAGCCAATTGTGGAATACCTAGCTCGACTTCTTTGTCGTAAGAATAAATAGGCATTTCAAAGTGATTTAGATCTAGCAATTCGATGGTATCGTCTGCTTCTTTATAATATTTTGAAGTACTTGTAACGAACGTTTTGTTGATTGAGTTTTTGTTGCTTGTGCCTGCAAATGCTAATATTTTCATCTTTATATCATTATTTATGAGGAATTGAATCTGGTCGAAATGATTGAATTCTTACCTCGTTATTACCTGTGGAAAATCATTCACTTTTCCTGTTTTCAATATGTTTTAATTATAAAACCGAGTCAAACTTACAATATAATTGCTGGATAAATGTCAGTTAAATGTCTCTGAAGGGCATTTTAGTGTATTTATTGATGTAGGTCAATAAAATTAAAACGCTCGTACATGCCAAGTATCCCTGTAATCCCTCCGGTATGGATAACGAGAACCTGATCTGCGGGGGTAAAGTAGTCCTTTTTGATCAGATCATCTACGGCATAAAGCAACTTTCCTGTGTAAGTGGGTTCAATCATGATTCCTGTCGTTGCTACAAAATAATGGACAAATTCCAGTAAGGCTGCATTAGATTTAGCGTAGCCTCCAAAATGATAGTCAAGATGTAAAATAGGGGCGCTGATATCGGGATAAAGCTGATTTACTTCGCCTTGAATAAAGCCGCCGTTTTTTAAAACAGGTATGCCATGCACACGGGTAAAAAGATCCCGTTTTTCTATTGCGCTGGCTATTCCTGCTAATGTAGTTCCTGTACCACAGGCTGTAAAAATATGCTGGTATTCATGCTGGAGCTCATCAACGAGTTCAGCGCAACCCTTTGCTCCTAAAATACCGTAACCACCTTCATGGATATAAAAAGCCTGTGGATCCTGACCAAAATAGGTATTGTACAGGTTTTCTTTGTTTCGGTAAGATTCGCGGTCAACATAAATCAGCTGCATTCCAAAAAGACGGCACATGGTTAAGACAGGATTGTTAGCTCCTTCTTCGCCACGCACAAAAGCTGTTGTTTTAAATTTAAACGTAGCTCCAGCAGAGGCTGTTGCCAGAAGATGGTTGCTCCATCCACCACCAAATGTAACAAGATGATCCTTCTGGAGTTGACGCGCCTCTTCCAGATTGTATTTTAATTTTCGCCATTTATTGCCTGAAATAAACGGATGTATGAGGTCATCCCGCTTAAGTGTTACTTTAATATGCTTCTTCTCCCAAGCAGGAAGGCATAATTCAGTTTCGGGGCTATGGATTTTGAACGGCAACATAACATTAAATGAAAACAAATTTAACGAAAATTGTTTCATTTGGTTTATTTTTGTAGCATGACAGAACAAATTGGATCGCAAGATCAGGAAGAACAAGAATTATTTGAACATCTACGTATTGAAGTGGATAAGGGACAAGCGTTACTCCGCATTGATAAATATCTGATGAACAGAGTGGAAAATGCAACGCGGAGCAAAATTCAGCATGCTATTGAAGCAGGTTCTGTCATGGTTAACGGTAAGGAGATCAAGGCGAGCTATAAAGTTAGACCTGATGATGTGATTACATTGGTGCTACCTGACCCACCTAGGGATAACGAAGTTTATCCGGAAAACATTCCATTAGATATCAAATACGAGGATGACGATGTGCTGATCGTGAATAAAGAGGCGGGAATGGTTGTACATCCGGGATATAATAATTACACAGGAACGCTGGTCAATGCGCTAACTTACCATATCCAGCAGTTGCCACAGCTGCCCGGAAATTCAGATCGCCCAGGTCTAGTACACCGAATAGACAAGGACACTTCGGGGCTATTGGTCATTGCCAAAAACGAAAAATCAATGGCCTTTTTGGCAAAGCAGTTTTTTGATCACAGTATTACAAGGAAGTATATCGCATTGGTCTGGGGTGATTTAAAAGAAGACGGAACAATTACAGGATATATTGGCCGTCACCTGAAAGACAGACGTATCATGGCGATGTATGATAGTGAAGATAAGGGACGTTGGTCAGTTACGCATTACAAGGTTCTGGAGCGATTGGGTTATGTGACTTTAATTGAGTGTCAATTAGAGACGGGACGTACACACCAGATTCGCACCCACATGCAATCAATCGGGCATCCACTATTTAATGATGCTATGTATGGCGGAGATAAGATTTTAAAAGGCACCGTATTTTCAAAATACAAGCAGTTTGTGGATAACTGTTTTTCATTACTGCCAAGACAGGCACTGCATGCACAAGTTTTGGGATTTATTCATCCTACTACGAAAGAAAATATGTATTTTGAGGTACCATATCCTGAAGATTTTCGTTTAGCTTTAGAAAAGTGGCGTGCTTATGCTGCAAATTCAATGGCTATAGAGAATGATTAAAATTTAGAACAAAATTAAGATGCCAATAAACTATATCAATTTCAATGGCAATGTAGTGCCGGAAGATCAGGAAATATTTAGCATTGAGAATAGAGGTTTTCGTTATGGAGATGGATTATTCGAAACGATGCTGTATAAGGATGGTGATATCCGTTTTCTAAATTTTCATGTCGAGCGTTTACAGAAAGGTATGGAGTTGATTCATTTGGACGACGCCAATCTTTTCGATGAATTTTTTATTCGTTCAAGATCCGAAGAATTAATTCGTAAAAATAATATGTTGGGGCAACAGGTTCGCATCAGGTTAATCGTATTTAGATCTGGTGGCGGATTGTATAGTCCGACAAGCAACAAACCTGGTTTTGTTTTGCAGGTGCAACGCATAGAACCGAATCTTCGGGATAAGAAGGTCGGTCTGATCGTAGGACTGTACAATGAATTCAAAAAGCCTTATAGTGACCTTTCAAAAATTAAATCCTTAAATGCGCAGATTTATGTTTTGGCTGGCATCTACAAAAAGAAAATGGCTTTTGATGATGTATTGATTCTAAATCAGGAAGGGTATTTGTGCGAGTCCTTGACCTCTAATATCTTTGTCTATTATGAGAAGGTGCTTTATACTCCAGCCTTATCTGAGGGGTGTATTGAAGGCGTCATGCGAAGGGTAGTGATGGACATGGCACAGGCTGAGGGAATCGAAGTAGTGGAAGCGCAGATAAGTCCCGAAATTATGAAACGTGCAGATGAGATTTTCTGTACAAATGCCGTGCAAGGTGTTCAATGGGTGATGGGCTATAAGCAAAAACGCTATTTCAATAAAATATCACGTATCCTGCAGGAGAAATTGCTGAATTGGAACTACGACGTCAGTGATGAGCAAGGCTAGTCAAATTTGATTATCATACAAATGGGCAGGATTTAATCTTGCCCATTTGTATGTATGATCCTTTCGGCCCACTGCTCAAATGCGTTTTTAAAGCTGCGCAGAAAGTCTTTGGTTTTTTGTGATTCCACTTTTCCATCGGTACCGAGACAAGTTGTTATTTCGCCTAGATAAGCTTCGGGTTGCTGCATCGTCAAAAGATTGACAAAGACGAGTGACTGACGCAGATGATGGTTGGCGCCAAATCCACCATAAGCCCCCACTGATGAAGAAATTACTGCAGCAGGTTTACCGTCCCATTTATTTTTGCCATAGGGTCTCGATCCGACATCAATGGCATTTTTTAGAACAGCAGGAACAGAGCGGTTGTATTCTGCTGTAATAAAAAGTACAGCATCAAGAGATGCGACGTCCTGGCGGAAGCGGTTGTAGCTTGCCGGAGGATTGCCCTCATCGTCAAAATCCTGATTATATAAAGGAAGTTCACCAATATCGATTATGCGATAGCTAAATTGTGATTCTTCCTGTTCAAGAATAAACTGCGCTATCTTTTTATTATAAGATTCCTTTCTTAAGCTGCCCACCAAAATGCCTACGTGATATATACTCATTGTGATTTTATTAAAGTCTCTATGATGTGAACAACTGATCCTTCAAAAAAGTTTGCTATTTATGGTGAATTAGAGGGTTTTTCAAATTATTAAAAATGAGGTTTTTACTATTGTGTTAACAAAAATTAACATTTAGACATTAATCTTTTGCATACTGTTTGTTGTCGTATTGTAAAGAAGAAATTACAAACTAGAGGGAGGAGCTACTTATGAAAAAATTGTTTTATGCTGCGGCGGTTATTGTCGGGCTTTTTACGGCGGGGGCTGCACAGGCACAAGTCAGTATCAGTGTTAATATCGGCAGCCAGCCAAGCTGGGGACCAGCTGGTTATGATTACGCGCGCTACTATTATATTCCAGAATATAATATGTATTATGATGTGCCTGCAAGATGTTATGTTTATTACGATAACGGCGGCTGGATAAGAAGGGCAAGTCTGCCAAGAAGATACAGACATTACGATTTTTATCGGGCTCATAAGGTGGTCATCAATGATCGTACGCCTTGGCATCACCACGATCGGTATAGAAGCCGTTATGGCGGTTACCGCGGAAGACAAGTCGCAATTCGAGATAGTCATCACGGTGGTGGATATTCATTCGCAAGCGAACGCAGGGTAAGCCGTGAGCGTTCATGGGGTGAAGGACGTCGGTATGATAGAGGATACGATAGAGGAAATGGACATGGAAACGGTCACGGACGTGGTCACGGTCATGGTGGAAGGCACTGAGATTAACTAAGATTTTCCCAAAAATACGAGAGGAATCTATATTTCATAGATTCCTTTTTTTTTGAAATGTCCTTTTTATTGATGAGTTTTTTAATATCAGTAAGCGCGCAGTGCGCCGTTATTGATGGGGATTCTTTTATTAAGGCATCAATGAATTCGCAGTGCTCGGTTGACGCTTAGAAAGAACTGTCAGTCCATTTTCCTAGTTGCTGTCGCTCACGAAATCATGGAATATTTTTGGTGCGTAGACAATAAATTAAATAACATTACAGCCTGATTAATAAAAATTATCTTAATTTTGCGCTACAAGTGACTAAAATCCCTCACTTGATGGGGTTTTTGAGTGTTGGTGAAATAATTGTAGTGTGTAAGTTAATTTTTGTAATGAGAAAAGTGTTTAATTCAGTCGTCATACTGATTGGTTTAGGGATAGGCAGTTTAGGGGTATACTCTTGCAATCAGAGTGGGACAAATAAAGTGCAAAATTTGGGAACTGTGGACTCTATGCCGCCAAAAAAAGATAGTTTGCTTGCTGTGCAGGATTCGATAAGTAAAGTGGATTCTCTGCGCAAAGACACCATTACAAAAATGGAGGAGGATGTGGATTATAAGGGGGCCAAAGATACGACGGTTTTATTGACCGATACAGTTTCTCCACGCTATATCTATCTTACTTTTGACGATGGGCCCCTGAATGGAAGTCAACACCTTGATTCCATTGCAACAGCAAAAGGTATTAAAATTAATGCTTTTCTGATTGGAAATCATGATAAAATGAGCAAAAAACTGCACAGTTTTACAGAACGTTATAAGAATAATCCTTTAGTTGATTGCTACAACCATAGTTATTGGCATGCGCACAATAAATACAGTACCTTTTATTCGAATCCGCAGACGGCTTTTGAGGATTTTGAACTTGCTGAGCAATCGCTAGGTTTAGCACATAAAATCGTGCGCTTGCCAGGACGTAATATCTGGTATATCGGAGACCGCAAGAAGGTAGACTTGAAAAGCGGCGCCTCGACTGCCGAATTATTGCACCAGAACGGTTATAAAGTGATCGGCTGGGATTGTGAATGGAAGATTAACGGTGTTACAGGGAAACCGGATTTAACGGTGAATCAATTGTATACCCAAATGAAAAATTTACTCCGTAAAGGTACATCCTATACGAAAAATAATGTTGTGCTATTGACACATGACAATATGTATCAAACAAAAAAAGGACAGCGACTTTTATCGGATTTGATCGATAGTCTCAAACAACATCCAAACTATCGCTTTGAATTTGTGCGGAATTATCCGCAATAAAAACAGCTATCTTTCTAAATAGTAAAGGCTTAAACCGAGAATTAATCTTGTTTAAGCCTTTATTATTAGTGGGGAAATCTATTTTAATTTTGTTTGCGGAGATATTTTGTTAGTATAACAATTGTCTGGCCTTCAATTTTTCCCTCAATTTGTTCAATATTGTCTGCTACTAATCGAATATTTTTAACCACGGTACCTAAAGTAGCTTTCAACGAAGAACCTTTTACATCAAGGGTTTTTGTCAGAACTACGGTATCACCCTCCAATAATCGTTGACCGATACTATCTTCATGGAAAGAAACATAACCATCATTTTCATGATCTCCAGTTTTCTTGGCCTCCGCTAATGTTTCATCATCGAGATAAAGAATATCCAACGCTTCGGATGCCCAGCCCTCATTTTTTAAGCGATTTAACATGCGCCAGCATACAATTTGTACCGAGGAGTTTTCAGACCACATTGCATTGGGAAGAAATTTCCAGTCATCTGGAGTTAATTGCTCCGTTTTGTTGAGCTGATTGACCAATGTTTCTGAAATCAGTAAAGTATTGTCCAAAGTTGATGTTATTTCTGGAGGTAAGGTGTAGGCAATTAATGTGTTTTCCGCACCTGTTAGCTCACATTTACCTCCAGCCCTCGCTTGTAATTGTTCTTCTAATTTCATATCAGTTTTTTATAAAAGCCCAAACTTAGAAAAATTTGTTTTGATGTGCAATGACCAATATCACGATAGGGGATGAAGTGGCCAAATCTATAAAAAGTAAGCGAAGGTATTGAGCGCTATTTTTTCTTAAAATAAATTTGCCTGTGGAAGAACATTGGTATCGAATTTGTGTTATTTAACGTTAGAAAACATTATTAACTGTAATATAAAATACTATGAAATGGCAAGGAGGTAAGCAAAGTGGCAATTTTGAAGACCGCAGGGGAATGTCTGGTGGCGGAAAAATAGCACTAGGCGGAATCGGGGGGATTATTGTTTTGGTGATCGGATTTTTGATGGGGGGAGATCCCATGCAACTTTTACAGCAAGCCCAGAACATGGGGACGCAAACCGAACAATCCGGACAGCCGCGCGAATTAAATCCTGAAGAAAAAAGGCTTACTGAATTTTCGCTGACCGTGCTCCAGAGTACGGAAGATGTGTGGGCCAAGCTGTTTAAGGAACAGATGCAAAAGAATTATACAGCAACGACCCTGGTTTTTTACGATGGGGGTACACAGACAGATGGTTGTGGCATGGGACAGGCTTCTTACGGACCTTTCTATTGCCCCGGCGATCAGAAGATTTACCTGGATTTGAGTTTTAGTAAAGAACTGTCAGATAAATTTGGAGCAAAAGGGGAGTTTGCTATGGCTTATGTGATCGCGCATGAGGTCGGACACCATATTCAGCAGTTGGTGGGTTTGTTACCGAAGACCAATCAGGCCCGAGGAAAGCTCAGCGAACGAGAAAATAATAAAATCTCTGTCATGACCGAGCTGCAAGCTGATTTTTATGCCGGTGTATGGGCGCATTACCTCAATGAGTTCACGGATATAAAAATTGATTACAATGATATTCTCGATGGGATGAAGGCTGCAGAAGCGGTCGGTGATGACAAATTGCAGACCGAGGCTCAGGGCTATGCGGTTCCCGAATCATTTACACATGGTACTTCCGCTCAGCGTATGGCCTGGTTTAAGAAGGGTTACGAATCAGGTGATATGCGTTCGGGAAACACCTTTGAGGATCCTAGTCTGAAATAGAGACCGTATCCTACTATAAAACACCTGGTAACTAATTATCAGGTGTTTTTTTTGCCCCTTTCATTCGATATAGTGCAGTAATAGGATTGTTTAAGACTGATTTACTTCCATGGTATGAAGATCCTGGCAATCCAGCGAATAGCATAGACTACTGAACCAGTAGGTTGCAGCCACGGATATCACTTTGGTCAAAACGACCCAATATTTCAAAAGAGCCATCCTGATATACTTTGCCTAAATCTTGTGTTGCTATAAATGAACATGAATAACGATTGGCCAGATCGATGACATTAATACCACCAGTTTTATTTAAAGGAATCAGGCTTAATGGATCATTGGTATCCCGAATTAAGATTTTCATCCATTTTGGAAGATGGAATATTCCCTGGCCTGAAGAATAGCCCTGGGAGAGCAGTTCCGTCATGCCATACTCCGAATGGATGCCATGCACAGCGAACGCTTCTTCAAGAAGCTGATGAATTTCTTGTTTGACCATTTCTTTTCGCTTGCCTTTCATTCCACCTGTTTCCATAATAATCAGTTCCGGAAATTCGAACGCATACTGTTCTATAAAATCAAGCAGTGCGTAAGTTACACCAAAGAGGATGGTCTTTGTCCCTTTATTTTTGAGCTTAACAAGTGTATCATAAAGCTCTTGGTGATTGTAGAGAAAATAATTGCTTTCGGGCTGTTCGCTTTGTTTCATGAGATCATCGATCATGTAGATCAGCGACGAACCGGTTCTCTCCAGGTAGGATGGGAGCAATGCCAGGATGGCAATGTCACCAAGCGGACCATAGAAATCTTCAAAAATCTTCCGAAAAGTTCGCTCATATATACTCCTGTCAGCGACCAGATGTTTTGATGTGACCATACCTGTTGTACCGGAACTGGAGAATACGATTTCAGCTTCCATTCCTTCAGCAATAACCTGTTGGGTCTTAAAAAACTCGATGGGCAGGAAAGGAAGATCAGTATAGTGCTGAATACTGTCCTTTTCTCTTCCCAGTAATCTGACGTAGTCACGATAAACCTTACAATGCTGGCTTTGGAATCGGTAGGTATCTAAACAATGCTGATTAAATTCATCTTCTGTTTTAATCTCAAAAAAATCCTTCCAATTCGTCATAGCATTTAAAAATTTGATGAACAAAATTAACTAAAATTTGGAATATAGTGATGACTTAGTAAATCCCATTTACTGGATAGCTATCGAAGATGGATGATATTGCTGATATGAGGGGCCTGAGATCTTCTGTAAGCTAGACGGGAAAGTAAGCTATCAGTTGTTCATTATATACGTATTTAAGAGAGTTAGATCCGAGGGGGGGGATATAAGATGTGGGAAATCCTGAGGCTAAATTTAGCGAATTTGACCTCAGGATTATATTTTTTACAGCATACCACCGTCGACAGGTAGAACCTGCCCAGTTACGTATGCAGATAAGTCAGAGGCTAAATAAAGACAAGCGTTGGCTACATCTTCAGGTTCTCCGGCACGTTTTAAAGGAATACCGGCTTCCCATCCCGCCACAACTTTTGGATCCAGTACATCTGTCATTTCGGTGCGTATAAACCCTGGAGCAACTACGTTTGCACGGATATTCCGGGAACCCAGTTCTTTGGCGATGGATTTTGTGAACCCGATAATACCAGCTTTTGATGCCGCATAATTTGCCTGACCAGCATTTCCTTGCACACCCACAACGGATGACATGTTGATAAATGAACCTTTACGGTTTTTCATCATAATTTTTGAAGCAGCCTTTGTAACGTTAAAGACAGATTTTAAGTTGACGTTTAATACATCATCCCAATTCTCCTCGGTCATGCGCATCAACAGGCCATCTTTTGTGATACCGGCATTATTTACGACGATATCCAATCCTCCAAAATCGGCAACAATGGAGTTGATCAATTGTTCCGCTTCTTCGAATTTTGACGCATCAGAACGATAGCCAATCACTTTGGTACCAAAAGCCTGAAGCTCCTGCTCCAAAGCCTGTCCTCTTTCGACAGAAGAAAGATAAGTGAAAGCGACGTTAGCACCATGTTGTGCAAACACTTCCGCAATTTTCCTTCCGATTCCTTTTGATGCTCCTGTTACCAAAGCAATTTTTCCTTCAAGTATTTTCATCTGTATAAGTTATTTGTTCGTCAATTGTTCACTTCTAAGGCATTCGATGTGCTTTCTGTCTTTCATATGCCATCTGTCGCTGGAATTCAATAAGATAAATGAATTCGATTCATCTGGTTTATCTTGTTGTGTTATGCTAAGATAACGCTGTTCTTTCAGTACACCTTATTTTTCTGTACCCCGTAGCCACGACTAAATGATACGGTTTTATCGCTATGGTGTACACTATTGCCTGTTGATGTTTTGCAAAAATGTTAAAACTATATTATAACACAAAATCTTTCGCTAAATAACGGTTTAAAATACCAAAACATTGCAGGCTACTCTTGTGTTTATTTTCGAGCGAGCACCTGTTTTCGATATATAAATTTAGGATTTAGCGGTAAGCGATCGCTCACTTAGGATTATTTTAATAAATCAATGGTATTTTTGAATAAGTGGTTCTAAAAAGTACAGTTTTTTGACAAAAGACTTGGGGGTTTACCAAAAACTATATTAAATTTGCATCAATCACAAAAACATGAGCAAAAAATCAAATAAAGAAGTTGACGTTGTTCTAATCGGCGCCGGTATTATGAGTGCTACTTTGGGTACTCTAATCAATGAATTAAGCCCAGACGTTAATATTGAAATTCTTGAGCGTTTGGATGTTGTGGCTGCTGAAAGTTCTGACGCTTG
>JAIRVH010000208.1 GCA_031253985.1 Sphingobacterium sp.
TTTGATTTATCATGTTTTCCATATCCTAGTCCATCTAGGATCATGAGTGCAACTTTTTTCTTATTCATCGTATAACAAAGATAATCTTAATTTTAGAATCTATCAACGCATCTTAAAAACTTCCCTTGTTAATCTCCAATAATTTTATAGGTTTGTGGCATAATTTATGTTCGGTAAAAAATCGGAACTACCTAATGATTGATATGGATGATAGAGCCTGTTCTATAATATCTTGAGCTATATGAAATTTTTAAGCTATTGCGCATTTATACTTATTAATAATCTTTTTGTACACACTGCGGCCTTTGGGCATTTTTTAAGAGAAGTGAATACGGGAGTAGAGATAACTTTATCGGGTGATGATTCTTTGGGAAGTATATCGGAGGAACTGAAATCATATCTGAAAGAGGGGAGTGCGAAAAATATGGCTAAATATTTTGGTTCAAATTTAACCCTGTCTATTTTGGGTGAGAATGGCGTCTATACAAAATATCAATCGGAAATTATGCTGGGGACATTTTTTAATCAGCATAAACCCAAGACCGTTAAATTGACGCAAGCCAGTAACGCGAACAATGGCTATCAATATTTTACCTTTACATTAGCAACAGAACAAGCCAACTACCGTGTCTTTATTAAGATAGGGGTGGGAAATAATAACCATTCTATTGAAGAGCTACGAATCGATAAAAATTAATATTGACGGTGCTTTTTTTATCAATCTATTTTTCGATTAAAAAATTATTCCACATCTTAGCCCAATAAATAGTATTTATGGAGAAGGAAATCAAGGACTATCTGGCCCAATTTGTCAAGCAGGCAGTTGCGGAGGATTTGGGAGATGGCGATCATACCTCACTTTCTACAATTGAGAAGGGAGCACAGGGCGAAGCAAAACTGATTGTTAAGGATAACGGTATTTTGGCGGGGGTAGAAGTTGCGCAGGCGATTATTGCTTATGTTGACGATACGTTGGCATGTGAAGTATTTATCCAGGATGGAAGCCAGGTGAAGGTCGGTGACATTGCTTTTTATGTAAAAGGAAATATCCAGAGTATTTTATTGGCGGAACGTTTGGTATTGAATGTCATGCAGCGTATGAGCGGTATTGCGACTACTACCCGAAAATACGTAGATCTTTTAGCTGGGACAAATACAGCGGTATTAGATACACGGAAAACGACACCGTTGTTGCGTGTATTGGAGAAAGAGGCTGTTCGGATAGGCGGGGGGACCAACCATCGTTTTGGCCTTTTTGATATGATCTTAATCAAGGATAATCATGTGGACTATAGCGGCGGGATCGTACAGGCTTTAACGCGTGCAAATGATTACAGAAAGAACCTAAATAAACCAATAGAGATAGAAATAGAAGTCCGAAATTTTGCGGAGCTTGATGAAGTTCTTAACTTTGGCGAAGTGGACCGGATCATGTTAGATAATTTTTCGCCGCAGGATGTAGCCAAAGCTGTTCAGATTATTGACCATCGATTCAAGACAGAGGCCTCTGGGGGAATAACTTTTGACACCATTCGGTCATATGCGGAGGCCGGGGTAGACTATATTTCAGTGGGCGCTTTAACACATAGTGTCAAGAGCTTGGATCTAAGTCTAAAGGCCAAATTAATATAAGAACTGATTTAATTAATGATATCGATTTATTTAGTAACTGCAGTATTACTAGCTTATTTGTTTGGTTCCATACCGACAGCAGTTTGGTTGGGTCAAGCATTTTATGGAGTAGATGTTCGTGAGTATGGAAGCGGTAATGCTGGAGCAACTAACACCTTTCGCGTGTTGGGACCCAAAGCGGGATCGATCGTAATGTTTGTCGATATATTTAAGGGGTGGACAGCAACAAACCTAGCCTATTTAATAGAGCTGGGGCAAAATACAAGCGACGTACAATTTGTCAATTTTCAGTTGGCGTTGGGTGTTATCGCGGTGCTGGGACACTTATTTCCAGTATTTGCAGGATTTAGGGGCGGAAAAGGGGTAGCAACACTATGTGGTATGATTCTCGCGATCCATACACCCGCTGCTTTGGTCTGTGTATCCGTGTTTGTCATTATTTTACTGACCACACATTATGTGTCGTTGGGCTCCATTTCCGCAGGATTTGCATTTCCCTTTAGTTTGGCATTTATTTTTAAAACAACGATACCTTCCGTTTTGCTTTACGGAATAGCCATCTGTATCCTATTGTTAATTACCCATCAAAAGAATATCGAGCGATTATTGAAGGGGCATGAATCCAAAATTTATCTCTTTAAGAAAAAGGCTAAGGAAAAAGAATAGGCACAATAATTGCATTCTCTAAAACGTGTTTAATAATTTATTGTGAAATATCCATAATGGAAGAGCTGTAGAGCTGCTAAGCATTATTTGGATATTCCATATGGCCATTGAAAGAAAATATATACATATGAACGGAATGTTTAAGTATTCGGCTATGGTATTAGCGTGTGTGGCGCTGGCATCGGGGCTGTCAGGTTGCGCAACTTCAGCTGTTACCGGGAAAAAATATTTAAAATTGGTCAGCGCTGATCAAGTGAACCAACAGGCTGCATTGGCTTATAAAGATTTTTTATCGAAGAATAGTGCCAAGGTAGTAACCGGGACTGCAGATGCAGCGATGGTTAAACGTGTTGGCAACAGGCTGGCAACAGCGGTTAACCAATATTTGCAAAGCACGGGCCGCGCAAATCAATTTAATTTCAACTGGGAATTTAATCTGGTAAAAAGCGACGATGTCAATGCATGGTGTATGCCGGGTGGTAAAGTTGCGGTATATACCGGAATATTACCAGTAACACGGACAGAAGCAGGTTTGGCAACGGTTATGGGCCACGAGATCGCCCACGCTATTGAAGAGCACTCTGTTGCTCAGGCATCGAATCAGATTGCTTTACAGCTCGGAGGACAGATTTTAGGGTCAGCTGCAGGGGTTTCTGGGAACAGTACGCTCGGTGTTTTCAACAATCTTTATGGTCTAGGCGGTAACTTAGCGCAATTGAAATTTTCAAGAAGTGATGAATCAGATGCAGATGCTGCGGGTTTGATCATTATGGCTTTGGCTGGTTATAATCCAAATGAAGCGGTCGATTTCTGGAAACGTATGGCTTCCGGTAGCCAAAAAGGACAGCCAGAGTTTTTGAGTACCCACCCGAGTGACGAACGACGGATTGCGGATATTCAGAAATTGATTCCGAATGCAATGAAATATTATAAAAAATAGATAGTCCATACGAAAGAAAAAGAGTCGTCTGCCATTGGCAGACGACTCTTTTTCTTTGTGCCTTATTTATGGCTGTATTATATGCCAGCTATGGCGTCACTGATACCAAGTATAACTCCAAATATCAAGCCCATACAGTTAAATGCAATGGTGATAATAACCATGATGCCAATAAATTTATAGTGTTTTTTGAGCGCATCTAAGCACAGTTCCAATTGGATACTGTCGCGGTTTTCGATTGCTTTTTTCGCTTTTGATCCGAAATTATAAAGGAAATAAATTGGGAGGCAGAAGAAAGCAAGAAACAGCAGATAGAGTACACCGAATGTGGATAAAGCACCCGCTGTTACATATTCGTCGGCACCGAGTGATAGTGCACTGGCACCAAAGATTAAGCTGACCATGGTGATGGCGGAGATTCCGATGAAAATAAAACAGACAATGGCCAAAAAATTGGCCCACTTGGCTGCTGAAGCCAAGAATGAAAGCCCTGCAGGAGATAGTTTAATGTCTGCGGGTTCTTGAAAAGAAGAATTTTGAATACCGTCTTCCATGAAGCATAAATTATTAGGTGTGCGAATTTCTGAAAAGTTCTCGGCTTTTGAAACAAGTTTTTAAAGAAACCATTAAGCAACAACAATCGTTTAGATTTTTTGATAAGATTAGGCTTACGGTAGCTCAAATGCTACAACAAACTGAGTTGTTTAATAAAATTCTCGATTGACAGAAAATTAGCTAATTTTTTCCAAAAACTTAAATTCCGATTGGAAGAATGTTGTTACAAAAGAATTTCGCGGATTTGATGTGGAAAATTATTTTTGCTCAGTCAGTCCGGAGTGTAATGCTGGTTTAAAACATGTTACAACGTTTTTTTTACGGATAAATTGTACGTTAATATAATAATTTTACTGTGTATTTCATGAAGTATGTGTGGTTTAGTGTGTTAAGTTTATATTAAGTCCTTTGTAATTTGAAATCTCTTAGTAATTTTGCTTAACATTTTTTAACAAATCACATTATATGAAAAGAT
>JAIRVH010000045.1 GCA_031253985.1 Sphingobacterium sp.
TCTTTAATTATTATCGCCCGATAATCGTTCGGGACCCCTATGCCTATTAAATTAAGAAATTCAATTATTATTTATAGCTAAGCCCGAACATAACGTTCGGGCTTTTTTTATTTTATATAACATCATGTTAAAAGAGTTAGAAGAAAACATCGAAATTATTTTACCGAAGGAAGGACTTGCATCGAAGTTGAAGGAGGCTGAGGAAAAGAACCGTCCATTGATTATAAAACTTGGTTTTGATCCCACAGCGCCGGATCTTCATTTAGGGCACGCAGTGGTGTTGAAGAAACTACGGCAGTTTCAGCAGCTGGGGCACGAAATCGTGATCATAGTGGGCAGTTTTACAGCTCGGATCGGAGATCCTACGGGAAAAAATAAAGCACGTAAACCTTTATGCCCGGATGAGATCGCCCTCAATGCGGCAACCTACATTGCGCAACTGTCTAAAATTATTGATGTTTCAAAAGCAAAAGTTGTTTTTAATGGAGACTGGCTGGATCAGCTAAATTTTACAGAAGTCATTCAGCTGGTATCAAAAGTCACGGTCGCTCAGCTGATGCAGCGTCATGATTTTAATAAGCGTTTTAACGAGAATCAGTCGATAGCCATGCATGAGTTGCTTTACCCGATATTGCAGGGCTTTGACTCTGTACATATCAAAAGCGATATTGAAATGGGCGGAACGGATCAAATGTTCAATTGCAACATGGGCAGACAGCTGCAGGAATCTTTTGGGCAAGAGCCACAAATAGTACTGTGTATGCCCTTGTTGCGCGGGCTGGACGGAAAAGAAAAAATGAGCAAATCATTAAATAATACGATCGGTCTTTTGGATGAGCCGAATGAAATGTTTGGTAAAACCATGTCAATTCCAGATCATTTAATGCCAGAATATATCGACTTGACAACAGATTTCAATCAGGAAACCAAACTTGGAATGAAGGCCCGTATTGAAATGGGTGAAAATCCAATGGAAATTAAGAAACTTATAGCACATAATCTTGTTGCTCAATACCATGGAGCTGAGTTTGCTGCTCATGCAGTTGATTTTTTTGTCAAGCAATTTCAGAGTAAGAAATTGGAAGAAAAAGCTTTTTTAGAGGTATCGAGTCAAGCATTGCGGGAACAGTTTGGTGAAAAGACTAAACTAGTCAATCTGTGTCATTTCCTGAAAGGATCGACAAAGTCAGCAATGAGAAGATTGATTATCGGTGGTGCAGTTCAGATCGACTCCGTAAAACAGCTGAACCCGGAGCTGTCGGTTGATTTAAATCCAGGTCTTAAAATTAAATTAGGTAAAAGAACTTATTTTAAAGTTGTTTAGTAAGGTTTGTGAAGGTATACTTTTGTGATATTTTGCGAAAAGCAATAAATTAACATGCTGGTTCTTTCTTAAACCACAAATAATTTCTACCTTCATATAGAAGTCTCAAACTTTATTTTCATACCAATTATAGATGGAAACATACAATAATATTGTTTTGGAGCGATTGCCCAAACATTTAAAACGCTATGTGGTAGCTCAGCGATATGAACGTTATACCGCGCTGGATCAGGCTTTGTGGCGTTATGTCATGCGTCAGAATTATTCTTTTTTGAAAGATGTAGCATATTACCCTTATATCCCGGGATTGAAGAAAGCAGGTTTATCAATTTCGACCATACCAAACTTGCAGGATATGAACGATAGTCTAAAATTAATTGGCTGGGGTGCTGTGACAGTGGACGGGTTTATTCCGCCAGCTGCTTTTATGGAATTTCAGGCGCATCGCGTACTGGTTATTGCCGCAGACATACGTCAATTGGAACATATCGAATATACACCAGCGCCAGATATTATTCATGAATCTTCTGGGCATGCGCCTATAATAGGTGAGCCAGATTATGCTGCATACCTGCAGTATTTTGGAGAGGTTGGGACAAAAGCACTTTCCTCGGGCAAAGATTTTGAACTCTACGAAGCAATTCGTCATCTATCTATTTTAAAGGAACATGCAACAACAACGGCGGTTGAGTTGGCGGCTGCAGAAAAGAATTTGCAGACCGTTCAGGATAATATGGGGGAGCCCTCGGAGATGGCATTATTGAGTAGATTGCATTGGTGGACAGTAGAATACGGACTTATTGGCGATCTTCATACACCCAAAATTTACGGAGCTGGTTTACTGTCTTCCATTGGAGAAAGCGCAAGCTGCATGCAAGAAGATGTGCCTAAGTTGCCGTATGGTTTAAATGCGATCGAATATGCTTATGATATAACCAAACCGCAGCCACAGCTATTTGTTACACCAGATTTTGAACATCTAAAAATTGTGTTGGATAAATTTGCTGATACCATGGCCTTTCGGGTAGGAGGGAAACAGAGCGTTGATAAAGCCATTGATTGCCGTGCTGTATGCACGGTGCAATATAGTTCTGGTCTGCAAGTATCGGGAGTCTTTAAATTAGCCAATGCAGATCAAAATCTTTCGTATATCCAGACACAGGGACCTACAGCCTTGGCATTGGCGGGTAAACAGCTCGAAGGGCACGGTAAAAATTACCATAGCGAAGGGTTTGGCTCTCCTGTAGGAAATTTGAGAGGTGCAGATTATGATCTAGAAGATTTTGATGAAGCAACATTGATTCAATATCGTATTGTTGAAGGCCAACAGTGTTTGTTAAACTTTGCTTCGGGAATTACTGTCGCAGGAACTGTTCAACGAATTGTCCGTCAATTTGACAAGATTGTTTTAATTTCATTTACGGCATGTGAAGTATACCGTAACAATAGGGAAGAGGTGTATTTTAAACCCGAATGGGGGACATATGATATGGCGGTCGGGGCGGAAATTGTATCTGTTTTTGCGGGCGCTGCAGATAAAGATGCCTATGAAGCGCTGGAAGAATATTTGGATCAGGCTTCATCTTCCCTGTCTAACGAAACCGAAGATGTAAAGCTCGTGAATCTACACGCTGCGATAAGGAACTTACGGGACAAAGAATTTGATCAAAAAGTCTGGCTTGATATCTTCAATCTCTTGGAATCGGAAAATGCGGATCATTGGTTAGGTTTGGTTGAGCTATTTGAAATTGCCTGGGCGAACGATGCAGAAGAGTTAACTCATCTGGCAGAAAAGAGGCTTTTAGAATTTGTTACGCGATATCTGCATTTGAAAAAACTGATTGATGATGGACTGCGCGTCGCAAAGGAGGAAGCTTTAAATAATTATTGAAAAATATTTCTTCCAAAGGTCTAAAATCAACTTTCAGAAGAAGATGGTAAGTTCGAGAAAATAGGACTTTCCAAAAGTTTTAAAGTCCTATTTTCTCGAGCTAACTTGTATTATCCCTTCAGTAAAATTTGCCAGGCTTTATCAAGCTGTCCTGCATCCAATAGCTGTGCGGCATATTCATGAACTTTTTGGCTGAATTTCGATGGGCTATCTTCAAAATTTAGTTTCAGGTAGTTTAAGTACTTATCCGCTGGCTGTATATCTTTTAATGTGGGTAGTGTTTCGACATTGGCCAACAATCCCAGGTGATTTCCAGTCAGTACAGTAGAAAATCGAATTTTTTCCGGAAGTTGATCTATGCCAATTCCCAGACTACGGAGGGGTTTCGGTACAATAAATAGATTTTCATCAGTGACGCGGCAGTACCAGTCACCACCCAGCCTTGCCACAAGGTCCAAATCTTTTTGTTGGATGGTATTGTCCTTGCCCAATAGGTGTTTGTGGACATGCATATAGAGGATCTCTGCAATAACAAGATTACCAGCCCCCGGTTCATCGCTTAAAGCGACGATCTCTCTAACCCGGCATTCCAGCTGGACCGGAGATTCGGCTACCCGTGGTGGCGCAACCTGAATAGAAGGGACAGCGCTAAACCCCGACTTATCGAATTCATTTATTTCCTTCCCATATTCGGTGCTGGCAAGAGATTGCTGCTGCACCATGTCGTAGTTGACAATATTGATGACGACTTCCTTAACTTCCTGTATATTATCCAGCGTATGTTTGGTACTGCCATCACGCATCCGCCGCAGTGGCGAGAAAACACAGATAGGCGGCTGATGCGACATCAGGTTGAAATAACTGAAAGGACTTAAGTTGACTTGTCCATTGCGATCTATCGTGCTTGCAAAACAAATTGGACGCGGTGCAATAGCATATTTAATTAAATTATCGATGATAGCTTTGTCCGCTACAGACTCAAAGGTTATGGTTTCGAAAGATGACTTCATATTCGCTAGATTTATGAATGATGTAAAGCAATAGAATTGGAAAGTTTTCCGAGTGCGGTGATCTCCAATTCGATCTCATCGCCAAGGTTGAGCCATTGATCTTTGTGGTTAGGATTCGCTATGCGTGCAGTGCCATTAAGTTCGAGAAAGCAACCTGTTCCAACAGTGCCTGAACCGATCACATCACCGGGGAAGATCTGTACACCATAAGAAACCCGCTCAATAATTTCTGCAAAAGTCCAGTGCATGCTCGCAAAATTACCCGCTGAAACTTGTCTGCCGTTTACTTTACAAGTCATATCAAGATCATAACAGTTGCCAATATGCCCTTCGGCTGGTTGAATTTTATAAGGTTCCAATTCATCTTTTGTAACTAACCAAGGTCCAATTGCTGTGGCAAAATCTTTGCCTTTGGCAGGCCCTAAACTCAATTTCATCTCTTCCATCTGCAGTTTTCTTGCACTGAAATCATTCAATATCATGAATCCGGCAATATACTCATCTGCCTTGGCTGCAGGGATGTTGATTCCTGGCTTATTGATGACGATAGCGATCTCAAGTTCGAAATCAAGTTGATCTAAATGTAAGGGCATGCAGTGAATAGGTCCAGGGCCTTGTATTGCCTGATGATTTGAAAAATAGAAAACAGGAAATTTATCAAATTCGGGGATCATTTCAAGTCCACGGTTCCTTCTTGACGTTTCCACATGTTGACGAAATGCGTAGGCATCACGAAAAGAGGCTGGATAAGGTACCGGAGCGATGAGCTGTGTGTCCTGTAACGGACGATAAGGTCTTTCGATCGTTCCCAGGGCCAAAGCACGCTCAAATTCCTGGAGCTTACTCATGGTCTTCTCTCCACCTTTTAGAAAATCAGACATATTTTTGGGAAGGGTTTGATCGATTGCTGAGCAACGATAAAATCGGTCGTTTATGATAATCCCCAATTCCTCCTGACCTTCCTTAATGCTGGTGACAATTCTCATATATAGTGTGTTCTATTTGGTTATTCAATGTTGTTAGCATTTGACACAAATATATTGTATAAGATTTGAAAAAAATATTTCTTCTCTTGAAAATAGAAAAATATGCTTACCTTTATTAAAGCATTATAAACTATAAAAAATGATCAATCGTGGCGTACATCGCTTTGCGTTCCCCATGCCCTATATTGCTTTTAATAGAGCAATTATAGCTGATATCGTTTTTGCACAATACTAATCTTCTCTCACGCACTTGCCAATAGTTCTATTGGTACTTGAATATTCATTTAATTTTATAACCGTTTAAATCGTAGAATTATGCCATTTTATGTTAAACAAGGGCAAATTCCAATGCAGCGACACACTGTTTTTAGAAAGCCCGATAATACGCTTTATGCTGAGGAACTCGTATCCACCCATGGATTTTCCAGTCTTTATTCTTTGGTGTATCATTGCCACCCGCCTACATTAGTCAAGCAAATTAGGGAGCCTTACGACGTATCGCCCAAGATTGCCCGGGATAAACATCTTAAGCATACCAGCCTAAAAGGATTTCAGGTACAGGCAAAAGATGATTATCTTGAAAGCCGAACACCAGTACTGGTTAATCAGGATCTGCACATATCCTTGGCAGCTCCTCGTCGGTCCATGGATGATTATTTCTATAAAAATAGCCAGGCGGATGAGATTGTCTTTATTCATCAAGGGAGCGGAAGGCTAAAAACTGGATATGGAAATATCCCATTTAAATATGGTGATTATTTAGTTATTCCCCGGGGAACGATTTATCAAATGGAATTTGAGCAGGAAGATAATCGGTTGTTTATCGTTGAATCGTTTTCTCCTGTGCGTACGCCAAAACGTTATCGCAATGAATTTGGTCAATTGATGGAGCACGCTCCCTTCTTTGAACGAGATATTCGGGTACCTCAGAATTTGGAAACCTTTGATGAGTTGGGTGATTTCGAAGTGAAAATCAAGAAACAGGGGATGATTTATCCGTATGTCTACGGGAGTCATCCATTTGATTTTATTGGCTGGGACGGCTATCACTTTCCCTGGGCCTTTTCAATCCATGATTTTATGCCAATAACGGGTAAATTACATCAGCCACCACCCGTCCACCAGACCTTTGAAACAGATCACTTTGTACTGTGCAGCTTTTGTCCACGGCTGTATGATTATCATCCCAATTCGATTCCTGCACCGTATAATCACAGCAATGTAGATTCGGATGAAGTCCTATACTACGTCGATGGCGATTTTATGAGCAGAAAGTCGGTTGAAAGAGGGCAGATTACCCTGCATCCCGGTGGTATACCTCATGGGCCTCATCCAGGGACAGTGGAAAAAAGCATCGGACAGGTTAAAACTGAAGAGCTGGCTGTGATGATCGATCCTTTTCGACCATTGATGCTGACAGAAGAAGCGCTCACTATAGAAGATCCAGATTATTATAAGTCTTGGATGAGTTAGATTAATAAAAGAAGAGTAACCTTTATATAAATTATGGCAAATACATTTGCAGAAAAGATTGCCCAAGCGCAAGATTTTCTACCTATCAATGGGACAGATTATATTGAATTTTATGTTGGCAATGCCAAACAAGCGGCGCATTACTACAAGACAGCTTTTGGCTTCCAGTCGGATGCTTATGCCGGACCTGAAACAGGAGTTCGGGATCGGGTATCCTATGTGCTCAAACAGAATAAAATACGTTTGGTGCTTACCACGGCGCTGAAATCTGACCATCCCGTCACAGAACATGTTAAGAAACATGGTGATGGCATTAAAATATTAGCGCTCTGGGTAGATGATGCCCGAAAATCGTTTGAGGAAACAACAAAAAGAGGGGCAAAGGTATATCAGGAACCACAGCTTCTGAAAGATGAAAACGGGGAAGTATGGACTGCCGGTATCTATACTTACGGCGAAACGGTCCATCTTTTTGTCGAACGGCGCAATTATTCAGGTCCGTTTATGCCGGGATATGAAAAATGGGAAAGTGATTACAATCCAAGCGAAACAGGTTTGCTTTATGTCGACCATTGTGTTGGTAATGTCGGATGGAACAAGATGAACGAAACAGTGAAATGGTACCAGGATGTCATGGGTTTCGTTAACATCCTGTCTTTCGATGATAAGCAGATCAATACCGAGTATTCCGCGCTAATGAGTAAAGTGATGAGCAATGGAAATGGCTACGTTAAGTTCCCAATCAATGAGCCTGCCGAGGGAAAAAAGAAGTCACAGATTGAAGAATACCTTGAGTTTTATGAGGGAGAAGGCGTACAACATGCGGCGTTGGCAACAAAAGATATTGTTGCTACCGTGAAAGCACTTAAAGCAAGAGGAGTAGAGTTTTTGGGTGCTCCGCCCGAAGCATATTATGATATGTTGCCCGAGCGAGTTGGAAAAATTGATGAAGAAATACGGATCATTCAAGAACTTGGAATTCTGGTAGATCGTGACGAAGAGGGGTATTTGCTGCAGATTTTCACAAAGCCTGTAGAAGATAGACCAACTTTATTTTATGAGATCATCCAGCGCAAAGGAGCACAAAGCTTTGGAGCAGGAAATTTTAAGGCCCTTTTTGAAGCCATAGAACGTGAACAGGAACGTCGAGGAAATTTATAGTAGTATGGAAGGGATGAAAGAGTTATTACGAGCGTTTGAGCATAAAAGCCCGGAAATTGTTTTCGAATGGAAGGATAGCGAAACGGATGCAAGAGGATGGATTGTGATCAATTCTTTGCGTGGTGGAGCTGCCGGTGGTGGAACAAGGATGCGGTCTGGGTTGGATAGGCATGAGGTAGAATCTTTGGCAAAAACAATGGAGGTCAAGTTTACGGTATCGGGACCCGCAATTGGGGGGGCAAAATCGGGGATTAATTTCGATCCGCATGACCCCAGGAAAAATGAAGTTTTGGACCGTTGGTTTAAGGTAGTTACACCGCTGCTGAAAAACTATTATGGGACGGGCGGGGATCTGAATATAGACGAAATTCATGATGTTATTCCATTGACGGAAGAATATGGACTGTGGCATCCCCAAGAAGGAATTTTGAATGGACACTTTAAGGTGAATGAAAGCAATCGCATTCACCAAATTGGACAATTGCGATATGGTGTTTCCAAAGTGTTGGAGGATAGTTCCTACAGTCCAGATCTGAAACGAAAGTACAAAGTTGCCGATATGATAACGGGTTATGGCGTGTCAGAGTCAGTGCGTCACTACTACGAACTCTTTGGATCGCATTGTGCTGGAAAACGTGCGGTGATTCAGGGCTGGGGAAATGTAGCTGCGGCAGCAGCATTTTATCTGTCGAAACTAGGGGTTAAAATCGTCGGAATAATCGATCGTGCTGGTGGATTGATCAATCCGGAAGGATTTAATGAACAAGATATTACACGTTTATTTCTGGAGCGAAAAGGCAATGAACTCTGCTCACCGGATCTGATTCCTTTTGATCAGATACAGAAAGAAATATGGAACTTGAAAACCGATATTTTTGTGCCGGCAGCGGCATCCCGGTTAGTTTCAAAAGATCAGATCCAACATCTGATCAGTCATGGGCTTGAGGTGATCGCTTCCGGTGCAAACGTTCCATTTGCAGATCAGGAAATATTTTATGGGCCTGTGATGGAGTTTGCAGACCAGCATGTTGCCGTTATACCAGACTTTATCGCAAATTGTGGTATGGCGAGAGTATTTGCCTATCTAATGCAACGCAATATCGAAATTAGTGATGATGCAATTTTTTCGGATGTTTCTAAGGTGATTTTTGAAGCACTCAAAAAAATCAAGGCAGTTTCTCCGCAAACCACTCATATTTCGTCAAGAGCCTACGAAATTGCCCTGAAGCAATTGGTGGAAACGGTCAACTAAATATAAACAGACGGCTTTCTATATTATATAGCTTACAACTCTCAAAAAAAACACTTGAAGTGGGGAACTTCAAGTGTTTCTAACTAACCAATTATTAACCTAAATTTATGAATACTCAAAACAGTGCAATACCTATGCCAAAACTTATTTTCTTTGCGTGAACATATTGTCATTTTTTTGTTATTAAAATTTCTGTATATGTTGGAGTTTCTGTACAGGAACTAAATAAATAAAAACTTGTTTTTGAAATCCATTTGCTCACCTATTAATGATTGATTTGATGTGTTTTTGGTGAAATATTTTTCTTTTTTATTGTTATAAGGTGTTGATAAACAGAAACTCCTGAAGCGGGGAGCAACAGGAGTTTTCCTAACCAATTATTAACCTAAATTTATGAAAAGTACCTATATAACGTAGTAAGTTTGAAAAATGTTTCAGTGATTACCACTTTTTTTTACTTTTTAACATTTTTTAATTGTTTAGCATTGATTCTCAGTAAAGTATTCTAATATTAATTTTGTTTTCTTTTTAGAAAAATAAAAGGCCTGTTAGCGGGGACTAACAGGCTTTTTATAAACTAACTAATTATTAACCTAAATTTATGAAACTACTAGACAATATTCAAGAAAGGTGCCAATATAATTAATATCCTGTTTGTTTAACGATTTTTAACGCTTGTTCTAAATGGAATGATATGGTGTGCTACTTTCGTTGGGAATCTGGTTAAATTTCAAACCTTTTATGAGGGACATGCGTTTATTTAAGCAAAAGATCACTGCTTATCTGGCAATGGGTCATAAACTGTTTAAAAAAAAGTACATGTCTTTAACATACCTCTATCAATTGGAACGCTATGATAGTCCTTTTTGGGCTTTTGCTATTCATGATGGTCATCAGGTTGATGAGCGTTTAATTCCCCATTTCAATATTTTGGAAGACGAACGATTACGCGAGGAAGATCCTTACACAGCCATTTTGGCAGAGCTCCCTTTTAATCGATTCGTGTCAGGAACCTCCAGGTTTCAGCTGGATCTGAATAGAAAGCAAGAAGATGCAATTTATCTGAGGCCCGAACAGTCATGGGGAATGCATGTCTGGCGATCTGATTTGCCCGATGAATTAAAAAGTCAGCTATATGCGACTTATGATCGGGTGTATAATGAAATCAATCGGGAGATTGAGCGTACGATTGATCGTTATGGTTATTTCCTTGTATATGATATCCATAGTTACAATATGCGGCGCGATGGGCCAGAAGCAAAGTTGGATAATACGGCTAATCCGCAAATTAATATAGGTACATCCCATAATCATGATAAATGGCGTAAGCTGACTGATCAGTTCATAAAGACTCTTCAGTCTGGAAAAGATGGGCAAACTTATGATGTTCGCGAGAATGTGAAATTTAAGGGCGGGTTTCTTTCAGCATATCTGAACGATAAATTCGGCGATAAGGGCTGTGTTTTTTCTATAGAGTTCCGAAAGGACTTTATGGATGAATGGACTGGAGAAGTATATCCACAAAAACTTCAGGAATATAAGCAGCTTCTCTTGCAAAGCATAGAGACCGTAGAAAACTATTTTGCCTATGAAAGATAACGCTAAACAGCTCGCTGGCATTCTAAAGAAGATCAAAAATAAGGAGGTGTTTCATGTACAGATCCCTCCAAAAAATAAATTGGTTTTTAATCAGGTTGTGCCTTACCTCTTTTTGTATAGACAGTTTTTTAGTCAGGATCCCATGCTTTCGGAGTTGGTCAAATCAGAACCGGCTTATTTTAGGGTGAGAGATCCGCAGATGAATGTTTCGGAATGGATCGCCCCGATTCTCAATCAACTTGTCGAAGAGTTTGGCGCCTGTTTGATTATTGAAGCTTGGGCTTCCGATGCGGCACAGGAAGAAGATATTCAAATTCATATTGCGCGAAAAAATGTACAGGCAATTGCGCAATATCTCGGTAAGCAATTGAGCACGGAGGAATCGATCGCCAAGGTGGAGATCTTAACAGATTCCAAAACAAATGCCACCCAAAGTTTATCGCCATCAAGTGTACAGTTAGATAATTTGAATACCAATATATTTTACATGGGGCTGGAAATAAAGCCGAAGTATTTACTCGGTGTAGATCAGCAAATCTTGCCGATAGATCTTCGTCATTTCCGTGAGGCCATATCAAGGAGTCTATCTAAAACATTCTTTGAATTCATTCGTATACATACCTTATCTAAACCAACTGCATTTAAAATTAGCCAGCCTAAAAAGATGCTTCCTTTGGCATGGGAGATTGATCAAAAATTGGCACGGGAAAGCCAAAGGTTTGATTTCCTGTTATTGATTACTCCGACAAATTCTTATGACGCTTGGCTTCAGTTTAAAAAAGGTAACTATCGAAAAACACCTGTTTTTCGATATCGGCCTATGCCTATCGACCCGGATATTATCAAGAGAAACCTCTATAACTTACATATCGAAGATTTATTCGACCCTTCTATTGCTTATTTGTTTCGTGACAAACGAAAGGAACTCGATCAGATGATGACGATGCTGAGTGAAAGGGGAAAAGAAGGTTTCCTATTGGGAAGCATGCAAGTTTTTGGTACAGTCAATGAAAAATTGTTGGAAAAAGCCCAGGCGATTCTGACAATTACAACAACCGATCGAGAAGTGAGGACGAAAGAGGAAGATATTGTCTATGCGGAGGAGTTTGCTAAACTTGCTCAGGAAGAACTGGATTATTTGAAAATCCAAGACCCTAATTTTGGGACTACCGTGCGGCTTCGGGATGATATTTATGGGGTAATGGTCAATCAGGGCGTGCTCAATATCAGTAAGCAGTATAGTTTGCCGCGGAATAGGGTAAAGGCACTCATTCAGCATGAGGTTGGTACACATATCGTCACTTACTACAATGGGAAACAACAGCCGTTCAGCCTTTTCAGATTAGGGGTTCCCGGTTATGAAAAACTTCAGGAAGGTCTCGCCGTACTCGCCGAATATCTGGTCGGCGGACTGACAAACAATAGATTGCGTATTCTTGCAGGACGAGTTATCGCCGTTCATCATATGCAGCAAGGCAATTCATTTATTGATACGTTCTCAGTTTTGCTTGATAAGTATCAATTTTTGCCCGAAACAGCTTTCCAAATGACGATGCGTGTATATAGGAGTGGTGGACTTACCAAAGATGCATTATACTTGAGCGGTTTAATCGAATTGACTAATTATATTAAAAGTGGGCGAGACCTATCGCTACTGACAATGGGGAAAATTCGGGAGGATTATATCCCGATTGTCGAAGAACTGATGTTAAAAGGTGTATTGAGAGCGCCGGCTTTAATCCCAAGGTACCTAACGGAGCCGTATAAAGAGGCATTGATACAACTCAAAAAGAACAATAATGGAATATTTCAAATGATTCAATAATCGAATATTTTATATGAAGATAGCATTCGTGATTAACCAAACCCACAAAGAAACAGCGCGTTTCACGACAACTCTTTTGGCTTTGAGAGCCCATCAAATGGGACATGAAATTTATTATATCGGCTTGGCTGATTTCTATTATGAGTCTGCTCATATTGCTGCCCACGTACGAAAAGTGCTTCCTGATCAGAAGCTTAATACGACCAATCGCTTAATGGAAGTACTCAGGGGAACAGAAAAGACTAAAATGTTTTTGGAAGAGATGGATGTTGTCTGGTTGCGATTTGATCCAGTGCTGGATATGGTTAGCCGGCCGTGGGCAGCAGCCTCGGCACTGCAATTCGTATCGCTCTTAAAAGAAAAAGGTGTATTGGTTATCAATGATCCCGATAGTCTTGGCAGGGCAAGCAATAAGTTATACCTTGAAGGGTTTGATGAATCTATCCGGCCAAAGACGATAGTGACCAGAAATTATGCAGATGTCATTGAGTTTTTTGAACAACAGAACAAGCTTATTATTTTAAAACCTCTGAAGGGTTCAGGTGGTAAAAATGTGTTTTTGATCAATAAGGATAATCAGCAAAATCTAAAACAAACGGTAGAGGCTATCGCGCGCGATGGTTACGTGATTGGTCAGGAATATCTTCCGGATGCTGCACGTGGGGATATTAGATTTTTTTTATTGAATGGAGAGCCTATTTTGATCAATGGGAAATATGCGGCTGTGCACCGTGTGCAGCAGGGTGATGAGATTCGGAGCAATGTTCATCAAGGAGCTACAACTCAGGCGGCTGTTATCTCACCGGAGCTGTTGGTGATGGTAGATAAGATTAAGGATAAATTGATTCAGGATGGAATGTATTTTGTTGGCCTGGATGTGGTAGGAAACCGTATCATGGAAATTAACGTTTTTAGTCCGGGAGCGCTATGTCAGACTGAAGAGATTGTACAGGAGGATTTTTCAGCCTTTATCATTAAAAAATTAGAGGAGAGAGTTGCTTTTGGACGACGGGCCTAACGACAGTTAGGCTCATGGGATTGCTTTGCCGCAATCGGAAGGAAGGCTATAATAGCCATTTGAGGTAATTATGAATTTGAAATGAATTACCTCGATTAAATTCTTGTTATTTTTGAAAAAAGAAAAATATGCTGATTATAGATTCTCCTTCCGACAATGCTTATTTTAACATCGCATCCGAGGAATATTTATTAGGTAAATATCCCAAAGAAGATATCTTTCTGCTCTACATAAATGCTCCCTCAATTATAATAGGTAAATTCCAAAATACCCTGGCTGAAATAAATCTTGATTACGTCAATGAGAATAAAATTAAGGTTGTCAGGCGGATGTCGGGAGGCGGTGCTGTTTATCATGATACTGGAAACCTTAATTTTTCCTTTCATACCTTATTGGGCAATCATGATTTTATGGATTTTTCAACCTTTACCCAGCCCGTAGTTTCCCTATTGAATAAATTGGATATACCCGCAAAATTAGAAGGAAGAAATGACCTGTTGGTCGACGGGAAAAAATTTAGCGGAAATGCTAAACTCGCCAAAAACGGCAAAATGATTCAACATGGCACCATATTGATCGATTCACAGATGGAAGTACTAAGTGATGCCTTGAAGGTCAACCCATTAAAATTTGTAGATAAAGCTGTAAAATCAAATCGCGCACGGGTCACGAATTTAATTGGATATTTGCCTAGTGGTTTTACAACCGTTCATTTTAAAGAATTGCTCATTGAGGAAATGAAACTGGAGAACCCCGAAGCTAAAATTCGCACGTTTTCTCCTGTGGATATCGAAAATATTGAAAAGCTGATCAAAGAAAAATACGAAACATGGGACTGGAATTTTGGTTTTTCTCCAAATTACAATTTTAAAAAAGCAATTAAGATTCCTGCGGGATTTATCGAATTGCACCTGGATGTACATAAAGGATATATTGAACGCGCTAAAATTTTTGGAGATTTTTTTGCTTCCAAATCGATCCATGAAATCGAAAATTTATTGGTTGGGAAAAAGCATGAATTGGAGGAGATTGATCTGTTGTTACGGTCCGTTGATCTAACGGCTTATTTTGGTCAGGTCGATGCTTCTGAAATTCTCACTTTGTTTAAATAGAAAATGTTGTATTGCCCTATGGGCTATAATAAAAAAGAATATGCCTTGGAATCCGGACAACTATAATCAATTTAAAGACATTCGTTTTAAACCATTTTATGATTTGGCTGAACTTATCGTCGGAGATACCGTACTGTATGCTGTAGATTTGGGCTGTGGTACCGGCGAACAGACAGCTATTCTAAGTGAAAAATTCGTTGAAGCAAATTTTCTTGGGATAGATTCTTCAGCAGAAATGCTTTCTGAAAGCCATCAGCTTGTAACTGAACGTTTAAAATTTAGACAAAGTTCAGTCGAAAAATTCCTTGCTGAGCCAAGGACCTGGGATCTTATTTTTAGCAATGCCGCCTTACAATGGCTAGAAGATCATCAGAGTCTTTTTCCTCAGCTTATTTCAAAGTTAAATACCGGTGGACAATTAGCGGTACAGATGCCTTATCAGCCAGAAAATATCTTAAATAAGATTTTATTTGAACTGGGGAATGAGGAACCTTTTCGTACATATCTAAATGATTGGAATAGGCCATCGTCAGTATTGGATATTGATGCTTACGCACGGTTGCTGTTCGAGAATGGCTTGGATCACTTGGATCTTTCGCTCCGTGTGTATCCTTTGATTGCTACTGATGCTGATACACTTTACAGCTTCATTGCAGGCTCCGCTTTGATTCCCTATATTGAACGATTAGCAGAAGATAAGAAGGTACTGTTTATTGATGAGTTCAAAACTCGAATCAATAAACATTTTTCAAAATTTCCTGCTATTTACTCTTTCAAACGTATACTATTATACGGGCGTAAAAAGTGAGCCTATGATAAGCCAATCAGATCCGACCAATGAGCATGTGCAATGCGAGCGAGGTCAAGCGGATTTAATACCATCTGAAGACCTCTTCTTCCCGCGCTTACTGAAATATGGGTTTCTAGTTGAGCGGCTTCTTCAATGAACGTTGGAAATTGCTTTTTCATTCCAATGGGAGAGCAGCCTCCGCGAATATAGCCCGTGACCGATAAGAGATCTTTCATGGGGAGCATCTCACAATTTTTATTGCCTGAAGCTTTTGCTATTTTTTTTAAATCAAGATGCGCGTTGCCGGGGATGACGGCCACAATATAGGGGTCTTTGTTTCCTTTTAGAACCAAAGTCTTGTATAATGTTTCAAGCGATAGACCTAACGTTTCGGCGACATGCTCGGCACTGACGTCCTGTTCATCAACTTCGTATACTCGTAGTTCATAACTTATTCCAGCGGTGTCCAATAGGCGAACGGCATTTGTTTTACTGGACATAGACTAGCGCTGTTTTTTCTTATTGAAATACGCCGTGATGGCATCTAAAGAATAGGTGTTCAGGCAGTTATTTGCTTGGAGACCACCTTTTTGGGCGACTAACACACCATACTGCATGTCTTGTAGTCCCTCCGTACGATGGGCATCCGGATTCACGGATAGCAGTACTCCTTTTTCTACGGCATAACGGTGCCATCTCCAGTCAAGATCCAGGCGTAAAGGATTGGCATTTATCTCAATCACAACTCCGTTTGCAGCACAGGCATCGATGATTTTTTTAAAATCTAATGGATAGCCCGCTCTACTTAACAGTAGCCTTCCTGTAGGATGTCCTAATATTGTTGTGTATGGATTTTCGATCGCTTTAATTAGCCTGGCGGTTGCTCTTTCTTCATCCATTTTTAGATTGGAATGAACGGAAGCAACAACAAAATCGAATTTTGCCAGTATCTCATCAGGGTAGTCCAATGAACCATCGCCTAGAATATCGGATTCAATCCCGCTAAAGATCTTGAACGGCGCCAATTTTTCATTTAATGCAGCAATTTCCTGCCATTGTTCTTCTAATCTTTCGATGGATAGTCCGTTAGCATAAACTGCCGTTTTCGAGTGATCACAGACTCCCAGATATTCGAGTCCTAACACTTCTTTACAATGCAGGGCCATCTGCTCGAGACTATGGACACCGTCACTATACGTAGAGTGATTATGAAGTGTGCCTCTGAGATCCTTGTATTGGATTAGCTTTGGTAGGCTGTGATTTTGGGCCAGTTCTATTTCATTCAATCCTTCACGTAGTTCGGGTTCGATATAATCCAAACCCAAGTTGCGGTAAATCGCTTCTTCACTGGAAAGTGAAGGGAGGTCTGGAAGTATATTAAATAGGAGATCGAGGTGTGCAGTAGATCCGGTGCTAAGAATCAGGTCACGATAAAAATCATTGATATTACTGCTGAAGACTTTGAAAGTAAATCCCAGATCATCGGTCAGTTCTATGGAGTTTTCTGTTTTTTCGACTAAAGTATATGCCCCTAAAAATTTCTCTACGCTATCGATATGCTCAGAAATCAAAAGATCTACAGTGCTCAAAATTTCGCATTTTCGTCTGAAATCACCTGTGAAGGACAATAGGGAAGCGGGAAAATGCGATTTAAGGTCGTTAAAGAAGTGTTCTGCCAAAGGAAGCACTTTTGCATATAAAAACCATCCTTTGTTGGAGATGGAAAACTCAATGGATTTTTTGATGTCTTCTTGGGTTTTAAGTCCAAATCCTTTCGCTTCAACAAGACGGTTTTCGTTACAGGCATAAAGCAGCTCACCTACACTTTCAATCTCCAGTTCTTTCCAGATAATCTCGATCTTTTTAGGACCTAGCCCCTTAATGTTTAACATTTCAACAATACCGGATGGCGTATTTTCCATAAGGGTCTGAAGCTCTTTAAAAGTTCCGGTAGCAGCCACTTCCTTTGCTTTTTCAGCGGTGCTTTTTCCTATGCCGGGCTGCGCACTCAATTCTTCGAGAGTGGCCTCTACAATACGGAAAGGCAGCTTGTCCAACTTAAACGAGGCACTCGCTATGGATTTTGTTCGAAAAGGATTTTCATTGTGCAATTCCATTAATTGGCTGCATAATTTGAATATTTTGGAAATCGCTTTATTGTCCATCGTGCGCTGAATTGTTAAGCTACAAATATCTTAAATTTTAGATCAAAATAACAATTCAAATGAGGATATTCTAGCGTTAAAATATGTGAAATAGCCATTTTAAATAGCTATTTCTTTCTATTCCCTGAAATTAACAACAAAGTGACAAATGAGTCCCTGTTTAGCCGAACATTTTGGTTATGTTTGCCGTTTTTGTGCTTTAAAATCGATGCTTTTTTTGAGCATCTGAAAAAATACCCCTATTAAATTGGAGAAATATCATGATAGCAGACATTAGTGACAAAGAAATCAGTGGGCTTTATAAAACAGGTATTATTCAACAGACTGCTTATTGGTCTGCAGTAAAAAAAATGCAGGGCATACAGTCGAAGGCATTTAACTTTAAATCGAAACAGTCTGATCTCTATATCGGGGTCGACGACGATACGTATTTTATTGGTGATTTATTGATTATTATACAGACCATAGATCAGGAACACTGCATTGCCTATGTACCTTATGGACCGGAGATCGAACCTTCAGATGAGAATCAAGGTTATTTTTTGGAACAGTTATCGGAGAGTTTGCGTTCCCATCTGCCCCCAAATTGCATTATGATACGCTACGATCTATCCTGGGAGTCTCATTGGGCTAAAGAGGATGATTGTTATGACCTTCATGGGAACTGGTTGGGGATGCCCGAAAAACGTATTCAGGAGATGCGTTTTAACTTTAATACGGAAAACTGGAATTTTCATAAAGCAAATACAGACATCCTTCCTTCCAATACTATTTTTATGGACCTTAGAAAGGAAGAGGATATGCTGCTTGCACATATGAAATCCAAGACGAGATATAATATTAATCTGGCAGAACGGAAAGGGGTGCGTGTGCGTTCACTCGGACTGGAAAGTTTGGAAATCTGGTATGAGCTTTATAGGCAGACAGCTCTTCGCAACAACTTCTTTTTACATGATATCAGTTATTTTAAGATTGTTCTATCCGCAAGGGCAAATGATACCTTATCGCCTGCAGATGTCTATCTTTTAGTCGCCGAAGCGGATAACCAGCCTCTAGCGGCCATGTTTTTGGTGATAGCAGCAAATCGGGGGACTTATCTATATGGGGCTTCTGCTTCAGAAAATCGTAACTATATGGCAACTTATGCTTTGCAATGGCGCGCAATGCAGCTTGCGAAAGAAAAAGGATGTACAGAATATGATTTCTTTGGCGTATCTCCACAGGCCGATCCTTCACATCCTTTATATGGACTTTATCGGTTCAAAACAGGCTTTGGTGGTGAAATCTACCACCGCATGGGCTGTTGGGATTATCCGCTGGACAATAGAAAATATCAATACTATGCTTCAATGGAGTTCAAAAACCAAAGTTATCACTTGAGTTAGGGTTTAGAATACTTCGCCTAGGGTAAGTCTCACGCCGCGGTGGTTCTTGCTGATCCCATAGTCGATGCCGATATTGGTGCCTGAATTTTTGTTAAACTTGATTCGCGCACCAGCACCGGTGCCTACATTCCAATCCTCAAACATGCTGTTTTTTGGCCCATTTAAAGTGGTGAAATTCATAAACGCAACAAATCCAAATAAGCCGTTCTTCGTGATATCGCGACGGTATTCCGTTTCTAAATAATAAAGCGATTTTCCCCGAAAACGGCTGACGGGAAAACCTCTTCCAGAACTGTTGTATGGATCCCATCCTAAATTGGGAAGATCAAGATAGGGAGCTTTGCTATTAAATACAGTCCAGAAAAAACTTCTTATAGCAATCATATTTTGTCGGTTTCGGTCTTGTGTGAGCCTATGGTAGCGTCTCACTTCGAGAAATAATGATTTCCAATTCTGATCACTTCCTAAAAATATCGGATTTACGCGAAACTGTAAATTGGCATAGTTACCCGACCAGGTATTGATCGAATTGGCTCGTGTATCGTAGATTAAATTGAAGCTGACTCCTGAAGACATGGTATTATCTTTTAAATCTGTTCCATAAGGGTACGAGGTGTATTCTTCCAACGGGATACTGCTTGTCGACTTAATATTCATTCGATAATCCAGATCATAACCAATTCCCATAAAAAGACCCCCATGAATTCTTTTTAACGCATGTTGGTATAAACGAAAATAGGTGTAATCTAAATTAATCTGTTGATCGCCATGATGCTCTTTACCGATTCCCCAAGTTTCGTGTGGATATTTTAGCAGACGAATATCCCCATCAATCACCCACGAATTTTCCTTTAACCAGATGTAGGAGCGTATGGGGAGTCCAAATCGCTTACCAAAATTGGTGTAAGGCGTAAAAGTCATTTTGGACATATAGGTGTCTGAGCGATCGCCCAAATAAAATCCTGCAGTTGTACTTGTAATTAAAGCATGACCACCTCCGGGGACATTTGTTGAAAATGGTAAAAAAGAAAAATATATTTTTTTTCCTGTGCTATCAACGGATTCCGGTGGTTTGATATTCAGTATTTCCTTGCCAATGTCAATGAGATCCCTTTGTTTACTTGTATCAGCGAGATGTTTGGTAGTTTCTATCTCATTGACGGGCCGTTGCGCATATAAGGTATCACAAAGCGCAATTAAAACCAGCAAAATGGGCAATTTAAAAAGAAAAATATATGCTCTATCGTCGTGTGTCATGAAAGAATGCAATCTAATAGGAATTAGACAGAATAGCAATATTCAAACCAATAATTTATTCATTCTGTCACGTTTTGGCTATACAACGGATTGATTGAAAATTCATTCACCTAGAAAAAAATAGCTTTTACCGATTTTAATGTAATGTTAATCTAAATGTAATGAAATCGATATATCACTTGTCTTAACTTTGAATCAGAAAATAAATAAAAAAAGTACGCAACAAATTTAGGCAGTGCGCGACAATCAAATAAGAAAATATACTAATACATTATAAAATTGAAAAAGATATGAAAACTTTAGTAAAAACATTTGTAGCAGCAGCAATGATTGCAATCTCTACTTGCTCAATGGCTTCTGTTAAACCAGAAGAACGCAATTTAATTACTGCTGATTTGGCCATCGACGAGTACGTTGGTGCAATGACCGAAGGTCAAATAGCTAATTTGGATAAGCTTTTTACAGCTGATTTTAACCAAAAAATTTGTGGCAAACAAGATTTGCAACATAGTCGTCTTGAGATGATTGAGTTTTTGAAAAAACAAAAAGGTATCAAGATGAACTGCAAAACAACCACCCAGATCGTTGAAGAATTACCTGATTATGCAATCGCGAAAGTTACGATGCAGTTCGACGGTTTTGCTAAAACGGATCTGATCACGCTTGTTAAAGAAAACGGAACCTGGAAAGTTTCCAAATCAGTAAACTCTTATAAATAGAAATTTACTGCAGAAGTTGGTTGATTAGAATAAGAAAGGGGGTACTTAAATAAAGTAACCCCTTTTTTGTGGAGCATATCAGATTCGAACTGATCACCTCTTCGCTGCCAGCGAAGCGCTCTAGCCAAATGAGCTAATGCCCCTGCTTTGTTTAGTGTCGCTAAGATAGTACTTTTTTAGAAAAACATCGTTTCTTTTTTATTTTTATGCAGTTTTTTCTATACTGTTATTCAGTTGCTTTTTTTTGAGAACCTAATTGTGCGCTAATCACTGTCCAGCTAAATACTTTGCAGATCTTTTTATCCTATTGAAAACAAGTGAGTTTGACGGATACGGTGTCTCTCTTATCAATCGACTGTTCCAATTTGCCTCGGCAAAAACTGTTGCTGAAACTTTTCCTATAAAGGTATTATTGTTTTTCTGTTAAAAGCGCTTCTGTTCGTTTTATCTGACCTTTATCTTTCCAGGCATCGTGTCCGGGAATCACCATATTAATTTGGGGATATTTTGTCAGCAACCTTGCTAAGGATGGTTTCCATGATTTTACGTCTCCGTCGGCCGTAAACCCCAGGTCTCGAGCTTCCGAGCTTTTTATAAAACAGCCGCCGTCAAGGATCTTATATTCGGGAAACCAAACAACAACGTTGTCCATGGAGTGTCCAGGACCAAAAAAGTTCAGAACAAAAGACTGACCACCGATTTTGTAGGTTTTATTGATGTCAACAAGATGAGCGGCTTGTGCTTTGTGATTTGCCTTTAGTAGATCATTCGTCATTTTTGTTGCGTAGGTGGGAATCCCAATGCGATTGTAATAGGCAAAACCACCTGCACGGTCTTCGTGCCAATGTGTTGCGTAAACAGCAATAACAGGTAAATCATGTCTTTGTTTAATACTATCCAGTAAGGGCTGGTATTGGGTAGAATCCCATGGGGTGTCAAAAAGGATAACACCTTTTTTCGTGATTAAGTACAAGGCATTAGCTGCATATTTGGCGCCATCAAAGGTATTAAAGGTCGTGTAGAGATATAGTTTCGAATTAATTTTTTCTATTAAAAGAGGCTTCTCCTGCGCCTGTAATGCTGGAGTAAGGCATAGAAAACCAGTGCTCAAGCAAAAACTAACAAGGAGAACACGGATATTGGCTGAAAGAAGTGAAATCATATTTTTTTTATGTTATTGCATTAACGTTGGAACGAAATGAATATTGCTTCTTCAACGTTTGATTAAAATATTTTTATATTGATTGCACAAAATCTTCACGATAAGGATTGAACGAATCGATCAGTTCTCCTTCCTCAAGACATTCACATCCATGAATCAGATTTGAATAAATGATACACGAATCTCCTGCCGTCAAGATGCTGTCAATACCATCAATATGGTATCTGAATTTTCCAGCACTGACATAAGAAATTTGCGTATGTGGATGTTGATGAAGTGCCCCTATGGCCCCTTTCTCAAATCGAACTTTCATGAGCATGAGCTCCTCGTTAAAAACGAGTATCTTGCGCATGACACCTTCGCCCAAGTCTGTCCATTGCTGTTCGCTGTCGTGTAGGAATATTTCGCTCATCTGATTGCTATTTTTGTGAATGTTTCGATCGTAAATCCTTTGATTTTCAATTATAGCAAATAAATATGAATTTATGGTCAGCATATAAATATGCTTTGCAGAATTTGATGAAAGACGCAGAGAATTAAACCCAAATGATTCAAATAACGGAAAAAACAGTTATTTTGCGCTGGGGCAATATGGATATCCAAGTATGAATTATTTCGACAAACTTATCACTTTATTACGTGAAGAACAACAATTTGATAGATTACAGCATGAGACTTTGTTATTGAAAAGTAGCTTGAATGAGCGACGGATGCAAGGCGTTACTTGGTTTCCGATTCAGATAATAGATACTGAGCTTGGAAGAGGGGATTATTTGTCTGTTAGTTTAAACAGAACCAATCATTATGACGTCGATCACAAGTTCCGCTTCGGTATGCCAGTTTCCCTATTCTCGAATCACGATCCCGAAAGGGACCGAATAGATGGGATTATATCCTCCATAAGTAGGGACGGGATGCGAATCTCATTTCGTGTGGATGAACTGCCTGAATGGAGCAGGAGAGGGAAGCTTGGTATTGATTTATTATTTGATGAGTATTCTTATCGGGAGATGTTCAATGCGCTGGAGAAAGGCAAGGAATTGGGTAAAGATACAAAGCAGGGTAGTTTCGTGAGGAAGTTAATCGGAGAAAAATTGATTCCAATGGAATCCAACGAGGAGTTCTTTGCCCACCCCAACTTGAATGTCAGTCAGAATAAAGCCGTTCAGCATATCTTGGAAGCCAATACAGTGGCACTTTTGCATGGCCCACCGGGGACAGGAAAGACAACAACATTGATACAGGCCGTGAAGGCATTATTAAAACAGGACAGCAAGCAGCTGTTGGTTGTTGCACCTAGCAACACGGCAGTTGATCTGTTGACCGAACGGTTGGATGCGGTTGGAGTCGCGGTAACAAGAATAGGTAACCCTGTAAAAGTTTCAGAACATCTCCAGGAGCTGACACTCGATGCAAAAATTGATCGACATCCTGCAAATAAGGATATTAAAACACTTCAAAAGCAAGTGCGTGCCTATACCGAGATGGCTCAAAAATATAAACGTAGCTTTGGAAAGGCGGAGCGGGAGCAAAGAAAAGCATTGTTTGATGAAGCTCACCGGATCCGGAAGGAGGTCGATCAGATTCAAGATTTTATCAGCGCAGATGTTTTGGACAAATCGCAGGTAATCACTGCAACATTGGTTGGATCAAATCATGAGGTTATTCGAAATCGTAGCTATGAAACAGTCATTATAGATGAGGCTGCACAGGCACTGGAGCCTGCTTGCTGGATCCCGATATTAAAAGCACATCGACTTGTTTTAGCTGGCGATCACAATCAATTGTCGCCTACGGTAAAATCCAGTAAAATAGCTGGTCATGGCTTAAGTCATACGCTATTCGAAAAATTGGTAGACCATAATCCGCAATTAGTTTCTTTGCTAGATGTGCAATATCGAATGAACGAACAAATTATGCAATATCCTTCCGTAGCGCTGTATGATGGTTTATTAAGGGCGGATAGCGCAGTCGCACATTGGAGCATAGCAGGAGATTCTGAGCCCGTGTTATTTATTGATACAGCGGGAGCGGGATTTGAAGAAACAGAAATCGATGGAGCAATCTTCAATTCCGGGGAAGCCCATTTTCTGACATCTCATCTGAACGAACATATTGGGGCTTGGACAGCTTCCTTAAGCATCGATGAAAGCCTGAGCATCGGAGTGATCGCACCTTATCGGAAACAGGTCTCGTTATTACAGGAAATACGTGAGGGGGAGGAGAGACTGAAACCTTTTGCTGATTTGATTAAAATACAGACCATCGATAGTTTTCAAGGCCAGGAGAAAGATATTATCTATATCAGCTTGACGCGAAGTAACGCTGAACAGCAGATTGGTTTTTTGTCCGATGTTCGACGGATGAATGTGGCAATGACTAGAGCGAAGAAAAAGCTGATTGTAATAGGTGATAGTGCCACAATCGGTTCACATCCTTTCTATCGTGATTTTATCGCCTATACCGAAGCAATCGGGCATTACCATAGTGTTTGGGAATGGGATATTTCAGCGATATAATGCATAAAGCCATTTCCCGGGAAATGGCTTTATGCAGTTTATTCCACCGTGCTAAAAAACAGTTGACTTCGTTAACACAACGCTTGATTAAGAAGTGAACTTCATCCAGTCTGTGTTCTCGTCATAGTTCATCAGTGGTTCGGCATTATTATTATTTGATAATTGGCCAACCAACATATAAATGTCCATGCTAACATGCTGACGTGTTATTTCGGTCATCTTATCATTGAATCCAGCATTGTTAATTTGTAAAACATATTGGAAACAAATCACACGAGCTATTATTTTTCCAAGTGTAACCAGTTCGCGTTGCTTAGGCTGTAACGGAAAGTCAAAATTCAAGATTGATGAGAAAAATGGCGCAGCGAATTCAGTTCCGCTATATTTTTTTAAGAAAGACAATAAGTTACTTTCTTTAGTTTTACGCATAAGTTTGCCGATAGCTTCAGCCACTTGTGAATAAAGCATCTCATTTGATCCTTCGAATATTTGGAAAGGTCTGCTGTCAATGAGGCCACGGCCTGCAACATGATCCAATCTATAACCATTTGCACCTGATAATTGCACACATATTTGCGCGGCTTCGTGCATTAAGTCTGTCACAAACGCTTTCACACTATTGGCATCTACACCATGAGCGGAAAGGTCATTATTGATGGAACTAATCGAGACGCTGTACGAACACATTGCGGAACACAATGTAAATGCAGCCTGTATGCGCGACAATTGAAACTTAACGGAGTCTAATTCATTTAAACTAATGCCCGCTACACGGCGTTCTGAGCAATGTTTCATGGCTTCGTCCAACATGCGTTTTATAAAGCCCATACCCATTCCAGGGAACTGCAATCTGCTGCGGTGCAGAGTGTCCAGCATCAATTTAATACCTGTGCTCTCTGGGTTTAGTTTGTGACTCGTAGGAACATTGATGTCAATGTTATTAACCCCGTAGGGGATTGCATATAGACCAAGGCTATTGTATTTCTTTGTAACAACAATCTTTTGTTCTTCCGAAGCATTCTCCGTTACAAAAAAGTCGATATCCCGCACCAGTTCTCCATTTTCATTTTTCTTACGTGCTGTTACGAGCCAAAAATCCGCCGCGCCAGTAAGGCCCTGCCAATGTTTTTCCCCCTTTATAAAATATTTATCATCCTTCTGTTCGTACGATGTTCGCATATTGAGCGCGTCACTGCCGTAAGCTTGTTCGGTAATCATCAGTCCTCCCATGGCTTGATTTTCCAGAAATTGCTGGAATATCTTCTCCTGAAGTAATGTATTGCCATATTTAGCAAAAGGCTCCAAAAATAAGGCAATATTAATTCCGAAGATCAGCGAGAGGGATAGTGACTCATAAGAAGCGGCTGCAAGTACCCCCAAGCATTCTTTGACATGAAGGCCTCGGCCACCATGGTGTTCGGGGATAGCAACCGATAAGGGTTGCATTTTCATGATCTCAGCTAAAAACTCAGGCGGCAGACCGCGCGTTAGACTGAGGGAATTGTAATCGTACTCTTTATTAAATAAGCTTGATAGCCTAGTTTTAAAATTCGCAATAAACAAATCGAAATCTTGGGTTATATTGTTGTGTTCTGAAACCTTAAGCATCTTTAAAATATGTAATTAAATGATGGAACAATGTCGATCGAAACAGAAAGAAGAAGGAGTGTCTGTTGAACTAAAATTCTCTTTTGTTTCAATCACTTACACAAAATTAACTGCAATCAATTTGATTCGCTTGTGTACTTCAGTATAAAAGATAGGACAAATCGTGCATGTTGAAAATCTAAGTTGCTCTGTTTCGATAAGAAGTAGGAGAAACACCGACGATCTTTTTGAAAAGCCGTGAGAAGTAGGATGGGTCTGAAAAATCCAATTCATAACAGATATCTGCAATGCTTTTGTTGGATTCAAACAATAGAAATTGACTGTGCATAATCAGCACTTCCAGAATGAGTTCTTTGGAAGACTTTTTGAACACCGAAAATACGCAACGATTAAGATAGTTTGTAGATACCGCGAGCTTGTCCGCGTAAAATGCGATGTTTTTTTGCTTTTTGAAGTTTTTGTGCACAAGCTGTTTGAACATCATCGCAATTTCCTGTCTCCGATTGAGCGCTTGATTGGAGGAAGAGAGTTTGATGATTTTTAAAATCGCCGATTTTAATAGATTTTCAAACAATTCTTTATACGGTAAGTCCGAAAGCAGTTCATTATAAAGCAATCTAAAAAGCTCTTGGAGATCACTGCTGTCTTGGGCAGTTAAGTTAAGCAAGGGTGAGATATTGAAGATATTCAAAATCTCTTGCTCCCGAAAAATGGAGGTCATCGCATTGTCGTTGATTAAAACGCAATGTCCTTTCGCAGATTTATCGACAGACTTTATGGTCGATATATTTCCGTAATTGCTGATAAGAATTGCCGGAGCCTGAACGACATATTCTTTGGCACCGATCTGATGTTTGAAATACCCTTCAGTTATATGAACGAGGAGATTATAACCCAAGAAAATTGGTGGGGTAGGAAACTTAATGTATGGGGCGATTTCACTGAGCTGAAATATTTTGATCGGCGATTGTTGATAGCGAAGATGCTCCAGACTACCTGTCATAAAGCGATCTACAAATTCACCTGCATTTACCTGCTTTTCCATTGTCAATTATTCGTATAAAAATTTAGTATACTACAGCTTCTGAACCTCATCTATTGTTCCATTTGTAAATCGTGCACCCAAATTATATTCCAAAGTTAGTGGGATAAAACTGGTTTATCAATTTTAACAAATGATTTGCTAAAATAAAGCTTTATTCTTAGTTTAGTTTTCTGCAGTCGAAATAGCTTGATGCTCAGTGGCTATATTTTATAATTATAAACCGAATTGATATGAAATCAGTGCTCATTTTTATAGTAACCCTATTCCTTTTCAAACATACAATTGCACAGACTCCGTTGAATTATTGCAACGATCGTATACAAACGGGAGCCGAACAAACTGAGCGTTATGTTCCTTATTTAATGAACAAGCGTGTTGCGATATTGGGCAATCCATCTACAGTTATTAAAGGTCGGCACCTCGTTGATAGTTTAATCGCTCGAGGTGTTCAAATTGTTCGAATCTTTGGTCCTGAACATGGTTTTCGAGGGAATGCCAGCAATGGAACCGAAGTAGGGGATGAGATCGATCCGACGACGAAAATTCCTATCGTGTCCTTGTATGGAAACAAGAAAAAGCCAACGGCTCAAGATCTAAAAGATGTCGATCTATTTATCTATGATGTGCAGGATATGGGCGTAAGATTTTATACCAATATTAATACACTGCGGGATATTATGGAAGCCTGTGCTGAAAATGATAAGGAACTCCTGATTTTAGACCGGCCCAATCCGAATGCTTATCTGATTGATGGACCTATTTTGGATATGGAATATAAGTCAGGTATCGGGCAGTTCCCCATTCCTATTGCACATGGGATGACTACAGCTGAATTTGCACAGATGATTAATGGAGAAGGCTGGATGGCTACTCAAAAGAAATGTAAATTGAAGATTATTCCTGTTGCAGATTATAACCATAGCATGCTTTATAGACTACCAGTCAATCCTTCGCCTAATCTGAATACGGAACAAAGCATACTCTTATATCCAAGTACCTGCCTTTTTGAAGGTGTAAAAGTAAATCATGGCAGAGGGACAGATTATCCTTTTGTTATCATTGGTAGCCCAATTTACAAGGGCATATATGATTTTTCATTTGTTCCTGTCAGTAAAAAAGGCATGAGTGAATCACCGCTTTTCATGAATGAAAAATGCTACGGAATAGATTTGCGTAAATACGATCTGCAAAAGCTTGTCGCTAGTAAAAAATTAAACTTAGCATGGATTATCGAGCTTTATCGAAATTCTCCGGAAAAAGACAAGTTTTTTGATCAGTCATTTTCGAAACAGATTGGAAGTATCGAAAAGCTCGTGGGGGTAGGTTTATTTCGTAAACAAATCGAAGCTGGTAATTCAGAAGAAGAGATCCGAAAAACCTGGGAGCCGGGGCTAAGTAATTATAAAAAGATGAGAAAGAAATACCTTATCTATCCCTAATACAATGTCTACATAATCTCTAAGAGAAAATAATGAATAGCATAGCTATTTTATAGTGCTAAAGAATAACCTATCATTCTAAATAAAATACACCGATGCTTGGATTGAAATATGATTGGCGTCCGATTATTATCCTACTTTTTGTTGTAGGTGGCCTTTTTCCATTACGGGGACAGCATCTTGCTCGGGGCCTAGACCGCCAAAATAATACATCTTTTTCCGCTATCAGTTCAAAACCTGCTTTGAGATGGAAATTCCAGACGAAGGGAAAACTCTTTTCTTCGCCGGTCATTTGCGGCGATATCGTCTTTATAGGATCTTGTGACAGTAATCTCTATGCTTTAAATAAAAGGAGCGGCGATATACTATGGAAACACAAAACAGGGGGCGAGATTCGATCGACTGTTGCTGTTGAAGCCCCAATCGTATATCTTTTATGTGCTGACGGATACTTGTATGCACTAGATATCCATACAGGACGAGAGCTTTGGCGATTTTCAACCACTGGGGAGAAGAGTTATGATGTCTGGGACTATTTTCATTCATCCCCAGCCGTTGCAGATGGTGTTGTGTATTTTGGATCTGGAGATCACCATATCTATGCCGTCGATGCTAAATCTGGAAAACTTGTTTGGAAATTCTTGACGGGAGGAATTGTGCATGCAGCTCCGACGTTGACGGCAGAAAATGTTTACGTGGGCAGTTTTGACGGCTCTTTCTACTGTTTAAAAAAAGACGGTAATTTGCAATGGAAATTTAAAACTGTCGGTGAACGCTATTTTCCCAAAGGTGAGATTCAGTTTCACGCCGTGATTGCTGACAGTATAGTCTATTTTGGTGCCCGGGACTTTAACGTGTATGCGCTTGATGCCAACCACGGTAGTGGTATTTGGGTATATCATCAACCGGGAAGTTGGACAAGTATACCAAGTGTTTTTGACCAAAGACTTGTTGTAACCATGTCGGATTCCTATAGTATACTTGTTTTAAATAAAATGGACGGCGTGAAATTGGCTGAACCTAAGGTGCCTTTAAACACGTTTAGCAGTGCTTCGATTGCTGGAAATGAAGCTTTTTTCGGGACGCTGGATGGCGTAATCTATAGATTGAACATACAAAATGGCGAGGTTTCGCCTGTTTTTCAAACCGGGTCGAGCAGTAAGAAAAAACAGCAGTTTTTCAATGAAGAAGGCGTGCTCCGCACCGATCTTCAACAAAAATATGCGGATGATATTACCCGTTTGTTTGCCGATTATTTGCAGATGGGAAGTGTCTTTTCAACTATATGGATAGAAGACAACTGTCTTTATTTTGGTTCAGCAGATGGTGCTATTTATGCGCTGGAATAGCAAGTTTACGCGTTGTCTAAACCTGGTAACAGTATTTATTTTCTTAAAATTTTTTCCATTGATTTACCCTTGGCCAGTTCATCGATCAACTTATCGAGATAACGAACTTTTTGGACAAGTGGGTCTTCAATATCCTCAATGCGATAGCCACAGATCACGCCCTTGATTTTCGAAACATTCGGGTTCAAACTCGGAGATTGCTTAAAGAAATGCTCGAAGTCAACTTTATTGTCAATTTGCTGCTGTAGCGATGCAGGGCTATAACCGGTTAGCCAACATATAATTTCGTCGACCTCCTCTTTGGAGCGTCCTTTTCTTTCAGCCTTTTGTATATAAAGCGGATACACACCAGCAAATGACATGCGGTATATTCTTGTATTGTCCATTTTTATGAGTTGATTATGTTAAAGATATTCATTTTCCTTTTCATTCTCAGTAATTTTTGTTTGAAAATAAGGGTAAATCCAACCGGTTTGGAACTCGACTATCAGAAAAAAATGCTTAGCAATTTCTTTAATAATAATATTATAAATTATAATTCTATCTTTATGTGATACAAAATTATTGAAATATTAGCTATGAATTTGAGGTATATTCGGAATAACATACATATTAAAGAAGAGGATCAACAACGTATCAAAGATTTTCCTGTATTGATCGGGGGATGTGGAATAGGAAGTTATATCGCAGAATGCTTGTTACGTATGGGTTTCGAAAATTTGACCATTGCCGATGGAGATGTTGTTGAATTGACAAACCTAAACCGTCAAAATTACACAAACAAAGATATTGGTGTCAAGAAAGTCATAGCCTTGCGGGATCGTTTGCATGCAATTAATCCAGAAGCCAGTATAACCGTGTTTCCTGAATTTATTAATCAGGACAACTTGCATGATATCGATCTCAATCATAAGGTTGCCATCAATGCGCTGGATTTTTCTTCTGATATCCCTTTTGTTTTTGACCAATATATGGCCAAAAGAAATATACCGGTAGTACATCCTTATAATTTAGGTTGGGCCGGATTTTTAACTGTTCTTCCTCCTGAAGGCCTTAATCTGCAATCGTTGGAAAAGGCACATCAGACATTTGAATTAAATGTCGGCAAATTTATTGTGGATAGCTTAAAAGCAAAAGATATCGATACGAAATGGTTTGAGGAGTTTTTGGCAGAATATGGTAAAATAGCGTTGACGTCCCCACCCCCGCAGCTAGCACTAGGTTTATACCTATTGTCGGGAATGGTAAGTCACACCGTGTTCAATTTGGCAACAGCAAAACCTGTAAAATTCTTTCCGGATTCCTATTATTTATCAATGATGAGCTGAACTTAATATAATTGAAAAAAATATTCTTTCCATTACACTTTTCCGTAGTAAATTTGTTGCTGTGGGAATTTAAACGAAAAGTCTTTATTTTTATAATTGCATATCGAATAACATTTGCATGAACTGGACGCCTGAAAATTATTATTTTACTAAGCTTAATAAAAACGAACTTCCTGAACTTATTCATTTTTATTTAGTAACGACCCAGGAGCATTACAAACTGGATAGTTATTCCGAAGAGGAATATAAGTTTGATTTTGAGTCATTAATAGGGGAGGATCAGATTTTTTTTGATCGTTCCATTTATTATGTCCTTCGAAGTAAGCTCGATAACAGTATCCACGCATCTATTAGAATTACATTTTGGGATAAGGAAACAAGCTTACCGATTCAGAAATTATTTGATATCGAGACAGAAAGCTTGTTAATTCCAAATGTTACTAATTTTTGGCATATCGGACGTTTTGTTATTTCTGGTAAGATAATAGGCAATCGAATTAATATCTTAAAAAAGATGCTTTTTGATGCTTTTTACGGACCACATAGCCTTGGCAGCGGATTAGTCATAGCCGAATGTGACCGGAAAGTTGTGAACACACTTCGGAAACTGGAAATCGAATCTTATCAGCTTGGAGATCCTATTATATACTTATATTCTGAAACTTTACCAATCTATATTAAATCGGAATGGCTGGAAACTTTTATAGCGAAGAATAAGCATTCCCAGCTTAGCGCGGGAAATAATGTGGATATCCAGAAATTTGTTGAGATGTCTAACCAGATGCTGTTATGTTCAAAAAATAGTGAATAACATCAAAAAAGAGATAATTCAATGGCCAATGCTGTGGCTTCTGTTATACTTTTGACTTTTAGTTTTGAAAATATTTGTTTTTTATGAAATTTTACGGTATCAATCGATACATATAGCCGATCTGCTATTTGATCCATTGTAAGCCCTTGTGCCGAAAAGAGAAGAATATCCTTTTCACGGGGCTTCAATTTAATACGAGGAGTTTCTATCCAAATATCTTTATTCAGGTCATATTCAAATTGTTTCCCATCTTCATCAGATTTAAATCGAATATTTCCCGAGTTTGCATGCGAGGACATCGAAACCAGGCAGAGCGCGATCCAAGGATTGGAAAACTTATCCAAGAGTAGGGGTTTTAGTTTATGGTTCACTAAAAGTGGTTTATTACCGGGTTGCTTTAAATGGAAATCATAAGATATTGAGAATTTTAAACGATCTTCGGCATCTAAATTTCCAAAAAAGTCAAAACCAACATCGTTAATTTTTTTGAGTAAATGCAAATCGCTCTCAGGAACATTATTTACATAGTGATAATAACCGTCCCGCATTACTTCAGTAGGTGTGCTTCCACATAAAAAGATCGGATTATCAGAAACAAATAGAAAGCTTTTCTTTGAATAATCAATTAAATATATACTTTGATAGGTTAATCTGCTTAAGGATTTAGCGAAATTAATAAAGGCTTCGACAATCTCATAATCATCTTTGCTAAAGTCGTCTTTAACTTGTACCGGCTTGAAAAAATCTTCAATCTTAATTTTCATAGTGTAAATTACAAAGATGATCCGTAATCGCTTTTGAAATACCACGTAAAATCGATGTTGTCCTGGCGTGCAAGTTACAAAAATAAGGACGTAATCTCAATTTATACGCTAGAACTAGGCTTTTTTTTACATCCTGTCCTTACTGTGTAACTATAGTTAAAGTAATATCTAAACCTATTCAAAATATTAAATCTCTATCCAGCAATCAAATAAGTTTCTACACAAATGGGTAGAATATTGTTTATAATGATAATACAAAAGATAATACTATTATCTTTAAGGTTTTAAAGCAAATAATTGTATAAATATAACTTATTGGATCCAAATAGCCAATAGTAATTATTGCTTTGCCTGAGTTTTTGACAAAGTTTTAATCCTGAGATGATGACGTCCAGCGATTTTTTCTAATTTGAAGCTTACCTCGACGCCTGGTTTCCCATGCATACTCAACAGAAAATTTTTTGTAGGCCGAAGTTGCCGGCTCCCACAATCAGGAAAGGTGTTCAGTAGGATTGACATCGAATAAATTATAAATTTTCCCACTTTCTTACCTGTAAATCAAAATCTTTTATTTCCTAGGCTTCGTGTCAATTATATTCAGTTTATTTTATATGTATATACATTTTACTTTTATTCATTTGATATTTGTTTTTTTTGTGTTAATATTGTGCTTAAAGTTTTGCTTTTAAATGTTTTGTTAAATATTTAATGTATGTACAATGTAATTCTTTTGATGAGTCTTTCGTGCAGTTTATGAGAAAAGCAACTGATGTAATTAAAAATTATAAATCTGATACTTATGAAATTACGTTTCTCACTTTCTTTTGCAGCTGGTCTGTTATTTATGTGTGGACAGTCTGCCTTTGGACAGGGGCATGCAATTTGGCAATTGGGAAATTCAGACGGTTCAAGTAGTGAGTTTGCTTTGGCACCTAATGGATATAGGAAATTTTTGGAACATGATTTTGGTTATGAGGACAATGCGTTTATCGTCGGTCAATCTACATTAGCAAAAGATTTACCCTATGTATTACCTGGCCCAGCTAATGAATGGGGTGGGACTGGAGGAACCTCTGGTCTGAGAACACATTTTTTAAATCTATACTATGTGTTAAATGGCAGTATAGGAGATGGTCAATGCACCCTCCAGGTTAAATTGGCAAATAGTGATCCTCAGCATCGTCCAACACTACAGATCTCAATTAATGGGAAACCTTATAACGTTGCGGTAAAAGAGGGTGCCGGTAACGGTGAACCCCTAAATAATACTTCAAAATCTGGAAATTCGACCATAAGCATACCCTTGCCTGCCGATCTCATCAGAAAAGGCGGTAATCAGATTACCCTAACTGTCATAAAGGGCGGTTGGGTTGAGTTTGATTCTTTTAAACTAATCGGTCCAGAAGGTATTAAGTTGATTGCCAATTGTACTGCAATCGTTCAAAATGTACAGCAATCTGATTTTGAAATTCTGAGTTCGGGAAAACCTGTTCAGCGTATGCTGGTTGATCTTTTGACGCTGAGAGATGACGAAAAGTTAAAAGTAGTCTTAGATGGAAAGAAGATTTATGAGAAATCGCTTGAAAAAGGTGCGGCGAAGCTTGAAATACCGATGCCTTATACCGCTAAAAATGTCGTGAGTAAGTATGAAATTTATAGTAATGGACGATTAATACAATCGTCAGCAATCGCCCGAGGGCCCAAAAGGTTAGGGGGTGTTTCGGATTATGTGAACACAATGATTGGTTCGGCGCATTCCAGATGGATGATAGCACCAGGACCATGGATGCCTTTCGGAATGGTAAAGATCAGTCCAGACAACCAAAATATTGGCTGGCAGGCGGGCTATGAACCGTCCATTGAATCTATAGGTACGTTTAGTCATATTCATGAATGGACCATGGCTGGATTGGGAACATTTCCTACTGCAGGTCGATTGAAAACGAGGGTCGGCGATCAGTATAGTTCAGATTCAGGGTATCGATCTGCAATAGATAAAACCAGCGAAAAGGCGCCATTGGGTTATTATGCCGTACATCTTCTTGATCACGATATCGATGTAAAATTAACCGCAGCAACACGTTCTAGTTTTCAGCAGTATACCTACCATAAGTCTGATACAGGACGTATTATGATTGATCTTAAGGTAAACGGAGAATACGATTATAAAATTAAAGATCTTTCCCTCAAAAAGGTTTCTGATTACAAGGTTGTAGGATACAGTAATCAGTTGTCTGAAAACGTTTGGTCTACCGATGCAAAACAGGATTATATCGTGTACTTTGTCATGGAGTTTGACAAACCGATCATCAACTATGGCACATGGCATAATGATCAGGTGACACAACGTGCTGATCTGGTTGCTGATAGTGCTCAATTTGCAGGAATGTATGTAGAATTTGATGTTCGCAAAGATAAAGCAGTGCAGCTGCGCACCGGGATTTCCTATGTGAGCTTAGCCAATGCTGAAGAGAATCTGAAGACCGAATTGGCAGACCCATTTGGATGGTCCATTGACCGGGTCGTGGCAAATCAGCATAAAGTGTGGGACGAATTGTTAAGTCGGTTGGAAATCAAATCCTCAGACTATCTAGAAAAAGAGAAGTTCTATACCAATATGTACCGGACTTTGGCAAGCCGAAACACATTCAGCGATGTCAATGGAGAATGGAGATCTTCAGACGAAGTGATACAAAGGTTACCGCATAAAGGAGATCTCGCTTTAGGTTGTGATGCATTCTGGAATACCTTTTGGAATTTAAATCAATTTTGGAATCTGGTTACACCCGAGTGGTCCAATAAATGGGTCCGTTCGCAGCTTGCAATGTATGACGCAAATGGCTGGTTGGCTAAAGGACCGGCAGGCATGGAGTATATACCCGTAATGGTTGCAGAACATGAAATACCGCTGATTGTGGGGGCCTATCAGATGGGGATTAGAGATTATGACGTTGAAAAAGCATTCGAAGCCGTTAAAAAAATGCAAACAACGAGCCCATTGAAATTTGAAGGCGGCTTTGCGGGTAACAGGGATCTGGATGCTTATTTAAAGTACAAGTATGTTCCTTATGATTTGGGCCGATTTTCAAATTCGATGGAATATAGTTTTGACGACTGGACTGTTGGCCAGTTTGCAAAATCGTTAGGAAAGGAGCAGGAGTATACGTATTTTAATGACCGTGGAGCCTGGTGGAAAAACGCAATCGATGTCAATAGTGGATATGCCCGGATGAAAGATGCCCAAGGAGAATGGTACAAAGATTTTGATCCTTTCAAGTCTGGGGCCAATCACCATTATGTGGAGGGAAATGCTTGGCAACTGACATTTTTTGTGCCGCAGGATATTCCTGAACTAGCAAAAATGATCGGACAGGACGTATTCTTAAAACGATTGGAATGGGGTTTTCCGGAGAGCGAGAAATGGCGCTATAATGGTCCTAATGACCAATATTGGGATTATCCTGTCGTTCAGGGAAACCAGCAGTCGATGCATTTCGCCTATATTTTTAATTGGTTAAAGAAACCTTGGTTGACACAGAAATGGAGCCGTTCCATCGGTGCGCGCTATTATGGACAGGGGATTTCAAATGCCTACCTAGGGGATGAAGACCAAGGGCAAATGAGTGCTTGGTATATCATGAATGCGATTGGTTTATTTCAGATCGATGGCGGGACAAGAGTAAAACCGATTTATGAAATAGGGAGTCCACTTTTTGAAGAGGTCAAGATTAAATTGGGTGGTCAATATGGAAGGGGGGAACAATTTACGATCAAAGCAAAAAATGCAAGTAAGAAAAATATGTATGTACAACGCGCGGCATTAAATGGAAAACCTTTAAATACCTTTTACTTTGATGCGGCTGAACTTTTAAAAGGGGGAGAGCTTGTTTTAGAAATGGGTGCGGTACCCAATAAACAATGGGGATTGTTTCAATAAGTAAATGTTTTTCATTGAGGAGTTCAGGTTGACTTAATTTGAATGATAGGGGCGGGATATAACCATGATTTGTTAAAGTTTGGTTAAACCGACCGGGCTGTGATAACAAACTTCCTTCGGCCAGCGTTATAGAGGTAGTTTCATAATTTAGGTTAATAATTGGTTAGTTAGTAAAAACCTGAAGTTCCCCGCTTCAGGTTTTTTGTTGATATGGGTTAGAACTGTCTTTCTTGTGTAGTCTTTTTAGTTTTGCTAAATCCTATTAACAAACGTAAAATCATCGATATAACCGCTGGTAATATTTGTAAATATTTACGATTATCTGTAGTATTGTAGGTACACGCTAAAATGCGCGGCCTATGGGGTTTGCTTGAATAAAAGCAATTAACAATGTCGTCTATCAAGATTATATGATCAAATTTATCCGTTTTTTAATTTTAGGATTATTTCTTTGGGAGAATGTTTCTGCCCAAAAGCTTCCTACCGACTATGTCAATCCGTTTATCGGTACCAGCAATTATGGAACAACCAATCCGGGAGCTCAAGTTCCCAATGGTTTGATGAATGTTTCCCCTTTTAATGTAATGGGATCATCACTCAACGCATTTGATAAGGATGCAAGATGGTGGTCAACTCCCTATGAACATAGCAATAGCTATTTTACAGGTTTCTCGCATGTCAATTTAAGTGGTGTAGGATGTCCAGATATGGGAAGTTTGTTGTTGATGCCAACCTCAGGAAAACTGGAGGTTGATTATCATCAATATGGTAGTACCTATACGAAAGAGGTCGCCCATCCGGGGTATTATAGTAATGTATTAAAGAAATATGGCATTAAAACGGAAGTTTCAGCCACAGCACGTGTGGGAGTTTCTAAATTCACTTTTCCAAAAGGACAGGCAAATATCCTGCTCAATTTGGGCGAAGGTTTAACAAATGAAACGGGAGCGACAGTTCGTTATGTGAGTGATACTGAAATAGAAGGATCTAAGTTGTTGGGCTCTTTCTGCTACAGTAATAACCAGGCTGTTTACCCAATCTTCTTTGTTATGCGTGTCAATAAAAAGCCCGCAAAAAGAGGTTACTGGAAATTCCAGCGTGCCGGAGAAAAATGGGAAAATGACTGGAATAAAGATGCTGGAAAATATAAGATTTTTACAGACTATACAGATCAGCTTTCTGGTGATGATCTTGGCGCATTCTTTAGTTTTGATGTTCAGGAAAATGAAAGTTTAGAGGTACAGCTTGCCGTGTCGTTTGTGAGCGTCGACAACGCCCGTAAAAATCTAGAAGCCGAGCAGGCCGATTTCGGATTTGAGACAACGCATCAGCAGGCTTCTTTGCAATGGAATAATGCCTTGTCCAAGATACAAGTAGAGGGTGGAACGGAAGATCAGAAAACTGTATTTTATACAGCACTATACCATGCCATGATTCATCCCAATGTTTTACAGGACGTGAATGGCGAGTATCCCGCAATGGAAAGCCGGAAGACTCTTGTCGCAGATCACAATCGTTATACAGTGTTTTCACTGTGGGATACCTATAGAAATGTACAGCCACTTATGTCGTTGGTTTATCCCGATAAGCAGGTTGGTATGATACGTTCCATGATCGATATTTATAAAGAAAACGGCTGGATGCCGAAATGGGAATTGTATAGCCGGGAAAGCTATACGATGGATGGTGATCCTGCAGTTCCTGTGATTGTTGATGCATGGATGAAAGGTATTCGGGATTTTGATATCAATACAGCTTATGAAGCCTTTTTGAAATCTGCCACTACAACTGATTCAACAAATAAAATTAGGCCTGACAATGCAGATTATGTGAAGTATGGGTATGTACCGTTACGCGATTCATTTGATAATTCCGTATCGCACGCGATAGAATATTATGTTGCTGACTGGAATTTAGCTCAGTTGGCTGCCTCTTTGGGGAAAACCAAAGAGGCACAGCTTTTTGGTAAGCGGGCGCAGGGGTATAAACATTACTATTCTTCGGAGTATGGGACTTTCAGACCTATCCTTCCTAACGGCAAGTTTTTAAGTCCATTTAATCCATTGATGGGCGCTAATTTTGAACCTAACCATGGTTTCCATGAAGGTAATGCCTGGAATTACAGTTTTGCAATTCCATTTGATATTCCTGGTTTGGTGAAATTGATGGGCGGAAAGCAAAAATTTGTAGATCGGCTTCAGGCAACGTTTGATAAGGGATATTTTGACGTGACAAACGAACCGGATATGCTGTATCCACATGTGTTTTCAGAAATTAAAGGCGAAGAATGGCGCACCCAAAAGTTGGTGAAAGAAATACTGGAAAAACATTTTACCAACAGCCCCGGCGGTATACCTGGTAATGATGACACGGGGACGATGTCCACATGGGCGCTCATGAACATGATCGGGATTTATCCTTTCTGCCCGGGTAGACCAGATTATACCGTCGTAACCCCGGTATTTGATAAAGTTACTATTCAGCTCGATAAAAAATACTATCCAAATGCCGATAAAGTAACCATAAGACGTCAGAAAGAAGGGACTGGTGAATATATCAAAAAGATCGTGATCGACGGAAAACCATACAATGGATTTAAAATCAGTCACCAGACTTTAGTCAATAGCAAGGATATTCTAATTATTACTGGAAATAGATAAATAAGCAAACTAAATTGAAAACTGATCTACAGAATGAAATATATTAATTATGCGGTCTGCGCAGGCCTATTATCTTTAGTTGGTTGTGCTTCGCTAAAAAGCTCCGTTGAAAGTTCTTATGCAACGTATGTAAATCCTTTTATCGGAACGGACTTTACCGGAAATACATATCCAGGAGCACAATCGCCTTTTGGGATGGTACAGCTAAGTCCAGATAATGGACTTCCCGGCTGGGACCGTATTTCCGGATACTTTTATCCCGACAGCACAATTTCTGGCTTTAGCCATACCCATTTAAGCGGTACCGGGGCTGGTGACTTATACGATATATCTTTCATGCCGGTGACATTGCCCTATCATGAAGCGGAAGCTCCTCTTGGTATACATTCGAAGTTTTCCCACAAAGACGAAAAGGCACATGCAGGATATTATCAGGTAAAACTGATTGATTATGATATCAATGTAGAGCTGACGGCAACAGCACGTTGCGGCATCCAGCGCTATACTTTTCCAAAGGCAGAATCTGCCGTATTTTTAGATTTAAAGAAAGCAATGAACTGGGATGCGACTACAGATTCGCGCATCGAAGTGGTAGATTCTGTGACTATTCGTGGCTATCGTTTTTCTGAAGGCTGGGCCAGAGGACAACGTGTCTATTTTGAAACTCGTTTTTCCAAACCTTTTACAGCAGTCCATATTGATAGCACGGTCATATTATCAAGTGCCGATACAACAATGAAGAAGGCAACGCGAATCGGTACAGCCTATAAAGCCCGATTTGATTTTAAAACTGCCGAAGGCGAACAGGTAACGCTTAGCACTGCACTTTCGGGGGTAAGCATGGACGGTGCGTCCAAAAATTTAAAAGCGGAAGTTCCAAAAGATGATTTTGACTATTATTTGAAAGAGGCAGAGCAAAATTGGAACAATGAATTGGGGAGGGTTGCCATCGAAACCAAAGACAGAGAGGAGCAGGTCAAATTCTATACAGCATTGTATCATTCCATGCTTGCACCGACAATTTTTAGTGACATTGATGGTGCTTATATGGGCGCTGACCGAAAAATACATCAGGCTGAAGGCTGGACCAACTACAGCACGTTTTCCCTTTGGGATACTTATAGAGCTTCCCATCCCTTATTTACTTATATTGATCCTAATCGTGTAAACGATATGATTAAGTCGTTCATCGCTTTTTATGAACAGCATGGCCGATTACCAGTATGGAATATTTACGGGAGTGAAACAGATATGATGATCGGGAATCATGCAATTCCTGTCATTGTAGATGCATATTTAAAAGGAATCGGTGATTTTGATGCTACAAAAGCATTAGAAGCCTGTGTTGCGACAGCTAATATCGACAATTATAGAGGCATAGGTCTGTATAAAAAATTAGGCTATGTACCCTATGACGTCAAGGATGAATATAATGCTGAAAACTGGTCGCTATCGAGAACACTTGAATATGCATACGATGATCATTGTATCGCCATGATGGCGGATAAGATGGGCAAGAAAGAGATTGCAGGAACATTTTTTGCAAGAGCGCAGAACTACAAAAATGTTTATAATCCGTCGACTTCATTTATGCAGCCCCGGGATAGTAAAGGTAAATTTATTACCCCATTTGATCCCGAAGAGTATAGTGCGCATATCTGTGAGAGTAATGCTTGGCAATATTTCTGGTCGGTACAGCATGATATTCCCGGATTGATTAAGCTTGTTGGTGGGCAAGAACGCTTCGCTCAGAAGTTGGACAGCATGTTCACATTTCATCCTTCGGATACCAGTAAACTTCCAATTTTTAGCACAGGAATGATTGGTCAATATGCACATGGTAATGAACCAAGCCACCATGCACTCTATTTATTTAATGCCGTTGGACAACCTTGGAAAACACAGCAATATGCAGCAGAGGTTATGAATAAACTTTATTTAAATACACCTGCTGGATTGAGTGGAAATGATGATTGTGGACAGATGTCAGCTTGGTATGTATTCAGCTCGTTGGGTTTTTATCCCGTAGATCCTATCAGTGGGAAATATGAGATCGGCACGCCTTTGTTTGAAAAAGCCGAATTGAAACTGTCCAATGGAAAGAAATTTACGGTTAAGGCAAACCAGGTGAGCAGGTCCAATATGTATATCCAATCGGTTACTCTTGATGGTAAACCTCTTGAAACAAGTTATATTACACATGAACAGATTATGTCAGGTGCGACATTAGTGTTTGAAATGGGCGAGAAACCAGGACCGGTGTGGTACAAAAATAAGTAGCCTCATTTCTATTTAGATAGATCTTTTTAAGCGCAGCCTCCAGATGAATATTTAATGAATTTGGGGGCTGCTTGTTTTCTCGGCTGGATTATTCAGGCTTTTGTAAAAGTAGGTTGTGCTACACGGCAAACCATTGGGAAGAAGAGCGTAATTTGGAATATCACCGACAATAGTCCAGCCACATTTTTGGTACATGAAATATGCGGGGCTATCAGTTACCGTATCGAGCACCATAAGTGTTTTATTTAGATCAATGGCTATCTTTTCAATTTGCTGAAGCAATTTCTGTGCAATGCCCATTCTCCGAAAGTCAGAGTGAACCAGCATTTTGGCAACATCTGCACGATGTGCCTGATTGGAAGGAAGATCAATTTGCAATTGAACTGTTCCGGCGATCTGATTTGTCACGCTATTTTTGGCAACAATTAATACAGTTTTCTGTTGTTTGACCTTATCCAGGACTTCGGTCCAGAATCTGCTCGCCTGTTCAACGGTCAGATCGTCCATAAAACCTATAGAGGCACCTCCTTGGACAATGTTAAAAGTCAGATCGACGAGTTGGGTAATTAAGATGTCACTGGGTTCTTTGATTTCTTCAATGACAAATTCTATAGTGGAAGTAAGCATGGAGCTGCCGTGTTTGATGGTAAATCTTTATTCACTTCGGGTGAACGCAAAATAAATGACATATAGCCAGCCAAGTATTCCGTGAATTAAAGCCCAAAGTATCGATTTATTACGGTCCCACGAAGTGACAACGGCAATTACTGATCCAAGACCTATTCCCGATTGCGTTATTGTCTGTGTCGTTGATTTACTGATCTCCTGACCAAACACTGCATTGGAAACGAATATAAACAGTATAAATAACGTAAGCTGTTTCATAACGACTTTATTGAGCCCCTCTTACTTTGAGTTCTTCATTAATATCTTTTATTCTTTTGAAATTGAGAATCGCAATTGGGGATAAAGCAAAAGGAATGGCCATTAGGGCACTAAACCCTTTGGTAACCGAAGTGTAAATTCCCATTCCTAATAAAATAAAGAGCATGATGGTTAACATCCAGGTAACTACAAGCGCAGTTTTCCTGTTGGTTTGAAGCTCTTCAATAGTCATTCCGTTTAATGGTCTATTATTCATGATTTCTTTGGTTTATATTCTCTAATTTCCGTAATTCTTTTTAAGAAACAAAGTGTTGAACTTCAAATGATATGTAAATTTTGTGAAATATGAGATTTATTTCATAAAAATTACAAAATAGCTTTGAAAACTGAGAGAATAAACGGGAAATTGAAATCATATTTTGCTTTTTATAGAAATTAATTATCAGCCGAAACGATTTGATTCTGAATAATCTTTTTGGGTATTCAGACGAGAAACGGAATTTTCGCAGATTAGAGCGTTTTATAAAGTGGCATATAGGCATGCAGGAAGAAAATGAAGGTGCCGACAATGTCTCATTGAAAGAAGGATATGTTGAGTTGAGGAAATTGCAGGGGTAACGACGAATCTTAAAATAAAGACCGCGAATATTAAAAGCAATGGGAGGGCAATATTAAAAATATGTTATTTGCGGAAAAATTAAGAAATGAGAATTTTAGCACTAGTCATTACGATATTTACCGTATGTGCTTGTAGGGGTAATTTCGAATCGGGATATAACGAAAAAATGGGAAATCTTTTCCAGAGCTGTACGGAAAAATTGGAAGAGAGCTATGGGAAGTTATTGGATGGAGAATATGATGTCGATAAATCCGAATCTTCCTATGAAATGAAATTGAATGAGGCACGTGCTTTGAGCAGTTATATCAAGGGGATAAAATGCGAAGCTGTACAGTTGAGACCCGCTAAAACTGCGGAGGGTTTTCATGTGGCCACGGTTTCGTATATGACACAGATCGCTGATGGATATGGTGTTTTGTTGATTAAATATATTGATGAACAGAAAAAAGGAGCTAGGAAAAGTCTGCTAAGGGAGATTACGGATGAAAAAGCGCGACTTGCGGCCTTAGCCGATGAGTGTTTTGCGCATCAAATGGCCTGCTTGCATCAGGCTGGAATAAAAGGTGATAAGGAAACAAGAAATTAATTAAAGTATATTTTGATTTTATAGAGATGTTAAAGCTAAAATATAAGTGGTATTTGTTGGTTATTTTGCCGGTGACGGCATTGTCCTGTAAGAGTAAAATAACAGCACAGCAGCCATCAACGCCTATTGCATTGGTGGATACCGTAAAGCCAGATTGGTATCGCGAAAACTATGGTCAGGTTGTTATGATTGACGATAATTTAGTGGTTAAAAAAAACGGTAGTTACTTAATAGATCTTCCATTGCGGATTGTTCCAGACTCCACCTATGTCTTCTTTTTGAGTGCTAGGATTCCGGTAGAATTATTTAAGAAATCAAATGAGTTTTATCCCGATCTTCAGCATTTTGTGCTGATCGTCCCAGACTGGAAATTTTATGATGAGATTGCTAAAGAAGCATCAAAACAAGGTATGTGTATAGAACCTGCGACGACCAATTTTTATTATTCGATAAAAAGAGAGGACGGTGTGGTTAGGGTTGATAGTATTCGTCGTTCTGGTGACGATAATCCAGGCTTCGATTTTGTTAAACCCGCTTCGCCTAAAAATATGCTGACAGTTTACAGAAAGGAAAGTTATGGATCCGTTTGCTGTCCACGTGATCCAAAATGGGATATGGTAGATAAGGATGACTCTTTTTTGTTCGGTTTTGAACAAACTAATCACCTGAAAGTGACTAGGGGGAGATATGTGCAGATGGAAGGTAAAGAAGGCGAAAAGAGTATCTATTATACACTGCCAGGATTGCAGCCAACGCAGCGGCTGGAATTTTTAGCAGCTAAATATGCGCAAACAAAACCATTGATACCGCAGTTGTTTGCACCGCAAATGGTACTGTTTGTAAGCGAAGGTTTTAATAAAATGAAAGAGCTGCCCTAACGCGAGAAATCATATGCAAATGATTCGATAATAACATAATTTTTTCATTTGAGATAAAGCTATTCGATCAGCTTTATCTCAAACATTTTATCCCAGTTTTTGCCGGTCACAAAGAAGGTATTCGATTTTCGATTGTAGGCGATACCATTGAGTACATCTAAATCGACATGTTGCGTTACATTTTCACGTAATTTGGAAAGATCTACCAATGCCTCTACGGTGCCTGTTTTAGGGTCGATCCGTCCAATGACGTCTTCCATAAAGAAATTTGCATAAATTTTTCCCTTTACCCACTCCATTTCATTGATCTGATCGACCATAGCTGTGTTCGTCGCCGCACGTATATAGTCTAATTTTGAGAAGTCATGTGGATTGAGTGTATAGATATAATCCGAACCGTTGGACATATATAAATTTTTGCCGTCGGAAGTCAATCCCCAGCCTTCCATTGGCTGAAAGTAGGGGAGTGTCTTAATAACCGATAGGGTGTTTATATCGTATACATAAGCTATATTGTTTTTATAGGTCAATTGATACAATTTCCCATTGAGAACAGTGGCGCCTTCGCCAAAAATTGAATCATCCAATTCAATTTTCTTGATGGGCTCACCGGTTTTAGGGTTCGTCAAGCGAACACTCGATTTACCTTTATTTCCGCTTGGGCCAATTCCATTTCCGGTGCTTTCGATTAAGTTGTCGCCATAAAACTCCAAACCTTGTGTAAAAGCTTTAATATCATGCGGATAAATATTTACAATGCTATACTGAAGCAAACGGGGAGGGGTGGAAGCGAATAAATCTATGCTTACTGTATTTTCCTCTTGTTTTCCATCACTGAACACGACAGCTTTAATAATCTGTTTGCCAAATTTCTCCTGTTGTAGTCGATATTTGAAAGGCTCATTGCCGTTTACCTGTCCAATTTTTTTATCATTGATGTAATAGAAGACAGAGTCTAATTTTGGCGTCTTCTCATTGTTTATCTTTAAAACGAGATCCTCTCCAAGTGCATAGCTCTGTTTGATACTGTCAAAGGTAAATGTCGGATTTTCTTCGGGCTGTCCGGATTGGGAGCTTGAAGTCGTATTTGTGTTATTGCGCTTATTTTCAGTACAGCCACTTAAAATGGCTAGAAACATGAAACTAATTAGATAAGATTTTTTTTTCATTGAAATGTTGTGCATCATCACTCATCCTGTAATAAACTGTTGTTCTATTACTCGTTACCCAAACTTAGAGAAATTGTTTTTTATATGCAATTCAATTCCTTATTATATAAAACCATAAAGCCTTTGTGAGAAAAAAATGAACCATTATATGCGGCTCAATTGTTATAAGGATATGGAACAATCTTATTTTTTGGGAACAAGTGGTATTCTTTTACCTTACAAGAATAGAAGTTTTTATCCTGAGCAGTTAGCGGGTAAGAGTCGGCTGACCGTATATAGCTTATTATTTAATTCTTTGGAGGTAAACAGTTCTTTTTATAAAATTCCCAGGGAAGAAACTGTTAAAAGATGGTCCGAGGAAACGACTGATGATTTTCGATTTACTTTTAAGCTTTGGAAAGGAATTACGCATGAAAAGGAACTCAGGTTTGATCCACAGGATGTAGTGAGATTTCTATCCGTTATTGATGGTGTCGGTCAAAAGAAAGGATGTTTGCTTATACAATTACCGCCATCATTTAAATTTACTTCTATTGCAAGGCTTACTGAGCTATTGGACTGTATCAGTCAGGATCAGAGAAGTAAGGCTTGGGAGGTTTGTGTAGAATTTAGAAACGACTCTTGGTATAGGGAAGAAACTCTTATTCTTTTAAAATCATATGGAATGCATCTGGTTGTCCATGATAAGGATACTCGTGGCATGCGTCTTCAATATGCCGATACTAAAATTATCTATATGCGTCTCCATGGGCCGGATGGTGACTATCGGGGAAGCTATTCAGCCAGTGTGCTGAGGGAATATAGTACCTATATAAATAGTTGGATCGCAGAGGAAAAAGAGGTGTATGTTTATTTTAATAATACCATTGGATCGGCACTTGCCAACCTGAATACATTAACGGAATATATCACAGCGAGTAAAGCATCATCTCTTTAAAACTATTTTCTCTTTAAAGAATCCGATGACGGATATATTCAGTTCCCATATAACCATCCCAGCCCTCATGTTCACGCATAATTCGCTGGTATGCTGCTGCCAATGCCTGAAACTTCGTTAACAAAGGGATACCTCTCCGGATGCAGTCATGATCGGAGAAAGTTCCAGCCTTATCGTACCATTGAAGCCAACCGAGTAATTCTTGTCTAGTCATCAGCTTTAATTGATCGAAAAGCATCTTATCTTTTAAGTCTAAAAGCTGATAACGCCAATCATTTCGATGCGATTCCATTGCTAGAATTTTTGGCAACTGATGATCGATGATCTGTTTGATAAAAGATTCCATAATTTCAAATTTTAGTTGTTGAACATAAGTTGTGCATGCGTGCTCGAAAAAGCATTATATTTTCTTTTCATGTGGATACGCAAGATTTCTTTGTATATATATTCGACAGCCTTCATTTTAGAGATCTGCTGTACGCCATTTTCAATGCATTTGCGATCTGTATAGTTTCCTTTTGGATTATTCCATTGTAGCCAATCAAGCAGCATTTCTTTTTCTAGTTTTTCAAGCCTTTGTTGTAAGCCTGCTAACTCACTTTCTCTAAGCTGCTCGCGCCAGTCGGACCAAATGGAATTGGATATTGCTGCTCTTTTCTCTTTGAATTTGTTTTCCATGTGTTTCTTTCAATCTGATTTGTAAAATCTATTAGATGACTAGTTTGCTGATAATAGCGTTGCCTAGTTTACTTTTCATAAATAGCTCAATCTGTTTCAGTAATTCCGAACTTACTTCGGGGACCCTTTCGAGATCCCGTATAAACCACTTCTGAATGACTGGATTCTGTTTGGAACGCTGGTCGAATTTAACGACTTCAGCTCTCGATGATTTTCCTTCTGGATCGTAGTATGACCACAGTACAATGAAAATCGTATTTGGGTCTTCATCAGGATAGGGGGTATGAAAGCGAACGATGTCACCAACGTGTAACTCCTTATTGTCATATGCTGCGATTTGTTCCATAAATGCGTCGTCTAAAACTGATAATCAAATATACTAATAATATTAGTATTTCAAAATTATTGCTAAAAATTTTATTCTTTTGATGAGCGCTCGTTGATTCTCGTAGATGGAACCTATCCTTTAAGCTGTTTTTCGCTACATGTTATTTTTATTGTTAGCAGCTGATTGAATTTTAAGACGTTAGCTTTCCAGTGGAGAAGAGGTGAAACAATTTGGTGAGATGATTACAATAGCTGATTTTGCGGTGTCTTTCTTTATTTTTCTCAATTGTAGTACGGTCTTGCGTGCTGATGATCAATTGTGTTGGGACCTTATGTGTTTAACTTCATGGGCAGGGACCGCATAAGAGTACGGGTAGCTGCAGCGGATACACCTTTCGATTTAACGCTGCATAGAATATAACATCGGTAAAAAAGTAGCAATCCTGTAGCGTGTTGTATTCTTAATTGCTTTATTTTTTATGAATCTTACTTTCTGACTTAGGCAGCTTGACTTTAAAGACATAATATGGCAATTCTACCTTGTCGATTCCCTTATTCCATTGTGGATCCTTAAAAAGTTGTGCACAAGAAAAATAAAGATATCCATCTTCGCCGATTCCCATGGAATCAGGCCATAATATTCGAGGGTCACGGACTAAGGTATTCAGTTTTCCATCAGGACTTAAATATTTGATACTATAGTCGATGGATGAAGTTAGGTAAATATTTCCGTTTATATCTGCCAGTAAGCCATGTGTGATGCCAACCTCTCCTTTGTCTTCGACTTTTGCTTCCAATTCTTGTTTCGTTAATGTGGAATCAGCCAAAAATTCTGTTGCGATACAGTATAAATGGGTTTGATTGATCGGTTTGAAGTATAGATATTTAAAGTCGTGACTCAATGCAATGCCATTCACGTTGGAAGAAAAAGGTTTCCCATTTTCATTGCGCATATCACTACCGTCGTAGCTTAATATCACTCCAGGATCAGCCAGTGTAAATCGACTTTCAGTCAATGTTTTCCTGCTCTTTCCGGTTTTAAGGTCTAGAACAATGATGGCAGCTTGGCCTGGATCAGAGAGATAGGCTAAATTTTTCTTTCCGTCAATGCGCATATCATTTAGACCCGATTTGGTTTTATCAAGGTCGTCGAAACTGTAAATACGTTCAATCTGATCCTTCTTTGTGTCGATTTTCAACAATTTGAACTGCCCTTGGGCTGGTTTCTCATTATTGCCAAAAATTGATCCGGCAGATGATGGTTTGGAATCTAATACCCAAAGATTGTCCTGGGCATCGACAAATATATCCTGTACATTGACAAAGTGGGAATTCTCTATGCCTGTTTTATTCCATTCACTATCCGGATAAGGAATAGGTTTTCCGTCGATGATTTCAGTCAGTGCATACCGAAAATTCTTGGTTTGTTTTGGGAAGGAAACGAATAGCCGGTTGCTGGATGTAACGCTCACGCCAATGGGGCGGTATGGACCTAAATCTACTGCTACTTCTAATTGTGGGCTTGTTGAATTACTGACTTGGGCCATCATGTTTAGAAAAAAGATGTGAAAGAATAGAAAACTAAATAAGAGCCTTTTTCGCATGTTCTCGTTTTAATTTAACCTGTTTTTATTCCCTTAGCATTACAAAGCGCTATCTTACAAGCTTCATAATGGGCCGATGCTTTTATAAAATAACTGTCTTTCTGCTAGTATTGTTTTAATAAGGAGAAGCTTTATCAAGTTTTTATCGCTGTATTGTCTTGCTTAAGTTTATCTTGCTGAATACCCGTTGGTCTACACCTAATCCGCTTATGATATATATTTTGGTATCGGTTATTTTCATTGAATCAAGTCTGGATACATTTACGGAAACAGCTGCTGGATTATCGTTATAAATGGATAGGGGCAAAATAATGATTAAAAATCAATTTTCGCCCCTATTTTATATAATGGAGTAACGTAATTTTAGTACAACTTTTATTGCTCCCCTGTTACGACAGGCTCGCTAAGCTTTTAGCTTCAAAAGTGGACAGTTCGTTGTATTTTTCGGCCTGTACTTTCTTTACCCAGTTCGGGTCCTGCAGGATCGCTCTTCCAACGGCGACAAGGTCAAAATCGCCACGTTCATACCGACGGACCAATTCGTCCAGCGAAGCAGGTGAAGATTTGAATTCGGAGTTTGTAAATACTTCGCCAAAGTCTTTATCAAGGCCTACAGATCCAACCGTGATTGTGGGTTGCCCGGAGATCTTTTTGAGCCAGCCGGCGAAATTTAAATCACTGCCTTCAAACTCTGCTTCCCAATAACGGCGTTGGCTTCCATGAAAAATGTCGACACCCGCATCTGTCAAGGGTAGGATCCAATCTTCCATTGCCGCAGGGGTAGGTGCAAGCTTGGCCGTATAGTCCTGTTGTTTCCATTGCGATAATCTCAGGATAATCACAAAATCCGGTCCTACAGCTTTTCGCATGGCTTTAACGACTTCAACAGCGAATTTAGAACGCTCCTTAATCGTTTTTCCTCCAAATTCGTCAGTGCGATGATTCATTCCCTCCCAAAAAAATTGGTCGATCAAATAACCGTGGGCACCATGGATTTCAAAAGCATCAAAGCCGAGATCTTTCGCAGACTTGGCCGCATCAGCGTATGCCTGTATGGTGGCTTCTATATCAGCCAATGTCATCGTATCCGGACTCTCAAATGCTGCAGGCGGCGTCCATTGCATTGGCGTATAACCAACATGCCATATTTGAGGGGCTATTTTTCCGCCTTTGTTATGCACGGCATCAACAATGTTCTTCCAGCCATTTAAAGCTTGATCACCATAAAAATTGGGAATGTCTTTTAAATTCTTTGAAGAAGGTCTTTCAATCACGGTACCCTCTGTCAAGATTAAGCCGACATCACCAGCAGCACGGCGCTCATAATAACCAGCCACAGCATTGTCGGGAATCCCGTCCGCGGAAAACGCTCTCGTCATTGGTGCCATGACAAAGCGGTTTTTTAGCCTTAAATTTTTATATTCAAAGGGATTAAAAAGTGTTTGTATGCTCATTTTTCTTGTTTTAAATTGTAAATCTTCACAAAGATATTTTAAATAGTATATATTTGTAACTATTATTAGTATAAACTAGTTACCTTTGTGTAACTATTCCCGAAATATCAAATGAAAAGGACTGAATTTAAAAGCTGTTCCTGTGCGATGCAGCGCTCGATGGCAATTTTAGGTACGAGGTGGAAACCTGTCATTATTTATACACTGCGTGATCGGAAAGCTAGATTTGGTCAGCTCGATGCGCTGATAGAAAACATTTCCCGTAAGGTTTTGACCAGCTCATTAAAAGAATTGGAAGAGGATGGTGTTATTCTTCGAGAAGAATATAAGGAACTGCCACCACGCGTCGAATATTCTTTGACTGAAAAAGGTAAAGCCTTAATTCCTATTATGTGCCAGTTGGCAAAATGGAACGAATCCTTTTACGAAGAGCCGGAGTTACCCGAATTGATCGCGTAGAAGTTATAATCTAAATACATACACCTTGCTTAGCATTTATGCTAATCGCTGTCGAATGGAATAGTATCGTTTTAAAAGGTTTGGCCTGTACGTTTTTTATTGCTTACCAGCTCGGAATTGTTGATCACAATAAATGAAATTTTCATATTTATTTAAAATTTAAGTAATATTGAATTGTGAAAAACAAGGTAAACCAAGAATTTAGCAAGCAGGATTTTTTAAAATCTTTTCGTGAGGGCAGAAGGGATGGTTTACAGTTTTTATACAAAACTTTCTATAGTCCAATGTGCTATTTTTTAGAAAAGATGAGCCTTGATAAAGGTACCATCGAAGAAATAGTGCAGGATGTATTTTTAAAGCTCTGGGAGCGTCGGATTGATTTTGATCATGTTGAATCGATTCGAGGTTTTCTCTACACAAGCTGTAGGAATGCTGCTTTAAATAGGATCCAACAAGAGAATAGGATTCAACAAAAAACGAATTCTTATACGGCACAGCTTGATCTGGTTGATTTGCCCATCAGCCATCAAATGATCTATATGGAAACGCTTCGAACGATCCATGATGCCATTGATACCCTGCCTGAGCAATGTAAGCAAGTGATGCGTAAGTTGATTGTTGAAGATCTAAGCCCTCAGGAAGCAGCGCTCTCCTTAGGACTAACTACTAGTACGATTTACAATCAAAAGAAAAGAGGAATCGAACTTTTGAGACAAAGACTTAAACCTGACCAGTTTTTTTGCCTACTTTTGCTCTTGCTATATTATTAGAAAATTTTACAGTTTTGATATATAGGGTTTTATAAAAATATCTACCATTTCTTTAGAGAAACGAAATCAGAATATTGTTTTAAGTATATAGAGCAATATGGAGCAAATACCCCAACATATCATTTATTTACTGAGCAAATCCAAACTGGAAGGATTGCGTGATGATGAAAAATTACAGTTGGACTTATGGAGATCGGAAACGGATGCAAATAAGGGGCTATGTGATCTGGTTGACAACAAAGATCAAATGCATGCGGATTTAGACGGGATAGCCCGTTATGATTGGGAGGAGTCATTTGCCCTCTTTGAACAAGATTACCTCAATACCTCATACACTAAACCTTTTTATAAACGCATGTTATCCTACGGTATCGCTGCGGCGCTGATTGGATTACTCGTATTGTTTTTTGTACATCATCTTTCGAATACGGTATATCAGGAGATTCCGGATAAAGATATTCAACCCGCGCAAATGATGGGGGTCGTTCGTCTGGGAAATGGAAATTCAATTTCGATGGTTCCGGGAGACACTTTATTATCGTTTGCATCACCCGGTAAAAATAAAGCGGCACGAGTGGGTAATTTATTCGCTGTAACACCCAAGGGAGGGAAAATGACCATGTTATTACCTGATGGAACCAAAGTGTGGATGAATGCCAAAACGCAGTTAGATTACTATGAAGTAGATAGCATGCGAGAAGTTCGTTTAGTGGGAGAGGCTTACTTCGAAGTTGCCAAGAAATACTTGCCATGGGCAGGCGAAGTTCCAAAACTGAAACCTTTTGTTGTACAGGCAGGGAAAATCCATGTATCGGTGTTGGGAACACATTTTTATGTAAAATCAACCAAAAACCTAGAAGACTTTAAAACCACGCTATATGAAGGTAAAGTTAGGGTTCGGCAGGGCGAACGGCAAATAATATTGCTGCCAGGGGAAGAAACCTATATAAAAGTCGGTCAGATTGAACGGCGGACAACTGATCCTGACCTTAGAAATGCATTGAAGGATGGGTATTTTGTATTTAACGCAGAGCCTCTGGCTGTGGTTATGGATGAATTGGCAGCCTGGTATAACGTTGAGGTTGTTTATCTCGATAACCGGGTAAAATCGGAAAAATTTGAAGCCATGTTGTCTCGTAACAGCAGCTTGAAAGATATCATCAACGTACTGGAGAGTACGGGGAAAATTAGATTTAAATTTAAAGGAAAGACCATTTATGTAGAAAAAACAACCTAAATGAAAAGACGAAACCCTAAACGCTTGCAACATCTAGGGCTTCTGATCAAGCAATTCTAACTGAAACAGAATTTTAATTCTTAACCTAAAACAAATGTATAAAAATTATGCACAACTTGGTCGTGCCCTAAACGGCCAAATGCAACATATGAAAAACAGCGATCACCCAGATATTTGGGGTAGGCCGCAATGGAGGGGAAACATAATGCGCATATCGCTTACGACTATCATGATGTCTTGTTGCTTGCTTCATGTTGGGGCTAAAACTTATGGACAGGACATATCGATACATGAAAAATCAGTATCGCTAAGAACGGTTTTTTCAAAGATCAATAAGCAGACAGGCTACTCTTATGTATGGGCTGCGAAAACCATAGATCCAGATACTAAGGTTAACTTAGCTGTTAGCAAAGAGCCTTTAGGAATCACGCTTGAAAAGTTATTGGATGACTTAAATCTAGATTTTGAGATCAAAGGGAAGATTATTGTCATACGTGAAAAATCAAATCGGACACAGCTATCCAGCGCTCAGGAATTGATGTCCTATCAGCAAATGACTGTGAAAGGTTTTATTGTTGACTATACCAACAGACCACTTGAAGGGGCGACTATTCGTATAAAAGGTGTTCCAAAAGGAGCTGTTACAGATCAGAATGGTCATTTTGAAATTAATGGTATTAGTTCAAATAGCCTTTTGGATATAACTATGGTGGGCTTTGCGCCATTGACAATTGCTGCTAAGCCCGACTTGGGGACGATTAGTTTACGCGCCTTGGATGAGCAATTGCAGGAGGTGAACATTACCGTCAATACGGGATACCAAAAAATAAGCAAAGAGAGAGCGGCGGGTTCAATTGCTCAGGTGACGGCTAAAGACATGGAGGGGCGGCTCCAGCCTAATTTATTGGACCGAATTGATGGACTGTTGCCCGGATTAAATTTAGTACGAAACACCTCAAGTCCGCAGAATAGTAAAAATAACCTGGCTATCGAGGTTCGCGGACGATCTACAATCAACGCACAGGCTGCACCCCTGATCGTCGTTGACGGTATGCCCTTTGAAGGTGACTTAACAGCTATTAATCCCAATGATATTGCTTCCATAACCGTTTTAAAAGATGCGTCGGCAGCCTCTATTTATGGCGTACGTTCCTCCAACGGCGTTATTGTTATTGCGACAAAAATAGGTTCTGCAGGCAAAACAAAGATTGATTACAGCAATACACTTTCCTTTAGGGGGCTTCCAAGCCGTAGCTACCTCAATCAGATGAGCAGTGCAGAACTGGTCAACTTTCAAAAAGAAATGTTTAACTATCGTTCAGGAGATTATGCGGCCATCGATCCGAGAAAATCGATGAACGATGTTTATCGAATTTTGTACGATCGCAAAGGTGGAGTGATTTCGGAAGAAGAGATGGAGAAGCGCCTTGATGTATATCGAAACCGTGACCGCTTCACCCAAATGGATAAATTTCTGAATACGACCCGATTCGATCAGCAGCATAACCTCGCTGTTTCGGGCGGATCCGATCGTTATACATATCATTATTCTCTCAATTATACGCAGCCAGGAGATTACAATAAGGGACGGGCGACAAATAAGGAACTGGGATTCAGCCTGAAAAATAATTTTAAGTTTACTGACTGGTTTAGTTTACGAGCAAATGTCCTGGGAAAGAATCAAAATAGAGAGGGTGATATCGGCTTTAATTTCTACGATAATTATATCGGTGGCAAGGCATCCTATTATCTACTTGAAAATGAAGATGGCTCTCCGGCTCAATGGTATAATTCAAAATCTCAATTTGAGATTGATCGTTTGAATGCCTTGGGGCTAGAAGATGAGACCTATATTCCTTTAAAGCATGTAGCAGCGATCCACGAAAAGTTCTATAATAAATACCTTAACTTAAATTTTGCTGCCAATTTTAAGATTATCAAGGGGCTAGACTTCGATCTGTCCTATCAAAGTGAACGGACGGAAGGGTATAATGGCACATTGAATAGAAAAAATGCCCAATCGGTTGTTGGGATGATCAATGACGCGACACAAATCGGAAAAGATGGATTAATCAAACGCAATGTGCCGCAAGGAGGACAGTTTGCCGAACAGCGTAACGATGTCAATAGCTATACATTGCGTGGTCAATTTAATTACCAGCACAATAGTCAGGACAAACATGAAATCGTAGCGATTGCTGGAGCTGAGCGAAGACAGATTAATAATCGATATACAAATATCTATAAATACGGTTACGATGAAAATAGTTTAGTATACAAGGGAATCAATGAAGAGCTTTTCGGTATACAAATTCAAAACACACAAGCGCTTTTTAATAGCTACTCCATTTTAAAAAAAGAGACCGGGTTTAAAGATTTAGTGGATCGATTCATTTCCTTTTATGCTAATGGATCGTATACCTATGATCGCAAGTTGACCTTAAGCGGAAGTATCCGGATGGATCAATCCAATTTGTTTGGCACAAATATCAAAAATCAATACAAGCCGCTTTGGTCAATAGGGGCTTTGTATCATTTGCCAAAAATAGATTGGGAACCTTTAGATCGTTGGTCGATACGTGCTACTTATGGGGTAAATGGAAATGTGCCAAAAGATAATGGACCATATTTGATTTCTCGTGTGAACAATAATTTAAACTACTTTAACGGTGAAATGCAGGCCTACATAGATTCTCCGCCCAATCCATTGTTGCGTTGGGAGCGGACAAAAGTATTCAATGTTGGTTTTGACTTCTCGCTATTTAGAGACAGGTTGCTAACTACAGTCGATATCTACAATAAGAAAACTTCGGACTTATTGGGGAATACACCTTTAGATCCAACATTGGGGTGGGATATGGTTCTGCTTAATTATGGTGATATGCAGAATAGGGGGATCGAGTTGGGATTGAACGGTAAGGTAATTCAACGTGAAAACTTTAGCTGGAACAGCACAATAAATTTTAGCTACAACAAAAATAAGATTACCAATCTGTATGTTGAGCAGAATACACCGTACTATTACTATTATGCTCCTCAAAATCGCGTTGGAATCCCAATGGGTAGTTTGTATAGTATAGACTATGCGGGATTAAATGACAAAGGTAGACCATTGGCACGAAAGGCTGATGGCAGTCTGGTGGAGACGACTCAAAAATTGACGGTCGACGATTTAATCTATGAGGGGACAGCAATACCGCCTTATAATGTTTCCTTTAGAAATGGATTTAGATACAAAGATCTGACGCTTTCCTTTATGTTTATTTTCAATGGAGGTCACGTGATGCGGGGAGTGCATCCCGAATTCCTCAGTAAATATGCGGAGCTTAATTACAATAGCAACTTCGACAAACTGTGGTTAAATTACTGGAAAAACCCTGGGGATGAAAATAATCCGGACATTGCTCCTGCGTTTATCACGGCTGCCTCAGGTAATATTTCGGATATTTTCAATGCCGCACATAAATTTGTTCAGAAGGCTGATTACATTAAACTGAGAGATATCTCATTATCCTACAACCTTCCTGCGCAATGGATTGCGCCGACTAAACTTTCCTATGTACGACTGACGGCACAAGTACTGAATGCATGGCGTTGGGTAGCGAACAAGGATAATCTTGATCCTGAAGTTTGGGTTGGATATAGTACAGTGACAAGTCCAAATAGAGGTATTCAAGCACCAGCAATATACAATTTAGGTGTATCTGTAGGATTTTAATAAGAAAATGCAATGAGAAAAATATATATAGGATTACTATTCGGTTTATTGACATTGAATAGCTGTAATAAATATCTGGATATAAAGCCAAAGGGGTTTACAATTCCAGAAAATCTGAATGACTACAAATTGCTTCTAAACGATCAATCTTTGGTTAGGGCTTCCGCAGTTTATCCAAATTATTTAGCAGATAATTTACAGTCTGGAGACCCTCAGGATGTACAATCGGCAGCAAGCTATGATTACTACGACTATGTAAAAAAACAACTTTACAGCTTTGCTCATGGTGCAATATTTGAAGACGGCCAGTACGATCCGTATTGGGAATCAGCTTACAGCCATATATTTACTTACAATGTTGTTATTAATAATGTACTGACAGCAACTGAAGGTACTGATGCGGAGAAGAAAAGAATATGGGCCGAGGCTAAGGTCGGCCGCGCGTTTGAATACCTCAGTCTGGTTAATATATACGCGGCTCACTATAATCCGGCAAGCGCTACGAAAGATCTGGGAGTTCCTTTGGTGCTGAAAGAAGATATCAATCAAAAATACGAAAGGGTATCTGTTCAGGCGATCTATGATCAGGTACTTGGCGATCTCAATGATGCGCTGCCAAATTTGAGTACAGTGCAGTCAAATAGATTTCAAGCTGTGCGTTCAGTCGGCTTCTCTTTTTTAAGTCGCGTTTATCTCTATCAGGGAAAATACAAAGAGGCCCTGGAGAATGCAAAACAAGCACTTGCTTTGAATAAAACACTCATCGATTATAGCCTATATACCAATAAGGATAAGACGACTTGGGGACGTGTTTGTTTAAAAACAGATAATTCAGTGCAGTTTCCCGACTCCAGAACCAATATGGAAGCGGTGTGGTCTCGATTGGGGACTAGTTCGTTAGGTAGTCCAAATGCCGAATTTTATGCTTCAAAAGAACTGATTGAAACGTATGCCAAAGACTTGCCTGCAGGTGCAACTGATAAACGTTATCAATTATTTTTCTGCCGGGATCAAGCTTCATTTGGACCTAATCTCGTTAAATTCCCGGGTCGGGTATTATTTGCACCTTATGTTGAATTTAGTACAGGATTTAATACGCCCGAATTATTTTTGATTGCTGCAGAAGCAGCTGTTCGAACAGGCAATACTACAGAGGCGCTAAATTATTTGAATACCTTAAGAAATAGTCGGATAGAAAGTAACAAATCCATAACTTCCACCGATCCAAAAGTTGTTTTACAGACAGTACTCGATGAAAGACGCCGTGAAATGCCATTTATGGCATCAGATAGGTTAATCGATCTGAAGCGACTTGCCATAGCAGACAACTTTAAAAAGTCAATTCAACATCCATTGGCGGGGAAAGTTTTCGAAATGGAATCAACGGATCTGCGGCTGATACTTCCGGTTCCGCCAAAGGTACTGTCTTTGAATCCCGGAATTCCACAGTACGAACGTTAACAGAAATCTTTATAGACCTTGTCCTCCTCAATTTTTATAACAACAGAAATTGAGGAGGACCGTAATGAAAAAAAATGAAAAAGATATTACTTACAGCAATGGTTTTTGCACAGTCAATGCTATTGCTCGCCCAAGAGCATATACAGTTTCAAAAGATCAGTTTTGGTCAGGCAAAGGAATTGGCTAAGCAAGAAAATAAGCTTATTTTCCTAGATGGATTTACGTCCTGGTGCGCCCCTTGTAAATGGATGGAAGGGAATGTGTTTTCGCAGCCTGAAGTAGCCGCTTATTTTAATAGTACATTTATTAATACGAAGTTTGATTGTGAGATCGGAGAGGGGGTAAATATTGCTAAATTATATCAAATCAGGAGCTTCCCAACTTATTTGTTTTTAGATGGACAGGGGACATTGATCTATAGAACGCAGTCCCGTATGGAGGCTGATATATTCCTGAAACAAGCGCAGCAAGCGAATGACCCAAATTTTCAGATCCCCAATTTACGCAAATCGTATGAGCTGGGAATGCGGGAGTCGAATTTCCTGATACGTTACATTAAGGTCATGGAACAGACCGATAGTCAAGCTGCGAATGCCGCAAAAAAGGCATTGGATAGCGTGGCGACTGATGAATTTTTAAGGAGTCCAAATGGATGGGAAACTATAAAAATGATGGCGCAAAGTCTCGATGATCGCTACGGTAAATTTTTTGAATCAAACAAATCTTATTTTAAACGTATAGCGGTGCCGGCAGATTTTGCGAAAAAGGAGACACAGCTGTTGCGATATGCAATGTACGGCTATATCAGGGACAATAAAGTAGATGAATTTAATGCTGGAGTAGCCTATTTTGAGGGATTAAAAGATCCAGAGCAAAAAATTGACGCTGCGCTGTATAAGGTCGAATGGACTGCGGCCCATGGTACAGATAAGGAGTTTGTTGTGCTGACCAATGAATTGAGAAAGGGGCTGTTAAAGAATGAAGACGAACGGCTGAGTTTTATTGCCCGTCGCAATGCCAGTGCGAAAGGAAATGTTGCAAATCCAGTGATCCTAAAGCAATGCTATGTATTGGCCAAACAGGCCGCAATATTGAATCCTGCAAGTTATTCCAATCAGGGGACTTTGGCAGATATCTGTATTGCATTGAAGAAAAAGAAAGAAGCTGTTCAAGCGGCAGAAGCCGCGAGAGGCTTGGCTGAATTGGAGACTTCAAAAATTATTAAACTAGCCGATGCCCTTGTAGAGCGTGCTAAAACACTGTAATGACCAACATGAAGAAAATAGTTACATCAATATTCTTGGCCTTAAGCTGTCTAGGTACAGTATTGGCTCAAGGACATCGTTTTCAATTAACAATCAAGGGAAAACAATTCCCGGCAAAATCTAAAATATTTGTACGTTATATTGTGGACAGGAAATTAACAATTGATTCAATCAATCTTGTTTCCAATGAAGTTATCTACAAAGGCGAAATAATTGAACCGACACAAGTCATGTTGTTTTATTCCCAAGATGGAGCTTCCTTCTTTAACCGCAAAGGAAAACCTATGGAGCGTCTTACATTTTATGTAGACTCTCAGGAACCCAATACGCAAATCAACGTTCAAGGTCCTTTCGAGTCTTCCCTGGTACAAGGCGGGAAACTGCAGGTAGCCTATAAGCAGTATCAAGATTATCTAAGCTCCTATGAGAAGAAGCTCATGGTTCAGCAAGCTAAAAGAGCTGATCTGTATCAAGCAAAAAATCGTGATGAAAATGCACTCAACCAAATTGGGCTAGAAATAGACAAGATCGAAACAGAGCGTAAGAAGGCGCAACGAAATTTTATAGCCAATAATCCAGACAATTACTTCAGTTTATTGGCCTTGCAGGAAGTTGCTGGCTACGATGATAATGTGTTTACCACTGAACCTTTATTTTTCAATTTGTCATCAAGATTAAGACAGACAGCAATCGGGAAAAAATTAGAAGCAGATATTCAACTGGCAAAAAAGCTAGGAATTGGACAGCCAGCTTTGGATTTTGCGCAAATGACGCCCGAAGGTAAAGAGTTTAAACTCTCAGATTTTAAAGGTAAATACCTGCTATTGGATTTTTGGGCGTCATGGTGTGGTCCGTGCCGTGCTGAGAACCCTAATTTGGTTAAAGCTTATCAAAAGTTTAAGGGAGCAAAATTTGAGATACTGGGGGTCTCATTGGATAAACCAGGTAAGAAGGATAACTGGATGAAAGCTATAGAACAGGATGGACTGACCTGGCCTCAGGTGTCAGATCTGAATGGCTGGCAAAATCAAGCCGCTCAATTGTACGGTATTCAGGCTATTCCGCAAAATTATCTGATCTCTCCTGAAGGGAAGATCGTTGGCATTAACTTAAAAGGAGTAAAGTTGATGGAGAAACTCGAAGAGCTCCTTAAATAAATTTTAAGGAGGGGCAAATTGCCTCTCCTTAATTATGAACTTTTAATAGCAGCTATCGCTATGGGCTCAGTTTTCTGTTATAGCACTGCTCTTTGGAGGGCTAATGTAACGGCTTGCAGCTTATTCGCTATTTCTCTGCTATTTCTTTGGTGTTTCTCTGCTATTTCTTCGCTATTCCTTTGGGATTGCTAGGGTGCTGATTCGCTTCTTCTTTGCTATTTCTTTGTCGTTTTATTGGTGTTTTATTGGTGTTTCTTTGCTTTGAAAGCAAAGAAAAGGTAAGCAAAAAGTCAATAATATGCAAAGTAATATGTACTCAGTACATCTGCATAAGTTATGCAGAATGCACGAGAAGGCAAATAGATTTTTAGCAGAATGCCGCTAGGAGGAAATTTGTTGCTTAAAGCCCGCTATTTTTTCCTTCAGACTATTGAGGTGTTCAGGACTGATTACGCCATTATCCTGATCAAAATTTTCGTAAAATTTGGGGAGTGAAAATGTTTCTTTAATGATAGCTCCAAATTGCGGGAAAAACTTTTGGGCTTCGGCCATCACATTCCCGCCACCATACCCGCCCGGTGAAGTAGTCATGAGCAACATGGGTTTATCTTGGAAAACTTTCACATTGATCCGAGATGCCCAGTCGAATACATTTTTAAATGCAACGCTGTAGGAGCGGTTATTCTCAGCTAGGGAGCAAATAATAACGTCACTGGCGGCTATATTGTCCAGGAAAAGCTGTGCTTCCTGTGGAAATCCATTTTTTTCCAGGTCTACAGAAAAAACTGGCATGTCATAGTCATTCAGGTCGATCAAATTAATCTCGTGCCCCTCGAAGCTCTTAAGTACAAATTTGACCAATTGTTTGTTAATCGATGTGGAAGAATTACTCCCTGCGAATGCAAATATTTTCATGTTTTATCCTTTATGATTATCGGTTGTTTAAATTTAGTCAATTTCCGCAACAGTCGGAGGTTTAGACTTGACTTGTCGTTTCTGATAGGTTTTGATTATATGGTATAATTTTTTGAAATCCTCGCTATGCATATTTCTCTCATTTATTACCATGGTTAAATGATCTGTAGTTTGAAGTTTTATGGTTCTGAATTTAAAATATTTTTCCTCTTTACAAAATAACTTAATGATATTGACCGGATTTCGAAGTTGACTCATATCAATCACTTTTTTTGTATATCTGGTTATATGACACATATTTAAATCCTTTCGATATAATCCACCTAAGTTTACTTTAGTAAGTGTATCTCCAGTTATTTCGAAGTGCTCAAATCTCCAAACGCCTGTAAACAGGATGAGCCCACAGCACGTCTCCCATATTATCCCTAAAAGAGAAATGGAATACTTAGAAATTATTATTGGGAATATAGCAATACAACCAAAAAGAAGAATAAGTATAGGAAACGTATAATCACAGCGTAACTTGATGTTTTTTTTATCCACGACAAATACTTGTTTTATTTCTCCGTTTTAAAAATAGAATATAATGGAATATCATAATATTTACCATCTTTTTTTAGATGCTGTTTCAATAGCGCTTCTTTTTCCATGCCTATTTTTTCCATGACCTTTCCCGAAGCTGGGTTATGCGGAAAGTAGGTTGCAAAAATCTTGTTAAACTGCAGTTCTTTAAATCCAAAGTCAATGATTGCTTTTGCCGCTTCCGTGACATAACCTTTATTCCAATATGGAATAGCAATCCAGTATCCCAGCTCAGCCTTATCCGAACCTTCATCGTGTAGCCCGATAGCCCCAATCAATTTTTTATCTTTATTTCGGATAGCAAAAGTAAATCCCTTACGATTGACAAATGCTTCTTCGGCCAGTTTGAGCCAGTATTCAGCATCTTCCTTTCGGTATGGGTAAGGGATATTTGATGTAAAGTCCGAATATACTTTATCCTGAAGATATTCAACAATCTGTGGAATATCAGAAGTGGTAATTGCATTGAGAATAAGTCGTTCTGTTTCTATTTGTGGAAAATTTTTCATTTGGTTAAACCCTCAAATGACTAAATAAATTGACGGATCACTTAGTTTTTATAAATATAGTTAAGTTTGATGATATTCCTAAGGAAAGCTAGATTTAGTCCGATTAGCATATAGTTTGTCTTTATTGTTGTTAAGGTATAGGTTTTTTTGTTATACCTTTTCGGGTATAATCGCCATAAATCTCAGCGATCGTGAGGAGGACCAAAGTTATCCATAACCTGATAAAAGGAGTTAGATTATTTATTTTCAATTTGATGGCTGTCAATCAGCTCGATATGGCCTTCGATAATAAGTAAATAAAAATTTTCAAAGCAATCCTGATAAATCTTTTGTTCCAAGGTTTTTATTTCCTCTAAGAGACATTCTTTCGCTACACTGGTGTAGTATAACTCATTTTTTGAACTCAAAAGGTTATTGTCTTGGCAGGGAGTTTCATGAAGCTGTTTGTACAAGTCACCCAAATCTGAAATATCTTCACTGCGATGGTAAGAGGGGTGAAACCATACCCAAAAGTCTTCTTGATTTTTATAGGGATGAGGCAATAATTGAACAGAAGTGTTTCTAAATAAATCTCCAGGATGCTTTTTATACCGGAAATGGGTGGCGGTGGTCTTTAAACTATTCATAAAGGCAATTTATTTGTAGGCTTACAAAAAATAATTAAAGAATAAAGATGTCATCTTAAATATCGGTATTTTTTTTAATATTTAAAACTTGGACGATAATTCGGCAGTTGTCCAAAAAAGGTAATGATTTTATTTCATGGTGTTTATCCCCAGAGAATTTTGATGAGATTTCAATGCTACACGCAATTGCAATTATTTACCGTAAAAACTACTATAAAATCGGGCGTCAATCTATAAATAACTGACTATTTATGTAGAATCTTTTTGGAAAAAGCTATAATCCTGGCTTGATATTATTGAAGCTAAAGATAGTAAATCAAATCCTATTTTGAGGAAACCCAGATAGAATATACATCTATTTAACATTGTCTCATCAAAACCTTGAAGATGAAACTGAAAGTTCTTATTCCTTTGCCTATCAATAGAAAATATAATGTGATATGTGAACAATGAACAGCCTAAGAGCTCTATTTTTTGATATCAAGATTGAAACACGTAGTATTTAAGATAAATTGTATACTTTTGTAACATTAGATCATTCATGTTATCCATTTTTAAAACGTAAAGCCATGTAATGCATTGTCGATATTTAGGAGGAAAAGTAATCAATGGGATTTACCCGATTTGATTACCCATATTCCTATGTCTTCAATTTTTTAGTATGGACTTAAATTTTAAAAATGGAATCAACAAAATATGGTCGTACCTATCATTTCCCATTTTCACCAGGGACAAGCAGCGACGATCGTTTTAATCAACAATATTGGACGGATATACAATCCTTCCATCAACTGTTATATACAGAAAAATTAGATGGTGAAAATAATTGCCTCTCACGCCGGGGTGTTTTTGCCCGGTCTCACGCGGCACCTACCACCTCACCATGGACAGCTCAGCTACGGGAGCATTGGGCGAGATTAAAAAATGATCTGGATGATCTGGAGTTTTTTGGTGAAAATCTATATGCTGTGCATTCAATCGAATATCGGAAACTTGAGCATTACTACTATGTTTTCGCAGCTCGGATTAAAGATCAATGGCTTTCGTGGGAAGAAGTTACTTTTTATGCTAGTTTATTTGATCTGCCCATGGTACCTGTTTTAAAACTTGAAACGGTAAAGGATTTGACAGAGCAGCAGCTTCGGTTAGCCGTTGAAAATTTTGCTAAGCAGCCTTCAGTCTTTGGATCCGTCGATCCGAAGACTGATGAAGCCTGTACGGTGGAAGGGCTTGTTTGCAGGAATGCCGATGCATATGCTGTCGGCAAATTTCAGCACAATGTTTTTAAATATGTTAGAAAGGGGCACGTGCAGACCGACGAACATTGGTCAAAATCCTGGCGACGCACAAAATTAGTTTGGGAAAGGAGGGATTTTTAATGGAATGGACAATATCGGGAGATAAAGACTGGGGGGCTTTGGAAAAGCAATTTTCTTGGGTCCGGGATATGGGACAGGTGCCGCAAGATGCTGTGCACCATGCAGAAGGCGATGTGGCGATTCATACACAGATGGTACTGCATCAGCTTGAAGAGCTTCCCGAATACCATGAGCTGGATCGCCAAAAGCAGGAGCTGATCTGGGCTTCGGCATTGTTGCATGATGTCGAAAAGAGATCAACCACAATCGTGGGTACAGATGGCCGTATCAGTTCGCCTAATCATGCCAAAAAAGGCGCGCGGACCACACGTGAGATTTTATTTCGTGATGTGGAAACTCCTTTCGCCCTGCGGGAGGAAATCGTCTCCCTGGTACGCTACCATGGTTTGCCATTATGGCTCATGGAAAAAGCTGACCCCATGAAGAGCGCTCTGGAGGCTTCGCTATCTGTCAATATGAGTCAGCTCAAACTGTTGGCTGAAGCAGATGCCAGAGGTCGATATTGCCGCGATCTGGATACACTGCTCTACGCATTGGATATGTTTGAACTGTATACCAAAGAGATTGGCTGCTGGCATGCTGCCCGTTCCTTTTTATCCGAAAATGCGCGATTTACGTATTTTAATGGAAAAGATAGTTACGTGGACTACGTGCCTTTTGATACATTTAAATCTACGGTTATTGTACTTTCAGGTCTGCCGGGAATGGGTAAAGATTATCAGATTCTAAAAATGAATACAGATATACCCATTATTAGCTTGGATGATATCAGGCGTAAATATCGCATTGATCCTACCGATAAAAGGAGAAACGGATGGGTTATACAGGAAGCAAAAGAGCAGGCAAAAAAATATTTGCGCTGCGGTCAGGATTTTATCTGGAATGCAACCAATATAACTTCCCAGATGCGTCAGCAACTGATTGATCTTTTCGTTGGCTATCAAGCCTATGTTAAATTGCTGTATGTTGAAAAACCCTATAAAGTTTGGCGGGCACAGAATAGAGATCGGGAATATCCATTACCTGATGCTGTCTTGGATAAAATGCTCCATAATTTGGAAGTTCCTCAATTGACAGAAGCGCATGAAGTCCACTATATAACAATATAGATGGTTCTTAAGGATAGCGTTTGCTAGTTTAGACTGATTTTAAAAATTAAATGAAAGAAATACGAAATTTTCAAATTTTGCGTTATTATAGAAAGGATGTTTTCTGATATAACCGTGTTAGATACAGTAAATGCGAATCAGCCCATTGTCGAAGATCAATGGGCTGATTTTTTGTGTTCCACGGATTATTCGTAATACATCAATTTATTTTGTCAGTCTTTGGAGATTCAACCTGGTTGAAATTGGGGGGTAATGTATTTTTTATAATAAAATGAATGAGTAGCTTTGTTTATACAATAAATTGATGGACTGTTGGAAAAACTCAAAGAACATTTAAAGAAATTTATCGATGTCGATCCGATCGAATTAGACGGTATACTCGGGTACTTTAAGACAAAAACGGTCGCGAAAAAAGAAAATATACTGGAAGAGGGGCAGGTTTGCAAATCTCATTTTTTTGTTTCGAAAGGTATTCTCCGTAAATTCTTTGTGAATGAAAAAGGCGTCGAACAAACGACCGAATTCGCCATAGAAAATTGGTGGATTACAGACAATATGGCCTTCGAACATAAGCTTGTCACTTCATTTTACATTCAGGCAGTGGAAAAGTCGGATTTAATTTATATCAGTCAGGAAAATCAGGAAAAATTAGTTGCAGCATTTCCCATAATGGAACGGTATTTTCGCTATGTCTATCAAAGAGCCTATGCAGCAGCACAGATGCGGGTTAAGTATTTATTCTCTTTATCTAAAGAAGAGTTTTATCACGATATGCTCCGTAAATATCCCGAATTTGTACAACGTGTTCCGCAATACCTAATTGCTTCCTATTTGGGATTCACGCCGGAATATTTAAGTGAAATCCGGAAAAAAATAAACCTCTGAAATGACTAATGGAGTTTCCTGTAATTACAGTTTAGTAGAGTTTAGTAGCATTGATCCGAGTCTGCAACGCGAAAGGGACGAATCTGAAACTGAACTTGCTGCTCTTTGGCATAGTCTTGAACCAATTTTTCGAATTTTTCCATTGCTTTTTCCTCGGAAGTAGCAAAACAGTGCAAATTTAATTCTAAAGGTTTCTCTGAGGTTGCAGGATCGATACGCAATTGTCCGACTTCGGAGAGGACAACAGCAAAAGAAGTCTTGCAGATCTCAACCTCTAAATGTGGCTCTATGAATTGAGATGAAATGCTATAATAGAATTCGTTATTCTGGATCTCCTCTTGAAAAGGATCTACATAAGTCGTAACAATAGATCGATACCCATATTTAGCACTGCCAAAAAAGTGATCAATATATTCCTGCGCTTTTTCGTATGTTGAGAAGACACCTTCCAGATTCGTGAATAAATCTGGATCTTCTTTTACCTCTTTTGAAACTACTGTATATACCTTAATGGGATTGGTTGTCATATTTTATATGCTACTGTTTGTACATTAAGTAAGTTTTTCTGCAAAAAAACTAATTTAAGACTTTATCCACGAGTATTCTTAAGATAAAATCATCGTTTTAAAATAAAAAATTTCCTCTGTTAACTTGTAGCCTGTTTAGAGCAGGTGTTTGTGCTTTAAAGTTGTGTATAATTTTCGTATTCTCCAAATTTTTTACTGATTGTTTTTGTTAGGTTTTCGAAAGCGCGAGCGATAGACGTGTTTGCTCACCCAATTGGTTTTCACCTTGAGATACGGTACGCTTGCTCTTTCAGAAAGGAACGGTCTGTTTTTTTTAAGTGATTCAAACGTTTTCGTAAATAAATCAGATCATTTGATTCATTTCACTTATATTAATTGATATATTGTTTTGCTAAGTCAATGTAAACCATGACCGATAAGTAAAAGGGATGCGGTATGGCTCGAAAGCTAAAAGTGGCATTCTCCCTTGGTTTTCGACAGTACGGACGTCGTCTTGTTAGGGTTGACGAACCAATAATGAATAAATAAACCGGGTCGATAGACTCAAGATCAAATTTTACAATGAAAAGAAATACACTATTTAAATCTGTTTTAATGGCAGCAATGGTAAGCAATGCTGTATTGTCATATGCCCAGACAGATAAGAGTAATGAGAAAGGTTGGACAAACCTTTTTGATGGAAAAACACTAAATGGCTGGAAATCTGTGGGAGGAAAAGCCCCCTATTCTATCGAGGGTGATGCTATCGTTGGTCGAATGACAAAAGGTACGCCTAATTCTTTTTTAATTACTGAAAAAGAATATGGTGATTTCATATTGGAACTGGATGTTAAACTTGAAGGCAACGAAACCAACTCAGGTATCCAGACGCGGAGCCACCTTGATCCGAAGGCCAATGATGGGCGCGGACGCGTATATGGAAGACAAGTTGAAATAGATCCCTCTTCACGTGCATGGACGGGGGGAATATATGACGAGGCACGCCGTGGATGGATTTATCCATTGGATTTAAATGAAAATGCCAAAAAAGCCTATAAAGTAGAGGAGTTTAATCACATTCGAATAGAAGCAATCGGTGACGAGCTGCGTACCTGGGTCAATGATATTCCTGTAGCTTATGTCGTTGACACGATTGATAGAACAGGTTTTATCGGGTTGCAGGTGCATGGTATTCCACCGCAGTTGGATGGAAAGAAAGTTTATTTTAAGAATATTAAAATAAAAACAACCGACCTTAAATCAAAAGGTTTTCCAAAAGATCGCTATATCGTCAACCTGAAACCCAACGATTTGGCAGATGCCGAAAAGAAGAAAGGTGTTAAGCTGCTGTTTGACGGTAAAACCAATAAAGGCTGGCGAAGCATCCACGGTGACAAATTCCCCGAACGTGGCTGGGAAGTTAAGGATGGACAAATGACTGTTCTAAAATCTGATGGTGGGGAGTCGACCAACGGTGGTGATATCGTCACGAAAGATAAATACGCTGTGTTTGATCTTTCTTTTGAATTTAAACTTACTCCGGGCGCCAATAGCGGTGTTAAGTACTTTGTGACTTTAAAGGAAAAATCAAAGGGATCAGCTATTGGTTTAGAATATCAGGTGCTGGATGATGCTTTACACCCTGATGCGAAACTGGGACGGGATGGAAATCGCACCTTGGCATCTCTTTATGATCTGATAACATCCAATCGTGATGACCGTGCGCGCAGACCGATCGGTGAATGGAACAGAGGTCGGGTTGTTGTTACAGCAGATAACAAGGTAGAGCATTATTTAAATGGCATTAAAATGTTGTCTTATGAGCGTGGCTCCAAAGCCTTTAAAGATCTGGTCCAAATCAGTAAATATAAAGACTGGGAGAACTTTGGGGAAGCGAAGGAAGGTTTTATTCTTTTGCAGGACCATGGTGATCGGGTTTCCTTTCGCAGTATAAAAATCAATACACCCAATTAAGCTGACTCATTATGAATCATTATTTATCGCGCAGAAGCTTTGTTAAACAGTCCGTTATTGCTGCAGGAGCTGTTATGCTGTCCAATAGTGTCTTGGGAAAGGTCAATCTAGCCAAACCCAATGAACGTGTCAATTTAGCCTGTGTGGGCTTGGGCAATAGGGCGGCAGACATCATTAAAGAACTCTATAAGACCGGACTCTGTAATATCGTAGCCTTATGTGATGTCGATCTTGGCGCTAAACATACACAGGAGATTTTGGGTATGTTTCCCGACGCACCTAAATTTAAGGATTTTAGGGTGATGTTTGACAAAATGGGCAATCAGATCGATGCTGTAAGTGTCGGAACACCCGATTTTTCGCACTTTGCCATAACAATGCTTGCCCTGGATTTGGGTAAACATGTTTACGTGGAAAAACCAATGGCGAGAACATTCCTTGAAGTTGAGCTTATGGCAAACAAAGCTCGGAAAAATCCTAAACTTGCCACCCAAATGGGGAATCAAGGGCACTCCGAAGCAAATTATTTTCAGTTTAAAGCATGGAAAGAAGCCGGTATCATTAAAGATGTGACGCGCATAGATGCGCACATGAATATGCCGCGCAGATGGCATGGCTGGGACGTGAATATGAAGGGCTTTCCTGCCGCAGAGATGATACCCGAAACATTAGACTGGGATCTTTGGCAAATGCAGACCATAGGCCACAATTATAATAAGGATTTTGTCAATGGCCAATGGCGTTGCTGGTATGATTTCGGAATGGGAGCTTTAGGCGATTGGGGAGCGCATATATTGGATACGGCCCATGAGTTTTTAGATTTGGGGCTGCCTACAGAAGTATCTGCGGTGAAGCTGGATGGGCATAATTCGTATTTCTTTCCGATGTCTTCGACCTTAAAATTTCATTTCCCAAAAAGGAAAAAAATGCCAGCATTAGATATTAATTGGTATGACGGACTGGATAATTTGCCGCCTATACCAGAAGGCTATGGTGTATCTGGACTGGACCCTAATATTCCTGCACCAAGTACAGGGAAATTAGAACCCGCTAAATTAAATCCCGGAAAAATTATTTATAGCAAGGATTTGATATTTAAAGGTGGCTCCCACGCCAGTACGCTGCAGATTATTCCAGAAGCCAAGGCTAAAGAAATGGAATCTCGGTTACCGGAAGTGCCAAAATCACCATCAAACCACTTCGCTAATTTCTTAAAAGGCTGTAAAGGCGAAGAAAAGACCCGATCAGCTTTTGAGATTGCAGGTCCTTTGAGCCAAGTGTTTTGTTTAGGTGTCATTGCACAGCGTTTAAACAGTAAGTTGATACTGAATACACAGACAAAGGAAATTGTCAATGATAAGTTTGCCAATGCTCTTTTAGCCGGACCTCCACCTGCAAGAGGCTGGGAACAGTATTATAAGATGTAATAGACCAGTAATTGGGTATACAAAATAAAGGGCAATGTGACACATTGCCCTTTTTATGTTTGAAATGAAAAGTCTCTATGAGATATCCGATTTGCTTGCTCAGTCTATAAAGAGCTGGAAAGTTGGAAGAGTATGATAATCTCAACTAAATTGATACAAATCGGCACTGTCTGAGCCCGTTGTTGATAATACCGGATACCGATGTACGGCGCATTCCTTATTCGCTGGATAGCACATGCTGAAGAAAGTCTATACTGTTTTTGAGCGTATAATGATGGTGTAAATAAAAAAAGGTTTTCAAACGGGGAGAATGAAAACCTTAAATAACCAATTATAAACCTAAATTATGATGATACAAATGTAAGTGTATTTTCTACACTATGCAAATTTATTTTAAAATAATTTGCTGTTCTTTAAACAAATTAAAAGAAGTCATTATTTTTACTTTATCAAAGCTTGTTTTTACTTACACATTTTGCGAGGTGGACATAGCGGCGGATAAATAGAAGAAAATAGGAGATTATATAGCTATGGAAAATTTAGAAGTGTGGATGCGCGGGCCCATTGCAGGAATTCCCGATCTGTTGCAGCCTGTTGCACATACACTTTTGCAGGTTGCAGAGGATGTTTCAACCTATACTGATCAGCTGTCCCCGCAACAGCTCTGGACAAGACCCTGTGGGAATGCCAGCGTAGGTTTTCACTTACAGCATATCAGTGGGGTGATTGATCGCATGTTTACTTATGCTGAAAACAAGCCTCTAACGGACGAACAATTTGATTACCTCCATAGAGAAGGCAAAGAAAATGTCGATATTAGTCCTGCATCTCTTGTCGAAAACTTACATGAACAGATCAAACAATCTTTGCAAAAATTAACTTTAATCGATCCGGATACGTTGGCCGAGCAACGTTTTTTGGGAAGAAAGCGCATCCCCACAACATTGATTGGCCTGTTGTTTCATGCTGCCGAACATGCGCAGCGTCATGTGGGCCAATTGCTGGTAACGTCACGCTGCCTCCAATAAAAATGGGACTATATTAAGGTTATTTATTGAATTCTGGAGCTTGTTTTAATTTTTCTCCCCATTTACCCAGTTCTTCGATGATCGGTCTAAGTTGATAACCAAGCTCGGTTAGTTCATACATAACACGTGCTGGCACTTCCGCATATACTGTACGTTTTACAACTGCACTATCTTCCAGTTTCCGCAGCTGTAGGGTCAGCATGCGTTCGGTAATATCGGGTAAACACTTTCTGATCTCCGTATAGCGCAAACTTCCATTGATGAGGTAGCAACATATTGCTAAAGCCCACTGACCGCCAATTACATTGGCTGCAAACACTTCCGGACAGTCATTTTCGAGTTTCTTTTTGTTCGAAAAATTAGTAGAACTCGCTTTAATTTTAGTCATACACACATTTTTTATAGTACCTAACATTGGGTTGCCGATGAGCCAAAATAGTAATTATGTCGCTATTTTTAAATCACAGTCATGTCGTTTATTAAAACTGCCCACATGAAATGGCTAGATGTGGTGGCTTGTGCATATATACGTAAATGAAAAAAATGAAAATAGTAATAGTCGTTATTCATCCCAATTTGAAAGTGTCCCAAATGAATAAAAGATGGGTCCATGAATTGAAGAAACACCCGGAACTTTATGAGGTCCATGATTTACATCAGTTGTATCCTGATGGTAAAATTGATCGTCTAGCAGAACAGCAGCTGATGGAGAAATATGACAAAATTGTATTTCAATTCCCTTTTTACTGGTTTAACTGTCCGCCATTTTTTAAGCAATGGCTGGATGAGGTGCTTACCTATGGATGGGCTTATGGTAAGAAGAGTGGTTACAAGCTGGAAGGGAAGAAAATTGCATTGGCAATCTCTGCAGGTATCGATGAACAGGAGTATGGGGCATCGGGAAAGTATAAATACCCGATGGAACAATTAACAAGTCCGTTTGAAATTACTTTTGACTATGTTAAAGCGGATTATCAAAAGCCTTTCGTCTTTTATGGAATAGAAAATGATTCAAGCCCAGAATGGGTAGAACAGGGCGTTGCGGGCTATCTCCGCTTTTTGGAGCAATTGTAATTTATCAATAAGCAGGCCGTTACCTTTTGATGGGAAAAATGAGAAAGCCCCCTTTTTAGGATGCTTTCTCTTGGCTGTTTTACCGAGTTGTATAACCACCATTGGCGAAAATCGTCTGGCCGGTTATCCACCAGCCATCGGTAACTAGGAACTCAACTAGAGGCGCAATATCTTTTATATCCGTTAGTCCGCCCAATGCTGAAGCAGATTTGTGGTAGGCAGCAGCATCCGCACTTTCCTGTCCGTAGAAAAATGGCGTATCCATTGGCCCCGGAGCCACAGCTGTAACTGAAATACCTCGTTCACCGAATTCTTTTGATGCCGCTCTCGTAAAATGCTCTACAGGGGCTTTCAGTCCCTCATAGGTCGAGTAGAACCCTGTATAAGCTGCCAATAGCGAGGTAACCCTAAAAATCAGCGGACAGGATTTGTGAAGAAAAGGGGGCTATGGATTACCGGTCGATTAAATTGTAAATTCGTATACTTGTAAGATTCCAAGGGGAATTCATCATTTTTATAATCCCGCATAAAAATAAACAGCGTATTATATGCAGATACTTTTAGTAGAGGACGATCGCCGGATTAGCAGCTTTGTTGTGAAAGGTCTGGAAGAAATGGGGCATCAGGTCATTTTAGTTGAATCTGCGGAAGCAGCACGTGAATGGATCAATGCAGATTCTTTGGATATTATTGTACTCGATATCATGCTGCCCGGAATAGATGGTATCCAGTTTACGAAGATGATCAGGTATCGAAAAAATCATATTCCGATATTGATTTTAAGTGCTTTAGGAGAGATTGAAGATAAGGTCGAGGCCTTGGAAAGTGGTGCCGATGACTATCTCGTTAAGCCGTTTTCCTTTAAGGAATTGGTGAGTCGTATCAAAGCATTGGTACGCCGTGACAATTATAAAAACGTAGCAAAGGACAGCAGCGTGGAAATTCGTGATTTAAAAGTGGATCTTGAACGTTATGAAGTCCATAAGAATGGTAAAAATGTCGATCTCTCTCCCAAAGAATTTAAACTATTCAAGTACCTGATCGAAAATCGAAATAAAACACTCTCACGTACCGCTATCCTGCAGGCCGTTTGGGGAATTGATTTTGATAACAATACGAATGTCGTGGATGTGTATGTTTCCTACTTAAGGGGGAAGGTAGACGACGGTAGTGAGACGTCTATTATCAAAACAGTCAAAGGCGTCGGTTACATGCTTACAACGGACTGATTATGAATTTAAAGATTCGCCTTACACTCTTTTCTACGCTGGTATTCACCGTCATTTTTGGGCTTGCAACGCTGGTCATCTACTGGATATTTTATAATTCTTCTGAACGGCATCTGATCAGTTCCCTCGAAAAAAATGCAAAGATAGCCGGCATTTATTACCTTGAGGCAGATGAACAGAGCCCACTAAAGCATCTGGAATCTAAAAATCAATATGAAAGCCTGGTCAAACGTGCCATGGTGGCCGTTTATAATGCCGAAGGAAAAGTAAGTTATGGCGGGATGCGGTTTGATAGTCAAATTAATAAGGATTTACTGCACCACCTGAAAACAGACAAAACGGTTTATTTTAAAACAGAAGACAGCTTTTATTTTGGGTTGTATTATCCAGATAATCAGGGCGATTTTTTTGTGTTTGTCAAAGAGTCGAGCGCAGACTTTGATCATCAATTGAATCGTTTGCTCATTACGCTTGTCTTTGTGTTTCTCGTGGCATTGATCAGTATCGCCTTATTGTCGGTTTGGCTGAGTAAATATGCTTATCTCCCCATTCGTAAAGTAATACAGGAAATTCAGCATAAGGATTTAAGCACCATTCAGGAACCTCTGACAACTATTAAAACGAAGGACGAATTACAGGATCTTATTGAAAGTTATAATGCGCTCCTCCGGCGGATCAGTGAAAATATGATTATTAGAAAGAACTTTGTCAGTTATGTTTCACACGAGTTCCGAACGCCTTTGGCGGGAATCCTGGGCTCCATGGAGGTCTTCGGTACGAAGGTCAGAAGTGAAGAAGAGTACCATGAATTGGCCGAAACCATTACTGAGCATGTCAATTTTCTGAATCAGCTTATCGGTAATTTTCTATTGCTGACTGAAGATCAGCCCCTGAAGCGTTCCCTGGAAACCTTTCGCATAGATGAGGTGGTATGGGATCTTGTCCCTAAGTTTTCGAGGTCATTTGCCGTACCCTTAAAAGTGGATATAGAGGTCGATGAACCGCAATACTTCAATTTTCGGGGCAATAAGATGCTCCTCAGTCTGTCTATTTCCAATCTGATCGAAAATGCACTTAAATATGCAAATGGACAGGAAGTTGTTGTCCGGATGACCGCTGCAAATGGCAGGCTGTCTTTGCAAATTATAGACCATGGTATTGGTATCCCACAAGCTGAACTGGAGTCTGTGAAACAGACTTTCTATCGAGGATCAAACGTCGGTAAAGTGAAGGGAAGTGGCATAGGTTTATCTTTCGCACAGATCGTTTTTAAGGATCAGGGGGTAGACTTTGATATCCGTTCAAATGATATGGGTACAACGGTATCGCTATTATTCCCTAAATTCTAATCATTTTCTAATCTCTTCTAATCAAACTTTAATTTACCTTAAAGTTGCCTATAATGCTTGTCATTTAGTTTTGTGGAAATTCAAAATTAAGTGAGAAAACTACGTATTACATTATTTTTACTTCTTGGCCTGAATAGCAAGTTATTTTCGCAGGAGGCGGCCGAAAACCGTCTGCGAAAGTCAGAGATCGAACAGGTATTCCTCGCTCATAACCTGACCTTAATGGCGCAGCGTTTTCAAATGCAGCAGGCCGAAGCTGCCGTGCTTCAGGCAAAGCTATGGCCCAATCCAACGATTTCCATCTCCGAAGTCAATCTTTGGAAAAACCCTTCCAGCGAATCCTTCCCGGCACTGATCGGAAATTATGGCAAGTATCAGCAGGTGGCGATCGAACTGGAACAGACCATCGAAATGGCTGGCAAACGAAAAAAAAGGATACAATTGCAGCTCCTGGAAAAAGAGAATGCGCGGCTTCAATTTGAAGAATTGCTGCGGAATCTAAAATATGATCTCCGAAGCCAATGTCTCGAATTACAGATCCTGCAGGAGAAAGAACGGTTATACGGTAATCAGGTCAACATCTTTCAGACATTGGCACAATCCTATCAAAATCAGTGGAAAGAAGGCAATGTAAGTGAGATGGACTACCTCAGGATTCAGAGCGAGGCTATCGCATTTGGCAACAAACTGAATGAAATCCAACAGGAAAAAATCACAAAAATGAATGAAGTTGCGCGCTACCTTGGTGACAAAGGGACCGCACTCACGATATCAGATACGATTGGCATGCCGCATTTTCTCCCGGGGAAAAAACAGGAGTGGAAAATGATGGCCCTCGAGAATCGAAGTGACTATAAAATCATCCATAACGAATTGAAAAAAAGTGATGCTCAGCTGAAAATAGAAAAGGCCGAACGTATACCAGATTTGCAGGTCTCCATGAATTATGACCGCGGCGGAAATATTATGCGCGATTTTATAGGGCTGGGCGTTGCCATGGATCTTCCACTATTTAATCGAAACCAGGGGAATATCAAAATCGCTAAGCTGGAGATGGAGAAAAATAAAGTGGAAATCGAGCAATTCCGTATCGACATCGAACGCGAGATCGAATTTCTTTCGGAACGGCTCAACAACCTTGAAACGAGTTTGAAGACAACGGATATGGGCTTTGACGGTAAATTGGATGTAGCACTTGAACGCTATGTGCGCAATTTCCAGCAGCGGAGACTGACCATCGTTGAATTTATAGATTTTATCAATAATTATATGGAAAACAAAGAATCAATATTGGAACGCAGGGCGAAATATCTTCAGTATAAGGAGGAACTGGTCTACTTAATCGGAAAGGATATTGTCTCATGAAAAGTAATTTTTTAACGCCATTGACACTATTATCCATTTGTTTATTGTGGAGCTGTCAACCAGCTAAAAACGAAGCGCAAACCGCCCCTGCAAAAGGCTTTTGTCTTAGTGCAGACTTTAAAAACCAAATTAAAATTGATTCTATACAGAAGCGGACCGTATTTGAACAGATCGCATTAAATGGAGTTATCCAATACGATCAGGATGAACTTGCGGCGCTAAAGAGTCCTATACCCGGTATCGTGCAGTCTGTTTCGGTTAAAATGGGCGACTATGTAGAAAAAGGACAGATACTGGTATCGCTTAAAGGTACCTCCGTCAATGATTTAGGAAAGGAGTTGCGGGAACTGGAAAATAGCAAGCGGCTGACGGAGAGTAAATTGGTGAGCCTGCGCAGCCTGCTGAACGATGGTATGGCTTCCCAACGGGAACTGGAAGAGATGGAGAGTGAATTGAAAGCCGTGCAGATTGGAATCCGCCATGTTAAAGCAAACATGAGTTTGCTGAATGGCTCCTCAGAAAATGGTGTTTTTTACATCCGTGCACCCAAAGCGGGTTATATCGTGGATAAAAAGGTGAGTCCTGGCATGACTGTTGGCGATGACGCCGATTTGCTGTCGGTCAGTAAGCTGAATGAGGTGTGGGTTTCGGTCAATATCTATGCGAATAATTTACCTTTTGTCAAAAATGGGGCTCCTGTCAAGATCACTACACTGGCTTATAAAGGTGAATCTTTTGACGGCTATATTGATCAGGTAGCCAACTTCTTTGATCCCGAAGAACGTGTGGTCAAAGCGCGCATAAAGCTGTTGAATAAAGACCTGAGGTTGAAACCGGGGATGAGCGTGGATGTGTTGGTCGAAAAGGTTGTTTCGGGACAGGAAGAGCGTATGCTGGCAATTCCGAAAGATGCCATTATCCTCCATAACAATCAGAATTTCGTTGTACGCTACAAAAACGACTGCGACCTGTCGGTTCAAGCTGTTGATATTGCTGCTGAGAATGAAACATATGCTTTTGTCAAATCTGGTGTGGCTGAGGGAGATCAGGTGCTGACCGAAAATGAGCTGATCGTATTTGATGAACTGATAAATAAATAGGATGAAGAAAGTTGTACAAAATATTGTTTCATTCTCATTGAAACATTCCTTGGTTGTCCTGTTTTTTACACTGGCATTATTGTTCGGAGGGATATACGCTTACCTGCATACGCCGATTGAGGCTTTCCCCGATGTGACCAATACACGGGTCCGGATTATCACGCAGTGGCCCGGGCGTAGTGCTGAAGAAATAGAAAAGTTCGTTACACTGCCTGTTACCAAAGAAATGAACACCATTCCAAAGAAAACGGATGTTCGTTCGATCTCCTTGTTTGGCTTATCGGTTGTGACGATTCAATTTGAGGATGGAGTAGAGGACTTTTATGCCCAGCAATATGCAGGTAATAAAATGCGCTCAATTGAGCTGCCGGAAGGTGCTGAAAGTTCCATCGAGCCACCATCCGGTGCTACCGGAGAAATTTTTCGCTATGTAGTAAAGAGTAACCTTCCGATTAAAGAAGTCTCTGCCATTCAGGATTGGGTGATCGAAAGGGAACTTGTTGGTGTACCCGGCGTCGCGGATGTGGTCAGCTTTGGAGGCGAGGAAAAGATCTATGAAATAAAGATCAATCCAACGGAACTGGCCAATTATAACCTGTCGCCACTGGATGTTTATGAAGCCGTCTCGCGTTCAAATATCAATGTCGGCGGCGATGTGATCCAGAAAGGAAATCAGGCTTATGTTGTGCGTGGAGTGGGATTACTGGATAAGATCGATGATATCGGTAATATTTTGATCAAGGTGGTCGGCAATACACCCATTTTGGTCAAGCATGTAGCCGAAATCGAACTGGGGGCAAAACCACGGCTTGGACAGGTAGGGCTCAATCAGGAAGATGATCTTGTCCAGGGAATCGTCATTATGCTCAGGGGAGAAAATCCGTCCGCTGTGGTCACAAAGCTGAAAGCAAAAATTGAAGAACTGAATCAACGTATTTTACCTGCAGATGTCAGGATTGAACCCGTTATAGATCGCACAAAACTGGTGAATAATACCGTGCATACGGTTTCTAAAAACCTGATAGAAGGGGTTATACTGGTTTCGATTATTGTCTTTATCTTCCTGAACAACTGGAAGACAACCTTTATCGTTGCATCCGTGATTCCATTGGCCTTCCTATTTGCGATTATTTTATTGAAAATACAGGGGCTGCCTGCAAATTTGATTTCCATGGGGGCATTGGACTTTGGACTGTTGCTCGAAGGAACGCTGGTGATTGTGGAGACTGTTTTTGTCTCGCTGGAAAGAGAGGCCCATCGGCTCGGGACGGAACGCTTTAATAAAATCTCCAAACTAGGGATCATTAAGAAAAGTGCCGGCTCTGTAGCAGGCTATATCTTTTTTGCCTTATTGATCTTAATCGTTGCATTGACTCCTATTTTCTCTTTTCAAAAGGTGGAAGGAAAGATGTTCTCACCATTGGCTTTCACGCTAGGTTATGCCTTGTTGGGCTCCCTGATCCTGAGTTTGACCTATGTGCCTGCCATGTGTAAATACCTCTTGAAAAAGAATATCAAAGAAGATGAAAATAAGATTACCAAGGTCAGCCGCAATGCTATTTTTAAAGGTTTTAAAAAAGCTTTCGACCATCCAAAATGGACATTGTCAATTTTTGTCGCAGCTTTACTCATCTGTATTTTCCGGTTTAGTCATTACGGTTCAGAGTTTCTTCCCAAACTGAATGAAGGTGCAATTTATGTCCGCGCTACCTTACCCAATAGTGTCAACCTGGAAGAATCCGTGAAGTTGACCAAAACCATGAAAACAAAACTAATGAAGCAGTTTGACGAGATTGATTTTATCATGACGCAAACAGGCCGTCCCAATGATGGTACAGATCCAACAGGTTTTTTCAATATCGAATTCAATATTGAACTGAAACCCGAAGGCGAGTGGAAAAGAAAACTGTCGAAAGAGCAATTGATCGGTCAGATGCGGGATAGCCTACAGACTTTTCCCGGAATAAATTTTGGTTTTAGCCAGCCGATCCAGGATAATGTAGAGGAGTATGTGGCCGGAGTGAAAAGTCCGTTGGTCATCAAAATTTTTGGTGAGAATTTGCAGGATTTAGAAAATAAGGCCAATAAGTTTGCCGAATCACTTAAAAAGGTGAATGGGATTACGGACATCAATGTTTTCAAAAATATCGGTTTGCCTGAACTAAGGATTCAGCTGCATGATTCAAAAATGGCTAAATATGGTGTTTCGACCAAGGATGTGCAATCTGTGATCGAAATGACGATCGGGGGGCAATCTGTGACACATTTCTATGAAAACGAGCGCATCTTTGATGTACGTCTCCGCTTCCAAAAATCGTATCGTGACAATCCTGAGAAGATCGGAAATATTATCATTCCGACGATGAATGATCAGAAAGTACCGCTGCGGGAAATCGCAACAATAGATTATCATACCGGTCCGGCATTTATTTACAGAGAAGGTAATTCCCGGTATATCGGTGTTGGATTCAATATCGAGGGTAGAGATCTTGGAAGTACAATTGCCGACGCAAAGAAACAGATCGAAAAAGATGTTAAGCTGCCCAAATCGTATAAGGTCGTGTGGGCCGGAGAATTCGAAAGCAAGGAACGGGCTACAAAGCAGCTGATGAATGTTGTGCCAATTTCTCTTATTTTGATTTTACTTCTGCTGTATGCCAATTTTGGCAACGTCAAAGATACGCTGATTTCTTCGCTGACACTGGCATTTGCATTTATAGGTGGATTTGTATCCCTGTGGGTTACCGGGACGACATTTGGAATTTCTGCCGGTATCGGATTTATTATTCTCTTTGGAGTAGCCACGATTGATGGCATTGTTTTAATAGGGATAATGAAAGAAAATCTGTTGAATAAAATGCGCTTGAAACCCGCTATTTATGAAGCTGTAAAAAGCCGGATCCGACCCATTCTAATGATTGCGTTAATGGGGGCAATGGGACTATTGCCGGCTGCACTTTCAAACGGAATGGGATCTGAAATCCAAAAACCCCTGGCTATTATGATTGTTGGCGGCCTCATTATTTGTATGATTCTATCGTTTTCAGTACTGCCAATTGTCTTTTACCTCGCTTATAAAAAAGAGAGCCGCGACTAGTTACCCATTTTTAATTATTATATACGATACAAAGGTTGCCTGTCAGACAGTGCAGCCTTTGTTATTTTTATATACAGCTGTTCGTTTCGTAATAGCGATCAAAATTTTAAGCAAATAGCGATATATCTTTTACAGGCTATTTTTTGTAAATCTTGTTATAAATGTTGAACTTACATTTAAGTTGCTAAAATTCAATCTCGACCGTAAAAAACACGCATCTGAAGTTTTGCAGAAAGAGGTTATAAATCTGTGTTTGAAATTAGAAAGCCATTCTTCCGGTTTCTTATGAGTGATATTTACTAGAAAAGGTCAATATTAGGTCAGTGTTGATTAATTCATAAGAAGATTGACCTCGCTATTCCAAATAGATTTGTGATAAAGAAATATTAAAATAATACGCTATGGCACAATTTAAATGGGAAGGAATTTATCCTGCAATGTTATCACCATTTGATGAAAATGGAAATTTGGATTTTGATATGT